>NZ_JBNPUZ010000004.1:0-599574 GCF_051168435.1 Bradyrhizobium sp. HKCCYLR20261
GTCGAGCTGCATTCCCAGCGACGGTGCGCTCCCCTCCCCCTTGCGGGGAGGGGTCGGGGGTGGGGGTCTCCGGGCGATGCTGTCTGAAGAGTTTGCGTAAAGGCGAGCGGCGGATGCGCTTCGAGTGAAGCGCGTCGTTGTCGCGATAAATAGTTACTGGCTTTGAAGATGAGGTGCCCCAAGCGGAGCTCACTGGGTGGGGACCCCCACCCCCGACCCCTCCCCGCAAGGGGGAGGGGAGCAGAGCGTCCGCGCGGAAGTAGCTCGACTCAAATGAGCATCCGGCCGATTACGCCGTGAGCTTCTCCAGCTCCTTGATGATCGCCTCGCCCATCTGCGTGGTCGAAGCCGGGGTCGAGCCCTCGGCCTTGATGTCCGCCGTGCGCAGGCCGCTCGCCAGCACGGCGGCAATCGCGGCGTCGAGCTTGTCGGCGAGCGCGCCCATGTCGAAGGAGTAGCGCAGCGCCATGCCGAAGGAGGTCAGCATCGCGATCGGGTTGGCGAGGCCTCGGCCTGCAATGTCCGGGGCCGAGCCGTGCACGGGCTCGTACAGCGCGCGGCGCTTGTGGGTCTTGGCGTCGACCTCGCCGAGCGAGGCCGACGGCAGCATGCCGAGCGAGCCGGTCAGCATCGCCGCGATGTCCGAGAGCATGTCGCCGAACAGGTTGTCGGTGACGATGACGTCGAACATCTTCGGATACTTCACCAGGTTCATGCCGCCGGAATCGGCGAGCTGGTGCTCGAGCGTGACGTCCTTGTACTCGCGCGCGTGGACGGCGGTGACGACCTCGTTCCAGAGCACGCCCGACTTCATGACGTTGCGCTTCTCCATCGACGTCACCTTGTTCTTGCGCTTGCGCGCGAGGTCGAAGGCGACGCGGGCGATGCGCTCGATCTCATAGGTGTCGTAGACCTGGGTATCGACGGCGCGCTTCTGGCCGTTGCCGAGATCGGTGATGGTCTTCGGCTCGCCGAAATAGACGCCGCCGGTGAGCTCGCGCACGATCATGATGTCGAGACCCTCGACGATCTCGCGCTTCAGGCTGGAGGCGTCGGCGAGCGCCGGGTAGCACACGGCCGGACGCAGGTTGGCGAACAGGCCGAGATCCTTGCGCAGGCGCAGCAGGCCCGCCTCGGGGCGCACCTCGTAGGGAACGCCGTCCCACTTCGGACCGCCGACGGCGCCGAAGATGATGGCGTCGGCTGCCTTGGCCTTGTCCATGTCGGCTTCCGAGATCGAGGCGCCGTGCGCGTCATAGGCGGAGCCACCGACCAGGCCCTCTTCGGTCTCGAACGAGGCGAGCCCCTTGCCGTTCAGCCAGCCGATCAGCCGCTTCACCTCGGCCATCACTTCGGGGCCGATGCCGTCGCCGGGCAGCAGCAGGAGCTTCTGGGTCGCCATGGTCGTTGTCCTCGTAGGGCTTTTGTCATGCCCGGGCCTGAACCCGGGCCTCCATCATCTCTGGGCTGGATTGCCGGCTCGCCCCGATGGATCGGGGACGGCAGCCCGGCAACGACGAGAGTTGCAAAATCGGCGGAGTGCTAAAGCCCTCCTGCGTGGTTGGCAAGCCACCATTGCCGCTGCCCGTCTTCTGTCGCGCGGCGCCAGGCTATACGGTGCTCTGAAATGGCAGCCGGACAGCATGAATTGCCGGACATTCGCCGCGCCGGAGCATTTCTTGCCAAACTCACCCTCCGCCTCGACTCCGGGCCACCCGGCGTTGACCAATTTGACGCTGTCGCTCGGCCCCATCATCGGTCTCGGCATCGGCCGCTTCGCCTATGCACTGGTGCTGCCGGACATGCGCGACACGCTGCACTGGTCGTATTCGGCGGCCGGCTTCATGAACACGGTCAATGCCGCCGGCTACCTGATCGGCGCGCTGATCGCCTCGCAGGCGGCGCGGCGGTTCGGCGGGCTGGCCGCCGTGCGCGGCGGCACGGTGGCGGCTCTGGCGTCGCTCATGGTCTGCGCCATGACGGGCGACTTCGTCGCGTTGAGCGTGGCACGCCTGGTGACGGGGATCGGCGCCGGCGTGGCGCTCGTCGTCGGCGGTGCGCTGGCGGCGCGGGTCGCCCTGGCACGGCCGGCGCAGGCGAGCTTCGTGCTCAGCCTGTTCTATGCCGGGCCTCCGCTCGGCATCGTCGTCTCCGGCCTGATCGCGCCGTTCGTGCTGCAGGCCTTCGGGCCGGGCTCATGGTGGATCGTGTGGGCGGTGCTCGCCGGCGTCAGCGTGGTGCTGATCGTGCCGCTGCTGCTGATGCGGCTGCCATCGAACGCCGCCATGCCGGAGACGCGCGCCGACCGTGTGTCACTGCGGCCGATGGCGATCTACCTGTTCGGCTACTTCCTCTATGGCGCGGGCTACATCGCCTATCTCACCTTCATGATCGCCTATGTGCGCGATCTCGGCGGCGGCGCCGCGGCGCAATCCGGCTTCTGGTGCCTGATTGGGTTGGCCGGCTTCACCACCCCCTGGGTGTGGCGCCGCGTGCTGGCGCTGGATCGCGGCGGCTGGCCGACCGCGCTCATCCTCACCGTGAATGCGATCGGCGCCGCGCTGCCTTCGCTCAGCCATTCACCGGCCATGCTGACCTTGTCGGCCGCGGTATTCGGCATCGCGTTCTCGACGGTGACCACCGCGACGACGGCGTTCGTGCGCTTCAACCTGCCGCAGGCAGTGTGGCCGCGCGCGATCGCGGCGCTGACCATCTCGTTCGGCGTGGGCCAGACCCTGGGCCCGTTCGCCGTCGGCGCGATCACCGATGCGATGGGCAGTCTGACCTATGCGCTGAACGTCTCGGCGGCGCTGCTGCTGCTGGGGGCGGTGATGGCGGCGATGCAGGGCAAGCTGAAGGCCACAGGCCGCGCCTCACCAACGGTGTCGTCCCGGCCTTGAGCCGGGACCCATACGCCGCGGCGGATGTCATGGGCAAAATGCCAATGACCAGCCGGCCTCAAACCACTCCCTGTGGGTCTGGGTCCCGGCTCAAGGCCGGGACGACGGCGGAGGGCGTGGCGGCGCTCGCGACTCTATTCGGGAAAAGGGCTCAGCTCCCGCTGAACGAATTGTAGCCCTGGTCCTCCCAATAGCCGCCCTTGTAGTCGTTGGTGACTTCCATCGCGACGACGTATTTCGGGTTCTTGAAGCCGAGCTTGGTGGGGACGCGGATCTTCATCGGGTAGCCATAGGCGCGCGGCAGGATCTGGTCGGCGAATTTGAACGTCATCTGGGTCTGCGGATGCAGCGCGGTGCGCATGTCCAGCGGCGAATTGTAGCCTTGGGAATCCGCGCAATTGAACCAGACATATTTGGCGCGGGTGTCGGCGCCGACCAGCTTGAGGAAGTCGCGCAGCGGCGTGCCGGTCCAGGAGCCGATCGCGCTCCAGCCTTCGACGCAGATGTGGCGGGTCACCTGCTTGACCTGCGGCAGCGCGTGCAGCTCATCGAGCGTCCACGACTTCTTGTTGTCGACGAGGCCGCGCACCTCCAGCTTCCAGTCGGCGGCATCGATCTCCGGCGCCTCGTCGAGCGTGTAGTAGGCGTTGAACGGGAACGGCTTTGTGATTGCGCTCTCCGGGAAGGTCGGCGCCAGCGCGTCCGGGTTGAAGATCCAGGACTGCACGGCGTCGTTGAACTTGGAGACCTTCTTGAGCAGCTCCTCGGCGCTGTCGCTGTCGACGACATCGCAGCCGGTGAGCAAGGTCAGCGCGCCCAGGCTGGCGCCGCCGGTGATGAAGCGGCGCCGCGAGAGGTCGGGCATCGCCTTGATCGAATCCTTGATCAGCAGCCGCTTGTCGACGCCGGGAATGAGGAACGGACGCTTGGCCATGATGCAGTCTCCCCTTAGCGGCCGATGATCATCGCGCGCAGGCTTTTCGGCACCAGCAGCGCGAGCAGGATGTGGATGACCAGGAAGGCGCAGATCAGCGCCATGCAGACGAAATGAACGTAGCGCGCCGCCGGATAGTCGCCGAACAGCATGACCAGCCAGTGCAGCTGCACCGGCTTCCAGATCGACAGGCCCGAGAGCACCACGACAATGCCGACCAGGATGATGCCGAGGTAGAGCAGCTTCTGCACCGCGTTGTAGACGGTGAGATCGGCATGCGACAGCTTGAAGGTCAGCGCGGCCTTGATGTCGGCGATGACGGCGGAGGGTGAGACCGGCAGCAGCTTGCGGCGGAACCGGCCGGTGGCAAGACCGGTGACGAGATAAGCGAGGCCGTTGAGCATCAACAGCCACATCGCGGCGAAGTGCCACAGCAGCGCGCCGCCGAGCCAGCCGCCGAGCGTGATGCTGCGGTCGAAGCGGAAGTCGAACAGCGGCGAGGCGTTGTAGATCTGCCAGCCTGACATGATCATCAGGATCATCGCGACGGCGTTGATCCAGTGCATGACGCGGACCCAGGCCGGCTGGATCACCTTGGCTTTCTCGGTGCTGATCGTCTGATCGGTGGCGGCGATGCTGGACATGGCGGGCTCGGTGGTTCGGGGTGGTTCCAGGCAGATATACGCCAAACGAAGGCCGGCCGTTACGCGCTCAAACCGGCAAATCGATGCTTTCGGAGCGATGGCGCTCACAAAAAAGCGAGCCGGGGTGGGCCCGGCTCGCTCGTGGTCACATCCGCGAGGAGGAGGAAGAAACGGATGCGACCGGTGTTTCCTCGCGCGATCAGGACGCGGGCAGCAGCACGGTGTCGATCACGTGGATCACGCCGTTCGACTGGTTGACGTTCGAGATCGTGACCGTCGAGGAGCCGCCCTTCGCATCCATGATCATCACGGTCTTGCCGTCACGCTTCACGGTGAGCTGCTCGCCCTCGACCGTCTTCAGCACCTGTCCGTCCTTCAGGTCGGCGGCTTCGAGCTTGCCGGGCACGACATGATAGGTGAGGATCTTGGTCAGGGTCGCCTTGTTCTCGGGCTTGACCAGGTTGTCGACGGTGCCGGCCGGCAGCTTGCCGAAGGCGGCATTGGTCGGCGCGAACACCGTGAACGGGCCCTTGCCCTCCAGCGTCTGCACGAGGCCGGCGGCCTTCACCGCGGCGACCAGCGTGGTGTGATCCTTCGAGTTCACCGCGTTCTGGATGATGTTCTTCGACGGATACATCGCCGCGCCCCCGACCATCACGGTCTTCTCCTCGGCGCTCGCGGGCGCGATGGCGATCGAGGTCAGCGACAGCGCGCTGAAGGCGGCGGCAGCGAGGAAGGCAATGCGCTTGGACATGGGTAGCTCCCTAAGGATGGCGCGGCAGGGCCGCGTGATGAGTTCGACGGCGACACCGATGCGGTTCAGAGCTTCGTGCTCTTGCGTCGTGTCGGGCCGAGCTACGCGTGCTTCGGGATGCGAGTTTCGCGGCAAAATTTAACGTGATCCGTGAAACCTCGGGGCATCGAGATCGTCTCGCCGACTCATTGACCGAGATGTCGCGCGCCGGAATGTCGCAGACTGCTGAACTCATCAGCACGGTGTCGGTCATTGGCCGATGATGACAGCGAGGACTCGGCCATTAACTACGATGCCAGCCGAGCCTGGCCGAAGCTGCCGAAGACATTGCGAGTAAGACTTTCTTAAGGTTGATTGGTCGTCACGGCGCCGGCTGCGGGAAGGGGATGTCCTGCACTGTCCGGCGCGATCGGCGGGGGTTTCCAACAGTGAACAGAACGATCTGGATTGCGGGGTTCTGCCTCGTGATAATCTGCTGCTTGCTTGCAACGAAGATGGTGCTGGCGGCGGTCACGCCCGGTGACATCGATCGCGACCTGGCCGGCGAGACGACGTCGGCGCTGATCCGCGAACCCGTTCCCGGCGTCGATACGCTGAGCGAAAGCGATCGGAGTTTTGAAACCCAGCCGCTCGAACTGAACGACGCCGCGCGTCTGCCGCTGGTGTCGAAGTCCGTGCGTGTCGACGGGCGCGGCGCAACTGTGGCGCGCCGAACCAAGGTGCCGGCCAAGGCGGCCGTGCTGCGGCCCGCCAAGCGCAATCCGCAAGTTGCCAGGAGCGCGGCCGTGCCGTGCAAGCAGCTCGATCCGATCGCGCGCTTCCTTGCGTCGGCGAAAATCGGCCCGCGCTGCCAGGCCTAGTTGCTGCGCGAGATCAGGCCGAGACGGCCGTCACCACCTGCGCCAGCAATTGCTCGCGCTTCGTCTGCGAGCGCTGGCCCTTCATGGTCGCGGCGAAGCGTTCGAGAATGCCGTCCTCGAACGCGGTCACGATGGTATCGTGCACATAGCTCTTGCGGCAGATCGCCGGCGTGTTGGTGAGCTCGTCGGCGGCGGCGCGGATCGCTTCCAAAATCTGCTTCTTGCGGCCGCGCGCGCTGGCCGCCGGCGTGATCCGCGACAGCGTCTCCAGCGCGACGGCTGACGCCATCAGCGTGCGGAAATCCTTGGCCGAGATCTTGATGCCGGCGATCTCGCGCAGGAACGCGTTCACCTGCGTGGTCGAGACGGCACGCACCACGCCCTGCGCGTCGCGATACTGGAACATACGACGGCCGGGCAGGCCGCGCAGGATGCCGACGGCGCGGACCAGCTTGGCGGCATCGCATTCCTTGCGCACCGCCTTGCCGCCCTTGGCCTTGAAGGTCAGCACCAGGCAATCGTCTTCCAGAAGAACGTTCGACTTCAACAGCGTCGCGGCACCGCGGGTGCCGTTGAGCCGCGCATAGGACTCGCTGCCGGGGCGGATCGCGGTGCGCGCGATCAGCTCGATCACGGCAGCCAGCGCGAACTCGCGCGTCGGCTGCTCGCTGCCGAGATGCTTGGACACGGCGCGGCGGATGCGTGGCAGCGCGCCGACCAGCTTGGCCAGCCGATGCGCCTTGCGATGCTCGCGCACCTTCTCCCAATCGGTGTGATAGCGGTATTGCAGCCGCCCGGCGGCATCGATGCCGACCGCCTGCAGATGCGAGCTCGGATCGGCGGCGTAGCGGACCTCGCGATAGGCCGGTGGAACCGCCATCGCGTGCAGCCGGCGGATCGTGCCGGCGTGGCGGATCTGCGTGCCGTTGGCGCGGATGAAGGTGTAGCTCTTGCCGCGCTTGATGCGGCGGATCGTCAGCTCCGACTGGTCGCCGAGCTTCAGCCCGATACGTTTCGCCAGTTCCTCGACCGTCGTCTTGGCGGAGCCTTGCGCATTGGCGGTCTTGGCGTGGGCCAGATCCTTGAGCGTGAGCTTGCGGCGCCCCGGCTTGGCCGGCCACTGGCCCAGCGCCTTTGCGAGCGCGACCTCGGCATCGGCCGGGCCGACCCGTGAGCTCTCGAAATTCTGCTGGTCCATCATTGCTTTAGACGCCCTGCCGCCGGTCTTATCCGCTCAATGCCCCGGCTGTCGTTTTGGTTCCGACCGGGTTATCCACAGCTTCCAGGCGATTTAGGGCGTCAGGACGCGGATGGCGAGTCCCTAAATTCAGGCAAATCGGTTACCCGATACCGCAACCGTGACCGATTCGGGGTAACCTTGACGATCGGCTGGCACGATCACCAACAGTGCGGCCGACGCTGTCGCAACCTCCGCGCACAAATCTTTGATCCTGCGCAGACCGCTTCCCCGCCGAAGGTTCTACTTGTCCTGCCTTGTCGCCGCCGGTTACGGGGACGCATAGTGGGAACAACGACGGCCTGCGCTGGACCACGGCAGGCCGCATGCGGAGGGTGTGAAATGTCCGAGAAGATCTACGACGTTCCGGCCGAGTGGACGAAACGCGCCTTTGTCGACGACGCCAAGTACCAGGAGATGTACGCGCGCTCGATCAAGGACCCGAACGGCTTCTGGGCCGAGCAGGCCAAGCGCGTCGACTGGATTCATGCGCCGACCAAGATCGAGAACGTCTCCTACGCCCCCGGCAACATCTCGATCAAATGGTTCGAGGACGGCGTCCTCAACGCCGCCTACAACTGCATCGACCGCCACCTCGCCACCCGTGGCGACCAGACCGCGATCATCTGGGAAGGCGACGATCCCTCGCAGTCCAAGCACATCACCTATCGCGAGCTGCATGACGAAGTGTGCAAGATGGCCAACATCCTGCGCAACCGCAACGTCAAGAAGGGCGACCGCGTCACGATCTACCTGCCGATGATTCCGGAGGCGGCCTTTGCGATGCTGGCCTGCGCCCGCATCGGCGCCATCCACTCCGTGGTGTTCGCCGGCTTCTCGCCGGACTCGCTGGCCCAGCGCATCAAGGATTGCGACTCCAAGGTCGTGATCACCGCCGACGAGGGCCTGCGCGGCGGCCGCAAGGTGCCGCTGAAGGCCAATGTCGATGCGGCGCTGAACAAGGTCGACAATGTCGACTGGGTCGTCGTGGTCAAGCGCACCGGCGGCAAGGTCGAGATGAACCCGACGCGCGACCTCTGGTACCACGAGGCCGCGGAGATGGTGACGACCGACTGCCCGGTCGAGCACATGAACGCGGAGGATCCGCTGTTCATCCTCTACACCTCGGGCTCGACCGGCCAGCCCAAGGGCGTGCTGCACACCACCGGCGGCTATCTCGTCTACGCCGCGATGACGCATCAATACGTGTTCGACTATCACGAGGGCGACGTCTACTGGTGCACCGCCGATGTCGGCTGGGTCACCGGCCACAGCTACATTCTCTATGGGCCGCTCGCCAACGGCGCTGTCACGCTGATGTTCGAAGGCGTGCCGAACTATCCGGACAATTCGCGGTTCTGGAACGTCATCGACAAGCACAAGGTCAACATCTTCTACACCGCGCCGACCGCGATCCGCGCGTTGATGCAGGGCGGCGATGGCCCGGTGACCAAGACTTCGCGCGCGTCGCTGCGCCTGCTCGGCTCGGTCGGCGAGCCGATCAATCCGGAAGCGTGGGAGTGGTATCACCGCGTCGTCGGCGAGGGCCGCTGCCCGATCGTCGACACCTGGTGGCAGACCGAGACCGGCGGCATCCTGATCACGCCGCTGCCGGGCGCGACCAAGCTCAAGCCAGGCTCGGCGACGCGGCCGTTCTTCGGCGTCGTGCCGGAGATCGTCGACGCCGATGGCCACCCGCTCGAGGGCGCGACCGAAGGCAATCTCTGCCTCACGCGGTCATGGCCCGGCCAGATGCGCACCGTCTATGGTGATCACGCCCGCTTCGAGATGACCTACTTCTCGACCTACAAGGGCAAGTACTTCACCGGCGACGGCTGCCGCCGCGATGCCGACGGCTATTACTGGATCACCGGCCGCGTCGACGACGTCATCAACGTCTCCGGCCACCGCATGGGCACCGCCGAGGTCGAGAGCGCGCTGGTCGCGCATGCCAAGGTCTCGGAAGCCGCCGTCGTCGGCTATCCCCACGACATCAAGGGCCAGGGCATCTACGCCTATGTCACCCTGATGGCCGGCGAGACGCCGAGCGAGGAGCTGCGCAAGGAGCTCGTCGCCTGGGTGCGCAAGGAGATCGGCCCGATCGCCTCGCCCGACCAGATCCAGTTCGCGCCGGGCCTGCCCAAGACCCGCTCCGGCAAGATCATGCGCCGCATCCTGCGCAAGATCGCCGAGGACGAGCCGGGCAGCCTCGGTGACACCTCGACCTTGGCCGATCCCGGCGTGGTCGACGACCTCGTCCAGCACCGGCAGAACCGCAAGCAGGCGTAGGCGCGCTCCACCCCAATTACCGACATTGTGGCGCTCCCGCGGCGAAATTCCGCGGGAGTGTTGTTTTCAGGTCATTTACTCGCAGGCGAAGTTTTCCTTTCCTCAAGCCATCCGAGCGCTCGGGCTGGAGCGCGCACCGAACGCGATCAGGTGAGGGGATGGCAATGCGGACTGGAATGATCAGGCAGGCGGCCGCGATGGCCGCCGCGGCAATCGCAATCACGATGGCGGGCATCGGGACAGCGTCGGCCCGGCCCGAACTGGTCCCCATCGCCGGCGACTATTCGCCCGGCACGATCGTCGTGAAGACCGGAGAGCGGAAGCTCTATCTGGTGCTCGATGGCACCCACGCCATGCGCTACACGGTCGGCGTCGGCAAGGCCGGCCGGCAATGGGCCGGCACCACCAAGATCGACGGCAAATACAAATATCCGGCCTGGGCGCCGCCGGCCGACGTCAAGCGCGACAAGCCGAACATTCCCGACGTCATTGCCGGCGGCTCGCCGCAGAATCCGATGGGCGTCGCGGCGATGACGCTGGCCGGCGGCGAATACGCGATCCACGGCACCAACGTGCCGGGCTCGGTCGGCGGCTTTGTCTCCTATGGGTGCATCCGCATGCTCAATACGGATATCACCGACCTCTACGAGCGGGTGTCGATCGGCACCAAGGTGGTGGTGACGCGCTGAAGAATGCCCGGCCGATGCAGGGAATATGCAGCCGTAGAATAGAGTTCCCTCTCTGCGGTTCCCGACGGGAACTTTTTACCTGTAGTTGTACGGCCTGAGGTATTTATATCTTCTTTAATCTTGGTTGAGCCTACTACCCAGATACAACTCTGGGGAGTGGGAATGTTCGGCTTACATTTCAAGATCGGGACAAAGCTCGGGATTACGGCCGGGATCGGTGTGATCCTGGTCGCGGGCATGCTGGCCAACCAGATCGTCGGCAATCAATCGATCGCCGAGCTGACTCGCCTGGCCGTGATCAACATGGCCAACAAGTCCAACGCGCAAGGGGCCGATGCGGCGCTGCTGCGCGCGCAGCTCAACCAGCAGGAGATCGCCCGCGCCGCAACGCCTGATCGGCTGCAGGCCAGCCTGCAGGCGCTGCAGACCAACCTCGCGGCGGCCGGCAGTGAGGTGGAAGCCGCCCGCCAGCGCGCGACCCGCGCCGTGGCGCAGCAGCTGTACGCGGAGATTCGCCAAGCCATCGACAAATCCGCCGCAGCCGGCGCCGATTTCGCCAAGGCGCGCGGCGAGGTGCTTGCCAAGACCGCAGCCCGCAGCCAGGCCTTCGATGCCTGGAAGCGCAGCTTTCCCAAGCTGACGAGCCTGCCCAGCCTGCTCGCCTCCCCCGTGCATTTCAGCATCGAGTCCGAGCTGCGCACGGCGGATGCCGCCATGGCGTCGATCAACGCGGCGAGCTGGCGTTACGGGACCAACGCGGATCCGGCGCAGCGCGACGTCGTGACCGCGGGGCTCGAGACGCTGCTCGCCGATCTCGGGAAGTCCCGCGAGCTCACCAACAACAAGGACATCCAGGCTGGCATCGACGAGCTCATCAGCATCGCGACCGCGTTCAAGGCGGCGGCGCTGGACTACTTCAAGGCCGACGAAGCCAGCCGGCGCATCTTCGACGAGACAGTGGTCACGACAGACCAGGAGATCAGGAAGCGTCTCGGCGAAGGCGTCAAGATCGCGACCGACATGCTGTCGCTGCGACAGAGCCAGCTGTCGGCCGAGATGGAGCGCGTCGGCAACGTCGCGATCCTGGTCGGCGCGCTGGTGGTGCTGATCCTGATCGGCTCGGCGGTGTTCTCGTCGCTGACCATCGCCCGTCCGATCCGGCGCGTCGGCGACGTCCTGCTCGAGCTGGCCGGCGGCAACAAGTCGGTGGAAATCCCCTACACGCAGCGGGGTGACGAGGTCGGCGACAATGCGCGCGCGGCCCGCACCTTCAAGGACAATCTGATCCGCATCGAGCAGATGGAGCAGGACCAGAAGAACCAGGAAAAGATCGCGGCCCAGCAGCGCAAAGCGGAGATGATGAAGCTCGCGGACGCCTTCCAGGCAGCCGTCGGCGGCATCGTCACCACCGTATCGTCGGCCGCGCATCAGCTCGAAGGCGCCGCGGGCACCCTCTCGGGCACCGCCAACCAGACCCAGTCGTTGTCCAGCATGGTCGCCGCAGCCTCGGAGGAAGCCTCGACGAATGTCGGCGCCGTGGCCTCGGCGACCGAGGAGATGAGCGCCTCGGTCACCGAGATCAGCCGCCAGGTCCACGATTCCAGCCGCATCGCCAATGAGGCGGTCAGGCAGGCCGAACGCACCGACGGCCGCATCAACGAGCTGCAATCGGCCGCGGGCCGGATCGGCGATGTGGTCAAGCTGATCACCGCGATCGCCGAGCAGACCAACCTGCTGGCGCTGAATGCGACCATCGAGGCCGCGCGCGCCGGCGAGTCCGGCCGCGGGTTCGCGGTCGTCGCGAGCGAGGTCAAGGCGCTCGCGGCGCAGACCGCCAAGGCCACCGAGGACATCGGCACGCAGATCGCCGGGATGCAGGCAGCGACACAGGAGTCGGTCGCCGCGATCAAAGAGATCGGCGCGACCATCACGCAGATCTCCGACATCGCTGCGACCATCGCCGCCACCGTCGAACAACAAGGCGCCGCGACGCGCGAGATCGCCCGCAATGTCGGCGAAGCCGCCAAGGGCACGGCGGAGGTCGCGCAGCGGATCACGGAGGTCAACCGGGGCGCCAGCGCCACCGGAACGGCCTCGGGCCAGGTGCTCGACTCCGCGCGCTCGCTGACGCTCCAGAGCAGCAATCTCAAGGTGGAGGTCGAGCGATTCCTCGACACCGTGCGCGCCGCCTGATCGACCGGCGCGGTCGCCCGCGATCGCGCCCCGCACTCATTGCATCCCGAAGCACATTCTCAAGCTTTTTTGAAACTCAGGGACAGGAGCAGACACATGCTTCTCGACACGAACTCGGCTGCGTCCATTGCAGAGATGGCCGCTCTGATCAGAACCGAAGACTCCTCGCTCAACACCATGCAGCTCACGCCGGTCGGCGCCTTCCAGAGCAGAACCGTGACGCTGCAGACGCTGATGCGCGAGGTCACGGAGTCTCTCGCCGAGGCGTTCCGGCGACGCCCGGCGCAGGACTTCCCGATGCTCTATTTCGCCTGCGGCAAGGCCAGGGTCGGATCGACCGCGCTGAGCAACCTGTTCGGCATGACCGGGATGCCGTCCTACTATCAACCGCTGAAAGCCATGCTGCGTGATGCGATGGTCGGCCAGCCGCTCACGCCCTGGATCATTCCATCGACCGCGGACCAGCCCAACCTGTTCAGCAAGGAGACGATCGGCCCCTATGTCATCGCGGAGAGCCTGTTCAACCCGCTCAAGCTGCTGATCGATGCGGGATATCCGCCGCACCGGCTCCACCTGATCGCGCTCGATCGCGAGCCAGCGAGCGCGCTCGCGTCCTGGCTGGACAAGCTGATCTCGCGAGCCTCAGAAAATACTTTGCTGGCGCACTACATCATCGCCGCCCTCAGCGCGGCAAGAGTGTCGAGCTACGCGAGACAGCAGGGAGTTCCCGTCACGCACTACGTCTACGAAGTCAGCAAGGAGCCGATCGCATCGGTTCGCGTGCTGTTCGATCGCCTCGGCCTGTCCGCAAGCTTCGCAGAAGACGCGGTGACGAGCTGGCAACAGCCGGGACAGGAGCATGGGAGCAATGCCCGGGTCATCTTCCCGAGCGAGGCCGCAATCTACAAGGTGCCCAATCTCCACACCTCCGACAGCGCCTATCGCTTCCAGCCGCGCGCGACAGGCGCGGTGACAAGTGCTCAGCTGGAGCTGCTGGAGCGCTGCGGCGTCAACGACGTCTATCGCGCCTCGGTGGCAGCCTGCATTGGCGATCTCGGCCTGAATGCCGCGGCATCGTCGCGCCTGTTCGGCGAGCGTGCGGGAGTGGCGGCATGAATGGGATCATTGATCGCGCACCCGCGACGACGACATCCAGATTCCGGCCGCCGGAGACCGAACCGCAGCCGCAAGCCCTCAGCCATCTGCGCCGGCTCGAAGCCGAGAGCATCGCCATCCTGCGCGAGGTCGCGGCCGAGTTTCGCAAGCCGGTGATGCTGTATTCGATCGGCAAGGACTCCTCGGTGCTGCTGCATCTGGCGATGAAGGCGTTCCATCCCGGCAAGCCGCCGTTTCCGCTGCTGCACATCGACACGACCTGGAAGTTTCGCGACATGATCGCGTTCCGGGACCAGCGCGTGCGAGAGCTCGGACTCGAGCTTCTGGTGCACGTCAACCCGGAAGGGCTCTCCCAGCGCATCGACCCGTTCGTCCACGGCTCTGCGCTCTACACCGACGTCATGAAGACCCAGGCGCTGCGCCAGGCTCTGGACATGCATGGCTTCGACGCCGCCATCGGCGGCGCGCGCCGCGACGAGGAAAAATCGCGCGCCAAGGAGCGCATCTTCTCCCATCGCAGCATCACGCATCGCTGGGATCCGAAGAACCAGCGGCCGGAACTTTGGAACCTGTACAATACCCTGCTTGCGCCCGGCGAGAGCATGCGCGTCTTCCCGCTCTCGAACTGGACGGAGCTCGACGTCTGGGACTACATCCACCTCGAGAACATCCCGATCGTGCCGCTGTATTTCGCAAGTCTGCGGCCGGTGGTCGAGCGCGACGGCGCACTGATCATGGTCGACGACGAACGCATGCCGCTGCGGCCGGGCGAGACGCCGGAATGGCGGTCGGTCCGCTTCCGCACGCTCGGCTGCTATCCGCTGACAGGCGCTGTGCCGTCGACGGCGTCCGACCTTGCCGCGATCGTGCGCGAGATGATGGCGTCCCGCACCTCGGAGCGGCAGGGCCGCGTGATCGATCGCGACAGCGCGGCCTCGATGGAGCGCAAGAAGGTGGAGGGCTATTTCTGATGGCCGGGCACCACGCGACAATCGGACGGACGCAGGCGTCCGCCAGCACACACGCGCAGGACAAGCCGACCCTGCGTCTCGTCACCTGCGGCAGCGTCGACGACGGCAAGAGCACGCTGGTCGGACGGCTGCTCTATGATTCGAAGATGCTGCTCGACGACCAGCTCGACGCGCTGACCTCGGACAGCAAGACGGCCGGCACCGCCGGACCGGCGCTGGACTTCGCGCTGCTGGTCGACGGGCTGCAGGCCGAGCGCGAGCAAGGCATCACGATCGACGTCGCCTACCGGTTCTTCGCCACGCCGCGCCGCCGCTTCGTCATCGCCGATACACCCGGCCATGTCCAATACACGCGCAACATGGCGACCGGCGCCTCGCAGGCCGACCTTGCGGTCGTCCTGGTCGACGCCCGCAAGGGTGTCGTCAGCCAGACCCGCCGCCACAGCCATATCCTCGCTTTGCTCGGCGTCCGTCACGTCCTGGTGGCCGTCAACAAGATGGACCTCGTCGGCTTCGACGCCGATCGCTTCGCCACCATCTCGGCCACCTGCCGCAGCCTGGCCGAGCAGCTTGGCATCAGCGATGTGCAATGCATCCCGGTGGTGGCCTGCGACGGCGACAACATCATCGGCGGCAGCGCGCGCATGCCCTGGTATGTCGGGCCGAGCGTGATGGAGCATCTCGAACAGGCCGACGTGTCCGACGGCATCGCAGACCGGCCGTTCCGCTTTCCGATACAATGGGTCAACCGCCCGCATGCGGAGTTTCGCGGCTTCAGCGGCCGTGTCGCCAGCGGCACGCTGCGCTGTGGAGATCCTATCGTCGTCCAGCCCTCGGGGCGGCGCAGCCGCGTCACCGGCATCGTCACGGCCGACGGCCGGCTGCAGCAGGCCGTGTCCGGGCAATCGGTGACGCTGCTGCTCGCCGACGAGATCGATGCGAGCCGCGGCGACGTACTGACCTCCGGTGCGTCACCCGTGGTGACGGATCACATCACCGCTCATCTGATCTGGTTCGATGACGAAGCCATGCGGCAGGGCCGCCGCTATTTGCTCAAATCGGGCACATCGTCGATCGGCGCCGTGGTCTCTGCCATGAAACATCGCGTCTGCATCGAGACGATGGCGCATGAGGCAGACGCGACGCTGGACGCCAACGAGATCGGCTGTGTCGATATCGCGCTCGACCGGCCGCTGGTCTGCGAGGCGTACCGCGACAGCCACGAACTGGGCAGCTTCATCCTGATCGATCCGTTCAGCCGGCGCACGGTTGCTGCGGGTCTGATCGATGCGCCGTTGCGACGGCCTGTCGAGATCAGCTGGCACCCGCTCGCGGTCGACAAATCGGTGCGCGCCCGCCTCAAGCAGCAGAAGCCCTGCGTGCTCTGGCTGACCGGCCTGAGCGGAGCCGGCAAGTCGACCATCGCCAACCTCGTCGACCGCCGGCTGTGCGAGCTCGGCCGGCACAGTGCGCTGCTCGATGGCGACAATCTCCGCCACAGCATCAACCGCGATCTCGGCTTCACGCCGGAGGCGCGGGTCGAGAACATCCGCCGTGTGGCCGAGATCGCCGCGCTGTTCGTCGACGCCGGCCTGATCACGCTGGTGTCGCTGATCTCGCCGTTCCGCGCCGACCGGGAGATGGCACGCCGTCGCTTCGATGCCGGCGAATTCGTCGAGATCCATGTCGCCACCTCACTGGCGAGGTGCGAGGCGCGGGACCCCAAAGGCCTCTACAGGAAAGCGCGCGCCGGAGAGCTTTCGAACTTCACCGGACTAGGCCAAGCCTATGAAGCACCCGAACGGCCGGAGATCACGATCGATGGCGACACTCTCTCGGCCGACGCTGCCGCCGATCAGATCGTGCGCTATCTGCGCAACCAGCACTATCTCTGACGATGGACCACGTTCCAAGCAATGGCCTCAGAAGTCCGAGATGATGCCCTTTCGTTCCCAGTCGCCGTAGCGGGTCGGCTCCGGCCCCTTCGGGCCCTGCAGCTCCTTCGGCATCGGTGTCTCAGCCTGCTCGGCAGCAAGGCGCCGGCGCTCCTCCGCTTCGGCGAGCGCGCGCTGCGCGGCCGGGCTCAGCGGCTTGCGCGGCGCGTCATTGCTGGCCACCAAGGTCAAAGCGGGCTTACCTGAGGACTCATCGCTCATCGTACCATTCCACCATTGAACCGGATCATTGCCGACATCATCAGATCGTGTGAGCACGCTCGATAAAACAGGTCTAAAAAAAGCAGAGCCGATTCTTACATTTGGCATATTCCCGTGGCAGAGGTCCCGCAAGCTGATGGCATGCACCCCGATCGTCGCGGAACTGCCTTTCTTCTTTCGCGAGTAGTCTCCAGGCATGCCTCCGCCGCGTTTTGCGACCCCTTCCGAAGTTCCGGGCCTTGCCGCCCGGCGCATCGCCGCCGATGTCATCGACGGGGTCCTGCACAAGCACCGTACCCTCGATGATCAGCTCGACGGCACCGGTGCGCATCCCGGGCTGAAGCATCTCGCCGATCGTGACCGTGCGCTGATGCGACGCCTTGTGGCGACCACACTGCGTCGGCTCGGCACGCTCGGAAACGTGCTGTCGCGGCTGTTGGATCGCGGCATTCCGACCGATGCACCGCGCGCCCAGAGCGCGCTGCTGATCGGTGCGGCGCAGATCCTGTGGATGGACGTGCCGGATCACGCCGCGGTCGACCTGTCGGTTCGACTGGTCCAGGCCGACCGCCGCGCCGCCAAATATGCCGGGCTGGTGAACGCCGTGCTGCGACGTTGCGCGCGCGAGGGCACCGCGCTGCTCGACGACACAATGGGCCAGCCGCTGGACATCGCGCCCTGGCTGCTCGCCCGCTGGATCGCGCATTATGGCGAGACGACCGCCAAGGACATCGCGGCCGCGCTCGGCCAGGAGCCGTCGCTCGATCTCACCGTCAAATCCGACCCGGCATCTTGGGCCTCGCGCCTGCATGGCGAGGTGCTGCCGACCGGCACCGTGCGCACCCTGCTGCATGGCTCGGTCACGGTGCTGCCCGGCTTCGCCGAAGGCCAATGGTGGGTGCAGGACGCCGCCGCGGCCCTGCCCGCCCGGCTACTCGGCGACGTCGCCGGCAAGAGCATCGCCGATCTCTGCGCCGCCCCGGGCGGCAAGACCGCCCAGCTCGCCCATGCCGGCGCCCGCGTCACCGCGGTGGACCGGTCGCCTGCCCGGATGAACCGGCTCAAGGAGAACATGACCCGGCTGCAGCTGACGACCGAGACGGTCGTGACTGATGCGGCCGAATGGCAGCCGGCCGACGGCGCCGGCTTCGACGGCCTGCTGCTCGATGCCCCCTGCAGCTCGACCGGCACCATCCGCCGGCATCCCGATGTCGGCTGGCTGCGCAGCGAGGCCGACATCACCGCGCTGTCCGGCCTGCAGGCCCGGCTCCTGACCCGGGCCGCCAGCCTGCTGAAGCCCGGCGGAATCCTGGTGTATTGCACCTGTTCGCTCGAGCCCGAGGAAGGCGAGCAGGTGGTCGAGAGCGCCCTCGCCGGCAGCGCCGAGTTGCGGCGGATCCCCATCACCCCCGCGGAGGTGGCCGGACTTGCCGAACTCGTGACGGCGGCGGGCGATCTGCGAACACTACCCTGCCATCTGCCGCATCAGGACCCGCGACTCGGCGGTCTCGACGGATTTTATGCCGCGAGGCTGGAGCGGCGCGCGTGAGCGTGTCATCGTGCATGACGTGCACCGGCGCAATGCCGGTACCGGATTGAGGGCGTGCGGGTTGTGTCTGTCCGTTAAATCCTGATTTTGCACCAGATTCTGGTCCTGCGTGGGTGCTGCACCGGGGCCAAAAATGGTGTATCGGCGGCAGTTGCGATCTATGAAGGATCCGCAACCGAATCCCCTCTGAACAAGGCTTGGCGTGTCCGCCGCTCAACGCAGACGCATATCGACGCTGGTCATGGGCCGCTTTGCGCGCAGCCTGATGTCCAATGTCAGCGGTGTATCGGTATCCGTGTCCGGCCTGTGGCCCGGACGCGCGGACCGGCTCATCATTGCGCCGCATGATCTGCGCACGTCGGACGCCACACGGGCGGCCGAGATCTATGCCGGGCGCTTCGTGTTCGCCGGCAAGATCGTCACCTGCCACGGCCGTTCGATCTTCGACCTGGAGCCTCCGTCGGAGGACTGGGAGGTGGCGCTGCTCGGCTTCGGCTGGCTGCGACATCTTCGCGCAGCCGACACCGCCCTGACCCGCGCCAACGCACGCGCCCTGGTCGACGACTGGATCACCAACCAGATCGGCCGCCACCCGCTCAGCCGCCGCGCCGACGTGCTGGCGCGCCGGGTGATCTCGCTGCTGTCGCAGGCGCCGCTGGTGCTGGCCGATTCCGACGGCAAGTTCTATCGCCGGTACTTGCGCGGCCTGACCCGCGAGATCCGCTATCTGCGCTATTCGACCATCGACATTCCCGACGGCGTGCCGCGGCTCCAGGTGCTGATCGCGCTGTGCTACGCGGCGCTGTGCCTCGCCAACCAGGCCAAGCACATCCGCAGCGCGACGCGGAAACTCTCCGACGAGCTGCAGCGGCAGATCCTCCCCGACGGTGGGCACGTGTCGCGCAACCCGGGCGCGCTGATCGAGCTGTTGATCGACCTGCTGCCGCTGCGCCAGACCTTCGCCGCGCGCAACATCGCGCCGCCGCCGGCGCTGCTCAACGCCATCGACCGGATGATGCCGATGCTGCGCTTTTTCCGGCACGGCGACGGCAACATGGCGCTGTTCAACGGCATGGGCGGCACCCCGTCCGACCTGCTGGCGACGCTGCTCGCCTATGACGACACCCATGGCACGCCGATGGCGAGCATGCCGCATTCCGGCTTCCAGCGGCTGGACGCCGGGCAGATGACGGTCATCGTCGACACCGGCGCGCCGCCACCGCCGCATCTGAGCCACGAGGCGCATGCCGGCTGCCTGGCGTTCGAGCTGTCGTCGGGCGCCAGCCGCATCGTCATCAATTGCGGCATGCCGTCGACCGGGCGCGACAACTGGCGCACCTTCGCGCGCTCGACGGTGGCGCATTCGACGCTGACCTATCACAACACCTCGTCCTGCAACTTCGTCGAGATGTCGGCCATGAAGCGGCTGCTGCACGGCGCGCCGATCGTGTCGGGGCCGACCCGGGTGGAGAATTTCCGCGAGGTCGTGCCCGACGGCACCGTGCTGTCGACCTCGCACAACGGCTATGCGTCGAAGTTCGGCTTGATCCACCGCCGCGTGCTGGTGGCCGCCGAGGATGGCGCGCGGCTGGACGGCGAGGACACCGTGACGCCCGCGCAAGGCGCGCGGCTGCGCGGCGGCGGCTCGGACTACACACTGCGCTTCCATCTGCATCCGGCGGTCAAGGCCAGCCGGCTCAGCGACGGCCGCGGCGCGATGCTGGTGCTGCCCAACCGTGAAGTCTGGACGTTCGAGACCTTCGAGGACCGCGTCGACCTCGAGGACAGCGTGTTCCTCGCCGGCAATGACGGCCCGCGGCGCACGACGCAGCTGGTGATCCGCCAGGACGCCCAGCAGGCCGCCTCGATCCGCTGGAGCTTTATCCGCTCCTCAACCTCGCCGAGCGACACCAACGCGCGGCGGAATGCCCGGCGCGAGCCGGAGCTGCCGCTCTGATGGATGCAGTGAGCGCACGTCGTCTCCACGACGGCAGTGCGCTCCCTCTCCCCGTCCTTCACGGGGCCGCGACGAGCTTCGCTCGCGCTGAGAGGGTTGGGGTGAGGGGCCGCCACACCCACCGACCGTGCGGATAGCCCCCTCACCCGGATTGCATCTTCGATGCAATCCGACCTCTCCCTGCACGCAGGGAGAGGTTAAGGGTACCGTCCCAACGCTCGAGTTGAGGGTAACCAATACGGTCAACCCGGCGCGAGCGCGTCTGCGTCCCCGTTGTCCGCCCGGCCGAAAGCTGCTATGAGCCCGGCTCTCGCGCGACTGGCGACTTTGGATGGAGCACCATCGGGGAGCGCGGGATCGACCGCCGTGCGCCTGGGCAACTGAACCTCCTGCAACAGGATTCTGCCCGCCATGACCAATCAGCTTCGTCCTATTCGCCGCGCCCTGCTTTCCGTGTCCGACAAGACCCGCCTGGTCGACTTCGCGCGCGCGCTCGCCGCACGCGGCGTCGAATTGATCTCCACCGGCGGCACCGCCAAGGCGATCACCGAGGCCGGCCTGAAGGTGCAGGACGTCTCCGACCTCACCGGCTTCCCCGAGATGATGGACGGCCGCGTCAAGACGCTGCATCCGAAGGTCCATGGCGGCCTGCTCGCGATCCGCGGCAATGACGAGCACGCCGAGGCGATGAAGACCCACGGCATCGCGCCGATCGACCTGCTCGTCGTCAATCTCTACCCGTTCGAATCCACGGTCGAGCGCGGCGCGCCGTTCAGCGACTGCATCGAGAACATCGACATCGGCGGCCCCGCGATGATCCGCGCGGCGTCGAAGAACCACGAGGATGTCGCCGTCGTCGTCGACGTCAACGACTACGAGGCCGTGCTCGAGGATCTCGCGCGTCACGAGGGCTCGACCACCTTGCTGCTGCGCCGGCGGCTCGCCGCGAAGGCCTATGCGCGCACCGCCGCCTATGACGCGGCCATCTCCAACTGGTTCGCCGCCACGATCCAGAACGACGCGCCGGATTATCGCGCCTTCGGCGGCAAGCTGATCCAGTCGCTGCGCTATGGCGAGAACCCGCACCAGCATGCCGCCTTCTACGCGCTGCCCGGCCGCCGGCCCGGCGTCGCCACCGCGCGGCAGGTGCAGGGCAAAGAGCTGTCCTACAACAACATCAACGACACCGATGCGGCCTATGAGTGCATCGCCGAGTTCGATCCGGCGCGCACCGCGGCCTGCGTCATCGTCAAGCACGCCAACCCTTGCGGCGTCGCCGAGGGCCCCGACCTGATCACCGCCTATCAGAAGGCGCTGGCCTGCGATTCGACCTCGGCGTTCGGCGGCATCATCGCGATGAACCGGAAGCTCGACGCCGCGACCGCGCGCGCGATCACCGGCATCTTCACCGAGGTGATCATCGCGCCTGATGCCACCGAGGAGGCGATCGCGGTGATCGCCGCGCGCAAGAACCTGCGGCTGCTGCTGGCCGGCGCCCTGCCCGATCCGCGCGAGGCCGGCCTCACGGCAAAAACTGTTGCCGGCGGCCTCCTGGTGCAGAGCCGTGATAACGCCGTGGTCGACGACATGACCTTGAAGGTCGTCACCAAGCGCGCACCGACCGATGCCGAGCTGCGCGACCTGCGCTTCGCGTTCCGCGTCGCCAAGCACGTGAAGTCGAACACCATCATCTACGCCAAGGATTCGGCGACCGTCGGAATCGGCGCCGGACAGATGAGTCGCGTCGATTCCGCACGCATTGCCGCGCGCAAGGCGCTCGATGCCGCTGCCGAATTGAAGCTCGCGGAGCCGCTGACCAAGGGCTCGGTGGTCGCATCCGACGCGTTCTTCCCGTTCGCCGACGGCATGCTGGCCTGCATCGAGGCCGGCGCCACCGCGGTGATCCAGCCGGGCGGCTCGGTCCGCGACGACGAGGTCATCAAGGCCGCCGACGAGCACGGCATCGCGATGGTGCTCACGGGTGTCCGGCATTTCCGGCACTGATTTTATCCAAGATCTCCGCCGTCATTCCGGGATGCGCCGCAAGGCGCAGGCCCGGAATCCATAACCACGATCGTGAGTATGGATTCCGGGCTCGCCCTCCGGGCGCCCCGGAATGACGGCGGAGCAAGTTTCAGGCGCCCTGCCCCGCACGACGACTTGAGTTCACCCGCGCCAGCAGCACCAGTCCCACCACGAAGAACAGCACCAGCACGGCCATGCCGGCCTTCTGGCTCGCGGTCGCCGCGGTGATGATGCCGATCAGCAGCGGGCCGATGAAGGACGTGACTTTTCCGGTCAGCGCGAACAGGCCGAAATATTGCGCGACGCGCTCCTTCGGCACCATGCGGATGAGAAGCGAGCGGGACGCGGCCTGCAGCGGCGCGCCGCAGGCACCCAGGACGCAGCCGAGCAGCAGATAGGCGCGCTCCGGCCACGACGCGAACAGCGGTCCTCCCGGCGCAGCCGGCGTGACCGAAATGAACAGGATCGAATCACGGCTCACGAGCAGGATCGCGATGATCGCGAGCAAGAGCAGGGTCATGCTGCCGGCGATGACCCGCTTCGGCCCGAGGCGATCATCGACCTTGCCGCCGAGCCAGCCGCCGAAGGTGCCGGCGGCGGCGAGGATGATGCCGAAAGTGCCGATCTGGATCGTGTTCCAGCCGAACGTGCCGGCCGCATAGATGCCGCCGAACGCGAACAGCGAGACGAGGCCATCGGTGTAGATCATGTTGGCGATGAGAAAGAGCGCGACGTCGCGCTGCTGCGGCAGGCTGCGCAGCGTCTCCTTCAATTGGCCGAGACCCTCGCGCACGGCGGCACCGAGCCGGTGCCGCGCCGGGAAATCCGGCGTGAACAGAAACATCGGCAGTACGAACACGATGAACCACAGACCGGTGAGCGGGCCAGAGATGCGGTCGCCTTCATGCGTTACCGGATCGAGGCCGAACAGCGGCGTCAGCCCGAACAGCGTGCGGCCGCTCTCGGGATTGGCGGCGAGAAAGCCGAGCACGAGAACGAGCGAGAGAATGCCGCCGACATAGCCGGTCGCCCATCCCGTGCCGGACAGGCGGCCGATGCGCTCGGGCGGCACAAGCGTGGGCATCATTGCATTGTTAAACACGGTGGCGAACTCGACCCCAATGGTGGCGAGCACATAGGCCGCGAGCAGTGGCACAATCAGTTCGGGCGCGCCGGGCCGGCCGATCCACATCAGCGAGGAGCCGATCACCAGCAATGCGCCGAATGCGGCGATCCACGGCTTGCGCCGACCGGTCGCATCGGCGATCGCGCCGAACACCGGCGACAACAGCGCGATGGCGATGCCCGCGGCGGCGGTCGCAAAGCCCCACAGCGCCTGTCCGCTGGCAGGATCGGGCGCGACATGGGCGGCAAAATACGGCGCGAAGACGAAGGTCGTGATCAGCGTGAAATAGGGCTGCGCCGCCCAGTCGAAGAAGATCCAGCTGACGACGGCGGCACGGCCGGGATACGTCCGGCTGTCGGCTTCGCTGGCGGTCTCGATCGCGGTCACGGCCATTGCAGTTCCCTTGGCAGCATCGCCGCACAGGGCGACGATCACGGTGTCGCGTTTTACGCCGGCGACGGCGCCCTATAACATCTGATGATCCCATGCGGATGTCAGCAGCGGCAGAATGGCGATGACCATGTTCACGATTGATCGACGGCGGCTCCTCGCAGGTGCGCTGATTTTGCTGGCGGGCTGCCTGCCGGCGCGGGCGCTGGACAGCGGAGGACGCGAGATTCCGCTGCCGCCCGGCGTCGTCGCGCCCGCGCAACCGCCCGCGCATGGCATGGTGGTGGCGCAGGAGCGGATCGCCGCCGAGGTCGGCCAGCGCATCCTCGCGCTCGGCGGCAATGCCGTCGACGCCGCGGTCGCGACCGGCTTCGCCATGGCGGTGACCTATCCCGTCGCCGGCAATATCGGCGGCGGCGGCTTCATGGTCATCCATCTCGCCAAGAGCAACGAGGACATCGCGATCGACTATCGCGAGACCGGACCGGCCGCGATCACGCGCGACATCTTCCTCGGCGCCGATGGCAAGCCCGACAATGCAAAGTCGCGCGATTCGGCATTGTCGATCGGCGTGCCCGGGACGGTGGCCGGCCTCGCCCTGGCGCTCGAGAAATACGGCTCGGGCAAGTTCACGCTGGCTCAGCTGCTGCACCCGGCGATCGTGCTGGCCCGTGACGGCATCCCCGTGGCCGACGACGTCGCCGTCACCCTGCCGATGATGGCGCCGCGGCTGGCGAAGTGGCCGTCCTCCGCTGCCATCTTCATGCGCCCGGATGGAACCGTGCTCAAGGAAGGCGACCGGCTGGTGCAGCCCGACCTCGCCGCGACGCTCGCCGCGGTCTCCGAACAGGGGCCGCGCGGCTTCTACGAGGGACCGGTCGCGGACAAGCTCGCCAAGGCGATTCAGAAAGCCGGCGGCATCATGACCGCGGACGATCTCAAATCCTATCAGCCGGTGCTGCGCACGCCGGTGCGCGGCACCTATCGCGGCTACGACGTCGTCTCGATGCCGCTGCCCTCGTCCGGGGGCACCGTGCTGATCGAGATGCTGAACATCCTCGAAGGCTTCAAGCTCGCCGAGTTGAAACAGGGCTCGCCGGCCTCGCTGCACCTGCTGATCGAAGCAATGAAGCGCGCTTATGCCGATCGCGCTCGCTATCTCGGCGACCCCGCCTTCGTCGATGCGCCGGTGCGCGCGATGCTGTCGAAGGATTACGCCGAGCGCCAACGCGCCGGCATCGATCCGGCGCGCGCCACCAGCGCCGGCGACGTGCTCAACACCAAGCCGTTGCGCGAAGGCAGCAACACCACGCATTTCTCGGTGGTCGACAATGACGGCAATGCCGTCAGCAACACCTACACGCTGAACTTCCCCTACGGCGTCGGCCTGATCGCGGAGGGCACCGGCGTGCTGCTCAACAACGAGCTCGACGACTTCACCGCCGCCCCGGGCGCCTCCAACGCGTTCGGCCTGGTCGGCTTCGAGGCCAATCTGCCCGGTCCCGGCAAGCGCCCGCTGTCGTCGATGTCGCCGACCATTGTGCTGAAGGACGGCAAGCCTGTGCTGGTGACGGGCACGCCGGGCGGCAGCCGCATCATTTCCACGGTGCTGCAGGTGATCGTCAACGTGCTCGACTACAAGATGGACGTCCGCCAGGCCGTGACCGCGCCGCGCCTGCATCACCAATGGATGCCGGACGAGGTCAGAATCGAGAAGGGGTTCGCCGACGACGTGCTCGCCGACCTCCGCGCACGCGGCCACAAGATCGAGGAGCCGATGGGCCGCACCTCGGCCAACTCGATCCTGGTCACGGCGGAAGGACTGGTCGGCGCTCCCGACCCGCGCAGCAAGGGGGCCACTGCCGCCGGGCGCTGAAGCCGGTACAGGTATCCCGCTCGACCAGGCCGGCGGCGAGCATCGTTATCTTCCCGGATGACGATTTGCCGCCGCCCCGAGGCCTTGTTCCATCGCGTCGGTCCGTTGGCGAGCTGGCGAAGCCGGGATACAAGAACTGCGAGGGCGAAGCTTGCCCGCAAGACCATTTCAGGCGTTCTGGTGAACTTGCGAAGATTTTCGGTCGGTCTCCTGGTGTTCGCGGCCCTGCTGGTGGCGGGCTGGCTTACCTATCGGCCGGACCGGGCGCTGCGGTCCGCCACCACGGCGGTCGCGCAGATGATCTGCGCCAAGACTTTCGTCTCCGGCCTCGATCCCCAGACCACCTTCGCTGAAACCATGGAGCGTCCCGGCCTGCGCCGGCTGCGCGCCGTCATGCGCTACCGCGTCGAGCCTGACATGCGCTACGTCGACGCCTCGCTGCTCGGCCTGCATGTCAGCCGCGCCAGCTATCACGACGGCCTCGGCTGCGTGTCGATGCAGGGCCAGAAGCCGCCTTACGTGCCGCACAGCGACGTCCGCGCGCTGCGCGCTTCCGTTCCGCCGCCGGCGCTGCCGGAGGTTGCAGCGGCGGCCCCGGTGGAACCCGCCGATCCCGCGTTGAAGGCTGCGCTCGATCACGCCTTCGAGGAGCCGGCCAGCCCGCCGTTCCGACGCACCAAGGCGGTCGTGATCGTCAAGGACGGCCGGCTGATCGCTGAACGCTACGCGGCTGACATCGGTGTCGACACGCCATTGATCGGCTTTTCGATGACCAAGACGGTCACCAATGCGCTGCTCGGGATCATGACGCGGCAGGGCAAGCTCAGCCCTGGAATTCCGGCGCCTGTCGCGGAATGGCGCGACGCGCGCGACCCGCGCCACGACATCACCATCGAGCAGTTGATGCGCATGACGTCAGGCCTGGCGCTGGACGAGACCAATTCCGGCTTCGACCCGTCGAGCCAGATGGAGATTCATCGCGACATGGCGGCGTTCGCGGTGCATGCGCCGCTGATCGCCCCGCCGGGCCAGCGCTGGGCCTATTCGAGCGCATCGACGCAGATCCTGGCCCGTATCATCCGCGACGCCGCCGGCGGGCCGGAGCAGACCATCGCGCTCGCCTGGCGCGAGCTGTTCGGACCGCTCGGCATGCGCAGCGCGACGTTGCAGTTCGACGGCTCGGGCACCTATCAGGGTCACGCCAACATGCTGGCCAGCGCGCGCGACTGGGCGAAGCTCGGCCTGCTCTATCTCGCCGATGGCATGGCCGGCGACAGACGGATTCTGCCGGAGGGCTGGGTGGCGATGTCGGCGACCGCGACGCTGGACACGGACTACGGCGCGGGTCTCTGGACCAACCGCAGCCCGCATGTTCATGCCCAGGGGCGCGCGCGCGCCGGAATTCCGCCGGATGCGTTCTTCGCCTTCGGCCTGCTCGGCCAGCGGCTCGTGATCATGCCGACCCAGCGCATGGTGGTGGTGCGGCTCGGCGATGCCGTCGATCCCGATGGCGACATCCGGGGCGTGGCGCGCCTGGTGCGCGAGGTCATCGCGGCGACGGAGGCCTCGGCCACCGCCGCGCGATCGCCATAGCCCGCGTCAGCGGCCGAGCTCGTACGGGCCGCCCTTTTCCAGCGCGATCTTGTAGGCCGGGCGCGCCTCGATGCGCGCGAGGAAATCCATCGCGCGCGGATGGCCCTGCTCAAGCCCGCCGCGCGCGGCGGCGGCCTGCAGCGGGAAGCTCATCTGGATGTCGGCGGCGGTGAACTCATTGCCGGCGAACCACTCGCTCTTCTGCAGCTCGCTTTCCCAGAACGCCATGTGCTGCTTCAGTTGCGGATTGACCAGGGTGGTCAGCGCCTGGCTCGACACCTTGCGCACGAGGGGGCGCAGCAGCGCCGGCGCGCGCTTCGGCATGACGTTGAACAGCAGCTTCAGCAGCAACAGCGGCATCGCCGAGCCCTCGGCGTAGTGCAGCCAATAGGAATAGCGCAGCCGCTCGGGGGTCTTCGGCGGCGGGATCAGCCGGCCGTCGCCATAGGTCTCGACCAGATATTCGACAATGGCGCCGGACTCGGCGACCACGTTGCCATTGTCGGTGATGACGGGCGACTTGCCGAGCGGATGGATCGCGCGCAGCTCCTTCGGCGCGCGCATGTCCGGTTGACGCTGATAGCGGATGATCTCGTAGGGGACGCCGAGTTCCTCGAGCAGCCAGAGCACGCGTTGCGAGCGGGAGTTGTTGAGGTGGTGAACGGTCAGCATGAGGTCCCCGAAAGACGGATCGAGTGAGCAGGCGCTGTTCCGTAGCAAAGCCCGGTGCCTTCGGCGAGCGGCGGGACGGTCACAGCGACCAAATATTTATCCGGGTAATATTGACTTTTATTTCTACCCGGATTTTATTTGCCCCTGTCAACCGGGACGAACGGACATGGATACCTATACTGCTTTTGCCGGCCATACCCGCATCGCCACCGGGCCCTTGCCCAAGGTCGCGCTGGTCCTCAAGCATGCTGCGCCTGCAACCGAGCCGGTCATCATCTTCAGCGACCGCACCGGGCAGCCGATCGACCTGGACCTGCGCGGCAGCGACCGGGACATCTTGGCCCGGTTGCCGGCGGACGCCGGCGCCGCCGCCCAGCAATTGCCCAGCGAGCCGCGCGGCCGTGGCCGGCCGAAGCTCGGCGTCGTCGCGCGCGAGGTCACGCTGCTGCCGCAACATTGGGAATGGCTGAGCACCCAGCCCGGCGGGGCCTCGGTCGCGCTGCGCAAGCTGGTCCACGAGGCGCGTCGCGCCAGCGGTGACAGCGATCGCGCCCGCGAGGCGCGCGATGCGGCGTATCATTTCATGTCCGGGATCGGCAGCAACCTGCCGCAGTTCGAGGAGGCCTCGCGGGCGCTGTTCGCAGGTGATCTCGGCCGCTTCGCAAGGCTGCTCGCGGAGTGGCCGGCCGACATCCGCGATCACGCCATTGCGATGGCCCATCGTCACCGCGCCGACACCGAGATCGGCTGATCAACGACATCTGGAGAGCATCCGCCCGAGGCCGCTCTCCTTCCATTCCTCCTGACACGACCCGCCTGGCATCAAAGGGCGGTGGAAGGATCATGCCGTGACGCCCGCTCCCTCGCTGCGCAAGACGTTCCTGTTGTTCGTCATCCCGATGATGCTGAGCAACACGCTGCAATCGCTGTTCGGCACCATCAACAACGTCTATCTCGGCCAGATGATCGGCGTCGATGCGCTGGCGGCCGTCTCTGCGTTCTTCCCAGCGATGTTCTTCTTCGTGTCGTTCGTGATGGGGCTCGCCTCCGGCGCCGGCATCCTGATCGGCCAAGCCTGGGGCGCCAAGCAGCTGGCCACCGTGAAGACAGTCGCCGGCGCGGCCTTTGCCATTACCCTCGCGCTCGGCTTCGCGATCGCGCTGGGCGGCCTCTTCAGCCGCGAACTCCTGACGGCGCTGGCGACGCCGGCCAACATTCTCGATGCGGCGACGAACTATGCACGCGTCATGATGATCTCGATGCCTCTGACCTTCGTCTTCATCATGCTGACGGCGCTGATGCGCGGTGTCGGCGACACCGTGACGCCGTTGATCGCGCTCGCGGTGTCCACCGCGCTCGGTCTGGTGTTGACGCCCATCCTCATCCGCGGCTGGTTCGGCGCGCCGCAGCTGGGCGCGGCCAGCGCGGCGTGGGCATCGGCCGTCTCCACGCTCCTCACGCTGGGCTGGCTGCTGGCGCAGTTGCGCCGGCGCAAGCATCCGCTCGCGATCGACGTCGCGGTGCTGCGCGGAATGCGGCCGGCACCGAAGCTGCTGCGCACGGTGCTGCGGCTTGGCATTCCCGCGGCGCTGAGCATGATCGTGATGTCGCTGGCGGAGATGGTGCTGATCGGCCTGGTCAACGGCTTCGGCTCCGACGCGACCGCGGCCTATGGCGCGGTCAACCAGGTGCTTGGCTATGTGCAATTCCCCGCGCTCTCGATCGCGATCTCGGTGTCGATCTTCGGCGCCCAGGCGATCGGCCGCGGCGTGCCCGAGCAGATGGGCCGGATCGTTCGCACCGGAGTCGAAATGAACCTGGTGCTGACCGGCGGACTGGTCGCGATCGCCTATCTGTTCTCGCGGCCGCTGATGGGGCTGTTCATCACCGATCCCGCTGTGATCGAGGTGGCGCAGCATTCGTTGCACCTGGTGTTGTGGAGCTCGGTGCTGTTCGGCATCTCCATCACCTTCTCGGCGGCGATGCGCGCCTCCGGCACGGTGTGGATGCCGCTTGCGATCTCCGCCTTCGCGATCGCCGCGATCGAGGTCCCCGCGGGAGTCTGGCTCAGCCGCAGAATCGGCCTCGACGGCGTCTGGCTCGCCTACCCCATCGCCTTCACCGCAATGATGCTGCTGCAGATGAGCTATTTTCTCGTGGTCTGGCGCAAGCAGGCGGTGCGGCGCATGATCTGACCGGCGCCGGCTGCAATATGATGATCATCATAAAACCCTGGACGCGGCAGCCGCGCTGGACCACAATGCGAAAAACCTTCGAGGAGACCGCCCATGAGCCGACCCGCACCGGAGTTCATGTTCGATTTCGGCAGCCCCAACGCCTTCCTGAGCCATGAGGCGATCCCGGCGATCGAGAAGCGCATCGGCGTCCAGTTCTTCTACGTGCCGGTGCTGCTCGGCGGCATCTTCAAGGCGACCAACAACCGGTCTCCGGCCGAGGCCTATGCGGGCATCAAGAACAAGCGCGAGTTTCACGAGGTCGAGACGCAGCGCTTCCTCAAGCGCTTTCACGTCCAGCCCTGGGTGTGGAACCCGCACTTCCCGGTCAACACGCTCAACCTGATGCGCGCGGCGATCGCCGCCGAGCTTGAAGGCGTGTTCGAGAAATACGTCGACGCGGCGTTCCACCACATGTGGCGCGAGCCGAAGAAGATGGACGATCCGGAGATCGCGATCTCAGCGCTCAATTCGTCGGGACTCGACGGCGCGAAACTTTTCGCCCGCGCCCAGGAGCCGGAGGTGAAGGCCAAGCTGGTCGAGAACACCCAACGCGCCGTCGAACGCGGTGCGTTCGGCTCTCCGACCTTCTTCGTCGGCAACGAGATGTTCTTCGGCAAGGAGCAGTTGCGCGACGTCGAAGACTACATCCTCGGCAGGTAAATGCCCGTCATTGCGAGCGCAGCGAAGCAATCCAGAGTCACGCGCGCAGCCCTGGATTGCTTCGTCGCTTCGCTCCTCGCAATGACGCCGGACTTTGAACGGAGATCCCAGAATGCAACAGCGCAACGCCACGGTGGCCGTGATCGGCGCGGGCGACTACATCGGCGCCGAGATCGTCAAGAAATTCGCATCCGAAGGCTTCACGGTGTTCGCCGGCCGCCGCAACGGCGACAAGCTCGCGCCGCTGGTCGCCGAGGTCGAAGCCGCCGGCGGCCGGATCGTGGCGCGCTCGCTCGATGCGCGCAAGGAGGACGAAACGACCGCCTTCCTCAACGACGCCGACAAGCATGCGCCGCTCGAGGTCGTGATCTTCAACGTCGGCGCCAACGTCAACTTCCCGATTCTGGAGACCACCGACCGCGTGTTCCGCAAGGTCTGGGAGATGGCGTGCTGGGCCGGCTTCGTGACGGGCCGCGAGGCGGCGCGGCTGATGCTGCCGCGCGGCGGCGGCAAGATCTTCTTCACCGGCGCGACCGCCTCGCTGCGCGGCGGGTCCGGCTTCGCGGCGTTCGCTTCCGCCAAGTTCGGCCTGCGCGCGGTGGCGCAGTCGATGGCGCGCGAGCTGATGCCGCAGAACATCCATGTCGCCCATCTCATCATCGATTCCGGCGTCGACACCGCCTGGGTCCGCGAGCGCCGCGCCCAGCTCTGGGGCAAGGAGGCGCTTGATAATCCCGACCTGCTGATGCCGCCCGCGTCCGTCGCCGGCGCCTATTGGCAGCTGTACCAGCAGCCGAAGAGCGCCTGGACCTTCGAGATGGAGATCCGGCCGTTTGGGGAGAAATGGTAGGGGCGAATGGCGAATAGGGAGTCGCGGATAGGGAATGGAGCCCATCCCTATTCGCCGCTCGCCATTCCCTGTTCGCTTCGGCAAGATGCGGCCTGTTTCAAGGAGCCTCACCCATGCGAATTCTCGTCGTCGGCGCCGGCGCGATCGGCGGCTATTTCGGCGGCCGGCTGCTGCAGACCGGCGCTGATGTCACCTTCCTGGTCCGCCCGCGGCGCGCATCCGAGCTGGCCAGTGCCGGCCTCGTCATCCGCAGCCCGGCCGGCGACGTCACCCTGCCCAATCCACCGACCGTGCAGGCCGACAGTCTGAAACAGCATTTCGATGTCGTGCTGCTGAGCTGCAAGGCGTTCGACCTCGACGACGCGATCGCGTCGTTCGCACCGGCCGTCGGTCCGAACACCGCGATCATTCCGCTGCTCAACGGCATGAAGCATCTCGACGTCCTCGACGCCCGGTTCGGGCGCGAGCGGGTGCTCGGCGGACTCTGCGCGATCGCGGCGACGTTGAACGAAGGCCGTGAGGTCGTGCAGCTGCAGCCGATGCAGTCGCTGAATTTCGGCGAGCGCGACGGCGGCTCGTCCGATCGCGTCCGCGCGATCTTCGAGATCTTCCAGCGCGGCAATTTCAATGCCTCCGCCAGCGACCACATCATGCAGGACATGTGGGAGAAGTGGGTGTTCCTGTCGTCACTGGCGGCGTCCACGACCTTGATGCGCGCGCCGGTCGGCGTCATCCTGACCGCGCCCGGCGGCAAGGATTTCCTGCTCGGCATGCTCGATGAGTGCAGCGCCGTGGCGGCGGCCGCCGGCTACGCGCCGGCCGGTCCGTTCTTCCAGCGCGTCTCGGGCATGCTGACCACCGAGGGCTCGCCGATGACCGCCTCGATGTTCCGCGACCTCCGCGCCGGCCTGCCGGTCGAAGCCGATCACGTCATCGGCGATCTGGTGGCGCGTGCCGACGCCGCCAAGGTCCCGGTGCCGCGGCTGCGGATTTCGTATACGCAGCTGAAGGTCTACGAGGCGCAGCGAGGGAAGTAGACAAACACTCCGCTGTCGTCCCGGACAAGTCTGCCGACGCGCAGTGGCGGCGGACGCAGATCCGGGACCCATACCGCGGAATCTGTCGAGGGAAGTGACTGCGAGTTGCCTGCCTCACCACGGCCGGTGGTTATGGGTCCCGGATCGGCGCCTGCCAACGCTTCGCGTCGGCGGGCTTGTCCGGGACGACAGCGGTGGGTGTGGCACGACCGCAAGATCCCATCATCCGTCGCTACAAATGCGCGAGGTAATGCGCGAGCGCGGTGATCTCCTCCGCGGACAGCGGATACGCCACGTCCGTCATCGCCGCCTGGCTGCCGCCGACGCGCTGGCCGCTCTTGTAGTCGTGCAGCGCCTTGACGAGATATTCCTCGCGCTGGCCGGCGAGCCGCGCCACGCCCTTGGTGCCGGCGTAGCTGTCGAGATGGCATGACGCGCAGCGGCGGCCGGCGGCTGCCTCCGCCCCTTTCTTCGACAGATCCGGATCATCGTCCGGCGGCGACTTCGCCGGCTGCAGCGAGGCGAAATAGGCGCCGAGATTGCGGATGTCCTCGTTCGTGAGCTGATCGACGATCGGCTTCATCGCCTCGTTCTTGCGCGTGCCGGCGCGGAAGAACACCAGCTGCCACTGGATGAACTGATCAGGCTGGCCGGCGAGCGAGGGGATGTTCTGGGTTTGCGAGATGCCGTTCTCCCCGTGACAGCCGGTACACACCTCTGCCTTCGCCCTTCCCGCCTCGATATCCGCCGCCTCGGCCGGAACACTCAGCAGCGCGAGCGCGAGCAGACCGGCAACTCCATGACGCATGTCTCAATCCTCCCGTGTCGCCGCGTCTATGCACCGCAGCGTCGTCCCGCGCGCGCGGGCCGATAGCCGGACAACGCGCGGCTCACAAAATAGTTGGGGCTGCGGCCGCCATGATGGCGGCGCGCAGCCCCTGCTTTGGTCAGAGCCTCACTTCTTGTCGTAGCTGATGCGGTAGATCGCACCGGCCCAGTCGTCGGCCACCAGGATCGAGCCGTCCTTGGCGAGCACGATGTCGTTGGGACGGCCGAGATAGCCCTGGTCGCCCTCGAGGAAACCGGAGGCGAACACCTCCTGCTTGGCATCCTTGCCGTCGGGACCGACGATCACGCGCATGATCCGCGCGCCCTGGTACTTGTGGCGGTTCCAGGAGCCGTGCTCGGCGATCAGGATGTTGTTCTTGTACTCGGCGGGGAACTGGTCGCCGGTGTAGAACTTCATGCCGAGCGGCGCCACATGCGCCCCGAGGTTCAGCACCGGCGGCGTGAACTCCGAGCATTTGTGGCCCATCGCGAATTTCGGATCCGGCAGGTCACCCTGGTGACAATAGGGATAGCCGAAATGCTCGCCGATCCGCGAGATCATGTTGAGCTTGTCGCTCGGCAGATCGTCGCTGATCCAGTCGCGCGCGTTCTCGGTGAACCAATAGCGGCCCGTGCGCGGATCGACGTCGCCGCCGACGCTGTTGCGCACGCCGAGCGCCCAGATCTCGGCATTGCCGGTGCGCGGATCGACGCGGCGGATCTGCGACACCGAGGTCGGCGGGATGCCGATGTTGAAGGGCGGGCCGAACGGCAGATAGAACCAGCCCTCCTTGTCGACCGCGATGTATTTCCAGCCATGCGCGGCATAGGACGGCATGTCGTCATAGACGACCTTGCCCTGGCCGAGATTGTCGACATTGGCCTCTGCGTTCTCATATTTGATCAGCTTGTCGACCGCGATCACGTAGAGATTGCCGTCCTGGAAGGCCAAGCCGGTGGGCATGTTCAGGCCCTTGAGGACCGTCTTGACCTCGCGCTTGCCGCCCTTGTCGGTGATCGCATAGACGTTGCCCAACCCGAACGAGCCGACGAACAACGTGCCCTTATCGCCCCAGGCCATCTGCCGCGCGGCGAGCACGCCCGACGCCCACACCTCCATCTTGAAGCCCTGCGGCAGCTTCACCTTCTTGACGAGGTCGGCGAGCTCGGCGTCGGATGCGCCGGTCGGCGGTCCCGAGGGCGGCGCCAATCCCTTCTGATCCTCGGTCTCGTCGCCGAGGAACCAGTCGTCCGGCGGATGCGTCCAGAATTCCTTGGTGCCGGATTCGTATTTCTTGAGAGCCTTGCCCGCGTCGGGCTTCTGCTGCGCGCCGGCCATGCTGGTGCCGGCGAGAAGACTGATTGTTGCAAGCGCAAGAATGCTTCGGTGGAAAGCCGATGTCATCGCTTCACTCCCCTGCAGCTCGTTCGGCTGCGTCTATTTTTCGGACACTGTTTAAGACGTCCTTGGTCGACACGTCGGCGGTCGACTTGAAAATGGTAGCACATCCTGCGCGGGTGAGAAGCGGATTGCGGAGAGCGCGCGCGGCTCAGGATGCGCCACCCAACTCATCTCGCGCCATCGGCTCGCGCGGAGCGCGCTGTCATGCGCTGTATTCATACGCGCCGATCGGCCGGGCGGTTGGCGCGCGGAGGAACACCCGATAGGATCGAGGCAACCGCGCCGCGCCGTGACCTGACACCGCGCGACCATGCGTCCTACCGATGGGATCGTTGATGTCCGAGCGTCTCTCACTCTCCACGCCGAAAGCCGGTGCCGGCGTCGTCGACTTGCTGCGCCGGTTCAAGACGGACTCGTCTGCAGCCGCCGCTTATGGCGAAGAGTGTCTGAAAAAGACGCAAGCGATCGAGCCGCAGCTCAAGGCGTTCGAATATCTGCCACGCGATGTCGCGGCGAAGTCCGGGCCTCTGGGTGGAATTCCCGTCGCCATCAAGGACATCATCGCGACCTCGGACATGCCGACCACCAACGGCTCGGCGATCTATCGCGATCATGTGCCCGATGCCGACGCCTGGGTGGTCGCGCGGCTGCGCGATCTCGGCGCCACGATCTTCGGCAAGACGGTCTCGACCGAATTCGCCTGGCGGCATCCCGGCCCGACCGTCAATCCCTGGAACCCGGCGCACACGCCGGGGGGATCGTCATCGGGATCGGCGGCCGCGGTGGCGGCGGGGCTGGTGCCACTGGCGCTGGGGACGCAGACGCTCGGCTCGGTGATCCGGCCCGCGGCTTTCAACGGCGTGGTCGGCTTCAAGCCGAGCTTCGGCGCGATCCCGCGTACCGGCGTGCATCCACTCAGCCCCTCGCTCGACCATGTCGGCTTCTTCGCCCGCCGCGTCGACGACGTCGCGCTCGCTTTGTCTTTGCTGGCCGGCTCCAGCGCCGAGGACCTGCACGGCCGGCCGTTGCCGGGCTTTACCGTCGATATCGAGACCGGCCTCATGCCGCTGGCGAAGCCGCGGCTCGCGGTCGTTCGTTTCGCCAAATGGGAGCGCGCGGAAGCCGAGCAGCAGGCGGTGTTCGAGTCGGTCGTCGCCAGGCTGCGCAGCGCGGGCGCCGCGATCGAGGAGATCGAGCTTAAGGCGCTCGATGCGGTGAACTGGGATGCGATCACCACGATCATGCTGAGCGAAGCGACCACGATCTTCTCCGACCTCATCGCCCGCTTCCCGGACCGGGTCAGCGACGTGATGAAGGCGCATGTCGAGAGCGGGCGCAGCAAGACGGCGATGGAGTATCTCACCGCCAAGGCGGCGCAGGCCGCGCGGCAGACCGCGTTGGCCGGAGAACTCGCCGGCTTCGACGCCGTGCTCACCTTGCCGGCCTTCGGCGAGGCACCGCACGGCATCGACTGGACCGGCGATGCCGAATATTGCGCGCCGTGGACCTTCGTCGGGGCGCCGGCTGTGGCGCTGCCGGCCGGGTTCGGCAAGAACGGCCTGCCGCTCGGCGTCCAGATCGCCGGCACCTACCGCAATGACCTCCATGTCCTTCGCGTCGCGAAATGGGTCGAGACCGTCACGGCGTTCGATCCCGGCCTGCCGTTGCTGGCCCGCCGATAGGCCCTCCAAATCGGGCGGAATCCCCTTCACCAGCCGCAAGCGCCCCTGCGACAAGCCCAGTGGCGGCGTCGCGCACAGCACTGTAAAATCGTCGCATGACAGTCACCGATATCGCGAGCAGAACCTATAATCACGGCTGGCGCCTCGATCCGATCGTGCGCAGCCTGCTCGACACCGATTTCTACAAGCTGCTGATGCTGCAGATGATTCGGGAGTTCTACCCGGATCAGCAGGTCACATTCTCGGTGATCAACCGGACCAAGCGCGTGCGCCTGGCCGACGTCATCGACGAAGGCGAATTGCGCGCCCAGCTCGATCATGCCCGCACCATCCGCTTCACCAAGAAGGAGCTGATCTGGCTGGCCGGTAATACCTTCTACGGCAAGACCCACATGTTCTCGCCGGACTTCATGAACTGGCTCGCCAATTTCCGCCTGCCCGAATACGAGCTGCACAAGGCCGACGGCCAGTACGAGCTGCATTTCCACGGGCCGTGGACCCACACCACGATGTGGGAGATTCCGGCGCTCGCCATCGTCAACGAGCTGCGCTCGCGCCAGGCGATGAAGGGCCAGGGCCGGTTCGCGCTCGACGTGCTGTTCGCCCGCGCCAAGGCCAAGCTGTGGGCGAAGGTCGAGCGGCTGCGCAAGCTCGAGGGCCTGCGGCTGTCGGATTTCGGCACCCGCCGGCGCCACGGCTTCCTGTGGCAGCGCTGGTGCGTCGAGGCCGTGAAGGAAGGGCTGGGCTCGTCGTTCACCGGCACCTCGAACGTCCTGCTGGCGATGGACAACGACCTCGAAGCCATCGGCACCAATGCCCATGAGCTGCCGATGGTCGCCGCCGCTCTGGCCAAGAACGACGACGATCTGCGCTTCGCGCCCTACCGCATTCTCGACCAGTGGCGGCAGACCTATGCCGGCAATTTGCTGATCGCCCTGCCCGACGCCTTCGGCACCAAGGCCTTCCTGCGCGACGCGCCGGACTGGGTTGCGGACTGGACCGGCTTCCGTCCCGACAGCGCGCCGCCGATCCAGGCCGGCGAGGAGATCATCGCCTGGTGGAAATCCAAGGGGCGCGATCCCCGGCAGAAGCTGCTGGTGTTCTCCGACGCGATGGACGTCGAGTCGATCGAACAGATCCACCAGCGCTTCTCCGACCAGGTTCGGCTGTCGTTCGGCTGGGGCACCAATTTGACCAACGATTTCGTCGGCTGCTCGCCGGACGGCTCGGTGGACCTCGACCCGATCTCGCTGGTCTGCAAGGTGACCTCGGTGGACGGCCGCCCCGCGGTGAAGCTGTCCGACAACCCGGAGAAGGCGACCGGCGACCCCGCCGAGATCGCCCGTTACCTGCGCGTGTTCGGCGACGCCGGGCGGGTTCGCACGCCCGTGCTGGTCTGACCTGAGCGCGATTTCCGCCGCGGTCTCTACAATTCTTGTTCCGGTTTTGTTCGAGCTGCGGTAAAATCAGCGCGCGAACATCGGAGCAGGAGACCGTGGGCATGCGTGAGGCGAGGCGCCGAGGCGGACAGCTGCTTTTTGCGGCCGTGGCCGTGATCATCGCGGTCCTGGCGGGTGCCGGACCGGCCGAGGCCGATAAGCGCGTAGCGCTGGTGATCGGCAACTCCATCCATGAGCGCGCGCCGCTGCTCGACGAGCCGGCGGCGGACGCAAAGCTGTTGGCCGACAGGCTGGTGCAGCTCGGATTCACGTTGAGCGGCGGCGCCGCGTTGGTCGATCTCGACAAGAAGGGATTCGATCGCGCGCTGGCCGAGTTCAGGGGACGGATCGCAGATGCGGACGTCGCCCTGATCTACTACGCCGGCTATGGGCTGAACCTCGGCGGCGCCAATTATCTGGTCCCGGTGGACGCCGCGCCGGCAAAGGCCGCCGACGCCGAGACCGAGCTGCGCAGCCTGAACGGCATCATGCGCGATCTGGACGCGCCGGGTGCGCGCCAGAACGTCGTCATTCTGGACGCCTTCCGTGGAAATCCCTTCGAAGCGCGCGGCATCGCCGGGCTCACCGCCGGCCTGCTGCCGATGCGGGTGCCGCCCCGTACCGTGGTCTCCTTTGCCGCGCAGATTGGGACCGTCGGACAGCGCGGCCCCGGCGGCCATGGCGCATTCGCTGTCGCCTTCGCCGACGCGCTGCAGCAGCCGGGACTTCGCCTGATCGAGATCTTCAATCAGACCAATGCGGCGGTGGGGCGCGCCACCGGCGGCGCCCAGCAGCCCCTGGTCATGTATACGCTGGTGGACGGCGGCCCGCAGCTGAGCTCCGCAGGGCCGAGCTTCCCCCAGCCGGCCCGCCCGATGGCCAGCCAATCTGCCGCTCCTTCGCCGAAGCCCGCAGCTTCGTCGGTCCTGTCGGACGCACGGACCCCCGGCCTCGCCGTGCTGTATGACGAGGATCTCTCGGACCCCCAGGGCAGGCGCTATTCAGGCTCGGTGACGTGGCGGAGCGACACCATCAAGAGCGCTCAATCGGGGCAGCCCCTGCCGGTCATCCGCGGCGACATCGACATTCCCGATCGCAAGCTCAAGGTCAGCCTGGTCCTTCGTCGCAATGACGATCCCGCGCTGCCGGCCAGCCACGTGGCGGAGCTGATGTTCAAGCCGGCCCCTGATTTTGCCGGCGGCGGCATCAGCAACGTGCCGGGAATCCTGATGAAGACCAACGAGAATGCGCGCGGGACACCGCTGGCCGGACTCTCCGTCAAGGTGACGGAAGGATCCTTCCTGGTCGGCTTTTCGAACGTCAAAGAGGATCGTGCTCGCAACGAAGAGCTGCTCGCACAGCGTGAATGGTTCGACATTCCGCTCGTCTACGGCAATCAGCGACGAGGCATCCTGGCCATCGGCAAAGGTCCGAGCGGAGATCGCGTCTTTGCCGACGCGCTCGCGGCCTGGGAGAAGTCCCAGTCGTCTCGGTGATTGCTTGGCGGAGGTATCAGCTGCGGAGCGGAAAATTTGGAGCGGGCGAAGGGGTTCGAACCCTCGACCCCGACCTTGGCAAGGTCGTGCTCTACCACTGAGCTACACCCGCATCCGTGTCACCTGGGCGCTGTGGCCGGCGGCGACGGGCGAACCTATGCCAAATGCCGCGGACGAATGCAACAGGTCTGCGACAGGTTTCGTCACGAGATCATCCTCAATTTTGGGTGTCGAGGCCGCGAATCCCGGTCGAATCGGGCGGCCGGCGCCGTTCGCGATGAACCAATTGAAATTTACCCAGGCGACCGCCACTTAAGGTGACGGAAACCGTGTATTGAGGCGCGGCGGCGGCTGGTTCCCGGCACGCTGTCCATCCCAGTTTTTTTCGGACGAGGACCCCGTGACCATTGTTGAGCAGGGCAACGGAGCGGCGCCGCAGGTGCCGGATCTGATCAAGGACACCACGACCCAGAGCTTCGTGAAGGACGTGATCGAGGAATCGAAGCGTCAGCCGGTCCTCATCGACTTCTGGGCTCCGTGGTGCGGACCGTGCAAGCAGCTGACCCCGATCCTGGAAAAGGCCGTCAAGGCCGCCAAGGGCAAGGTCAAGCTGGTGAAGATGAACATCGACGAGCATCCGGCCATCCCGGGCCAGATGGGTATCCAGTCGATTCCCGCCGTGATCGCCTTCGTCGGCGGCCGGCCGGCCGACGGCTTCATGGGCGCCGTTCCCGAGAGCCAGGTCAGCGCCTTCATCGAGAAGATCACCAAGGGCGTTCCCGGCGCCGGAGAGCCCGATATCGCCGAGATCCTCAAGGAAGCCGAGGCCGTGCTGGCCGAGGGTGACGCCGCCGGCGCGGCCGAGATCTACGCCGAGGTGCTAGCGTTCGATGCCACGAATATTCCGGCGATCGCAGGGCTGGCAAAGTGCCAGGTCGAGCTCGGCGCGATCGAGCAGGCCAAGCAGACGCTCGCCATGGTGCCCGAAGCCAAGCGCAATGATCAGGCCGTGTCCGCAGTGCAGGCCGCGATTGATCTCGCCGAGCAGGCGCAGTCGCTCGGGCCTGTCGGCGAACTGGAACAGAAGGTCACCGCCAATCCGCTGGACCATCAGGCGCGTTTCGACCTCGCGATCGCGCTCAACGCCGCGGGCAAGCGGACGGAGGCCACCGACCATCTGCTCGAGATCGTCAGGCGCGACCGCAAATGGAACGAGGACGGCGCGCGCAAGCAGCTCGTGCAGTTCTTCGAAGCCTGGGGCGGCGCCGACGAGGCCACCGTCGAGGGCCGCAAGCGGCTGTCGACGATCCTGTTTTCGTGAGCTAGGCGGGCACCCGCGCGCTCTCTGGGGGATACGAGGTATCGCATGCCGATCAATGCCGAATATCGCGGTCCCGCCGAGCTGCCGGAGATCATTCCGGTGTTTCCCCTGGCGGGCGCGCTACTGCTGCCGCGCGGCCAGATGCCGCTCAACATCTTTGAGCCGCGCTACCTCGCGATGGTCGACGACGCCTTCCGCGACGGCCATCGGCTGATCGGCATGATCCAGCCGGACGTGACGCATTCCTCCAGCGAGGAACGCCCCGTCCTGTTCAAGGTCGGCTGCGTCGGCCGCATCACGCAGCTCGCAGAGTCCGGCGATGGCCGCTACATCCTCGAGCTCACCGGCGTCTCCCGCTTCAAGGTCGTCGAGGAGATGACCGTGCTGACGCCGTACCGCCAGTGCAAAGTCGATTATTTCCCGTTCCTCGACGACTTCACCGCGCGCAAGGGTGAGGATGCGGTCGACCGCGACGCGCTGCTCGCGGTGCTGACCGACTTCCTCAAGGCCAACAATCTTAAGGTCGATTGGGCCGGCATCGAAGCCGCCCCCAACGAGGCGCTCGTGAACGCGCTCGCGATGATGTCGCCTTATGGGCCGGCCGAAAAGCAGGCGATGCTCGAAGCGCCGGACCTGAAGACGCGCACCGAGATCCTCATCGCCGTCACCGAGATGGATCTCGCCAAGAAGCGGACCTCGGGAGATCCACCCCTGCAGTGATCACTCCGCGGCAACCGCGCGACGCGGCGCCGGCGCTGCCGTGAGGCGCATCAGCGCAATCGTCGCCAGGATGACCCCGACATAGACGGCGAGCTGCATCGCGGTCGGCTGATCCGTGTAGCCGATCAGCGCCTTGAGCGTCCGGCCGGCGAGGCCTTTCTCCGGCAGCACCGCGCTCGAATCCCACATCACCTGATCGAACGAGGTCAGCCAGTTGGCGCGGGCGAGGAAGAACACCGCCTGCGCCGCCATTCCCGCCGACAGCAGGGTGATCAGCACGGTCGTGGTCCGGAACAGCGCGCGCGGTGGAATGCGCATCAGGCCATAATAGGTCAAAAGACACACGGCGACGCCGAGCAGCAGCCCCAACACACCACCACCGAGCAGCGCCCGGCCGCCGCCCTCGTCGGACGCGGCGACGCCGTAGAGAAACAGCGCGACTTCACTGCCTTCGCGGAGCACCGCGATGGCGATCACCGTCGCCAAAGCCACCAGCGGCTTGGCGCCTTCGGCCACCGCCTGGCCCATCGTCCGCAACTCCTGCGCCATCTCGCGGCCGTGCCGCGCCATCCAGACATTGTGCCACGTCAGCATGATCACGGCGGTCGACAGGATCGCCGCGTTGAACAGCTCCTGCCCCATGCCTTCGAACAGCTGCGTCAGCGTGCCCGCGAACGCTGCGACCATGCAGGCGCCGACCAGGCCTGCGAACAATCCGGCGCCGATCCAGCGCAACCGGTGCGGCACGGCACTGGTGACGGCCAGCACGATACCGACGATCAGGCCGGCTTCGAAGACTTCGCGAAAGACGATGATCAGTGCGGCGAGCATGGCGTGACCTGCTGAGCGCTATTGGACGTTGACGAAGCCGCGGGCCTTTTCGTTGAAGTCGTTGTAGAACTCGTAGCGGCCCGACTTCATCGCCCGCACGTTCAGAACGGCCTCGCTGTTGGCGGCGATGACCTTCTCGATCTTCAAGGTCTCGCTCTCGAACTCGATGGCCTTGCCTTCCATGTTCTTCACACGGATCGTGAGCGGCGCGTCTGCGGGGACGGTGGGCTCCTTGGGCTCGAACTGACCGTTGGCATAGGTCAGGCAAATCTCGCTCGGCCCCCCGGCATAGGCCTGCGCTGCAACCAGCAGCATGCCGGCACTTCCACCCACCACGACCAACTTCCGCACCACGTCGACCAACATCGATCCGTCCTCTCTTATCCAGACAAGCAAATCGGAGAACGGTCCTGCTTCCGCACCCAAGACGATGCCGGGCATCCGTTCGCGACGACGAACAGCTAAGCGGCCCGCCGCCGTGTCTGCAAAGAGACTCCTTCTAAGTTGGAACCATTCTTTCCGAATATGTCGCGGCAGTGGCATCGCCGTGAGCGGAGTGCGGCCGAACGCGAGCGAGATGTCGCGACGCGTTGCCTGCCGTCGACGCGTCAAGGTGCTGGCGCTTTTGCGCCATGAGCTGCACGGTGGGGACTTAGTAGCCCGCCGCAGCCATCGCCACCACACCTGCGAGCATGATCCACCCGAAATGCCGCGCGCGTGTCGCCCACGCGTTGCCGAGGGCCGCCAAGCCGAACACCGCGATCGCGGTCATGACGGTCCAATGCCGCGCCGGCTCGGACTCCATCCACGGCACGGCGATCAGCAGGACTCCGCAACCGATCCAGGCCACCGTGCTGGCTTGCCAGACCACCCGAAGCAGAGTGCGCAGCCGCTCGGGCGTGATGCTGGCGTGCGCGAAGACGACGGTCTCGCCGAGCACTCCGTGGATCAGGGCCACGACGATCGCGGTCACACCCGCGCATTGCAACAGCAAGTCACGCATGATCCTCTCCATACAGTTGTGTATGGAGCATGCGCTCCGCGCTGGCGATCGTCAATACACTTGTGTATGGTTCGGCAGGTGGCACGACATGAATGAGCAACTCTCTGCGCAGGACTGGCTGGACCAGGGGCTCAAGCTCCTGGCGAGCAAGGGCTTCACCGCGCTCAAGGCCGAACCGATGGCCAAGGTCATGGGCGTCTCGCGCGGCAGTTTCTATTGGCATTTCGCCGACGTCGCCGCGTTCCATTCCGAACTCCTGAAGCATTGGCGCGACATCGCGGCCGAGCAGATCATCACCGGCGTGGAGGCGAGCGCGGGAGACGAGCCGGTCATCGCCGTGCTCCTGCGCCGCACGCTTGCGACCCGGCTGACATTGGAGCGCGCCGTTCGTAGCTGGGCGGCAACCAGCCCGGTGGCGCGCCAGGCCGTCCAGGCCATCGACAAGCGCCGGCTCGGCTATATCGAGGGCCTGCTCGCCGCCCAGGGCCTGCCGGCCGCGATCGTACAGGCGCGCGCCCAGGTGCTCTATTGGGCGTTCCTCGGCTACGCGCTGTCCGAGCGGCAACTGCCGCCCGAGCAGCAGCAGGCGGTGATCGAGGAGCTGATCAGGATCGCCCTGGACGAGCCTTGAGTGAGGACAGCGCCATCGCGAATATGCTACAGAGCGCCCGCCGGAGACCATGCCATGAACGCCCCGCTCGAACGCCCCGCCAATTCCGTCGATCCCAAGCTGCTCGAAATCCTGGTCTGCCCGATGACCAAGGGACCGCTGGAGTACGACGCCGCCAAGCAGGAGCTGATCTCGCGTTCGGCGAAGCTCGCTTATCCAATTCGCGACGGCATTCCAATCATGCTCCCTGAGGAAGCCCGGAAGATCGACTGACCGATGCGGTCCGCCGTCGTCCGCTGCGCGCTTGCGCTGCTCCTGCTCACCTCGGCCGCCTCGGCGGAGGAGAGCGCGATCCGTGTCGGTCCGCTCGACGCGGTGCTGACCACCCCCTCCGGCATCGAGCGGCCGCCAGTCGCCCTGCTCATCGCCGGGTCCGGGTCGACGGACCGGGACGGCAATGGGCCGCAGCTGAAGCCCGCGACCTTGAAGAAGCTCGCCGAGCAGTTTGCTGCCCGCGGCATCGCCAGCCTGCGCTACGACAAGCGCGGCGCGCGGGGCTGGAAGGCGGAATTCGGAAGGCCCGAGGACTTCCGCTTCAAGGACTATGTCGACGACAGCGCGTCGCTGGTCGACTATTTGCGCGGCAAGTTCGCCCGCATTGTCCTGGTCGGCCACAGCGAGGGCGGCCTCGTCGCCATCCTCACCGCCCGCCGCACGCCGGTCGATCGGCTGGTGCTGCTGACCACCTCGGCGCGACGGCAGGGTGACCTGCTCAAGGCGCAGCTCGAGAAGAAGCTGCCGGCGACGAAGATGGAGCCGGTCGCCAAGGCGATCGATGCCATCATGGCAGGCCAGATTGTGGACCCTCCCCCGCCGGAGCTTCCGATCGCACCGAGCATGCAGCCCGGCATCGGCTCCGCCTTCGCGGAGGATCCGATCGATCCGCTGAAGCAGATCGTGATCCCGATCCTGATCGTCGGCGGCGCCCGCGATTCGCAGATCCCGCGGCTCGACGCGGTTGCCCTCGCCACCGCCGCGCCGGCCGCCAAGACGCTGTGGCTGCCGGATATGAACCACGTGCTGGTCGACGTTGCCAACGAGGACGAGAATCTCTCGTCCTACAACGACCCCGACCGCCCGCTCGATCCCGACATGGTCGAGGCCGTCGCCGGCTTCATTACGGCCCCCGGCCCGCGCTAGAGCGCCTCGCCCTTCAGCAGCCGCGGCATCTGGCCGGTGAGCCCAGCGGCCTGCTTGATGAACAGCTCCTTCAAGGGCGGCGCGCGGTCGACGAGGCCGAGGCCGATGTCGCGCACGGTGCGCAGCAGGGTCGACTTGTTGGAGAACAGGAAGTTTAGCGAGTTGGTGGCGACGCCCATCGCCATGGTGTCGAACCGCCGCCAGCGCTGGTAGCTTTCGAGCACGTCGACCTGCCCGGGATCGATGCCCATCCGCGCCGCGTCGACCACGACCTCGGCCAGCGCCGCAACATCCTTCAGGCCCATGTTGAGCCCCTGCCCCGCGATCGGATGGATGACATGCGCGGCGTCGCCGACCAGCGCCAGCCGCGGCGCGATGAAGGAGCGAGCGACGAAATAGGACAGCGGAAACGCGCGCGGCTGGTCCAGCACCTTCAACTCGCCGAGATGCAGCCCGGCGCGCTTCTCCAGCTCGGCATGGAATTCATCGGCGCTGAGCGCGACCAGGCGCTGCGCCTCCCGGCGCCGCTCGGTCCACACCAGCGACGAGCGCTTGCCGGTCAGCGGCAGGATCGCGAACGGCCCCGGCGGCAGGAAATGCTCCTCGGCCCGGCCGTTGTGGTCGCGCTCGTGGCCGACGGTCACGACGATGCCGGACTGGTCGTAATCCCAGCCATGGGTCAAAATACCGGCGCGCTCGCGCAGCTTCGAGCGCGCGCCATCGGCCGCCACCAGCAGGCTGGCTTCCATCTCGCTACCATCGCCCAGCGTCACCGTGACGGCGTCCGTCCGCGTCTTGAAGCCGGTCACCGGCGCGGCCTTCAGCTCGACGCCGGCCGCCTCGGCATGCTTGACGAGCGCATCGATCAGCAGCCGGTTCTCGACCATATGCGCGAACGGCTCGCCGGCCTCGACCTGGCCTGCGAAGGTCAGGAAGGCAGGGCGCGTGGCGTCCTCGAGCTTGGAATCGGTGATGACCATGTCGAGGATCGGCTGCGCTTCCGGCGCGACATCGGCCCAGACGCCGATCGCGTCGAACAGCTTGCGGCAGGCCGCGACGATGGCAGAGGCGCGGGGGTCCCGGCTCGGCCGGTTGGCCAGCGCCGGATCGGCGACGATCACCGGCACCTCGGCACCGAGGCCCTGCCGCAGCGCCAGCGCCAGCGCCAGGCCGGCAAAGGCCCCGCCACAAATGACAATGCTTCGCTGTGTCGTCATGCCACTCTGCTCACGGTTACTCTTGCGGGTGGAGTATAGCTGGGCGAAACAGGACCGTGAACCAACGGCTGCGACCCGAAGCCGTCAATTCCGGATGCCTGATCCTGCCATAACGGGGCCGGGACCGGATTGGACCGCAACGCCAGCGAAAGCACCACGCCATGTCCAAGGGACTGATCGATCTGATCGCGATCCTCGACCTCGAGCCGATCGAGGTGAACCTGTTCCGCGGCAACAGCCCGAAGACCAGCTGGCAGCGCGTGTTCGGCGGCCAGGTGATCGGCCAGGCGATGATGGCGGCATGCCGCACCGTCGAGGGCCGGCTGCCGCATTCGCTGCACTGCTATTTCATCCTGCCGGGCGATCCGCAGGTGCCGATCATCTACCAGGTCGAGCGCCTGCGCGACGGCAAGAGCTATGCGACACGGCGCGTCACCGCGATCCAGCATGGCAACGCGATTTTCTCGATCATGGTCTCGTTCCATGGCGACGAAGAGAGCGCCTTCAACCACCAGGACAAGATGCCGGACGTGCCGCCGCCGGAGAAGCTGACGGCGGAGGAGATCTCCAAGCAGCCGATGTTTACGGAGCTCTTCCAGCGGATGCCGGACTTCATCCGGCGCTATTACGAATCCGACCGGCCGATCGAGCTGCGGCCGGTCGAGCTCGATCGCTATTTCGGCAAGAAGATCGATGACGGCCGGATCCATGTCTGGATCAAGACGGCGGCGAAGCTGCCGGACGATCCGGCGCTGCACATGTGCGCGCTGGCCTATGCGTCGGACTTTTCGCTGCTCGACGCTGTCATGGCGCGCTACGGGCGCACCCTGTTCGACAAGCGCATGATGCCGGCCTCGCTGGATCACGCGATGTGGTTTCACCGGCCGTTCCGCGCCGACGAATGGCTGCTCTATGCGCAGGATTCGCCGAGCGCGCAGGGCGGCCGCGGGCTGACCCGCGGCTCGATCTTCAAGCCCGACGGCACGCTCGTCGCCTCCGTCGCGCAGGAGGGATCGATCCGCGAGCGCCGGGCGTAAGCCCATCAGGCCGGCTGCGAGCCGCGCGGCACAAGCGCGAATTGCGACACGTACCAGGCACTGTACCAGCGCAGCAGCCACGGGATCGGAATAATGAGGATCGAGCCGAAGGTGAAGGCCAGCGTCCGCCACAGCACCTCCAGTCCCGAACCGGTGAACACGATCTCGCGGCGCGAGCCCTGAACGTTGCGGCAGATCCAGCGCATCCAGGCCGCCAGCACCCAGGCCCAGCCGATGATGGTGATGCCGGACACGAGCAGCAGCAGGTACCAGCCGACATAGGCGAGCGGGCTGCCCTCGAAATGCAGCGGCAGCGGCTCGCCGTTGGAGGTCAGCTTGGTCGCGATCCAGCGCACCACCATCCAGCCCAGGAAAGCGGGGGCGATGGTCGAGATCAGGTTGAGGATCACGCTGTCGCTGAGGCCGACATAGGTCAGGACGCCCATCGCGATGAAGACGTACCAGATGTCCAGCGGCTGGCCGCTGAAGCCGAGATTGGGCCGTCCGGGCACGTTCATCCGCTCGATGACGTAGCGGTAGAGGTAGACGGCCGTCCACGGCGTGATGACAACCAGGAACTGGCCGAGCACATACAGCACGGTCCAGCCGAAATAGGGCCAGGTCTCCAGCTTGACCGACAGCGCGCCCGACGGCGCCGAGCCGCCGGCATCGAACGCGGGCGGGCCGCCCGGCGCAACGCTCGGCACACCCGACATCAGCCCGGGAATGCGTCCGGCCTTCTCCCAGCCGGCCATGCCGTCGCTCCAGAGCAGAGTTTCGGCGGTCACGACACCCCGGGCAATCAGGTCGCGCAACTCGTCTTCCGAGATGGGGCCCTGTTGCTGACCTTGAGCCGCGTAATACCAGGAACGATTCGACATAGGGTGTCCTTGGGGGTCCTTGAGTGGAGAGGCAGGAAAAGTTCTTCAGTCTGTCGGCCGAGGCGGTTTTGCGTTCAGTGATATCGGTCACTCCTTGACGTTTTCGCTTAACGCTGCGCTCATTTTGTGCCATTTGCCTATGAACAGGCCAAAACAGCCGACCCATTGCTGCCTGCGAAACAGGCTGTTCAGCTCCGAGGAACCCAAGGCCCGCCCATGAAGCTCGTCGTCGCGATCATCAAACCCTTCAAGCTCGACGAGGTGCGCCAGGCCCTCACCGCGATCGGCGTCCACGGCATGACCGTCACGGAGGTCAAGGGCTACGGCCGTCAGAAGGGCCACACCGAAATCTATCGGGGCGCCGAATATATCGTGAACTTCCTGCCCAAGCTGCGCATCGAGATCGCGGTGAACTCCGATATCGCCGAGAAGGCGGTCGAGGTGATCACCACGCACGCGCGCACCGGCCAGATCGGCGACGGCAAGATTTTCGTGACGCCGATCGATCACGCCCGCCGCATCCGCACCGGCGAGACCGACAGCGACGCACTCTAGGCAGCCGCAACGGCTGCACGCCCGCCGCAACGGCGCGGCGGAGCGACCAATCTCAATCTGATCTGACATGCCGGGGGGACTGTCATGGGGACCTACGCGTCTCGTTGCCTGCGCGCGTCTGCAGCTTTGGCTGCGGCGGGAAGCATCGCCTTGGTCACGCCGGCACGGGCGGCCGCGCCATCCACGATCGAAGCCGCCGACACCGCCTGGATGATCGTCGCCACCGCGCTGGTGCTGATGATGACCATTCCGGGACTGGCGCTGTTCTATTCGGGCATGGTGCGCAAGAAGAACGTGCTGGCGACGATGGCGCAGAGCCTCGCCGCAGTGATGCTGATCTCGATCCTGTGGGTCGCGTTCGGCTACTCGCTGGCCTTCGTCGGCGACGGCGCCTGGATCGGCACGCTCGATCGCGCCTTCCTCGCCGGCATGGGCATGGACAGCGTGCATCCCGGCGCCAAGACCATCCCGGAAGCGCTGTTCATGCTGTACCAGATGACGTTCGCGATCATCACGGTGGCGCTGGTGGCGGGCTCGGTCGCCGACCGCATGCGCTTCTCGGCCTATCTGGTGTTCGGCGTCGCGTGGTTCGTGTTCGTCTACGTGCCGCTGGCGCATTGGATCTGGGGCGGCGGCTTCCTCGCCCAGGCCGGCGTGGTCGATTTCGCCGGCGGCCTCGTCGTGCATCTCTCCGCCGGCACCGGCGGGCTGGTGGCGGCGCTGGTGATGGGACGTCGCCAGGGCTATGGCAGCGAGAACCTGTCGCCGTTCGACCTGTCGCTCGCGGTGGTCGGCACCGGCCTGCTCTGGGTCGGCTGGTTCGGCTTCAATGGCGGCTCGGCGCTCGGCGCCAACGCCCATGCCGTGATGGCGATCCTGACCACCCACCTCGCCGCCTGCGCCGGCGCGATCACCTGGGGCGCGCTGGAATGGTCGACCCGGCGCAAGCCGTCGGTGCTCGGCATGATCTCGGGCGCCGTCGCCGGCCTCGGCACCATCACCCCGGCGTCGGGTTACGTCGCGCCCTGGCACGGCCTCGTCATCGGCGCGCTCGCCGGTATCATCTGCTACTGGGCCTGCACCTCGCTGAAGCACCGTTTCAATTACGACGATTCGCTCGACGTGTTCGGCGTCCATGGCATCGGCGGCCTCACCGGCACGGTGCTGGCGGGCGTGTTCGCCACCGCCGCGATCGGCGGCACCGCCGGGCTGATCGAGGGCAATCCGAAGCAGCTGCTGTCGCAACTCTATGGCGTCGCCGTCACCCTGGTGTGGTCCGGCGGAGTGACCTGGGGCCTTCTCAAGCTGGTCAGCGCCTTCGTCCCGCTGCGGGTGTCCCGCGAGCAGGAACTCGAGGGGCTCGACATCTCCCAGCACGGCGAGGCGCTGCAGTAATTGACGGCATCTGATCCGTTCTGAGTCGCGGAAATCTGCCCGCGCCGTGGGCAGCATTGTGTCCCGAGCCTGTCTTGCGTAGTTCTTGCGCAGGACTGCCCATGAATTGGGCGCGACCGAATAGCGCAGCCCCGGACATCCCCCCTGAGGGCTGAAAAGGTCAGGATTCACGGCTCGTTAGCCCTGACCAGCCGTCTGGCACGGCATTTGATTCTAGGGCCCCGGCTGTGCCCGCGTCGTGAAGCTTTCTCCGCGTGGTGAACCTCAGTCGACAAGAAGCGCTCGGTAACGTCCGTGCCGGGCCCAAGCGGGGATAGGACCCATGAAAATTGTTATGGCGATCATTAAGCCATTCAAGCTCGAAGAAGTCCGGGACGCCCTGACCGCCATCGGCGTTCATGGTCTCACGGTGACCGAAGTGAAGGGCTACGGCCGGCAGAAAGGCCACACGGAAATCTACCGCGGCGCCGAATATGCGGTGAGCTTCCTGCCCAAGATCAAGATCGAGGTCGCGATCCCCTCGGACCAGGTCGACAAGACCATCGATGCGATCTCCTCGGCCGCCAAGACCGGCCAGATCGGCGACGGCAAGATTTTCGTCATCAGCCTCGACCACGCCGTGCGCATCCGCACCGGCGAAGCGGACGCTGCGGCTCTCTGATTTCGCGCTCAAACCAGAACACTTACGGAGTAGAAGAAAATGACGTTCAAGCGTCCAACCAGCGCGGGATGGGTTACGCTCGCAGTCGCAGGGCTCTGCGTCGCGGGCCTCGCCGATGTCGCCTTCGCTGAAGATGCGCCGGCCGCCGCTGCCGCAGCCGCCCCCGTTGCCAACAAGGGCGACGTCGCCTGGATGCTCGTGTCCAGCGCGCTCGTTCTGATGATGTCGGTCCCCGGCCTGGCGCTGTTCTATGGCGGCCTGGTCCGCACCAAGAACATGGCCTCGGTTCTCACCCAGGTGTTCGCGATCGTCGCCATGGTCGGCGTGGTCTGGACGCTCTACGGCTACTCGATGGCCTTCACCGACGGTGGCAGCATGACCTCCTGGGTCGGCGGCTTCTCCAAGGCCTTCCTGAAGGGTGTCGACGCCAACTCGGTGGTCCCGACCTTCTCCAACGGCGTCGTGATCCCGGAACTCGCTTACTTCGTATTCCAGATGACCTTCGCGATGATCACCCCGGCCCTGATCGTCGGCGCCTTCGCCGAGCGCATCAAGTTCTCTGCGGTGATGCTGTTCGTGCTGCTCTGGGTCACCTTCATCTACTTCCCGATCGCGCACTGGGTCTGGTTCATCGCCGCTCCGGATGACGTCGCCGCCGCCGCCAAGGCCGTCGCCGCCGCCACCGATGCCGCCGCCAAGACCGCGGCCCAGGCCAAGCTCGACGAAGTCACCGGCGCTGTCGGCTGGCTCGCCGGTGCCGGCGCCCTGGACTTCGCGGGCGGCACCGTCGTCCACATCAACGCCGGCATCGCTGGCCTCGTGGGTGCGGTTCTCGTCGGCAAGCGCACCGGCTACGGCAAGGAGCTGATGGCTCCGCACTCGCTGACCATGACCATGATCGGCGCTGCCCTGCTGTGGGTCGGCTGGTTCGGCTTCAACGCCGGTTCGAACCTGGAGTCGAACGGTGTCACCGCGCTGGCCTTCGTCAACACGATGGTCGCCACCGCCGGTGCGGCGCTGTCCTGGCTGATCTGCGAATGGGCGGTCAAGGGCAAGCCCTCGCTGCTCGGCATCTGCTCGGGCGCGGTCGCCGGTCTCGTCGCCGTCACCCCGGCCTCCGGTCTCGCCGGTCCGATCGGCGCGCTGGTCCTCGGCCTGATCGTCTCCCCGATCTGCCTGTTCTTCGTCTCCACCGTGAAGAACGCTCTCGGCTATGACGACGCGCTGGACGTGTTCGGCGTCCACTGCATCGGCGGCATCATCGGCGCCCTGGCCACCGGCATCCTGGTCAACCCGGCTCTCGGCGGTGTCGGCATCACCGACTACACCAACGTCACCGGCAACAACGCCGGCACCTACGACTTCGCCACGCAGATGCTGGCGCAGATCAAGGCTGTCGTCGCCACGCTGCTGTGGTCCGGTATCGGTTCGGCGATCCTCTACAAGGTCGTCGACGTGATCATCGGCCTGCGCCCGACCGTCGAGCAGGAGCGCGAGGGTCTGGACATCACCGACCACGGCGAGCGCGCCTACAACTACTGAGTTCTCCCGGGACTTGGTCGTAAGCGACCAGGTCCGCAACTTCGGTTCGGGCAAATACCCGGCAATGCCCTGACCGTTGAGGGGCTCCAGCGCAAGCTGGAGCCCCTTTCTTTTTTTGGTGCGCATCCCCGTCACGCGGGGCTCATGTCTGAAACCGGATGTAGGGGGGCTCCCACCGGAGGAGAGGGCTATCGCATGTGGAGACGGGCGCTGTTCCAGCCAACACTCCTGCCGATTAGTTGCTCCGTCATGCCCGGGCTTGTCCCGGGCATCCACGTCGTTCTCAGGATGCCGACCGACGTGGATGGCCGGGACAAGCCCGCCCATGACGACGTGGAGAGAGACGAGTGCAAAACTTCGACGGTTATTTGCAACAGTCATGCGGTCCAGGGGAGGGTGGGCGCCGTGCTCTTCTGTTCTCATCGCGATCACGACAATCTTTGGTCAGCTGAATTCTGGACGAGCACACAACGTCTCGCGGCGCATCGACGCCCGAGTTCTGCTCACCGTCACCGCCCTCCTCAAAACAGAGGGCGCGGGGAAGGCCGGGCGCTGGCCGCGCCCGTGGCCCGCCTGCTAGACAAGAAAGCAGGCGGCAGTCACCACAGGTCTGGCCGAGAACGCCCGGCCCTCCCCGCGCAACGGTTTTAACGGCTGCTTCGCGTTCTCCCTGGTGCGCCGGGCTTGTTGGCCACCATCCCCACGCGAAGCGAAGCCTCGCCATGAGTTGATATCAGCGTCGGGATATCAGGACCGCGCGACTTGACCGTGCGTGCATCCTTGTTCGTCCGCGCGATTGGCTCACGCTGCAACGACACACGCCCATCGCATCCCACTGCCAACGTCTCGTGACGGTCGCGACACGCCCCTCATGCGGCAGCAGGGACGTGCGGAAATGTGCCGGTGATTTGCCCGACGACACAAGCGTCGATGTTGCGACAAACTAACACGACGGGCAGTCTGTGCATGGAAGGGATGTCGGCGAGCAGCATGCGATGGATGTGATCTTGCCAAGAGATCATGTGAGCCGAGATGCCCGCCGCGTAGACGGTGCGCTCCCCTCCCCCTTGCGGGGAGGGGAGCTCAGCGTCGTCGTGATCGGTAGCGGGGCTTTTAGTCGCCTCAGGAATTTAGCCGCCTTAACAGATCGTCGTGATGACGCAAGAAGCTAGCCTTGCCGGTCAGATATTCGGCAGGCGGTCCGGCGGGAGATCAGAGCACAGATGATCGAAGAGCGGTGCAAGAAGGGGCTGGATCTCTGATCGACATGACGGCCAGACTTGTTCGATCGCACGCTCGTCAGCCCGACACGCCGCCGAGCTTGCAGACGTGCTTCCACTCCTCCGGCGTCACCGGCTGCACCGACAGGCGCGATTGCTTGACCAGCGCCATCTCCGACAGCTTCGGGTCGGCCTTGATCGCGGCGAGCGTGACCGGGGTCTTGAACGGCTTGTGCGCCTTGATGTCGACGCAGACGAACTTGCCGGTCTTGTCGGTCGGATCGGGATAGGCCTCCTTGATGATCTCGGCGATGCCGACGATCTCCTTGCCCTCGTTGGAATGGTAGTAGAAGGCGAGCTCGCCCTTCTTCATCGCCACCAGATTCTGCCGCGCCGTGTAGTTGCGCACGCCGGTCCAGGCCTCGCCCTTGGCGCCCTTCTCGACCTGCTGGTCCCAGGACCACACCGAGGGTTCGGATTTCACCAGCCAGTAGCTCATCGCCGCTCTCTTTCAAATCGTCATCGCCGGGCATAGACGCGACGCGCGTATTTCGGAAGTGCGGGCCGCCTCGTCTAACAGCTTTGTTCATTATCCAAGACGGGAATGCCTACGACAAGCGCGGGCATGACGGCAGCAGCCCGATGTGCGTGTCGGCGTGGCAGCGCCTGCGCGCTCACTCCTCCGCCTTGAACGGGCGCAGCATCAGCGCCTCGATCGCGGCATCGATGGTGACGGCGCCGGCGAGGATCGCGGCCACCGCCTGCGCCACCGGCATCTCGACGCGGCGCGATGTCGCGAGCTCGACCAGGACAGGGGCGGTGTATTGCCCCTCGGCGAGCTTGCCAGCCGGCGGCGTCTCGCCGCGGCCGAGCGCCAGACCGGCGGCGAAGTTGCGCGACTGTGGGCCGGCGCAGGTGAGGATGAGGTCGCCGAGGCCGGACAGGCCGGTCAGCGTCTCGCTGCGCGCGCCATAGGCGCGGCCGAGCCGCACCAGCTCGGCGAAGCCGCGCGTGGTCAGCGCCGCCAGCGCGGAGGCGCCGAGCTGGCGCCCGGCGACGATGCCGGCCGCGATCGCCAACACGTTCTTGGCGGCGCCGCCGATCTCGACGCCGCGCACGTCGGTCGAGTGATAGGGCCGGAAGGTCGGCGAGCCCAGTGCCCGGACGAGATCGGCTGCCAACGTCTCGTCGGGCGCGGCGAGCGTCACGGCCGTCGGCAGGCCGCGTGCGACATCGTCGGCGAAGCTCGGGCCGGAGAGGATGGCGGGCGTCGCGTTCGGCGCCGCCTCGGCGATGACCTCGGTCATGAATTTGTGGGTGCCGTGCTCGATGCCCTTGGCGCAGGCGATGACCGGCGTGGCGGGCGTAAGCAGCGGCGCGATGTGCATGACGGCGCCGCGCAGATGCTGCGCGGGGACGACGATGAGGATGGCAGAGGCGCGGGCGGCGGCGGCGAGGTCGGCGGTGACGGCGATGCTGTCGGCGAGCGGGATGCCGGGCAGCCGCGGGTTTTCCCGCGCGGCTGCGATGCGCGCAGCGTGACCCGCGTCGCGGGCGAAGAGGGTGACGTCACGGCCGGCCCGCGCGGCGACGGCGGCGAGCGCCGTGCCCCACGCCCCGGCGCCGATGATGGAGATGGTTTGGAAGCGGGTCATGCGCAACACGCGCCGCTGCGCTCCCTCTCCCCGTCCTTACGGGGGCGCGACGAGCTTCGCTCGCGCTGAGAGGGTTGGGGTGAGGGGCAGCCACACCCACCGACCTTGCTGGGAGCGCACACCCGGATTGCATCGGGCGATGCGATCGGACCTCTCAGCGCGAGCGAAGCTCGTCGCGCCCCCGCAAGTGAGGAGAGGTTAGATGGAGTGCCACGAATATGCGTCTTTGTGGGGCTACCCCCACCCCCGACCCCTCCCCGCAAGGGGGAGGGGAGCGCACGGAGCGCGCCGCACGGGCTTGCGTCGTCATGCGCAGGAGCGCGGGCCAACCGATGGCTCAGGACATCTGGCAACAACGCCACGTCTCAAAACCCCGCGCGCGTTTTCGCGAACTTGCCGGGGACCTGCGCATTCGCATCGAGCAGCCAGCGCGCACGCGGGGCGGCATCCATGCCGTCGACGAGGCCGAGGGCGAGGCGCTCGGCGCCGGCCCAGGCGATCATGGCGCCGTTGTCGGTGCACAGCGCAGGCGGCGGCATGATCAGGCGGGTGCCGGCAGCTTGCGCGACGTCGTCCAGCGCGGCGCGAATGGCCTGGTTGGCGGCGACGCCGCCGGCGGCGACCAGCGCGGTCGGGGCGCCGAAGCGCTGCTTGAACAGATCGAGGCCGACGCGCAAGCGGTCGGCGGTCGACTCCAGCACCGCGGCCTGGAAGCTGGCGCAGAGGTCGGCCACATCCTGCTCGCTTACGCTGTCCAATCGTCCGATCTCGGTGCGCACGGCCGTCTTCAGGCCAGACAGCGAGAAATTGGCGTCGCTGCGGCCCTGCATCGGACGCGGCAAAGCGAAACGCGTCGCGTCGCCCTTGCGCGCGGCCTGCTCGACCTGCGGTCCGCCGGGATAGGGCAGGCCGAGCATCTTGGCGACCTTGTCGAACGCCTCGCCCATCGCGTCGTCGACGGTGGTGCCGAGCCGGACATAGTCGCCGACGCCAGCGACGGCGACGATCTGGGTGTGGCCGCCCGACGCAAGGAACAGGCAATAGGGGAAGTCGATTGCATCGGTGAGACGCGGCGTCAGCGCATGCGCCTCGAGATGATTGACCGCGATCAGCGGCGTGTCGTGCACCAGCGCGATCGCCTTTGCCGTGGTGAGGCCGACGATGACGCCGCCGATCAGGCCCGGCCCCGCAGCGGCGGCCACGCCGGCGAGCGCGGCGTAGTCGACGCCGGCTTCGCGCATCGCGGCATCGATGAGATGGTCGAGCATGTCGACATGGGCGCGCGCGGCGATCTCGGGAACCACACCGCCATAGATTGCGTGTTCATCGGTCTGCGAGCGCACGACGTTGGAGAGGATCGTCCCCTTGCCGTCCGAATCACGCGCGACCACGGCCGCGGCGGTTTCGTCGCAGGTGGTTTCGATGCCGAGCACGAGCGTTTGCGAGTCGTTACCCAATCTCAACCCTTTGGTCATTATGTGTGCGGGAAACCGCCTAACACCACGAGGTCGCCAGGTGCAATCACCACGCCGTTGCAGCCCGGCCGATCCGTATTCGACGGGAGCATAGCACATGGCTGTGCTGGTGACCCGTCCCGCTCCCGACAATCAACGCACCGCCGCGGCCTTGCGTGCGCGCGGCTTCGAGGTGCTGCTGGCGCCGATGCTGCGATTCGAGCCGGTCGCGCTGCCGGCCGACGCGGGCCGCGACGTGGCGGGGGTCATCGTGACATCGTCGAACGCGCTGCGCGCGGTCGCGCCGCAATTGCAGAGCTCCGCGCTGTTGCGCCTGCCCCTGTTCGCGGTCGGCGACCAGACCGCCGCGGCGGCGCGCGACGCGGGTTTCACGAACGTGATCTCCGCCGCCGGTGATGCCACGGCGCTGCGCGAGGTGATCGCCAGCAGCCGCCTGGTCAAGGCCAAGGCCAACGTGAAGTCCACCCTGCTCTATCTCGCCGGCGCCGACATCTCGCGCGATCTCGCCGCCGAGCTGGCCGAGCGCGGCTTCGAGGTGATCACGCAGACCGTCTACCGCATGGCACCGGTCGCGGCGCTGCCGCGCGAGGTCTGCGACGCCTTCGCGGCCAACGCGATTCAGGCCGTGCTGCATTATTCGCGGCGAAGTGCCGCGGCGTTCGTGGCGGCGATCCGGGCTGAGGGCGTCGAAATCTCGGCGCTGGCGGTGCCGCATGGCTGCCTGTCGGCCAATATCGCCGAGGTGCTGCGTGATGCCGGGGCGACCCAGGTCACAATCCCAGCGCATCCGGATGAAAACGACATGCTGGAAGGGCTGACCCGTGCGCTGCAGTCGTGAATGGCGTAAGAGGGCCTGCCCAGTCTTGCTTCAGCCAGGGAACCTCCATCATGGTCGATGAACCCGACACCGCTGCACCGGCCTCCGATCCCGGGCGGCCGAAACGGCCGCCGCCGACCATCGATCTCGAGGCGACCTCGCGGGAGGAGCGCCCCGCGGCCAGCGAGAGCGCAGCGGAACATCGGCCGGCGGCGTCGCCGTGGTCGGCGCCGGCCGAGGCCGTCGCCGAGGGATCATCGGGCGCGGCGAGCCAGTCGCATCCGCATGGCGAGCCGGAGACCGAAACCGAGACTGCCGCGCCGGAGGAGACCGTCGCCGCGGCCGAGCCGCCGCGCGCCGACCTGCCGCCGCCTGCGCCACCGCGCCCGGTGTCGCCGTGGATCATCGCGCCGTTCTCCGGCGCGGCGGCCGCAGCCCTGGTCATCGGCGTCGGCTGGATGCTGGGCTGGCCGGCGGTGCAGCCGCCCTCGCCCACCACGCCGCTGTCGACCGCTGTCGACGAGCTCACCACGCGGGTCGCCGGGCTGGAGCAGCGCATCGGCAAGCCGGATACGGCCGTGACCGGCCGCATCGACGCGATCGACAAGGCGATCGCGGGCGTGCGGAGCGACGTCGCCGCATTGCGCAGTCAGAACGACAAGACGGTCGCGGCGCTGAACGACGTCAAGGCGCAGCCGCGCGATGGCGGCGCGTCCGTGCCCGCACCTGCCCCGGTCGATCTGTCCGGCCTCACCGCGCGCATCGACGCGCTGGAGCGCGCCAGCAAGTCCCAGAGCGCGGCGCTGGCCCAGGAGAGCCGCAAGCTGTCCGAGGCAGCCGAGGCGGCCAAGACCACCGACGACGCGCCGCTGCGCCGTGTGATCGCCGCCACCCTGCTCGACGTCGCCGTGCGCCACGGCGATCCCTATGGCCCGGCGCTGTCGACCGCGAAATCGCTGGCGGGAGACGCGGCGGCGCTGCAGCCGCTCGAGACCTTCGCCAAGAGCGGCGTGCCGAGCCAGGCCGCGCTCAGCCGCGAACTGCTCACCATCGTGCCGAAGCTGACGCCGCCCGCGGCGGACGGTACCACCGGAACCTCGATCCTCAGCAAGCTCTCCGCCGGCGCGCAAAGCCTGGTCAAGGTCGAGCGCACCGATGGCGCCGGCACCGATCGCGGCGCTGTCGTCGCGCGGATCACCGCGGCTGCCCTGCGCAACGACGTCGCCGAGGCGCGGCGCGAGCTGAAGGGATTGTCGGCCGAGGATCGCGCGCCGGCCAATGACTGGCTCGCCAAGGCCGATGCGCGCGACGCCGCGCTATCGACCGCCCGCAAATTCGCCGACGACGCGATGACCGCGCTCGCCAAACCCGCGCAATAGGACGCGCAAGGACGCACATGTTCCGGATCGTCATCTTCCTCATCCTGGTCGGGCTCGCGGCGGCGGGCTCGGCCTGGGTCGCCGAGCAGACCGGCGACGTCGTCTTGAACTGGGGCCCCTGGCGGGTCGCGATGACCCTGCCGGTGTTCGTGCTGGCGCTGGGCCTGACCATCGCGGCCTGCGTGCTGGTATGGAACCTGATCAGCGCGCTGCTGCGGGCGCCCGGCCGGATCCGTCACGCGCACCGCAACCGCCGCCATCAGCGCGGCCGCCACGCCATCACCCACGGCCTGCTCGCGATTGGCCATGGCGATTCGACGGCGGCGCGGCAGCATGCCGACATCGCCAAGCGGCTCGCCGGCGACGATCCGCTGACGCTGCTGCTGCATGCGCAGGCGGCGCAGCTCGAAGGCGACCGCGACGGCGCGCAGCGCGCCTTCCGCGCGATGGCCGAGCGCCACGACACCCGCCTGCTAGGCCTGCGCGGCCTGTTCATCGAGGCGCAGCGCGCCGACGACGCCTATTCGGCGGTCATGATCGCCGACGAGGCGCTGCGGCTGGCGCCGAACGCGACCTGGGCCTCGCATGCCGTGCTCGGCTTCCGCTGCGCGCAGGGCGACTGGGACGGCGCGCTGGCAATCCTCGACAGCAACTACACCGCCGGGATGATCGACAAGCCGAGCTATCGCCGCCAGCGCGGCGTGCTGCTGACGGCGCGCGCGCTCGCGCTGGAGACCGAGAACCGCGACGTGTCGCGATCGAGCGCGATGGAGGCGGTGAAGCTGGCGCCGACGCTGGTGCCGGCCGCGGTGCTGGCGGCGAAGTTCGAGAGCGAGGCGCACCAGGTGCGGCGCGCGATGAAGATCATCGAGGCCGCCTGGGCGTCCTGCCCGCATCCGGACCTCGCCGATGCCTATGCCCATGTCAGGCTCGGCGATTCCGCCCGGCAGCGGCTGACGCGGGTGGAGAATCTCGCCGCCCGCACGCCCGGCCACATCGAGGGCGCGCTCGCCGTGGCCCGCGCGGCGATCGACGCCTCCGAGTTCGGCCGCGCCCGCGAGGCGCTGGCGCCGTTCACCGAGGACCCGACCCAGCGCGTCGCCATGCTGATGGCCGAGCTGGAGCGCACCGAGAGCGGCGATGCCGGCAAGGCGCGCGAATGGACCCTGCGCGCGGTGCGCGCCCGCCACGACCCGGCCTGGACCGCGGACGGCTATGTCAGCGAGCGCTGGCAGCCGATCTCGCCGGTCACCGGCCGGATCGACGCGTTCCAATGGCAGACGCCGGTCGCGAACCTGCCGTCGGAGCGCAACAGCGTGATCGAGAGCTCGGCCTTCGCCGAAGCCGTGCTGGCGCCGCCGGCCCGGCCGGTCATCGCCGAGACCCCGGCCGAGCCGCCGCGCGACATCCCCGCCGCGGCGGTGATCGCTCTGGCCGTGCAGGACAATGTCCCGCCGCGGCCGGCCGAGACGGCGGTTGCCGAGACCGCAGTGGACAAGCCTGTCGACGAATCTCTGGACAACGCCCTGGAGAAGCCTGTCGAGAAGCCGGTGGACAACCCTGTTGAAAAGGCTGGGGATGGCCCGTTGATCGAGGCGACGGCCGTCACAGCCGTCGCGGCCGAGCCGGCGCCGCCGTTGCAGGCCGCGGCCCCCGCCGAGACGGACGCGACGGAGCCGGCCGAGGACAGCGAGGCTGCGGAAGCGCCGGCGAAACCGGCGGAGACGGCCGCGACCGCGCCGACGCCGCTGTTCCGGACCCGCAACGACCTTGCCAAGCCGCCGGAGACACCGATCCAGGCGATCGTGCCGATCATGCGGCCGCCGGATGATCCGGGGGTCGAGGATGACGACCAGCCGCGCGACGAGTTCGCCGAGCAGATCGCGCCCAAGGTCCAGGCCGGCGGCTGGCGAGGCTTCTGGTCACGCTTCGGCAGCTAGCCGCGCGGAACTGGCGCGCACGCGGCGCCACGGCCGCCATGAAATCGTCCGGGGCAGCGCCGCCGCCTCCGACTTGTCCTTGCCAACGGGCCACCGGCCCGATATCAGGGGCGCATTCGCGTGGTCCGGTCGTGCCGGACACGCGCCGCTATGGTTCGCCGCAATAGCTCAGCTGGTAGAGCACGTCATTCGTAATGACGGGGTCGGGGGTTCGAGTCCCTCTTGCGGCACCACGTGCGGTACAAATCGTAACAAATAGCCGCGATCAGAAACAGGTACCCCTCAAAAGCGCCTTGTCCGCTGTATGTCTGCATAGGCATCGCAGGCGTGCGATTCGCGTTCGGCGACCTTCTGTACGCACCGCATGAGGAGACCTCGACAGCAGGTCTTGGAGGACTTCACTTCATTGTCTCAGCAGTTGACCGAACTCGCGCGGCTGGTCGAGATCGCCGAACGACCGAGCCGCGACCTGGACCGCTTGATCTGGCAGACCGTCGACCCTGCATCCGCGTCGATCCCCGGTGGCGTGCCGCCGTTCTTTACCGACGATCCTCACGCCTCGAAGCTGCTGCTGCCGGATTCGGCGCTCATGGCCACGTCGAAGCGTGATGGCTCCGGCTTCCTGTCGACCGTCATCATGCAGACAGGCAATGGCCAAGCGACAATCGAGGCGCATCACCGCCATCGTTTTCTCGCCGCCTGCCTTGCGGCGCTGCGCGCCAGGGCAGCCTCGCTGGAGGATCGTGAGCCAGCAGCCGACCCCCATCCGAAACCCCTGATCCGGCGGTGATCTCGGCCCGGTGACCGCCATCGCGCCGCACGTGGCGCAGCTTTCTTGTTTCCAAACCTTTCTGCCGGCATTCCCCGGTTAAGAATTGCTTAACCCAAATCGCGCCATCGTCGGGCGCGAGCCGCGGGGACATTTCCCGCACAGGCGGCGTGTCGGACCCTCGTTTTTCGTGGCGCAGCCGCAAGTAGCCCGAAGGGCGAAGCGTGCCCGGCGTAGCCTCTTGGCGAAGCCGGGCGTTTGAGCCCCCCAAGTCTCACTTGAGTCCGGCTCTCTCTGATCCGATCAACGCTGTCAAACAGCCCGCCGCTCGTCACGGTCTTGCTGACGCCCATGCCGCCGCGATCCCGCGGGTTGATAACCCCGAGCTCTGCTGCAGTTTGGCGTCCTCGTCGATTGAGAGGGCGCAGGGAAGGCCGAGTGCCGACTGGCACCCGCGGCCCCCGTGCGAAGGAAAATGCACGGGGCAGGAACCACAGGCTCAGCCGGAAACAACCCGGCCTTCCCTGCGCAATGGTTTGAACGGCTGCTCCGTGCTCTCCCAGGGGACCGGGCTTGCTTGCCCCCGTCGTCGACATCGTCGCCGACCAAGACACCAGCGTCGGGGTGTCGGGACCACACGGCTTGACCGTCCGCGACACGACGTTCGTCCGCACCTGCATGAGATGCTGCGTCGCCCCGCGGCCACCGCTCCCCGCCGCAACGTCCCGTGACGATCGCGATACGCCCCTCTCAGTGCGGGCGGGATGGCTGGATCAAACCACTGATTTGGGGATCCTGTCAACAAAATTTCTGGTATTCGGAATTCGTGACCTGCACGGTTCACTTGCCCTTCACACCGTCAGTCGTCCCGCCATTAGCTCGACGTGGAGGCTGATCTGGCTGGCGGGCAGGACGGCAAGAAACGTGCAGCGTCACCGTAACCCGACGATTTCGGGTACATTATCGCCGCCCCGCTCACGCGTTTGCTCGCACGGGAAAGTCTGACATCTGGGAACGGCGTTTCGGTATGATCCCGGTCGAGGCTAGCCACCCGTGGAAGGGCGGTTCGTAGGGAGAAGGGGACCATGGATGTTCGAGGGCATGGTGCCCAAACGAGCGGCCTGGCTGCGCAGAATTTTGATTCGTATGTGTGTCAATGGCTAACTGCACTCAATCCAGGAGAAATCCACCAGCCGGTTCAACGTGGTTAGCAGGACCATTTTGCGCTTGCGGCCAACGGAACGGCGAGGGACAAACCTAAATCCCCCCGAGAATCAGCTCTCAAGATTTCAAATGGAGAGCTGTGCCTATGTGTTCACATTCGCTCGAACCGCGGTCCACGCTTAAGAGCGCGGAGGTCTTGATCCTGCCTGGACCTGGCAGTCATCAAACGCTGTCAATCAAAGACGGCGGGCAAATCTGTCCGTGCTTTCCGCTTGCACGCCAAGCAAATCATTTGGCACAAGGGAATCGCCCCCGAGAGGCCAGCTCCAAGAAATATGGAGAGCTGCGCCATGAGTGATCCCGAGCTGAATGTTAAGTTCTGGCCACCCAGCGTCACGGCCAAAGGGGCGAAGGCCATCGAGGCCATCCGCCGTCCCCTCGCATTTGCAGTCTACGCTCGGCCCGTGGTGGCGTTAATTCTCGGGCTGGCCGTCGTGTTAGGCGGGTACGAGATGTCACCATGGCGCTTGCTGAGGTTCTGGTAGGGCGCGTGATAGAGCGGCGACCGGGATGGTGTCAAAGCGGGCGACCTTGCCGAAGCGAGTATTGGAGCGCTTCACTTGAAGGGTGCTGAGCCTTTCATTTTGGCATATCGATCGGACAATGTTTTAAAGATTGCATGAAAGCGTTTCATGCTGTCCGGTGTCAAAACCTTTGCTGGTTCTGATCCAACCAACGACATGAATTCTCGGGCAGGGCGCGTTTTGAAGAACTCTAACCCTACTGCGGCAAATGCCTCCTCGTACCGCTTGACGATACGAGGAATTTTGGCGTTCAGCGCGAGCTTCTTCCCCTTTAATTCCGTCTTGTAAGTGTCTGCTACCAGCTTTTCATAAACAGCCGGTTCTATAAGATCCTCAATATCAGCCTCGGAGGGTTTTGGATCGAACCCCTCCGTTACAAAGAGCACGGCTGTCTCTCTGAGCAGCTTGTTTTTGACGATATCCTTCTGGGTCTCACGGCCGGAGCGATCATCGTCCAGAAGGACAAGAACGTTCAATTCTTCTGACGCCAGCAGAGCGGCCATATAGGAGACTTTCCCAGCACCGCCGGCAGGGGTGATGGTCAGTTCCTCGGGCAGCGCAGGGACGCCCATCGCGGAGCAGTGGTCATTGACGGAAGAGAGTATCCAAAAGTCGGTCACGCCCTCTACGATAAGGTTTGAGTGACCTACGAAAAGTGTTTGAGATAACTGGTAACCTAGAGCCGCTTGTAAGGGGAACAGCGTTTTGGCGTCGCCTGTCGGAACGTTGGTGACCTTAGTTCCGGTCTTTTCGTCGATGTTGACCGTCCTCACAATCTCAATGGCGTCCGGTGGGACCATGAAGGGAGAGTGGGTGGTGTAGATGATCTGGTTTTTGTAGTCCTCACGGAAGTGCTTCAGGAGATGTTCCTGGGATTTTGCGTGCAGGTATAACCCCGGCTCGTCGAGGAGTAGAATGGCTCCTTCGGCATTACCGCCCTGAGTATCGGCTGAAAACGTGATGTAGAAGGCGAAGAACCACCTAAACCCGCGGCTTCGCTCATCTAGATTCACTTCGACGGGATATTGGGCGTTCGGGTCTGAAACCAAAACTGTAACGTGGGGCCCGTCGATATCGATCCGGACCATAAGTTGCCGGTCTTTCCAGAGTCGGCGAATTTCACCGGTCACAAGTGAACTAGCGCGGTTAAGGAGTTGTCCTCTTAATTCGTGGTCGGCGCGTTTTTCGTACAGCTCATTCGGTTTGAACCCCGCGACCTTGGCGAGTTTCTCGAAGTTGTTTTCACTTTCCTTTGTGGACGGATTGTTTCCGCGGGCCTCGACGAAAGCCTGTAAGTCTTGATGTCCAGACAATTCGGGAAAGTCCGCGATGTAGATGAATTGGGGCAGCCAATCCAAAACAAGCTTTCGCGCCTGCTGCCACTTCCCGTCATAACCAGTGATTTCCGCAGCGTGATCCTCGACCTGGGTCAGTAGTCCGTCCTGGGCGTCATCGAGCATAATACCAGCCGCCCCGAGGGTTTTCCTCACAGCGGTCGCCGCTGGGGCAACTGCCGCTGCCCAAGCTTTTGCTTCCGCTGTTGTGTTGGCGGTTTCGAGCGCTGTCCACGCGTTGATACAATGGGTCCTAGGCTCACCCTCAACAGCAAGCCATCTCGGCTCAAGAACCGGCTTCAGGCGTTTCAGGGCGCTCGCGGCTTTCTTGGGGTCGAGGTCTGGCGGCTTCGTCTGCAAATCGGTCCAGAGTTGAGCACCGTATGGGCGGCCCACGGCAACCCTCTTTAGCGGGCCCAGAAGCGGGGTGATCTGCTCAGTTTCTTCCGGCGTGAGTTCCCACCACGTCCACACAACGGGAGTATCGTCCTTGCAGTCTTCTAACCTACGACTCCGTGGAAAGTCCTTTACGGGGTTCAGAGGCTTCATTTTTCCGGGCGGATTAAGCGACGCGAGCGCCAGCAGCAGGTTGGATTTGCCGCTCTCGTTCCGACCTACCAAAGCCGTAAGATCACTAACGTTGATCCAGCCGCTGTCTTCAATTGATCGAAAATTCTGGACCCAAAAACTGCTTAGCTTCATGAAATCCCCCAACAATTCGGCGCAAGGATAGACGTTCACAACTCCCGGAGGAAGTTGGAAAGCGAGAAAACTGGTGGTTCTGAGGAAAAGGCTCAGACGGGTTAGGGGGTTTGTTCTTGATGCTTGACTGCGCCATGGACCGGGCAATGTAGCTACGGCACTCGGCTCAGGCCGAACGCCACATTGCCGTAGGTATGCGGATTATTGCCGACCAGCAGGAGCACATCGCGCGCTTTCGCCGAAGATGCCACGACGTAGCCTTGGCTCAGCAACTTCTTGATACGTTCGATCTAACCCAAAACCATCACCTGGCTCACGGGGCGAATATCCTCGCAAAGTTGGACGCCTGAAAGAAAAAGCCTAGTTACGGGCCTTGTCTTGGCGCTCTAGGGGGGGGACAAAGCGCTGAACCTCTCTACTGTGCAGTGGGCGCTCCTCGGCGCCCCCCCCCCCCCTCGCTCCGTTCACCAGTTAAGAATTGCTTAACCCAAATCGCGCCATCGTCGGGCGCGAGCCGCGGGGAAAGTTCCCGCTCAGGCGGCGTTTCGGACCCGTGTTTTTACGTTCGATATCCGCAATGCCGGCTGCGCTCGGCGTACGTCAACGGCCAGGCCGCAGACGATCAGTAGCAAAGGTCATGGTCGAAACGGAATGCGCGCGGCGTGCGAGGCCTACGCGCGAGACGATTTGACCGGGTAGGCGGCGATGCCCGGCTCCGACGGCCGGCAGGCCGGATCGACGCAACGAGACACAAGGCGACCCGCGACATGAGCACGACAGCCACTGCCCTCGACAATCACAGCCAGTACCAGTCCATCGTCGGCCAGATCCGGACGCTCGCCTACAAATATATCGAGGACAAGGACTACGTCAGCGCGCAGCTCGCCTTCCAGAAGCTGCTTGAGCTCGACCCCAAGGACATCAACGCCCGCTTCATCTATGCCCAGCTGATCGACGACGGCTCGCACAAGAAGCGCGCCGAGGCGCGCGACATGATGCTCGCGATCCTCGACGAGAACCCGCAGATCTTCGAGCAGGCCACCGAGGGCAATCTGCACCTGATCCGCAGCGCCGCCGTGCGCTGCAGCCATGTCGGTCCGTTCAGCCGCTCGATGGAGCTGTTCCGCAAGCTCGCGCCCGCCTCCAACGAGGCGGCGGACTATTTCTCGCTCAGCGAGATCCTGACCCAGGGCAACGAATTCGAGGAAGCGGTCACCGCGCTGGAGAAGGCGATCAAGCTCAACCCCGCCTATGACACGCCGGCCAATCGCGAGACGCTGGAGCTCGCGCGCTCCAATGCCAAGAAGGGCAAGACCAAGGAGGTCAAGGCCCGCGCCAAGGTCGGGCGCTATCCGGAGACGAAGGACTTCCTCGGCGATCTGCAAACGCTGATCACCAACCACATTGCCGTGAATCTCGCGGCAGCGCCAAAGTTTCTCGACAAGAGCACGCGCTTCTTCACCATGGGCTCGTGCTTCGCGCGCAACCTCTCCAAGAGCCTCAATGACAGCGGCTACAACAGCCATCACATGGAGATCTCGGAGTACATCAACACGACCTTCGCCAACCGCGTGTTCGTCGACTGGCTGCGCGGCGCCAAGATCGATCCGGAGATTCGCGAGCGCATCGTCGAGCTGCTGCCGCCGGGATCGAGCCAGGAGAACACGCTCGCCGTCATCAAGCAGGCCGACGTCTTCATCCTGACGCTCGGCGTCGCCGCCGCGTTCTTCGACCGCGAGACCGGCGCCTTCGTGCTCCCCAGGCCGAGCGCGCTCAACTCACGGGCGCTGGCCGAGAAGTACAAGTTCCGCACCGCCAGCGTGCAGGAGAATGTCGACAATGTGCGCTATCTGATCGACTTCGTCAGGAGCGTGCGGCCCGGCATCAAGGTGATCGTCACGGTGTCGCCGGTGCCGCTGCTCACCTCGTTCGAGTATGAATCGGTGGTGCAGGCCGACTGCCTGTCGAAGAGCACGATGCGGCTGGTCGCCCACGAGATCGTCAACAATTCGGAGCTCGAGGACATCTGGTACTGGCCGTCCTTCGAGGTGTTCCGCTGGGGCGGCTCGAATGCCTCCAGCTTCTTCGCCGCCGATGACGGCGCCGCCTGGCACGTGTCGGAAGACAAGGTGTCGGCAACCGTGCGGGCCTTCGTGCAGACCTTCTCGCCGGCCTGAGCACGGTCAGGGAGAGCAATTCAGATCGGCTGCCTCAGGGCAGCCGTTTTTTCCAGAGACGGAAGATCAGGAAGCTGGCCTGGGCATAGCCCGGCGGCGAACTGTCGGGCCCGAACGGGGTCCGCGAATACAGCGAGCTGGAGACCATGAAGCCCCCCACATAGGGCTCCGGCAATCCCGTCAGCACCAGGAAGCAGCGGTGCGTGAGCAGGCCATCCTCGGGCTGGTTGCCGCGGACCAGACGGCAGTCGCCAAGCCCGGTGAAGGGGATGCCGTTGAGCTGGCCTTCGGTGTAGGTGCCGAGCACGGTCGGATCCATCGCCTGGCCAATACACACCCGCATGTCGCCGATGCTCTTGTCGTTGCTGCCGGTCATCCGGCCATCGCTCGCCTGCACGTTCACGCTGTGAATGGACAATTGGTCCTCGAGCGCCGGAGCAAAACCGGTCTTGGTCGGCGCGCAGAAATCCGACGGCACCACCCGCCCACGGCGCACGGAGCGCGCGATGTAGATTTCCTCGACGTCATTCTCGCCCGCCTGGGCGAGGCTGGGATGCTGGACGGCGAGCAGCATGGCGGCCGTTATGAGCAGTGCTGAGATCATTCGGCGCATGCGCCAGCCCTTCCCCCGAATCGACCACTTTCCCTATCGGATTCGGCGAACCTTCTGAACAGCACCAACGAACAGTACATATGCATACGATCATACCTCAACCTTGGGTCGTTCCACGAGGATGGAACACCTCCGCATGGCGGTATTTTGGTAACAAACGCCGATGGTCTGGGATTGCAGTGCGAGCGCCCGCACATGCTGCAATCAACGATGGTCGGATGATCGTCGGGCGCGTCCCTGAGCTCCTCATCGCCCTGAACTGAAGTCGCGGTCATCGACAAAAGGTTCTGAGAAAAGCGGTGTGCCGATCCGCGAGGGCGTGTGGAGCGCCCGCGTGCGATCTGGAATTGTCCCGCCCAGTGTGACAAGCATCACATCGGGGGATCGCCGGGACGTCTAAACCTCCTCGCAGCCAACAAGGGGAGCTTTCACGATGCGCAAGATGATCCTGACCGGTGCCATGGTCCTGATGTCCGCCACCGCCGCCATGGCCGAGGGCACCCGCAGCCTGTCGCTGTCGTCCAGCGACGCCGCCCCGACGCCGCGACCCAGCTATGTGCAGCAGGCCGGCCAAGTCACCGTGACACCCGCACCGGTCCCGGCCGTCGCGACCGTCCCGGCGCAGCCCGCCACCCAAGCGACGGCCGCTGCTGCACCCGCGGCAGCGCCCGCGCCGGCCGCTCCAGCGACCACCGCCGCGACACCGCAGCCGGCGACGGCCACAGCGACCGCGCCTGCGGCGTCGACCAGCTCGGTGCAGAAGCCGCAGAAGTCCCAGCGCTCCGCCCGCAGCAGCAAGCCGCGGACCAGGAGCTGGACGGAGGCCCGCATCGTCCGCGAGTTGCACCGCCACGGCATCTATTGGTGAGCGGACAGCCGAGACCTTCGTTCGGCGTCGAGCCCGGTTGACAGCCGTTCAACCTGAGCTAGCTTTCGGCCCATATTACCGCCATATGGGGAAACATGATGTTCCGAACGGCCCTGCTTGCCACTGCACTTCTTGCGGCGACGACAATTGGCGCCGCCGCCCAGACTGTTGCGCTGACCTTCAACATCCCGGGCCAGCCGCCGGTGAGCCATCCAGCCAAATGGCGGCCCGGCATCACGGTCGAGCAGGCCATGCAGGGCGCCGGGATCAAGTACGTCACCGCCTGGTATCCCGGCCTCGGAAATGCACTCGTGATTGCCGAGGGCACGCCCCTGGTGACCAATGGTGGTCTGGGATCACCGTTCTGGTGGCTGTGCGTCGATGGCAAAGCGCCGAAGCGCGGCGGCAAGGATGTCGGCATGTCCCAGGCGTTGATTCCCTCGGCGCGCTCGACTGTGACCTGGTCCTGGACGATCGAACCGACCTGCAAATAGCCGGCCCGGTTCGCGGCGGCATCGACGGCATCCGCTGCAGGTCGCCAGGCCGATAGAAGGGGCGGCGTGATTTGCAGGCAAACACGCGTGCAACGAAAAAGGCCGGGCAATCGCCCGGCCTTCGCCGTCACTCACTGGCAGCGGGGCATCACTGCTGGACGGTCTGGATCACGCTGGAGATCGGGCGCGCATTGGTCATGGTGGTCGGCAGCTTCGGATCCTGGCCGACCATGGCGTCATATTCCGGCAGCGTGTCGAGCGTGCCCTTCGGCTTCATCGCGACGACCTTGTAGCCGCCGGCCTTGAGCCGCCGCAGCAGGGTCGGCAGCGCCAGCGCCGTGTTCTTCTGGAAGTCGTGCATCAGGATGATGCCCTTGCCCTTCTTGTCGAGCCCGGTCATCACCGTGTTCACGACCTGGTCGGCATCCTTGGAGCGGAAGTCGAAGCTGTCGACGTCGCAGGAGAACATCGCGACGTTGCGGGTGCCGAGATAGGCCACGGCGGACGGACGGTGCTGCAGCTGCGGGAAGCGGAAGAACGGCGCGGGATTGGTGCCGCCAAGCGCGAACTTCACGGCGCTGATGCCCTTCTCCAACTCGTCCTTCGCGGTCTGATCGGTCATCTTCTTGCCGTTGAGATTGACGTGCGACCAGGTGTGCACGCCGACGACGTGACCGGCCGCCTGCACCTGGCGCAGGATCTCCGGATGATAGGTCGCGTGCTTGCCGATGGTGAAGAAGATGCCGGTGGTGCATTCGTCGGCCAGCGCCTTCAGCACGGCCGGCGTGTTGACGGGCCACGGGCCGTCGTCGAAGGTCAGCACAACCTCGCGGTCGGCGAGGAAGTCGAACTGCTTGAAGTGGTCGAGGCCGAAGCCCGGACCGCCTGTCGTGTCGACCACGACGGTGCGGGAGACGCCGAGCGCATCCGGATTGGCGCAGGTCGATTTCGGCAAGCTGGGCGCCGGCGGCGGCGTTGCGGGTCGGGCCGGCACGGTGCCGGTGAACTCGACGTCGGCCTTGGCGGCGAGCCTGGTCGATGATGGGGAGGACGCCGGCTCGGCCGGCTTGATCGATGCGCTCTGCGCGGCGGCTTTCGCGGCGCTCGGCTTCGACACATAGTACCACACACCGGTGATCGCCAACGCCGCGACGACGGTGGCCAGCAGCAAGCCTAACGCATTACGCATGGTTACTCTTCCCGAAAACGCGAGACAGACGGTGGCGGACAAGAACACCGTCCAACCACCTCGATTAGCTTCCATTAGTGCCAACGAAACCTTAACGCGGTGCCAACACGGCCAGGATCGGCCAAGATTTCCAGCAGGATGCCGCCGTGGAATCGGGTGTTCGACGCAGTGACATGTCGCCACGCCCTGCCGAAATGGCCGGGCCGGGTTGCGCAGGCCGATCTGGCGTGACCCGCATCACGGTTGCTAACGCGGCATCCGGCCATGATGAGCGCATCGAAACACGGGGCCCGCAATGACGCGGAGCCAATGGGAGCCAGCCATGACGAAGTCCTTCACTTTGCTGCGCAAGGCCGTTCTGGCCGCCGTCAGCGTCGCCGCCGTCGCAACCTTCACCACCACCGAAAGCTTCGCCTTCAGCGCCGAGGCGCAGCAGATGTGCACCGGCGACGCCTTCCGCCTGTGCAGCAGCGAAATCCCCAACATCCCGGCAGTCACCGCCTGCATGATCAAGAACCGCTCCTCGCTCAGCTCCGGCTGCCGCACCGTGCTCGACAAGGAAGTCTTAAAGCAGCGCAGCGGCAAGATCGCCGAGGTCAGCGACAGCCAGTGATCACGGGCTCTGGCTCCCCTTGCGCGCCCCGGCTGCGGTCGAGGCGCTTGCGAGGCCCGGTTGCGGCCACTAAAAGCGCCGCCGAACCTTCAATGCCGGGAGCGAGGCGTCAGTCATGAACAAAGTCTTGGTGGTCATCCCCTTTCTCCTGCTCGCATCGGCGGCCTCCGCCCAGCAGCAGCCCGGCCAGGATGCCTGCGCCCGCGACGTCTCGCGGCATTGCCGGGCGGTGATGAACAATGGCGACCAGGCCGTGCTCGCCTGCCTCAAGGAGCACCGCGCCAAGCTGTCGAAGGCCTGCGACAAGGTGCTGACCGATCACGGGCAGTGAGTCCTGATTTGGCGTAATCGTTTCGTTCGTCGAGCGGATGGCCGACGTTTTTTTGTCGTCTCCGGAGGCTCGTCATTCCGGGGCAAGGCCGCAGGCCTTGAACCCGGAATCCCGAGATTGTCTTGCACCCTGCTCCTCAGCTTGAGATTCCGGGTTCAATCGTCACCGCGCAGCCGCGCGTTGACGATTGCCCCGGAATGACGCGGAAGCGGTTTGCTTGAGCGAATGAGCCGCTTAAGGCCCGCTCCGCGCTGCGCTCGCCACCGCAGGCGCAGTCTCGGGCGTGCGGTCGATGTCGTCCTTGACGCGCACCGAACCGAACGGCCGCTCCAGCATGCGGCGGATGCGCACCGGGTCTGCCCCGATGTGAAAGTCGATGGCGCGCTTGTGCAGCTCGCGCTCGGCGCGGGTCGAGCGGTTGCGCTGGCGCAGATAGTCGATCCAGGTCGGGCAGTGATAGCGCTCGGTCCAGAGTTCGGGATCGGCGATGTCGCGCGCGATCGACCAGCCATAGGCGCCGTTGCGCTGACGGCTGAGCTGCACGTCCTGCATCAGATCGTGGAAGGCGCGGGCATTGTCCTCGGCGACGCGGTACTCGATCTCGACCACCAGCGGCCCTGAGCGCGGCGTCAGTTCGAGCTGCACCTCGGGATCGGCCAAGGTCTCGCCGTCCTCGTTGCGGGCGCCGATCGGCGGCATCCGCAGCCACAGGCCGAGCAGCGGTGAGGCGATCATCAATCCGCCGGACACCAGCAGCGCGACCTCGACGCCAGCGGCGTCGGTGAGGCGGCCCCACCCCCAGCTGCCGATGGCGATGCCGCCAGAGATCGCCGCCTGGAACGCGGCCAGCGCGCGGCCCGCGACCCAGCGCGGCGCCGACAGCTGCACGCCGATGTTGAACAGCGCGACCGCGAGCATCCACACCGCGCCGGCGACGACGAGCGCTGCGGCCGTGAGCACCGGCTCGGTGCTGAGCGCCACGGCCGCCGTGGTCGCTCCCAAGGTGAGCGCGCACACGCGGATCGCCGCCTCGCCCGACAGCCGCTTCCTGACCTCGCCGATATTGAGCGCGCCGATGACGGCGCCCATGCCGAACGCGCCGAGCATGATGCCGTAGGTCTGCGCACCGCCATGCAGCAGGTCGCGCGCGACCAGCGGCATCAGCGCCGAGATCGAGCCGCCGATGATGCCGGTCACTAGGGTGCGGATCAGCACGATGCGGATCGATGGCGAGTGGATGATGTAGCGAACGCCGGAGACGATGGCGCGGTTGAGCGGCTCGCGCGGCAGTCGGCTCGGCTCGACCACGCGGCGCCACATGAACAGGGCCACCAGCAATGGCAGGTACAGTAGCGCATTGGCCGCGAACGCGGCCACCGCCCCCGCAGCCGCGACCACGACGCCGCCGATCGCCGGGCCAAAGCTGCGCGCGATGTTGTAGCTGATGCCGTTGAGCGCCACGGCCGCCGGCAAGGTTTCCGGCGGCACCTGCTCGCTGACCGAGGATTGCCAGGCCGGCCCCATCAGCGCCATGCCGCTGCCGATCACGAAGCACAGCACGAGCAGGCGCTCGGGCGTGACCATGCCGAGCCAGGCCAGCACGGTCAGAGTCGTCGCGCCGCCGAGGGCCACGAGCAGGGACGCCAGCGCGACGATGCGGCGGTCGTACATGTCGGCGACCGCACCGGCCGGCATCGAAATGAACATGACGGGCAGCATCAGCGCGGTCTGCACCAGCGCCACTTTGTCGGCCGACGACGTCATCTGCGTCATCGCCCAGGCGGCGCCGACGGCCTGGATCAGCAGTCCCAGATTCGACAGCAGGCTCGCCAGCCAGATCCGGCGGAACACCGTGTGCTTCAGCGGTGCGGCGATGCTCTCCGCGGCGAACAGCTCGCGTTTCTGCGGCGCATTCATGCCGGTCCGTCCAGGTCGCCAGATCGCAGGGCAGAAGATCGCATTGAACTATCGCTTGATTCCAGCCGGACGAATGTGATGCCTGCGAAGGTCAGCCGCGTCCAGTGCGCAGACGATCGCATCATGGATCGCGGCCAACCAACACAAGATGAATGAGACAAGGGGAGACCGCCCATGAAACTGACGCGCCGCAACATTCTGCAGGGCATGGGAACCCTGCCCCTGCTCGCCAGCGGCCTGCCGCTCTCCGTCGCCGCACAGACGACGACCGCGCCATCGACCGGCGACATTCCTCCGATCCTGTTCGTCCACGGCAACGGCGATCATGCCGCGCTGTGGCTCACGACCTTGTGGCGGATGGAGTCCAACGGCGTGCCGCGGTCGCGGCTTGCCGCCCTCAACTTCACCGATCCGCTGGCCCGCAACGACGACGCGGTGGCGCAGCCGAACCGGTCGTCCACCGAGGACCAGCGCCGCGAACTGGCCGAGGCCATCAAGGCGCTGAAGGAGCGCACGGGCGCACCGCGCGTCGCGCTGGTGGGCAGCTCGCGCGGCGGCTACGCGATCCGCAACGTCATCAAGACTGGTGGCGGCGCCGACGTCAGCCACGCCGTGCTGTGCGGCACGCCCAATCATGGCGTGTTCGACTGGGAGGACAGTCCCGGCAGCGAGTTCAACGGCCGAGGCCCGTTCCTGCGCGCTCTCAATTCAGGTGACAGCGAGGTTACCCCGGGCACCGCCTTCCTGACCTTGCGCAGCGACGGGCTGGACAAATACGCGCAGGCCGACGGCCGGCTCGTCGGCAAGCCCGGCGTCCCCACCGGGATCACCGCGGAAGGCCCGGCGCTGAAAGGCGCGACCAATCTCGTGCTCGGCGCGCTCGACCATCGCGAGGTCGCGTTCCATCCGCGCGCGTTCCGCGAGATCTACAAATTCATTGCCGGCCGCGAGCCGTCGGTCATCGCGGTCCAGCCAGAGCGCGAGGTGCGGATCAGCGGCCTCGTCACGGGCACGCCGGGCGGCGCGCCGACCAACCGCCCCGTTGCCGGCGCCAGCGTGGAAGTCTACCGCGTCTCAGGCGAGACCGGCGCGCGCAACGGCGAGCCGGTCTATCGCGGCCAGACCGGCGCCGACGGGCGCTGGGGCCCGGCGGAGATCGATCCGACGTCGTTCATCGAGATCGTGCTGACGTCGCCGGGCGCGCCGGTCACACATTTCTACCGCTCGCCATTCCCGCGCTCGTCCGACGTGGTGCATCTGCGCGCCGCGCGGCCGCTCGGCCAGGCCGATGCCGGTGCTGGCGCGATCGTGATCATGTCGCGGCCGCGCGGCTATTTCGGCCTGCCCCGCGACATCGTGCTGCTCGACGGCAAGGAACCGGGCGACGTACAGAAGGGCGTGCCGACCGATGCCACGACCACGTTGCGGCTGCCGGCCGGAGACATCGGGCGCAGCGTCATCGGGCTTTTCAACCAGGAACGCATCGCCGCCCGGCTTTGGCCAGCATCGGAGGGCAGGATTGCGCTGATCGAGCTGACTGATTAGTTGCTGGAGTATGATGGTACGTCACAGGCCCCCCGAGGGGTGCGCTTGCGCGTCCCAGCTCACGCGACGAGCGCGATGACGTGAAAATGTCGCGCTCGTCGGTGCGATAGTTTGGGTCGACGGGCGCTCATGGGAGCGATCTTGTGAGGAGTGAATGAGCACCGCCGAGATCCACTATCTGCCGCAGGCACGGGTGCCGCATTCCCGGGGGCCGCTGATCCCGCCGATGCCGCCACGCGCGCCCGACAGCATGGGCACGCTGCGGCGGGTGCTGATGATGGGCCAGAACGCCATCTCGACCTGGAGCCAGCGCGCCTATGAGGACGAGATCGTCCGCGGCCGCTTCCTCGGCAGCTCCAGCTACATCCTCAACACGCCCGAGACCATCAAGCATGTGCTGGTCGACAATTGGGAGAACTACACGCGCACCGCCGGCGCGATCCGCGTGCTGCAACCGGTGCTCGGCGACGGCCTGCTGATTGCCGAGGGCAAGGCCTGGAAGCATCAGCGCCGCACGCTCGCGCCGGCGTTCACGCCGCGCGCGGTCTCCGGCCTCGTGCCGCACATGGTGGCGGTGACCGACGAGACGGTCGCGCGGCTGCGGCAGCAATGCGGGCAGCCGGTCGATTTGCGCGAGGTCATGCAGCGCATGACGCTCGACATCGCCGGCCGCACGATGTTCTCGTTCGAGATGGGCCGCCACGGCGCCACCTTGCGCGACTTCGTCTATGAGTACGGCATGCGGCTGGCCAGCCCGCATCTCCTGGACATCGTGCTGCCGGTGTCCTGGCCGACCCCGCGCGACTTCGCCCGCCGAAGGTTCCGCAGGCGTTGGACCGATTTCATCGGCATGCTGATGGCCGAGCGCCGCGCCGCCGGAAAGCTGGAGGATGCCCCACCGCGCGACCTGTTCGACCTGATGGGGGCCGCGCGCGATCCCGAAACCGGAGCGGCCTTCACCGACGCGCAACTCGCCGACGAGGTCGCGACCATGATCCTCGCCGGACACGAGACCACTGCGACGGCGCTGTTCTGGGCGCTGTACCTGATCGCCCTCGACCCGACCAATCAGGACAGGCTCGCGCAGGAGGTGCGCGCGGCGGCCGATCTCGGCAGTCCCGAGCAACTGCCGTTCACGCGCGCGGTGATCGACGAGACGCTGCGGCTGTATCCGCCGGCGTTCCTGATCGCCCGCGCCGCCAGCGGACCGGACCGCATTGCGTCGTTTTCGGTCAAGCGCGGCGACGTGGTCCTGATCTCGCCCTGGCTGCTGCACCGGCACGAGAAGCTGTGGGACGCGCCCAATGCCTTCAAGCCGGAGCGCTTCATGCCCGGCGCACCGCCGCTGGAGCGCTTCGCCTACCTGCCGTTCGGGGCCGGTGCGCGGGTGTGCATCGGCGCTCATTTCGCCCTGGTCGAGGCGGTGCTGGCGCTGGCGCGCCTGGTCGGCGCCTTCAGGATCGAGCTGGTCGACCGCGCGCCGGTGATGCCGGTCGGCGTGGTGACGACACAGCCGGACCGCTCGCCACTGTTCCGAATCACGCCGCGGTGAGCGCCGTCATCTGGTATTCCGGTCCATCTTTGACTACCTGATCGGGATGTCCATGACCGCGGCCATGCCGTTTTCCGCCTCCCACGACGCCGCCGACCCGGCCGTGTCGGACGCGATCGCGCGGCTGATCGCGGAAGGGGCCGACCACGAGCTCAACCGCATCAACGTGCTCGACTTCGCGGCCCGAACCGGCCTCGACGAGGAGCGCACGATCTCCGGCTTCATCCGTGCCGCGCGGGCCGGCCTGTTCGACCTGACCTGGAACGTGCTGTGCCCCGGCTGCGGCGGCGTGCTCGACGCGCACGGCACGCTGAAATCACTCCGCTCGGACGAGTATCAATGCGGGCTGTGCGCCTGCGGCTATGAGGCGACCGTCGACCAGCAGGTCGAGGCCGCCTTCACGGTGAGCCCGCGCGTCAGGCGGATCGCCGCGCACGACCCGCATGCGCTGCCGGTCTGGGACTATTTCAAGCAGGTGTTCTGGAGCTCCGGCGTCGAATTCGACGATGCAGCGATGGCGGCGCTGTCGAACGAGGTGGTGATCGACACGCGCGAGCTCGCGGCCGGCGACCACACCACCGTCACGCTGACGCTGCCGCCGCAATTCATCATCCTGTTCGAGCCCGTCACCCACGCCGCGCATTTCATCGACGTGCAGGGCGAGCCGACCGACGAGGTGCAGCAGCTCGCCATCAAATATGAGGGCGGACACAGCGCGGTGCAGACCAGGGTGCTGCGGCCCGGCCCGCTCCAGCTCGCGCTCGACAACAAGGCCCGGGTGCGCACCTTGCCGACCATCATGGTCGCGGCGGATGCGCTGCATCACCTGATCGGCCGCCGCAAGCCGTTCCTCACCGCCAAGCGGATGCTGTCGAACCAGACCTTCCGCGACGTGTTCAAGGCCGACAATCTCAACATCGACCAGCGGCTGAAGATCACCTCGCTGACCTTCCTGTTCACCGACCTCAAGAGCTCGACCGCGCTGTATGAGCGCGTCGGCGATCTCGCCGCCTTCGACCTGGTGCGCGCGCATTTCCGCATCCTGCTCGAGATCATCAATGCCGAGAAGGGCGCGGTGGTGAAGACCATCGGCGACGCCGTCATGGCCACCTTCATCAAGCCGGAGCATGCGCTGGCCGCGGGCCTGCGGATGCGCCACGCGATGCAGCGGCTCAATGCCGAGCGCGGCACCGAGGATCTCGTGGTGAAGATCGGCATCCACGAAGGGCCCTGCCTGGCGGTGATGCTCAACGACCGTCAGGACTATTTCGGACAGACCGTCAACATCGCCGCGCGCGTGCAGAGCCTGTCGACGGCGCAGGAGATCCACATCACCGCACCGGTCATCCAGAGCCCTGGCGTCGCCGACATTCTGAGCACGGCGAACATCGCCCCCATCCAGAAACAGGCGGCGCTGCGCGGGATCGCCGACCGGATGATGGTCTACGAAATACCGTAACGCTTACCGAAATGTCATGCCGCGGCCGGGCCCGGATGGATTGTCCGAGACCGGCGGCGTTTGCATATAACAGGCGTCAGCAGGACGATCCGCGGCCTGCACGCAACATCGAAGGACGCCATGCTCGAAGGATTGCGCCAATTCATCGCCGACGTCGTGTCGCCGCAGGAGACGCCGGCCTTCGACGACAATGGCTACCAGCTCGCCGCGACCGCGCTGCTGATCCACGTAATCTCGCTGGACGGTGAGCCGAGCGCGGCGGAGCAGCGCAAGCTGCACAGCCTGATCGAGCTGCGCTTCGGCCTCGACCATGGCTCCGCCGACCGGCTGATCGCGCAGGCGATGCTGGCCGAGGGCGACGCGGTCGATCTCTACCGGTTCACCAGCGTCATCATGCGCGAGGTCGACGAGGCCGGCCGGCTGCGCATCGTCGAGATGATGTGGGAGCTGGTCTATGCCGACGGCAAGGTGACGGAGTTCGAGGACAATGTGGTCTGGCGCGCCTCGGAGCTGCTCGGCATCTCCACTCCCGACCGCATCGACCTCAAGCACCGGGTGGCCTCCCGACGCGCGGGGAACCCGGCCTGATCCGGCTCCCGCCAAGCGAGTGACCGTCAGATGAACAAACTTTAATTTTGTTCCGGGCAACCTTTGTTCATGTAAACCTATGTGAATCCGATGTTATTGCGTTAACCGGGCGCCGAGCCGGGCTTCGGGCCAGCTTGCATGTTCCGGCCGGGCTATGCTCTCGTCCGCGGCGACCAAGCAAGTTCGGAATGTGATCGAAGAGCAGGGAATCGTGAGTGAACGGGTTACGCTGGTAACGGGCGCCTCGGCCGGAATCGGAACCGAGCTGGCACGCGTGTTCGCGGCCAACGGTCACCGGCTTGCCTTGACCGCCCGGCGCGAGGACCGCCTCGCCGCGCTCGCCCGCGAGATCACCGCCAAGGGCGGACCGGCGCCGCTCGTCATCCCCTGCGATCTCACCTCCCCCAATGCCGGGGCGACCATCGCGGCGGCGCTGACTGACGCCGGCGTCGAGCTCGAATATCTCGTCAACAATGCCGGCTTCGGCTTGTTCGGCAAGGCCGTCCAGCTCGACCGCACCGAGCAGCTCGACATGATCTCGGTGAACGTGCGCGCGCTGACCGAATTGTCGCTGCGCTTCTCCGACCAGCTGATCCGCAACAAGGGCGGCATCCTCAACCTGGGCTCGGTCGCGGGTTTCCTGCCGGGGCCCGGCATGGCCGTCTACTACGCCTCCAAGGCCTATGTGATCTCGTTCACCGAGGCGCTGCGCAAGGAGCTGGCGCCGCATGGCGTGCGGGTCACCGTGCTTTGCCCGGGCCCGGTGCCGTCGGAGTTTCAGGACCGCGCCGGCTTCAAGCCGGGCGTCGATTCGGTGATCCTCAACGTCTCGCCGAAGGCCGTCGCCGAGGCCGGCTATCGCGGGCTGATGGCGGACAAGCGGGTCGTGCTGCCGGGGATCGGCATCAAGATCGTGCCGTTCCTGCTGCGCTGGTTCCCGCGCGGCTTCATCCTCGACGCGGTCGGGCGGCTGCAGCTCAAGCGCAGTTGATTCGCCTGCGCGTGGCGGATCCGACATTCTGCTATGCGATGTCGGTGTTGTCGCCATGGCGGCATTGGCTCTGAAACCGCACCAGATTTTTCGTTCTGCGTTTTCGACGTCGCCAGTGGTCTTCGACTACCGCGAAACGTCGCGCAGATGATTCGTTGCGTCGGCCGAAATGGCCCGTGCTGGCCCGGTGCTTGCTTTCCGAGGTTGACTTGCTCACGCACCGTTAACCTTCGCTTAGCTATGATCGCCAGGTGATGCTCAGGCCAGACCCTTCGCTTTCCTCGAACGGGACCGCCACGGCGGACGTCCGGCCCCTGTCCTCGACGCCGGCCGCGGCGGCTGCGCCGCACCGGCCCGTGCTCATCATCCTGCACCAGGAAACCTCGAGTCCCGGCCGCATCGGCAATGCGCTGCGCGCCCGCGGCTACCGGCTCGACATCCGCCGGCCGCGCTTCGGCGATCCGCTGCCGGACACGCTCGATGGGCATTCCGGTGCCGTGATTTTCGGCGGTCCGATGAGCGCCAACGATCCCGACGATTTCGTCCGGCGCGAGATCGACTGGATCGAGGTGCCGCTGCGCGAGCAGCGCCCGTTCCTCGGCATCTGCCTCGGGGCGCAGATGCTGGCGATGCAGCTCGGCGCCCGGGTGGCGCCGCATCCGCAGGGACGCGCCGAGATCGGCTATTATCCGATCCATCCGACGCGCGCGGGCAAGAAGCTCTGCCCGCATTGGCCCGACCATGTCTACCACTGGCACCGTGAGGGTTTTGACCTGCCCGCCGGCGCCGACCTCCTGGCCGAGGGCGGCGACTTTCCGGTGCAGGCCTATCAATACGAGAACGCCACCGGGCTGCAGTTCCACCCCGACGTCACCTACGCGATGATGTGCCGCTGGACCACGCGCGGCCATGCAAGGCTCGACACGCCCGGCGCCTGCGCGCGCCACCATCATTTCGAGGGTCGCGCGGTGCACGATGCCGCCGAGCGGGTATGGCTGAAGCACTTCCTGGATGGATGGCTGGAACGGCAGCCGGTCGCGGCGATGGCCGAGGCGGCGGAGTAGCGGCTTCAGACGATCGGATTGTGGTGACTGGTGTCAGTCCGGCTTCGCCAAGGGCTACGCCGGACACCACGCTTCGCCCCTCGGGCACTGCGTGGCTGCGCCACGCGTAGCCCGAAGGGCGAAGCGTGGTGGAGCCAGGCGGGATCGAACCGCCGACCTCATCATTGCGAACGATGCGCTCTCCCAGCTGAGCTATGGCCCCAAGTCACGACTTCGGCGGTCCGATGTTTTGGACAGTCCGACGTCTTGGTCACGCGGCCGCGCGAGAGTGGGAAGGCGGCCGGCAGATCGGGCGCCATTTACAGGCGGTGAACTGGTCAAGTCAAGAACGCTCACATCGCCCGTTAGCCTTGACGTCCGGCTTCCCTTGTTTGGGCGGGGGGGAACCGATATCTACCGGACAACCCAGGTCGAATCCGCGACCTCGCCCCCGAGTGGACCCGCATGCGTGCCGTTCTCGACATCGTTCTGATCGTTCTCGACCTCTATGTCTGGCTGCTCATCGCCTCGGCGATCCTGTCGTGGCTGATCGCCTTCAACGTCGTCAACACGCGCAATCAGTTCGTGTCCGCGGTGGCCGAATTCCTCTACCGAATCACCGAGCCGGTGCTGGCCCCGATCCGGCGCATGCTGCCCAATCTGGGCGGCCTCGACATCTCGCCGATCATCCTGATCCTGATCATCATGCTGATCCAGCGCGTGATCACCTACTACATCTACCCCAACGTCTTCTGATCGCTGTCGTCGCGATGGAGCCCTGGCGCACGGCCGCGGGCGGCCTGACCGTCGCGCTGCGGGTCACGCCGCGTGGCGGCCGCGACGCGATCGACGGTGTCGAGACGCTGTCCGACGGCCGCAGCGTGCTGAAGGTCCGGGTGCGCGCGATCGCCGACGGCGGCGAAGCCAACCGCGCCGTGACCGAGCTTCTGGCCAAGGCGATCGGCGTGACCAAGAAGGCGGTGCGAATCACTTCCGGCACGACGGCCCGTCTCAAGCAGGTCGCGATCGACGGAGAGCCGTCCAAGCTGGATCAGGCCTTGCGCGACCTCATCGCAGCCCATAAGCCGACCGGAACATAGTCGAAGCAGACGCAAGACAGGCGAGCCGATGCGTTTCGCGTCGCCGGCGGCGGTCTTCACCCTCCCCTGGAGGGGGAGGGTCGCCTCGCGGAGAGCGAAGCGAAACGTGAGGCGGGGTGGGGTGATCTCTCCACGAGCACCAGTGCGGGCGGAAAGATCACCCCACCCCGCTCGCCCGCTTCGCGCGCGAGCGACCCTCCCCCTCCAGGGGAGGGTGGGAGCTTGCGGCTGGCGTCGTGCGCTGAAGAGACTGTATTGACCGAAGAGGTAGAGCCATGACCGCACGCATCATCGACGGAAAAATCATCGCAGCCGATCTGCGGGCGCAGGTCGCGGGCGAGGTCGAGCGGGTCAAGCGCGACCACGGCCTGACGCCGGGCCTTGCCGTCGTGCTGGTCGGCAACGATCCGGCCTCCGAGGTCTATGTCCGCAGCAAGCACACCCAGACCCAGGCCGCCGGGATGGCGTCGTTCGAGCACAAGCTGCCCGCCGACGTCTCCCAGGCGGAGCTGCTGGCGCTGATCGGCAGGCTCAATCAAGACCCGTCGGTGCATGGCATCCTGGTGCAGCTTCCGCTCCCGAAGGGGCTGGAGACCGAGGTGGTGATCAACGCGATCGATCCGGCCAAGGACGTTGACGGCCTGCACCCGCACAATGCCGGCCGCCTCGCCGGCGGCCAGCCGGCGCTGGCGCCGTGCACGCCGCTCGGCTGCATCATCCTGAGCAAGACGGTCCACGCCTCGCTGGAGGGCATGAACGCGATCGTGATCGGCAGGTCCAATCTGGTCGGGCGTCCGCTGGTGCAGCTGCTGCTGAACGAGAACGCCACGGTGACGATCGCGCATTCGCGCTCGCGCGATCTGCCGGCGCTGACCGCACGGGCCGATCTGGTCTATGCGGCGGTCGGCCGGCCGGAGATGGTGAAGCGCGACTGGATCAAGCCGGGGGCGACCGTGATCGACGTCGGCATCAACCGCATTCCGACCGCCGAGGGAAAGACGAAGCTGGTCGGCGATGTCGCCTATGCCGAGGTCGCCGAGGTGGCCGGCGCGATCACGCCGGTGCCCGGCGGCGTCGGCCAGATGACGGTGGCCTGCCTGCTGGTGAACACGCTGCGCGCGGCCTGCGCGATTGCCGGGCTGCCGAAGCCGGCGGTTTAAGACCCGCCGTCATTCCGGGGCGATGCGGAGCATCGAACTCAGGTGCGCACTTGCGCACCCGAGAATCTCGAGATTCCGGGTTCAGCCGCTGCGCGGCTGCCCCGGAATGACGTCAGTGATTGTTACTTCTTCGCCGCCTTGGCGCGGGCGATTCCTTCGGCGATCAGCTGGTGGGCGTCGTCGGCATTGCCCCAGCGCAACACCTTGACCCATTTGCCGGGCTCGAGGTCCTTGTAGTGCTCGTAGAAGTGCTGGATCTGCTGCAGCGTGATATCAGGCAGGTCCGAATAGCTGCGGACCTTGTCGTAGCGCTGCGTCAGCTTGGACGACGGCACCGCGATGATCTTCTCGTCGCCGCCGGCCTCGTCCTCCATGATCAGCACGCCGACCGGGCGGACGCTCATGACCGCGCCAGGGACGATCGCGCGGGTGTTGGCCACCAGCACGTCGCAGGGGTCGCCGTCATTCGACAGCGTGTGCGGGATGAAGCCGTAATTGCCGGGGTAGCGCATCGCCGTATAGAGGAAGCGGTCGACGAACAGCGTGCCGGCTTCCTTGTCGAGCTCGTACTTGATCGGCTCGCCGCCGACCGGGACCTCGATGACGACATTGACCTCGCGCGGCGGATCTTTCCCGATCGGGATGGCGTCGATGCGCATGGATGCTCCGTGGAACTTGAACGTTTGAGGATTTGACCCTCGCGGGTCAGACGCTCCGGCGATGAGCGCTCGCATTCGCAGTCGCAAAAAAATCGCGGCCGCGCAACTGCTAGCTCAATCCGAAACCTTCAGTTCAATTCGCCGACGCGTTAACGCTTAACGCGTCCAGAGCTTCAATCCGGCCGGACCACAGTTGGTCCAGCTCAGTTGGTCCAAGCGAAGGCGACCTTGTCGAGCGACTTCGGCCCGAAGCGCTCCGACGACCGCGCGACCATGCGGCCGCCCAACGCGCGGTAAAACTCGGTGGCGGGGTCGTTGTCGGACAACGCCCACACCACCATGCTCTTCAGTCCGCTCTGCGCGAGATCGCGCTTGGCGGACTGGAAGAGCCGGCGACCGAACCCCAGCCCCTGAAATTCCGGTCGCAGATAAAGCTCGTAGACTTCGCCGTCGAAGTGCAGGCTGCGGGCGCGATTGCGGCCGTAATTCGCATAGCCCGCGACCTTGTCGTTGAACACCAGCACGCTGACGCGGCTGCCTTTGCGGATTGCGCTGTCCCACCACTGGGGACCGCGCCGATTGATCAGCTTCTCCAGCTCTGCGCCGGGGATGATCCCCTGATAGGCAGAACGCCAAGCTTCATCATGGGCTGACGCCACCGCAGCCGCATCTGCAGCCTTGGCCGGACGGACTTCGATCAGGGTTGTGCTCATGACGGGATCAAAGCAAGTCGGCGGTCCGCCTTCAAGGTGCCACGTTAAAGATCGGTTAACCTGTGGACTTTCGGCATCACAGTGGCGGAAACCTGTGCCGAAAAGGGACAAATTCGCAACATTGTTGGGAGACAGCGGTGTCCTGTCACCGCAGGTTCATAGCACGAACGACAAACAGCGGCTGACGGCGCCGTTGCATCGGTTAGTGTGGCTTGGGCTCAACATCTTCCCGTCAGGCTGACTGGTGCTGCTTCGCTGCGTCTCATGGTTGCTCGCGGTCGCCGTCCTCACAGGATCGAACGCCTGGGCGCAGCGATTCGGACCGGTGTCGGCCGAGGGCGATCCGGCGCGACGGCAGCAATGGCTGGTGCCGTCGACCTCGACCGACATTCCGGCGCACTCCTTGCTGTACCGCCCCGCCGGTGACGGACCGTTTCCATTGGCTCTGATCGCACACGCCTCCACGCAGAACGCGCTACGGCGGGCGCAGATGCCGCAGCCCAACTACACGGCGCTTGCGCGCGAGCTCGTGGCGCGCGGCTATGCGGTGCTGGTGCCGGAGCGTCTCGGGCATGGCCGCACCGGCGGACCTTACGTCGAAGACCAGGGTGAGTGCGCCAATCCGGACTACGAGAAAGCCGGACGCGCGACCGCCGCGCAGATCTTACGCGCGCTCGCCTTCATGCGCGAGCAGCCGTACGTTGCAAGAGGTGGCGCGCTCGTCGTCGGCCACTCGGCCGGCGGCTGGGGCGCGCTGGCGCTCGCAGGTCAGCCTCGGCGCCTCGTCGCGAAGATCGTCGTCTTTGCACCTGGCCGCGGCGGCCACGCTGACGATGTGCCGGGACGCATCTGCGGCGAGCTGCGGCTGCGCGACGCCGCCCGTGCCTTCGGACACAACGCACAGCTCCGGGTCACATGGCTCGTTGCAGCCAATGACAGCTACTTTCCGCCGGCGTTGTCGCGTGAGATCGCCGACGCGTTCGTCTCGGGTGGGGCGCAAGTCGACTTCAAGCTGCTGCCCGCCTTCGGAAACGAAGGCCATTGGCTGGCCGAACAGGACGCCGGTATCATGACCGCCTCGGACGCGCTGGCCTCAGCGCTCGTCCGGCCGCCGGCGCCGCGCCCGGCCAAGTCGGGATCGGCGAACTAACAGGATCATGATGACGCTGTATTTCCTGGTTAAATATCTGCATGTGCTCGGCGCCATCGTGATTCTCGGAACCGGCACGGGGATCGCATTCTTCATGCTGATGGCGCATCTGAGCGGCGAAGCCGCGTTCATCGCACGGACGGCCGGTGTCGTCGTGATCGCGGACATGATCTTCACGCTGTCGGCGGTGCTGCTGCAGCCGGTCACTGGTGGCACCTTGATGTGGCTGTCGTCGACGGCCGTGACGGAGGGTTGGCTGCTCACCTCGCTCGTGCTGTACGCCGTCGCCGGCCTGTTCTGGGTGCCCGTGATCTTCATGCAGATCGAGCTCCGCGACCTCGCGCGCGCCGCCGACAGCCGTGCGCAAGAGCTGCCGCCGCGCTATTTCACCGTCTTCCGCCGCTGGTTCCTGTGCGGCATCCCCGGCTTCGGCTCGGTCATGGCCATTCTCTGGCTGATGATCGCCAAGCCGTACTAACAGGTTTTGCATGATCGCTGCTCCGACCTCGCGCGTCCTCGTGCTCGGCGCTTCCGGGCTGATCGGCCGCTTCGTCACGGATGACTTGCGCCGGCGCGGCTTCACCACAGTCGGCGTCGCGCGGGCATTCTCGGCCTCGCAGCGGGTCTCCCCGCTGGACATCGAGCTGCCGATCATGGCGCTCGATGCCTCCGCCTTGGCGGGCCTCATGCGCGCGCATCAAATCGATGTCGTCGTCAATTGTCTCGGCGTGCTGCAGGATGGTCCCGGCAGCGACACCACGGCCGTGCATCGCGAGTTCGTGGCGCGCCTGCTCGCCGCGATCCCGGCGAGCGGCCGCCGCGTGCGGTTCGTTCATATCTCGATTCCCGGCACGGCGGACGACGATCACACCGCCTTCGCCACCACCAAGCGCGAGGCCGAACGGCTGATCGCGTCTTCAGGCATTCCGCATGCGATCCTGCGCCCGGGCTTCGTGATCGCACCCTCGGCCTATGGCGGCAGTGCGATGCTGCGCGCGCTCGCGGCGTTTCCGATTGATCTGCCGGTCAAGGACGCGGCGACGCCGTTCCAGCCGGTGGCGGTTGCGGATATCGCCGCGACCATCGCCTGGCTCGCCACGCGGCCGATCGATGAGGACGCGACGCAAGCGGTGAGCTGGGATCTGATGCAGCCGGAGCCGGTGACGCTGGGTGACGTGATCGCCGCGTTCCGGCGCAGCTTCGGCACCACGGATTGGCCGCGCCTCGCCGTGCCCGCGCCGCTCGTCGATCTCGGCGCGCTCGCCGGCGACCTCTCCAGCCGGCTGGGCTGGATGCCGCCGATGCGCCGCACGGCCATCGCCGAGCTGCGCCGCGGCGTGCGCGGCGATCCCGCGCCATGGATGGCGGCCACTGGGATCACGCCGGTCAGCCTCAGCGAAGCCGTCGGCGCGCATGGCGCGTCCATTCAGGACAAATGGTTCGCGCGGCTGTTCCTGATCAAGGCACTGATGATCGCGAGCCTCGTGCTGTTCTGGATCGCCTCCGGCAGCATCGCGCTGTTCATCTCGTTCCCGGCGACCACCGCGATCCTGACCACGCGCGGCTGGCCGGAGGGATTTGCGATTCCGTTCGCGGCCATCACCAGCATGATGGACATCTCCGTCGGTATGTTGATCGCATTCCGCAAAACGGCGGCTTTCGGCCTCGTTGCCGGAATCGTCGTCTCGCTCGGCTACATGCTGGGATGCGCGGTGCTGACGCCCGACCTCTGGCTCGAGCCGCTCGGCGCATTGGTGAAGACCGCACCTGCGATCGTGCTGATGCTGGTCGCGCTCTTGATGATGGACAATCGCTGATGACCGACTGGCCCGATGACGATGTGATTCTCTATGACGGCGTCTGCGTGTTCTGCTCGCGCTGGGTCCGGTTCGTGATCGCGCGCGACAGCGCCAAGCGCTTCCGCTTCACGCCGATCCAATCGCCCTATGGCACGAGGCTCGCGCAAGCCTTCGGCATCGATCCGAAGGAGCCGGACACCAACGCGGTCGTGCACGGCGGACGTGCGCATCTGAAATCCGATGCGGCGCTCACCGTGCTCTCCAACCTCCCGGGCTGGGGCTGGACCCGCGCGCTGTTCGCCGTGCCGAAGCCGTTGCGCGACGCGCTCTACAGCGTGGTCGCCCGCAATCGCTACCGCATTTTCGGCAAATACGATTCCTGCTTCGTGCCGGACGCCACGCTGCGCCGGCGCGTCCTGGAGGATTAGGATTGCTGGCGCAAGAGGCGCCAATCAATCGATTGAATCGATCATAATGTCCGATATAATCCGTTGGATCGATTGATTTAAGCATGAAATTCTCTCTTAAACCCCAGGTTTGGAGAGTTTTTTCATGGCTACCCACCCGAACGATCTGACCGCCGATGCGCCCGACATCGCCCAACATCGAGACACGCGCGTCCCCTCACCGTCGCGCCTGGCGCCGTTGCTGCCGGGCCTCGCGCTGTCCGCCGCGATCGCGGCGGGCGCCTTCGGGCTGCGCGAACCGCCGGGCCTAGGCGTGTTCAGCCCGATGATCCTCGCGATCGTGGCCGGCATGGCGCTGCATAATGTGGTCGGCACGCCGGTGCGGGCCAAGCCCGGCGTCGCCTTCGCCATGCGCCGCGTGTTGCGGGTCGCGATCATCCTGCTCGGGCTGCAGCTCACGGCGGCGCAGGTCGTCGAAGTCGGCGCACGCGGATTGTTCGTGATCGCATTGAGCCTGACCGGCACGTTCCTGTTCACGGTGTGGATGGGCCGGCTGCTCGGCGTCGACCGCAAGCTCGCCGAGCTGATCGCGGCGGGGACCTCGATCTGCGGCGCGTCCGCGGTGATCGCGACCAACACCGTGACGCGCGCGCATGACGAGGACGTCGCCTATGCGGTGGCCTGCGTGACCGTGTTCGGCTCGATCGCGATGATCGCCTATCCCCTGCTGCCCGCCCTTCTGCATCTCGATGCCCACGCCTTCGGGCTGTGGAGCGGCGCCTCGATCCATGAGATCGCCCAGGTGGTCGCGGCCGCGTTCCAGGGGGGACAACAAGCCGGCGAGTTCGGCACCATCGCCAAGCTGGCGCGGGTGATGCTGCTGGCGCCCGTCGTGCTCACGCTTGGCCTGCTGGCGACGCGCCGCGCCCGCCATGGCGGACACGGTCACGCCAGCGCGCAACCGCAGCTGCCCTGGTTCGTGCTCGGCTTCATCGCGATGGTCGGTATCAACAGCGTTATAACGGTGCCTGCCGAGGCGAAGACGATCATCGTGACTGCGACGACCTTCCTGCTGTCGATGGCGCTGGCCGCGATGGGGCTGGAGACGGATTTCGCCAAGCTGAAGGCCAAGGGCCTGCGGCCGGCGGCGCTCGGCTTCGCGGCCTTCCTGTTCATCGCGAGCTTCAGCCTCGCTCTGGTGAAGCTGGCGACATAGGAGAGCACGTGACGCTCGAGCAGCTCCGGATCTTCGTTGCGGTCGCCACCCGCGAGCACGTCACCCAGGCGGCGCGCGAGCTCAATTTGACGCAATCGGCGACATCGGCGGCGGTCGCCGCGCTCGAAGCGCGCTACCAGACGAAACTGTTCGATCGTGTCGGCCGCCGCATCGTGCTCACGGCGGCCGGCCGCGCGTTTCTGGTCGAGGCCAAGGCCGTGCTCGCGCGCGCCGCCGCGGCCGAGACCGTGCTCGACGATCTCGCCGGCCTGAAACGCGGTCGGCTGGCGCTGGCGGCGAGCCAGACCATCTCCGGCTATTGGCTGCCGGCTTTCATTCATCGTTTCAACGCCGCGCATCCGGCGATCACGCTGGAGCTGTCGATCGGCAATACCGAGCAGGTGGCGGAGCGGCTGCGCGAGGGCTCGGCCGACCTCGGCTTCGTCGAGGGCGACATCGACGATCCCGTGCTCGCGGCCCAGCCGGTGGCGGACGACGAGATGGTGCTGGTCGGGCCGGTCGATCATCCGCTGTGCCGGGGCGCGTCGGTGAAGGCCGCGGATCTGAAGGCAGCACGCTGGGTGTTGCGCGAGCAGGGCTCTGGCACACGCGCCGTGCTCGAAGCGGCGGTCGGCCGGTTCGGCATTCGCATGGACGAGCTCGATGTCGCGTTCGACCTGCCGTCGAATGAGGCCGTGCGCGGCGCCGTCGAGGCCGGCGCCGGTGTCACGGTGCTGTCACGGCTGGTAGTGATGCGCGCGGTCAAGGCGGGGCTGCTGGCGGTGGCCCATCTCGACCTGCCGAAGCGGCACTTCTACAGCCTGCGGCACAAGGAGCATCACCAGACGCAGGCGGCGCGGGAGTTTCTGCGGATGGTGGGAGAGGTGGTCACTGTTTGAGGCACCGTCATCGCGAGCGTAGCGACGCGATCCAGACTCTCACCACCCGTGCGGTCCTGGATTGCGTCGCTGCGCTCGCAATGACGGCAGAGAGGTCAGTGCCTGCCCAACGACGCAAGCACTTCCTTGGCCGCCCGCTCGCCCGAGTCGCGCGCGCCGTGGGCGGTGGAAAAGAAATCCGGCGGCGTGGCCTCACCGGCGAAGAACAGCCGATTGTCGACCGGTGCGGCCAACACCGCGCGTTTGTCGGCGTGGCCGGGGAGCGCGTGCGAATAGGCGCCGCGCGCGAACGGGTCGGCACCCCAGCGCGACTCGGCCAGCGGACGCAGGCTCTTGCGGACACCGTTGCCGAGCAGGGCTGCGACATCGTCGATCGCCTGCGCAGCCAATGCGCCCTCGCCCGCCGCCTCGATCTCGCGCGCGAAGCTGCCGCCGTAAAACCCTTCGATACAGGGCTGGCCGAAGGGGCGGAGCTGAAAGCTGCCGACGCGCGCGGAGTGGCTGCGGCCGCGCATGCCGGAATCCTTCGGCAGGTGATCCCAGCCGTCGAGCGCCAGCGTCACCTTGTTGTCGAGGCCGAGCGGCAGGCCGGCGGCGGCTTCGACCTTCGCCGGCAGCGCCGGCGTGAAGCGGAGCGCTTCGTCGGCGATGAGATTGGTCGGCACGGTGATGATGACCTTGTCGGCGGTCAGCGTGCCCTGTGAGGTCGTAAGCCGGATGCGCCTGTCGCTGTGATCGATCAGCGTCACCTGGCAGTTCAGCGCGATCGGCAGGCCGGCCCCATAGGCCGAGACCAGCGCGCCATAGCCGCGGCGGATGCGCCAGTTGAGCTCGGTATCCTCATAGGCCTCGAAATCGAGCAGCGACATCTGGTCGAGCTCGCAGCCGTTGAGATAGGTGCAGATCGCATCGATCATGCCGTTCCAGCGATTGCCGGGCTCCAGGCAGATGCTCGCGGGCGCGTCGCGGCCGCTTGCGGCAGCCTCCGCCGTGCGCGTGAAGAAGGCCTCCAGCGCGCCGAGGAAATCGTCGCGCTCGGCACGCGGGAACGCCGCCTCATAGGCCTGGTCGCGCCAGGGCGGACGGGATTTGTCGATGGTGAAAGCGAGCCGCTCGGCGATGGCGACGAAGGAGTTGCGGTCGGCCGAATGCAGCCAGCCGCAGCCGAGGTCAAAGGTGACGTCGGGCGACGCCATGATCGTGTGCGCCCGGCCGCCGATGCGGCCGCGCGCTTCGAGCACGATGAAGGAGACGCCCTTGTCGCGCAGCGCATGCGCGGCGCCGAGGCCGGCCGCGCCGGCGCCGATGATGGCGATGTCGATGGAGGATGGGAGGCTGCTCATGAGGCGGCTGCGGCTCCTACGATGGAGGCCCGGCTATCACCTCACCACTGCTGTCATCACCCGCGAAAGCGGGTGATCCAGTACGCCGAGACGGGCGTGTGACCCCGAGGGGCCGCGGCGTACTGGATGCCCCGCCTGCGCGGGGCATGACGGCGGAGGATGTCGAGACACTGCGCTCGACAAGCGAGGCATGACGAGAGCGGATGTTGCGCCACCACGCCCTGCCCCACTGAAGCGGTCGAGTGGCTTACGCCACCGCTTCCTTCTGCTTCTCGGCGCGCTTGCGCTCGTTCGGATCGAGGTGCTTCTTGCGCAGCCGGATCGACTTCGGGGTGATCTCCACCAGCTCGTCGTCCTCGATATAGGCGAGCGCCTTCTCCAGGGTCATCCGGATCGGCGGCGTCAGGCGGACGGCCTCGTCCTTCGAGGTGGTGCGGATGTTGGTGAGCTGCTTGCCCTTCAGCACGTTGATCTCAAGATCGTTGTCGCGGGTGTGCTCGCCGACGATCATGCCCTTGTAGACCTTCCAGCCGGGCTCGATCATCATCGGGCCGCGGTCCTCCAGCTTGAACATGGCGTAGGCCACGGCCTCGCCCTGGTCGTTCGAGATCAGGACGCCGTTGCGGCGGCCCTGGATCGCGCCCTTGTAGGGCATGTAGTTGTGGAACAGGCGGTTCATGATCGCCGTGCCCTTGGTGTCGGTCATGAGCTCGCCCTGGTAGCCGATCAGGCCGCGGGTCGGGGCGTAGAACACCAGGCGCAGGCGGTTGCCACCTGACGGGCGCATCTCGATCAGCTCGGCCTTGCGCTCGCTCATCTTCTGCACGACGACGCCGGAATGCTCCTCGTCGACGTCGATCACGACTTCCTCGATCGGCTCCAGGGTCTGGCCGGTGGCCGGGTCCTTCTCGAACACGACGCGGGGACGCGACACCGAGAGCTCAAAGCCCTCGCGGCGCATGGTCTCGATCAGGATCGCGAGCTGCAATTCGCCGCGGCCGGACACTTCCATCGCGTCCTTGTCCTGGGACTCGACCACGCGCAGCGCGACGTTGCCCTCGGCCTCGCGCAGCAAGCGGTCGCGGATCAGGCGGCTGGTGACCTTGTCGCCTTCGGTGCCGGCCAGCGGCGAGTTGTTGACGATGAACGACATCGACACCGTCGGCGGATCGATCGGCTGCGCCTGCAGCGGGGTCTCGACCGAAGGATCGCAGAAGGTGTCGGCGACGGTGCCCTTGGTCAGACCCGCGATGGCGACGATGTCGCCGGCCTCGGCGAAGTCGAGCGGCTGGCGCTCGAGGCCGCGGAACGCGAGGATCTTGGTGATGCGGCCGGTCTCGATCAGCTTGCCGTCGCGCGACAGCACCTTGACGGCCTGGTTCGGCTTCACCGAGCCCGACGCGATGCGGCCGGTGATGATGCGGCCGAGATAGTTGTTGGCCTCGATGATGGTGCCGAGCAGCCGGAACGGGCCTTCCTCGACCACCGGCGGCGCCACGTGCTTGAGCACGAGATCGAACAGCGGCTTCATGCCGTCCTCATGCGAGCCGTCGGGCGAGGTCGCCATCCAGCCGTTCTTGCCCGAGCCGTAGAGGATCGGGAAATCGAGCTGCTCGTCGGTGGCGTCGAGCGCGGCGAACAGGTCGAACACCTCGTTGACGACCTCGGTGATGCGGGCGTCCGGGCGGTCGACCTTGTTGATGGCGACGATCGGCTTCAGGCCGAGCTTGAGCGCCTTGCCGACCACGAATTTGGTCTGCGGCATCGGGCCTTCGGCGGCGTCGACCAGCACGATCACGCCGTCGACCATCGACAGGATGCGTTCGACCTCACCGCCGAAATCGGCGTGGCCGGGGGTGTCGACGATGTTGATCTGGGTGTCCTGCCACTGCACCGAGGTGCACTTGGCCAGAATGGTAATGCCGCGCTCGCGCTCCAGGTCGTTGGAATCCATCGCGCGCTCAACCGTGCGCTGGTTCTCGCGATAGGTACCGGACTGCTGCAGGAGCTTGTCGACCAGGGTGGTCTTGCCGTGGTCGACGTGGGCGATGATGGCGATGTTGCGGAGGTTCATGGTCGGTGTCTTCTAAGCTTTCTCAAGAGCCCGTGCTCTGTCCCCGGCGGGGCGCGCGCTTTATGATAGTCGAATCAAGCTGTTAGCTTTGCGACGCGCGCTCGCGAAACTCGTTCGGCGGAAGGGGCCGGCAGCCCCAAATAGGAAACCCGGCCAATCGACCGGGCAGACCTCGCGCGTTGCGGCGCAATATAGGCAGAAAATGCCAAAAAACAATGACTGCTTTCAGGAATGAGGAGCGGATCCGGGCGGGTCGGCCGGGGGATCGACGGACGCTCCGTCCCGCATGCGCTGCCGGGCCGCCCGGAAATAGAGGATTCCGATCACCCCGGCGGGGAGCCCGATCGGCAGCAGGGGAGACTGAAGATGGTTGATCCAATAGAGGCGGCTGAAACCGTACAGGACGGCATACGCGCCGGGAATCAGGAGCAGGAGGCCGGTTGCCAGGACCAGTCCGGCGACACCGGAGGGAATGCTGTCCCAGGTGATCAATGTGATGCCGGCCGCGCCGGCCAGCAAGCCGGCGAGGATCATACTTTGCAACGCCATGTCGCCGTGTTCGGGCGAGCCGAGCGCAGATGAACCGAACAACAGCGAGCAGAGCCCCGGCAAGAGGAGCAACAGTCCGATGAACCCGAGCAGCGCGGTCAGCCCCTCTCGCGCCACCGACGCGACGAAGGTCCGCGGCCTGGGTGGCCGACGGCCGCGGCCGTAGCCGATGAAGCATGCACCGAGCGCCACCGCAGCAAGACCCGCCAGGAAGAACCCGAAATAGCCGCCCATCGTCCATCTCGGCACGAGGGCGAGGTAGATGGCCGCGTACAGCCCCCAAGCCATCAAGCCGAGGCTCCCGACCATGATCAGCGGGGTGAGGCAGCCTTTGCCGCGCGGCCGCTCATCGTCCGGAATGCCGCCGGGCGGGCCCTTCCAGCGCTCCTTCGGCAGCGGCGGGATAGCGCGAGTCTCCGAGCCAGGACGGTCGGGTGAGGTCATCTGACCGGACTCAGCCCCAGCGGCGGCGCACCGCCAGCACGATCATCACCAGTCCCGCGACGGCCATGCCGGCCAGGATCACCCCGGGGCCGAACAGGCCGCCGAACTCATTCCACTCGCGGCGCATCAGCGCCATCACGCAGCCAAACGGAAACATCAGGGCAAGGCCGCCGAGGATCGCTCCGACCGTCGCCGCCAGGCCGGCGGGCTCCCGCGCCCGCCCCACCTCCTCCAGGAAGGGCGACAGCGGCGGACGGCGGTGGAAGGGATCATCATCCATGGCGGCGCGGCATCATCAGGCGAATCGCGGCAAAGACCAGAAACAAGCCGAGCATCACGGCACCGAGCGCAAGCGCGGCAAGCAGGCCCGGGAGATTCCGCTCGATGATCAAGCATAGCAAGCCCGGCGCGAGCAGCACCAGCCCGATCAGCAGCATCAGGATGGACGCCACCGCCGTAAGGCAACCACGCGCAGCCGACGGCGGCGCAGGCGATGTCATGCAGGCCCCCGCCCCCGCCTGACGGCGAGAACGATGAGCACGATGCCGGCGAGCGCAGCGCCGATGAACAGCAGTCCGATCGGATCGACCAGATCATTGCGCGTGATCTGATTGGGGAAGATGACGAGGACGCAGGCCATCGGAAACAGCAGGATCAGGCCGGCAATGATCCCAAGCGCAGCAAGACAACCGGAGCGTTGCTGCTGCGGCGGGAGCTCGGGGGGAAGAATCGGGCGTTCCGTCATGGCGACCACGCTTGAAGCGGCCGAACGACACGGATGGGCGCTTTGCTCATATCGGCCCCTTCCCCATACGCGCGCGGATGCCGTCGATGGCGCCGTTGCGGTAGAACAGGTTGTAGGTGTCGAACGGGATGATCTCGCCGCGCTCGGTGACGAAATGGATGCAGGAACGCTTGACGTTGCCGACGCAGAAATTGAAGCGGTCGAGAAACTGCACGATGGTGACGCGGAAGACGTGCTCATAGCCGAGATTGTCGGGCACCTGCACGGACGGCAGGCAGCAGAGGAATTCGGCGACGCGCTCGCCGGTGTTCAGCGGCCCCGACGACAGCGAGAACAGCTCGACGAATTTGTCGCGCAAGACCGGGTATTTCTCCGGGCTGATCGTGTTCGGCATCACCGACAGCAATTCCTCTTGCGGCACCATCGAGGTCAGCGGCAGCACGGTGGTGCCGTTGCGCAAACCATAGCCGATCGAGATGCTCTCGGGATTGCAGGGCAGCGGGATCATGTCATCATCGCCGAACACGCCGGTCTCCACGACGCGGCGGCGGATTTCCGACAGCATGATGCGGTCGGTGTCCTTGTTGAAATCGGCGTTGCGGCCGGCGTCCTGCACCGGCTGCAACGTCACGCCGCGCACGCATGTCCATTCCAGCGCGTGGCGGACGATGTCGCCGATCTCGTCGTCGTTGACGCCGCGCTTGATGGTCGCGACCAATGTCGTCGAGAGGCCCGCGCGCTCGAGGTTCTCCAGCGCCTGCTGGCGGATGCGGCGCAGATCGGCGCCGCGGATGTTGGTGAGGCCGGCGCGCGACAGCGAGTCGAACTGCAGATAGACCTCGAGCCCGCGCTTGTTCTCCGCGAGCTTCGCCACGAAGTCCGGCTCGCGCGCGATGCGCAGGCCGTTGGTGTTGATCATGACGTGGCGGATGGGCCGTGCGCGCACCGCGGCGAGGATGTCGAAGAACTGGGGATGCAAGGTCGGCTCGCCACCGGAGATCTGCACCAGGTCCGGCTCGCCCTCGCTTTTCACCAGCGCATCGAGCATGCGCTCGACGGTCGCCAGCGGGGTGAAATGCGCGCGCTGCGGCGAGGACTCGGCGAAGCACACCGGGCAGGTCAGGTTGCAGTGATCGGTGATCTCGATGAGCGCCAGGCAGGAATGCTGCTCGTGATCGGGACACAGGCCGCAATCATAGGGGCAGCCATATTCGGTGCGGCGCTGGAAGCTGAGCGGCGTATCGCCCGGCTTGATGAAGGACTTGCAGCGCCGCCAATAGACGGCATCGTCGGAGACCAGGGTCGACTGCACGCCGTGCTGCTTGCAGCGCTTCTCGTACCAGACCTCGTTGTCGAGGATCTGGATCTTGGTCGGCACCAGTTCGAGGCAGGTCTCGCACAGGGATTGCGTCTGCCCCCAGAACACATAGGGGCGAGACTTACGCAGCGGCGCGTTCATGCAGGGCCTTCGGTTGCGGCGCGGTCGACAGCATGACCGCGGCGTAGGCGGCGATCGCGAGCGACAGCAGATGAAACAGGGTGAGCGGGCCGATCACCGGCCCGTAGGGCTTGAGGAATTCCCAGGCGAAGCGCTGCAGGCCGTAGACCAGCAGCGCGAGATAGAAGCCGTTGGCGATGATGGAGCCGCTCCGCCTGAAGACCGCGATGATATAGAGCACCGCGAAGGCCGCCATCGCCAGACTCTCATAAAGCTGCACCGGATGACGCAGAACGCCGTCGCCGAAATCGTGTCCCCAAGGCAGGGACGTCGGCGTACCATAGGTGAAATCATCGAGCCCCGCCACGTAGCAGCCGACACGGCCGACCGCGATGCCGACCGCCAGCGGCAGCGCGAAGCGCGCGCCGGTGCGCAAGATAATGCCGTGCCGCCACTTGTAGAGCTCGACCGCCACGATGCCGCCGGCGAGCGCGCCTTCGACCGAGCGCGCCAGCCCGGCCATGCCGGACAGCCACAGATTCAAGGTCCCGAACAGATAGGCGCCCAGCCCGGCGCCGAACACGAGCGCGGCGACATAGGGCCATTCGGTCGACTGCTTGGGGAAGCTGACGCGCGCCCCTCGCGCGAGCCACCAGCCGGCAGCGGCCGCGCTGAGCCAGGCGGCGACGTCGAAGATCGCATGAAGAACGGCGCCGTCCATGACTCCCATCGTCCGGTTGCATCCGGACTATGGCAAGGTCCCGGCGCCGATGGCAATGACGTGTTCGTCAGGCCGTGGCCGCCTGCTCGGTCGGATAGACGCCGCGCAGGACCTCCTCGAAATGGGTCTTCACCGCCTCGTTGCACAGGCAGGAGCGCTGCTTCAAGGCATCGAAATCCCGCACCATGAAGGCGCCGCGCCTGGTTTCGAGAATGCCCTCGGCGCGGAAGGTCTGGACGACACGGCTGACATAGGAGCGGCCGACGCCGAGCAGGGTCGCGAGTTGCTCATGCGTCAGCGGCACGATCGGCTCGCCATCGGTGCGGTCCATCGCCGCCACGATCCATTTCGCCGTGCGCTGCTCGATCGAGTGGATGGCGTTGCAGGCGGTCGACTGGAACATCTGCGCCAGCATGCAATCGGCATAGCGCGCGAATACGTTGCGCAGCGTCTTCGATTGCAGCTTGGCCGCGGCGAGGCGTGACAGGGGCAAGCGGACGAACGGGCCGCCGAACTTGACGACGATCCGCGTATAGGCCGGCAGGAAACCCTCGCTGACGATGCCGCCGACCGCGCCCTCGCGGCCGACCAGAATGGTCTCGACGTCGCGACCGTCCTCGTTGGGAACCAGGTAGGATGTCAGCGCCGGGCCGCAGGGAAAATGCACGATCTGCACGTCGTCGCCGGGGCGATACAGCAGTTCGCTCGGCGTCGCCTGGTCCTCGACCAGGTAGGGCGCGATCAGGGCATAATCCGGCGGACTCAACCGGCGCAGCAGATTGTTGTAGGGTCGCTCACGCGCAAGTGTCGTCACAGTCTGGGTCGGCATCGAAATCCCCCGCGTTACGCATGTGCGTGATCTGTGCTTCTTGTGTTCACAAGTGCACAGACACAGGAACTCCGATATGATGGCTTCGGTTCCAGGACCCGCCAGCGTGCTTGCGATGAGGCGCCGGCTGCGGGAGCCAGTTTCACCTTGGAACCCGCAGATCACATGACCCGCTCGCAACCCAGCGTGCCCGAGCTCTATCAGCATGTGCTGGTCGTCGAGGACGACCCGATCATTGCGCTCGGCTTGGAAGACACCATCACTGATCTCGGTGTGGCCGAGGTCAGGATCGCGGCGAACGTCGCCACGGCGCTCGCCATGATCGAGGAGCGGGCGCCGGAGTTCGCGCTGCTCGATGTCGGCCTGGTGCGCGAAAAGAGCTTTGCAATCGCCGAGCGTCTCAGCACGCTCGGCATCCCCTTCGCATTTTCGACCGGCTACGGCGCCGACGGCGTGCCCACAGCGTTTTCCGACCGGCCGCGCTTGCCGAAGCCCTGCCCGACCGATGCCCTGGAGGTCGTGCTGCGGCGACGCGATTAGTCGTCGCCGCAGCGAAACGCCGTCAGCCCAGTTTCGGATCGAGCGTGGTCGACCACAGCGCGACGTCGGCGCGGTCGCGCAGGGTCACGGTCATCTGGCCGCTCGCCCCGTCGATCTTGACGTGACCGAAGAACTGCATGCCGGCCGACGGCGGCAGGTTCTGCTTGTCGAGACCGGGCGCCTTGATGAAGCGCACCTCGGGGCCGAAGGTGTTGTCGAGCTCGTTCGGACCGAACGTGCCGGCATGCAGCGGACCCGAGACGAACTCCCAGAACGGCTCGAAGTCCTGGAATTGCGCCTTGTTGGGATCGTAGTAGTGCGCGGCGGCGTAGTGCACGTCGGCCGTCAGCCATACGGTATTCTGGATCGGCGCCGTCTTGATGAAGCGCAGGATCTCGGCGATCTCCAGCTCGCGGCCGCGCGCCGGACCGTCGCCCTGCGCGATCGCCTCGGAGCCCTTTTTGTTGGCCGCGTCATCATAGACGATCAGGCTGAGCGGCATGTCGGAGGCGATCACCTTCCAGGTCGCGCGCGAATTCAGCAGCGCCCGCTTCAGCCAGCGCATCTGCTCCGGCCCGATGAAGTAGGACGACGGGCCATAGCTGTCCTCGAGGTTCGGACCGTTGGCGCCGCGATAGCTGCGCTCGTCGAGCACGAACACATCGAGATGCGGGCCGTAATTGATCGTGCGATACACTCGGCCCGGCTCAACGATGCTCTCGCGCATCGGATACATTTCGTGGAAGGCCCGCGCGGCGCGCGCCGCGAGCAGCTGGATTTTGCGCTCCTTGTAGGCCGCCGGCAGGTCCTTGGAGGCCGACCAGTTGTTGGTCACCTCGTGATCGTCCCATTGCACGAAGATGGGCACCTCGGCATTGAAGGCCCGCACGTTCTCGTCGAGGAAATTGTACTTGTGAGCGGCCCGGAATTCGTCGAGCGTCTCGGCGACCTTGGCCTTCTCCTCCACGGTGAGGTTCTTCCAGACCTTGTTGTCCGGCAGCTTGACTTCGGACTTGATCGGACCATCGGCATAGATGGTGTCGCCGGAATGCAGGAAGAAATCCGGACGATGCTTCTTCATCGTCGCGAAGGTGAACATGCCGCCATCGTCGGGATTGATGCCCCAGCCCTGGCCGGCGACGTCGCCGCCCCAGACGAACGACACGTCGCGCTTGTTGCCTGGCGCGGTGCGGAAGCGGCCGACCACCGGCTCGCTCTCGACGGCGGTGTGGGAGAGGTCGCGGAATTTGACGCGGTAGAAGATGTCCTGGCCGCTCGGCAGATTGTCGATCAGCATCTTGGCGGTGAAGTCGCTCTCCGGCAGCACCGCGATCGGCGGCAGCGCGCGGGCGTCCTTGAACGATTCGGTGGTCGCGACCTCGACCAGCATCTGCGACGGCCGGTCGGCACGCGCCCACACCACGCCGCCGTCCATGCTGACATCGCCGGACTGCACGCCATGGGTGATCTGCGGCCGGTCGGCCGCGCGGCTGAGATAGGGGGTCGCGAGCGTCGTGACGCCGGCGGCAGCGGCCGTCGAGAGGAAGCGGCGGCGCGACAGACGAAGCGACGGCGGGCGGACAAGATGAGCGGTCATGGGAATCTCCTGATCGGCTCGCGCGCGAAAGAGGACGCGCAGCGCCATGGCCGGCAGACCTAGGAAAGATTGATGACGCTGCAATTACACGGCTGGTCGAGACGCACGCGGCAGGCGCGGCGCCGGCTCACGTCCCGGCGGCGCGGAGCTGAGCGCTGGTCCGCTGCAGGTTGGCCGGCATGCTCATCAGGATCAGCTTGCGGTCGGCCACCGCGTTGTGGAACTGCTCGAGCGCGATGTTGAACGCGGTCAGCGCGGCGTGCTCGATCGCGCCGTCCTCGAAGCAGGTCAGCGTGTTGCGCAGGATCTCGTCGGCCTCGGCCTGGAGCTGGTCGAGCTCCTCGGTCGAATCGCTCTTGCGCGCGATCGTGATCATCTCCAGCAGCCGGTCGCGCAGCGAGGTGTTGATGGTGCGCTCGTCGCGCTTGAGATAGCCCGCGAACCAGGCGCCGGCCGAGCCCATCGCAGACAGCGCCATCAAGCTCCACCAGATGTAGTCGCTGTAGCGGTCGAGGAAGGTCTTCTCCTCGCCGTCGACGAATGCGGCGGCACCGGGATGAGCGGGAATCGCGGCGTCCTTGTCGGTGTCGGGCGTTTCGATCTTGGCGGTGAGCGGGAATTCCGACAGCAGCTGCTGGCGGGCCGAGAACAACTGATGCGTAAAGGCCGAGACGGTGGAATCGGCGAGACCCTTGCGGGCAACAATGTGGTGGTTGAAGCTGATCGTCTTGACTTCGTCTTCCGGACGGTCAGGCGAGCCGCCGAACGCGCCCGAGGGAATCTCGGCGGCCTCGTACTCCGGATGGTTCTGCGCGATGGCCTCGGCCGAATCGATCGCCAGGAAGGTCGGCGTGCCGCCGTCCTTGGTGGCGGCCGCGATCGCATCGGCGGTGATCTTGCTGTTGATCGGCCCGGCGGCGAGATAGACGTCCGCCTTCTGGTTACGGACGGCTTCGGCGGCCTCGGTGATCGGGAATTGCACGATCTCGACCTTGCCGGCATCGACGCCATACTGGTGCAGGATCACCTTCAGCAAGTTGGCGTTGGCCGGGGTGCGGCCGATGATGCCGACCTTGTGGCCGGCGAGCTGGGAAATCTTGGTGATCTTGGCGCCGCTCTTGCGGCCCTTGCCCTTGCCGGCCGGCGGCACCCAGAGCACGGCCACGTTCTTGCGCAGGGTGGCGACGGCCTGCGCGTTCTTCGGCACCTCGAGATCGCCGCGCACGATCGCGAGGTCGACCTTGCCGGCAGCCAGCGCCTGCGCACTCTCGCCGGCGCCTTCCGTCGGTACCGGGCGGAGCCGGACATAGGCGTGGTTCTGCGAGAACGCCTGGGTGAGGGCCTGGACGACCTTGAGATCGTCACTGTTCGGCGGACCGACGGCGATCTTGAGCACGACCGGCCGCATGGCAAAATAGTACGCACCCGCCAGAGCGCCGACGATCGCGAGGATCCCGGCGATGACGATGAACACGGCAGGGCGCATCTGGGAGCGCTGTGCTGGCGTGGTCTGGGTGTCTGCCAGGTCCGTTCCTCCGGTCACCTCGAGCCGGGGAACGACGCCAGGGGCGGCTTCGTCCGGCCTCGACCTCCGATAATGCCGAACTGTAGCAAATTTCTTGTCCGCCCGGGGTGACATCTGCGTCATGGTTACCGTGGCACGAGTGCTCGGGCAGACAACCATGGCGAGACGGCGATCCGGCGGCGCTGCTGTGACAAGGCTCTGACGGGGAAGCGGTTTCCAGTCACCGGCCCGAGAGGATCGGGGCGCGTGATCCGGACCGGCGCGATGACCGTAGAGATCCGGACGGATCGATCTGTGCGAGGAAGAGGACGAGAGGAGGACATCAAGATGGCCCAACCACTTTCAGGGGACGCACGCGCCCATGCCTTGCGCGAGCTTTCCGGCTGGTCCGAGCTGAACGGCCGCGACGCCATCACCCGCACCTTCACCTTCAAGGACTTCAACGCGGCATTCGGCTTCATGACGCGGGTCGCATTGATCGCCGAGAAGCAGGACCATCATCCCGAATGGCGCAACGTCTACCGCACGGTCGAGGTGGTGCTTGCCACCCACGACGCCGGAGGCGTGACCGCCCGCGACATCGCGCTTGCCACCGCAATGAACGCGATCGCAAGCGAGATCGGCGACTGACCGAGATCGCTGCCCAGCGACGTCTTGCAGCAGAGGTCGTCATCCCCACATGTCGGCTCGACGGCTGCGCCACCGCGCAGCCTCGGAACCGGAGATCGGACATGGTGTCGGATTCGGCCGACTACAGCGTCGGCTTCGAGCCGGCGGAGCGGCTGGCGCAGGATCGCGAGACGCTTCGCCGTCGTTTCTGGGTGAAGTTCAAGAAGGTCGTCGCGCGGCTCCCGTTCGCCGAGGAGCTGCTCGCGGCCTACTACTGCGCTTTCGACAAGGAGACGCCGCGGCACGTGCAGGTGTCCCTGCTCGGCGCGATCGCCTACTTCGTGCTGCCGTTCGACTTCGTTCCGGACGTGCTGCCGATCCTCGGCTTCACCGACGACGCGGCAGTTCTCGCCACGGCGATCCGCATGGTGACCTCGAACATCACGCCCGATCATCATGCCGCCGCCCGCGCCATGCTCGCGCGACTCGCATCGGACAGGTCCGCGAAAGATTCGGCGGATGACGATCATCGCGACTGAGGGTGGCCACGTCAGGCGGCATGCCCAGGAGACCAAAAGCCCCGCTCGGACATCCGAGCGGGGCTTTTCAGTTCATGCCGACAGAGCCGAGGGGTGCCCGGCGGGCGGTCTCGTCAGCGGCCGCGCGCCTGGGCGCGGGCGCTGCCGGTCTTCTCGGCCTCCCAGGCCTGGTACTGCTTGAACAATGCTTCGCGATCGGCCTCGCTCGGCAGCGCCTTGCCGGCGTTGCTCTGCTTCAGGAAGTCGTCGAACCGATCGCGCTGCGCGCCCTCCATCGCGTGGCTCTCCAGCCATTTGCTGGCGGCGGGCAGGCGCTGCCAGCCGGCGAGCGGCGCCGACAGCGACACTTCCTTCCACTTCGGATGGAAGGGCGGGTTCTGGAACGCCGGGAATTTGGTGAAGAACGCATCGACGAAGGTCGCGAGCTTGCGGTAGCGGTCGGTGTTCGGCGCCCAATTATAGGCGGCAAGCACCGCGGGCACCGCGATCGTATCCACCTTCTCACCCTCGGCGATCAGGTTCGGATAGTCCTTCGCCGTCAGCGTCGCCGGCAGATAGTCGGTCTGCAGCGGGCGGTCGTAGTCGACATTGACGAGGTGGAAGCGGCCGTCGTTCACGAAATTGCTGACCGACTTGTAGGGCTTGCCGCCGACGACGATGACCGCATCGAGCTCGCCGCGCTTCAGCTTCTCCATCGCGATGCGCTGCTCGATATAGGCGAAATTCGCGCGCAGGCCGAGGCGCTCGAACACGGTGAGCGCGGTGACGAAGGTGCCGCCATTGGGCAGGTCGACGCTGACGCGGCGGCCTTCGAGGTCGCGCAAGGTGCGGACCGCGCGCGGCGCGATCACCTGCATCTCCTCATTGTATAGCTTGGTGACGTAGGTGAACTGCCGCTTGATGTCCTTAGCGAACCCCTTGCGCTCGAGATAGTCGAGCGTGTCGGCGCGGACCACGCCGAGATCGACACCCTGCAGGAACAGGATGTCAGCGACGCTCTGCACCGAGCCGCGGCCGACAATTGGCAGCACGCGCAGGCTGTTGCCGTCGTCGAGCAGCGAGGCGAGGTCGGCGCCGAACTGCACATAGGTGCCGCCGATGGTGCCGGTGATGAGCGTCACCGTGTTGGCGTTCAGTGCCTGCTTGGTCTGCACCGAGCCGAACTGAAAGATCGCCTTCAGGCTGTCGCTCACCTTGGCGGGATCGAACTCGCTTTCCTCGGCGTGGGCGGCGAAACCGCACGCCATCATCACTGCGGCCAGGGCCGCTCCAAACAGACGTCGCATGTGTCCCCCTCGGTGAAGGCTGGCACATGATTGCGGGCCGGCACGCGCGCAGCGCCGGACTCTCCCGGCGCGGCCATGAACGGCTCGAAAATCATGCGTGAAACAAAAAAATCAAACGGGACGGCATCACTGCCGTCACGAGCTTCAATTCTGCAGCTGGTCGAGCCGGCGCTGCGCCTCGGCCGAACCGAGCTGGGCGGCGCGGCGGTACCAGTTGCGAGCCGCCGCCGGATCGGCGTTGATGTTGCGGATGTCCTTCGTTCCCAGCACGTGGGGATCGTAGGTCTGCGCCAGCATCAGGGCAGCGGCGGGTTCCTGCGCCTCGGCGGCGCGCTCGAGCAGCAGGCGGGCGGGCGGGATGTCGCCTGCGGCGAGCAGGCTCTTGGCGCGCTTCATGATGCCCGCGAGTTCATCCGGATCGAGCCGGCGGACCTGGGCGGGCGGCGGAGCCGCGGTCACGGCGCCGAGCCCCGGCGCGGTGATCGCCGATCCGGCACCGGGCGACGTGATCGAGGACGGCACCATCGCGGCGGGGGCCGCGGCCGACGGCACCGGAGCCGAGGGCGCCGTCGCAAAGCTCGGCGCGGCCGCGGATGGCGTGGGCTGCGTCACGGCGCGGTTCTGCAGGGCCGTCTGGTAGGCGTTGGCGATGTCGTCGCGTGTCGGCGCCACGGCTGCGGTCTGCACCGGCGTCGCGGCCGCGGCCGGCGGCTCGGGTGGCAACCGGGCCGGCTCGTTCAGCTGCATGTCGCGCGCGGTCAGCTGGGTGTTGGTCGGCTGCGGCGGCGCCGTCGGATCAGGCGTGGCGCCGATCATCGACGCCTTCGCCGAGGCAATCAGATCGCGGGTCGCATCCGATGTGACCAGCGCGAACAGCACGGCCACGCCGGCCGCGGCCACGACCGCAAGCAGGATGCGCGAGGAGATCGACGTCCGGCGTGTCCGGACCGGCCACTGGTCCTCGAACTCCGTGCTCTCGATCTGGTTGCCGCCGTCATATTCCGACAGGAACATCGGCATCGATTCGTCGTTGGGATAGTTGTCCTGAGTCGACCGGCCGAACCGATAGTTCGACGGACGCTCCTGCGGTGGATCGTCAGGGAAGGGCCTGTAGTCGGGGCCGGAAGGAGCCCGCTCGTTGAACCGTCCACGCGTCGTCCGCTCAGCCATGGCCTTCATCCCCATCTCAACTTCACGCAACAAACTTTGAGTCCCAAGCCCGCCAGAAGCTCGAGACACGTCACGATTGCTAGAGGCACCCCACTGCCGACAACTAATTGACTAATTGAATCCGACTAAAAGTGGACGAGAGCCGGCATGATTCTGGAAATATTTTGATCTGATTGTGACGACGCACGTGCGATATCGGGCGGCGGAAAACCCGGAAACATCGAGATTACAACGAGAAAGTCATACTATTAACCTTGCCACAATGTATCGAGGTTGCGTTAACCAAGAAACGCTCGTTTTCGGATTTGCGGCCTGAGGTTGCATCGTGCGCCCGCGAGAATGCGCCTATCGCACGATAGTCCGACAAGTTTGCGCCGTATCGCCGTCACGACGCCGTCCATCACGATCCATCCTTCGCGTAACGGATGAGTGCGGGCGTGCTGCAGACCACATCCGCGAGCCCGGGCCAGGCAGGCCCGAGCCGCAGCATCTCATCCCGTCACGGATGCAGGATCACCTTGCCCATTGCCTGGCGACCGGCCAGCACCTTCAGCGCATCGGCGGTCTGCGCCAGCGGGAACGTGCGGTCGACATGCGACGACAGCTTGCCTTCGGCGGTCCACTGCACGAGCTTCTCGAGATTGGCGCGGTTCTTGGCCGGGTTGAGCCGGGTCCAGGCGCCCCAGAACACGCCGCGAATATCGCAGCCCTTCAGCAGCGCCAGGTTCAGCGGCATCTTCGGAATGTCGCCCGCCGCGAAGCCGATCACCAGGAAGCGGCCTTCCCACGCGATCGAGCGCAGCGCCGCCTCGGCATACGTGCCGCCGACGGGATCGAAGATGATGTCGGCGCCCTTGCCGTCCGTCAGCCGGCGCAGCCCCTCTTTCAGATCCTCCTTCGCATAGTTCAGCGTCAGGCTGGCGCCATGCTGCTTGGCGAACTCCAGCTTCTCGTCGGAGGACGCGCAGGCGATCACCTTGAGGCCCATCAGCTTGCCGAGCTCGCAGGCGGCCAGCCCGGTGCCGCCGGCCGCACCGAGCACGGCGAGCGTTTCGCCAGGCTTCGGGCTGGCGCGGTCTTCGAGCGCATGCAGGGCCGTGCCGTAGATGATGATGATGCCGGCAGCGCGGTCGAAATCGAGGTTGTCCGGAATCTTGACGATCGACGCTTCCGGCAGCGCGATCTTCTGGCGCGCGCCATTATGGCCGCAGGAGGCCACCACGCGATCACCGACCTTCAGCTCGGTCACGCCGTCGCCGACGCTCTCGATCACGCCTGCGACTTCCGCGCCCGGCGAGAACGGGAACGGCGGCTTGATCTGGTACTTACCCTGGATCATCAGAATGTCGAAGAAGTTGAGCGCCGCAGCCTTGATCGCAATCACAGCCTCGCCGGGGCCGGCCACCGGATCGGGCACGTCGGCGAAGACGAGATCGTCGGGCTGGCAGAATTGCGAGCAGAGAATGGCTTTCATGGGCGCTCCTTGTTTCGTTGCTGCCGGCTTGGATCCGGCTTGGGAACGTCATGCCGGATTTGCCGGCGCGCCACAATCCATGATGACGGCATGGGCCGCGGGCCGGCCATCGCGATGCACCGGCTTTGCAAGCGAAGCATTTAGCCGCTATCCATCGCGTTCGAGGTCAGCGATTCCGGGCCATTTTCCAGTCACAATATTGGTGGAACGAAGTCGCGGGGGAACTTAGCACATCATGTTTGGGCGATTGTTGACAGCGCTGGTCGGCGGCGCGCTGCTGGTCGGAGTGCCGAGCCTCGCGGCGGCGCAGGGTTCTGCATCGAAGGCCGGCGCTCCGCAGCCGAAGGCCGCGCCGAAATCGGACGCCAAGCCGGCCGTGCCGAGCATCGGCGGCGCGGAGCCGACATTGATCGGCCAATTCGGTGGCTGGGGCGCCTACACCGCCTTGCCTGGCGGCAAGAAGGTGTGCTTCGCGCTGGCCAAGCCGGCCTCGTCCAAGACCAACCCGCCCAACCGTCCGCGCGATCCCGCCTATGCCTTCGTCTCGACCCGGCCCTCCGAGAAGGTCGTCAACGAGGTGTCGATCATGATCGGCTACGCGCTGAAACCAGGCACCGACGGCTCGCTCGATGTCGGCGGCGCGTCCTATTCGATGTACGCGCAGGGCGACGGGCTCTGGATCAAGAACGCCGCCGAGGAGGAACGCATGGTCGAAGCCATGCGCAAGGCCCCGGAGGCGGTGGTGAAGGGTGTCTCGGCCAAGGGAACCGAGACCACCGACGTGTTCTCGCTGAAGGGCCTCGCCCAGGCGCTCGACCGCATCGCCCAGGATTGCCGGCGCTGAACGGCCGGCTGATACCGCCGGCGGCCAGACCGGTCGCATTTGCCGGCCGAATTGTTATATAGACCCGCTGAACGCCTTCGGCCGCGACGGCCGGGCAGCAATTTGGGCCCATCGACATGGCAACGACTGCCGGGCTGCGCGACACCGCCGCGCCCCTCGAAAAGATTCCGCTCGAAACCTACGTGCCGCCGGCGAAGCCGTCTCTGATCGGCCTGTCGCGTGCCGAGCTCGCGGCGCGGCTCGGCGAGATCGGCGTGCCGGAGCGGCAGCAGAAGATGCGCGTGCAGCAGCTGTGGCATTGGCTGTATTTCCGCGGCGCCAGATCCTTCGACGAGATGACGTCAGTATCCAAGCACACGCGCAACGGACTGGCCGAGCGCTTCACGGTCGATCGTCCCGAGGTCGTGGCCGAGCAGATCTCCAATGACGGGACCCGCAAATGGCTGCTGCGGCTGCCGAGCGGCGACGGCCTGCAGAAGGCCCATGAGGTCGAGTGCGTCTACATCCCCGAGACCGACCGCGGCACGTTGTGCGTCTCCTCGCAGGTCGGCTGCACGCTCAACTGTTCGTTCTGCCACACCGGCACCCAGCGGCTGGTGCGCAACCTCACCGCCGGCGAGATCGTCGGCCAGATCATGGTGGCGCGCGACCGGCTCAACGACTGGGCCGACCGCGAGACGCCGCATGGCAACCGCCTGATCACCAACATCGTCATGATGGGCATGGGCGAGCCGCTGTACAATTTCGATGCGGTGCGCGATGCGCTGCTGATCGTCTCCGACAATGAGGGCATCGGCATTTCCCGCCGCCGCATCACGCTGTCGACGTCCGGCGTGGTGCCGAACATCAAGCGCGCGGGCGAAGAGATCGGCGTGGCCCTGGCCATCTCGCTGCATGCCGTGCGCGACGAGCTGCGCAACGAGCTGGTGCCGCTCAACAGGAAGTATCCGATCGCCGAGCTCTTGCAGGCGTGCCGCGACTATCCCGGCGCCTCGAATGCGCGGCGCATCACCTTCGAATATGTGATGCTCAAGGGCGTCAATGATTCGCTCGACGATGCCAGGCTGCTGGTCAAGCTGTTGAAGGGCATTCCAGCCAAGATCAATCTGATCCCGTTCAATCCGTGGCCGGGCTCGGCCTATGAATGCTCGGACTGGGAGCAGATCGAGAAATTCTCCGAATACGTCTTCAACGCCGGCTATTCCTCGCCGGTGCGCACCCCGCGCGGCCGCGACATCCTCGCCGCCTGCGGCCAGTTGAAGTCGGAGACCGAGAAGCTGTCGGCGAGGGAGCGCCAGGCGCTGCGCGCGATGGCGATGACGGATTGATGATTGTCCGCGCCTGCATCTCCCAGCACCATCGTCATGCCCGGGCTTGACCCGGGCATCCATCCCTCACCGCGAAAAGTTTTTTAGTGATGGATGGCCGGGTCAAGCCCGGCCATGACGAATGAGAGAGAAGCACTTTCATGTCTGACATGAGATTGACGACATGGCGCTGATCGGCCGGCTCATCGTGATTGCGTTCGGCTTCCTGCTCGCAAGCTTCGTCGCGGGGCTTGTCGTCGTCACCGCGATCCTGATCCCGGAATTCTCCGACATCGGCATCGGACCGATCGACCAGAGCGCTTTCCAGGTCGTCATCGGGTTCGGCTTCATCTTCGTGTCGGGCTTTGCGCTGATCCCGGCGCTGCTGATCGCGCTGATCACCGAGGCGTTCTCGATCCGCAGCGTGCTCGCCTATGCGATCGGCGGCGGTCTGGTCGGCGCGGCCTGCTATCTCGGCCTGATCCCGTTCGATCCGGAGACACTGCACTTCGAGGGCATCGTCCGCCGCCAGCTCGAGATCCTGACCGGCGCGGGCATCCTCGGCGGCCTGATCTATTGGCTGATCGCGGGCCGCAATGCCGGCCGCTGGCGCGAGCCGCCGCGATTGGCTCCCCCTCCGCCGCTGCCCTCGGGATCGCCGCGGTGAGCCTTTCCATCGCCATCGGCTTTCGCTAAACCGCGCGCCATGAACCGCAACGGACTCTTCATCGCGTTATCGCTCGCACTCGTCATCGGCGTGCTGTTCGGCGTCTATCCCGAGCTCGACCTCAAGCTCGCCGCGCTGTTCTACGATCCGCACACGCGCAGCTTCCCGCTCAAGCTCGACGGCACCGCCGCCTTCGCGCGCGACGCCGCGATGTGGATCGCCTGGGGGCTCGCGCTGCCCTCGATCATCGCACTGGTCGTGAAGCTGATCCGCCCCGATCGGCCGCTGTTGATCAAGGGCCGCACCATCGCCTTCCTGCTGCTGACGCTGACGCTGTCGGCCGGCGTGCTCACCAACTTCACCTTCAAATCCTATTGGGGCCGCCCGCGTCCGGTGGTCGTGACCGAGTTCGGCGGCGACATGCAGTTCGTGCCGTATTGGGATCCGCGTGGCGGCTGCGGCCGCAACTGCTCGTTCTTCTCCGGCGAGGGCGCCACCGCGTTCTGGACGCTCGCCCCGGCCGCATTGACGCCACCCGCGATCCGCCCCGTCGCCTATGCCGCCGCCGTGCTGTTCGGCCTCGCCACCTCGGTGCTGCGGATGGCGTTCGGCGGCCATTTCTTCACCGACATCGCCGCCGCCGGCCTCGTGACCTTCGTCGTGATCTGGCTGGCGCATGGCTACATCTACCGCTGGCCGTCGACGCGCCTGACCGACGCCGGCGTCGACGCCGCGCTGACCCGCTTCGCCATGCCGGGCTTCCGCCTGATGCGCCGGCTGTTCGGCCGCCGCCGCGAGGCCGATACCAGCCCCGCCGCCTGAGCACGGCCGGCCGAGATTAATCGCGTGCCCCCCGGGGCGAAATCTGCTATCCGCGCCCGAATTTCGGCAACGAAACGGCCATCAACACCGGTTGGACTCCCATGACCACGATCCTCAAAGGCCTGCCTACGGGCGAGAAAGTCGGCATCGCCTTCTCCGGCGGGCTGGACACCAGCGCCGCGCTGCTCTGGATGAAGCAGAAGGGCGCGCGCTGCTTCGCCTACACCGCCAATCTCGGCCAGCCCGACGAGTCCGACTATGACGAGATCCCGCGCAAGGCGATGAGCTTCGGCGCCGAGAAGGCGCGCCTGGTCGATTGCCGCACCCAGCTGGTGCATGAGGGCATCGCCGCGATCCAGTCCGGCGCCTTCCACATCTCGACCGGCGGCATCACCTATTTCAACACCACCCCGCTCGGCCGCGCCGTCACCGGCACCATGCTGGTCGCCGCGATGAAGGAGGACGGCGTCAACATCTGGGGCGACGGCTCGACCTACAAGGGCAACGACATCGAGCGGTTCTACCGCTACGGCCTGCTGACCAATCCGAGCTTGAAGATCTACAAGCCGTGGCTCGACCAGCAGTTCATCGACGAGCTCGGCGGCCGCGCCGAGATGTCGGCGTTCCTCACCGCCAACGGCTTCAATTACAAGATGAGCGCCGAGAAGGCGTATTCGACCGACAGCAATCTGCTCGGCGCGACCCACGAGGCCAAGGATCTCGAGAACCTCAACAGCGGCATCCGCATCGTCAACCCGATCATGGGCGTGCCGTTCTGGCGCGAGGACTGCGCGGTCAAGCCGGAGACGGTCGTCATCCGTTTCGAGGAGGGCCAGCCGGTCGCGCTGAACGGCCAGACCTTCAGCGACGCGGTGGCGCTGTTCCTCGAAGCCAATGCGATCGGTGGCCGTCACGGCCTCGGCATGAGCGACCAGATCGAGAACCGCATCATCGAGGCCAAGAGCCGCGGCATCTACGAGGCGCCGGGCATGGCGCTCTTGCACATCGCCTATGAGCGTCTCGTCACCGGCATCCACAACGAGGATACGATCGAGCAGTACCGCATGAGCGGCATGAAGCTCGGCCGCCTGCTCTACCAGGGCCGCTGGTTCGACTCGCAGGCCCTGATGCTGCGCGAGACCGCGCAGCGCTGGGTCGCCAGCGCCGTCACCGGCGAGGTGACGCTCGAGCTGCGCCGCGGCAACGACTACTCGATCCTCAACACCGAGAGCCCGAACCTGACCTATCAGCCGGAGCGGCTGAGCATGGAGAAGGTCGAGGACGCCGCCTTCACGCCCGCCGACCGCATCGGTCAGCTCACCATGCGCAACCTCGACATCGCCGACACCCGCACCAAGCTGAAGCTCTATTCGGACACCGGCCTGCTGTCGGGATCGGACGGCGCGCAGATCTTCCAGCTCGGGCATGACAAGGGCGACAAGAGCTGAGCGGAGGCGACTCGGCACGAGACGCGCACCACACCCACCGCCGTCGTCCCGGCCTCGAGCCGGGATCCAAAACAACCGGCGGATGCGGTGAGACCCGGCTGGAGCTCCGGCCATCGAAAAACTCGAACGGGTGGCTATGGGTCCCGGCGTTCGCCGGGACGATAGCGAGTTTGTTGGCCAAGGCCGCGCCTCGCCACCACCGTCGTCCCGGCGAACGCCGGGACCCATAACCACCGTCGGATATGGTAAGACCTGGCTGGAGCTCCAGCCATCGCAAAACTTGATTCGGTGGCTATGGGTCCCGGCTCGGGCGCCGGGACGACGGCGAGTTTCTTGGCCGAGGCCGCGCCTCCGTCGTCGCGGCGCGCGATGCACCACTTCGACATCGCCAGCCTCAGACGCACCGGCGGTCATCTTCAGAATGTCAAACAGCATGGGGACGAGACAGGCGCCTTCGTTCCCGCGGCGTGAGGACGCCCGAGCGATGATCACCTTGGTCCCTCGGAAACGTCGAGGGCGCAGGGAATGCCGGGAGCTGGCCGCCCCCATGGCCCGCCTGCGTAAGAATAATGCAGGCGGCAGGTACCACAGGTTCAGCCGAGACATCCCGGCATTCCCCGCGCGATGGGTTTAACGCTTCTTTCGCGCTCTCCTCGGGGACCGGCTGATTGACCCCGTCATCGACACAGCGCGTCAGCGCCGCGTCGGCTTGACCTCGGCACCGGGAGGCCAGGACCACACGACTTCACGTCCGCACCGGAATTGTTCGTCCGCGCGACAGAGCCACGCTGCAACCCGACACGGCCACCGCACCCCCGCCTCGCATATCGTGACGACCGCGCGTACGCCCCTCTCGGTGAGGCGGGATGCGCGAAGGAATGACATGGATTTCTGAAAAACGAAAGCGGAAAATCTGGCGTCACCCATGCCGCGCGTACCATCGCTTTGCGATGCCGCGCGAAATCAGTGTTTCGGCGCAGGCGAGTTGCGTCAGTCGCTAATGGTCTGAACTGCGGTCCGATCGGTCGATCGCGCAGCTGATTCGCCCGACGGGCACGGCCGATGCCAGGTCACCGATGGCCCATGAAAAGGGTGAGACGCCTACCCCTCAGTCATCGTCACGTCTACCGGTGTCGCCCCTGCGAACGCAGGGCAATCGCATTTGACCAATCTGAGTTTGTCGCAACACTTTATCCACATCGTCATGCCCGGGCTCCGTCCCGGGCATCCACGTCGTTCTCAGCACGCCGGACGACGTGGATGGCCGGGACGGAGCCCGGCCATGACGACGGGGAGACAGACGGGCGCAACACTTCGATCGTCAAATGCGATTGCCCTGCCTGCGAACGCAGGAGCCCATACCGAGGACGCTATCGAGGGACGTTGCTGTTAGTTGCCTGCCTCATCATCGCCGGTGGGTATGGGTCCCGGCTCAAGGCCGGGACGACACCGAGGGTGACCCAATATACCAGCTACACCACTCCATGGGACACGATCAGGCGAGCCGGCTACTGCTTCAGGACAGCGTAACGTGCACGTGTACTGGTAGTTGTCATGCCGCCTCCAGTCGAAGCGTCGGACGATTGGCCGTCTGGCCCGTTCTTCAAGGTAGATCGCAATTGACGCCGCAACTTTACGTGTTTAGCCTCAGCTTGGGGTTGAATGCGGGTGGGGGGGGGAATGCGTCGGTTGGGTGCTGTTGTCAGCTTGCTTGTCATGGCGGGATGTACAGCGTTTCCATATACGGCCGAAGAGGGCCGCGTGAGCATTCGGAACATCGTTGACTCAATTGATTGCGAGCTCGCCGCTGTCGCAACAAGTCCGGAGGAAACAATTCGGAGCCGCAATTTGCAGGAGTGGGTGGCCGCAACCGAGCTTGATCTAACGCTGGTACGCTCAATCGGAGTGGATGGAAATGTAAAAGTATCGGCGCCTGCGGGTTTGGCGGTAGTGTCAGGGCTACCTAAGGCAGGCATTCTTGATACCGACACCAGAAAAAATTCAATTAAGTTTGCTAACTCGATCCCGAGAGCGATCGCGCGCTACAAGACTATCTGCCAGGGATTCGATCCTTCAGAAACGGGAATGGGGTTGGCTAACTGGATCGCAGCCAGCGTAACCGCGATCGAGAAGGACTCTTTGGTCTCTCTGAGCTTCACGAAGCAATTTGAAATAAACGCCAGTGCGAGTTCACGGTTTGGCTACGTTCTAGTGCCGGTGACGAATCCTGTTAGCGCCGATGCTGGCTTTGGGGGAGCTATTGACTACACCAACCGATTCACCATCGCACTGACACCGCCTCCAGCACCCGCCCCCCCCGCAAAGCCGCTTCTGGTCACCGTGACAAACTTCCCTGCTCGAGCTCCTTCGCCGGATGCGACTATCAAGAAGAATGAAGAAAACGATCAGGCGACAAAGCAACCTCCAGCCGGAGAAGCGGCTCCGCAAAGCAAACCGACAGTTCGACCACCAAAACAGCCCACTCTGACGCCAAGGCAGAGAGTGCTTGGGGACCCTGAGATTAACCGACAACTCTACCGCAACTCACCGGTAATCCTCGATCCCGGTTCGTTTGGCCGATAGAGAGGGGCTGATCGCTCTATTCGTTTCATTATCAACGGATAAGCCGCCACAAATCTCGACGCAGCCTGATCCTTGGTAGAGCGGATTGTGTTCGAGCAGAATACAAAAGCGGTTGCCTGCTGGATGAGCATCGGCCACTAATAATTTAAAGAATGTTCGCCAACAGCTGAACAACACGCGGTCCGCGTCCCTCCTTTCTGCGTATCGCTATTTCGGGCCTTCAAGTAGCAGATTTGGCCCGAACCATCGCGCCAAGTATAGGAATTGATAGAGCGGGTCTTCGGACTCGAAGCGGTCACTGCGAGGAGTTAAAAAGAAGATTCCTGGCCTTGTCCAGCTGCCCAAAGGGGCCTGATATGTTTCATAGGATTTGGGGACGGATCGCCAGGGTGCTCGGCCTCACTGCAACAAAAAGCAAAGTAGAGTGAAACAACTGGATGAAGCTCCGCCTAGTTCTTCCGATCCCTCCTGTCCAGAACAAACGGCTGCGTCAGGCGTACTTGCCCTCATAACCGTTGTGATTCACGACGGGTTGTGAAACGTTGTCCGCGCAATTTATGCGTAGGGCTCGATTTTTCATTCTGCCGCGTCCGGATGAGCTCGATCAAAGACACTACCTTGTAAGATAGTTTTTGAGGGAGAAGTCCATTGAAGACCGCAATCGCTTTCGTCACCTCGGGTTACATTGCCTGCTTCGGTGTCGCCACGGCCGTTGCCCAAGAGTTCAATCCGCTGGTTAGTGCCAAACTGGGCGGATTGCGGATACAACTTGATACGCTAGGCAAGAGTATTATCAAACTCAACGATCAAAGCCTTCAAGTCATCTATCAGGATCTCGACGACAAACTGAAATCGACCTGTAAGGTGATATATTGCGGCGACGACCGCAGAAACTACTTCGAAGGTGCGGCAATCGAGCAGAAGGCGGCAGACAGCACCTTACTGTTCGTTCGCCAGGGTAAGCTGATCAAGGATGCACAGACGGAAACCTGGTCGCTGCCAGCAAATTCCGCTGGCCTTTGTACCCCGGCGCAGATTGCCGAAGCCAATAAGGCGCGGTTGCCTCAAGATCAATACGAGGCAGAGCGCTTTTACGATGAGCCTGCGCCTGGCTTTTGTACAGGCTTTAAGGTCGGCAAAGACTTGGTAGCAACGGCAGGCCATTGCGTTAGGGACGCGCTGGATTGCCAAAGCATCCGCACTATCTCGGGTTTCCGGATCGATGCGTCCAGCACTGCACCTCACAAAAGCATCAGCGCCGAACGGATTTTTGCATGCAAGGAGATCATAGGTCGATCTTCTGAAGGCGGGTCCGATTGGGCTATTATCCGCGTTGATCGCGATCTGTCTGCCTTGCCCCAGGTCGAACTGCGCCAGACCGGGCAGCCGGCCGAAGGCGCCAAGATGACGGTCGTGGGCTATCCTTTGGGCTTGCCGGTGAAAATTGCCGGCAATGCTAACGTCCGCTCCGTGTCCGCGCGCGTTTTCAAGACCAACTCTGACACCTACGGTGGGAACTCCGGTTCGCCAGTTTTCGACACCGAGAAGCTTGTTTCGGGGCAACTCTTTGTGGAGGGAATCTTGGTGAAGGGGGAAACCGATTTCATCCAGCAAAGCCCCTGCCGAATATCCAAACGTTGCGAGAGTAAACAATGCAATGGAGAAGATGCTACGCTGGCAATAGAGTTTCGAAATCTCACCGGTCAATAAGTGAGTCCGTGAAGCATTTAGCAGGCGGCCTTCTCTTCTTAATGAATATGACATCGGCTGCCAGTCAGGCACCGGTGTCACATTACCCCCATCAAGTGACCAAGGAGGGGCTGATTGTTGAGGTGCCCGCCGGCGGCGGCTGTCCGAACTACTCGGCGACTCTCAAGGAAGCACCAAACAACGTGACCGTGCTTCTGCAGAACCGAGGGGACAGCTGCAAGGGCTGGTTTCCTGACGAAAAGCGTCTTATCACAATACCTTGGACTTCACTGGGCCTGAAGAGTCGCCCCAGCAAGAACCTGGTGATTCAAGTTGTCCCGCAGTGAGCAGTGAGCACTGCAATCAGGCAAATTCAATTTTTCCTTTCATCATGGCCCCGATGCGGACGACAAAAATAGTCGAGAACAGTCCCAGGGCTGCCGTTAAGAACCACCGGCTCTGATGTAGCTCCAGGTGCGATGCCCTTGGTGTCGAATTTTGGCACGAGATCACGGCTGGCCGTATGCCCCATGTGTCCGTTGTTGGTCCAAACCACGCTGTCCCCGGACTTAATGATCAGGGTTTTAGGTTGGTAATCAAGGCGTGTCCCCGGGCGTGGCGTAACTCGGTAGAGCAAAGCCGTACACCCGCTACGGCGCTATGGGGGAGCGCGCGGGCGGACCGCGTTGCTCTACCGAGTTACACCACGCCCGGGGGACACGACCCTTCAAAAACATGCAACGGATTGTGAGCAACAAAAATGGCCGGGATCGCTCCCGGCCATTTTCATTCTCGACTAATCGCCCCGCCTCACCGCGGCGGCGCCACGCCCGGAGGCGGCGGCGGCAGCGCGGCCTGGCCGCCGTTCAGCAGCGGCGTGATGCGGCGGACCGTGACGCGGCGGTTGATGCGGCTTGGGCCCTGGGTCTGCTCCTTCAGGTACTGCTCGCCGTAGCCCTGAGAGGTCAGGTTCTCGGCGGGCACGCCGAACTGCTGCGTCATCAGCGTGGCGACCGATTCGGCGCGGCGATCGGAGAGCGACAGATTGTCGGTCTCGTTGCCGACCGCGTCGGTGTGGCCCTCGATCAGGAACACCTCGCGCGGATTGCGCTGGATCGCCTGATTGAGGCCGTCGGCGATGACCTGCAGCTTCGCCGCCTGGTCCGGCCCGATCTCCCACGAACCCGTCTCGAAGGTGATCGTGTTGAGATCGATCGACGGCATCAGCTGACGCACCGAGGGCGAGTAGCGGACTTCGTCGAGCGAGTAGCGGCGCTGCACGCGCTCCACCGGCGGCGCGACCAGCGTGTCGTAGATGACATCCGGCGGCGCCTCCTCGGCGTCGACTATGTAGCGGTTGTAGGGGATGCGGATCTCCGGTGGCGGCAGATCGACATAGAAGCCGCCGACTGCCTGGGGATCGCGGTAGGTGTTGTCGATGATGATGATCTCGCGGCCGCCGATGTCGCGGCGGATGCGGCGCAAGAGCCGGCCATCGGGCGCGGTGATCGTCACGATCTGGCTGCCGTCGGGACGGATCACGACGGTGCGCGTCTCACCCCGCTCCTGCTGCACGCGGATGTCGCGAGCACCATAACGGAAGCGCTCGAGCTCATCGTGACGCACGAAGGCCTGGCCGCTCGGATCGCGCACGATGACGCGGCCCGGCTCGTAGATCAGCGTGCGTCCGCCCTCCTGGATCTCGCGGCGCTGGCCGCGGAAGTCCTCGAGCCGCTGCGGCCCGGCCATCGGCGCGCCCGGCGCGATGGGGGTGAGCTGCTGCGGCGTCGGCGGAGGCGGCGCAGGAATCGGCGCGGCGACCTGCGGCGGCGGCCGGTTGGACATCGCCGGAGGACCGGCAGGAGGCACGGCGCCCGGTCCGGCCTGCGCCCCACCGGGTCCGCCACCTGGGCCGGCCACGGGAGGCGGGGGCGGCGTCCCAGGAGCACCAGGACCACCCGGAGGCAGGCCCGGTCGGCCACCGCCCGGCGGCGGGTTGCCGGCAACCGGCGGAGTGCCGGGAGACGGTGGCGTCCCTGGCGAGGGCGCCTGGGCGGCCGGAGGCGTTGCCGGCGACGGCGATCCGCCAGGCGCAGGCGCGACCGTACCGGCCGGCGGCGTCGGTGCGCCACGCGGCGGCAGGCCACCCTGCGGGGCGCCCGGCGGAGGACCGCCAGCACCGGGGCGGCCGCCTGGCGGCCGTTCTCCGGCAGGTCGTTCCCCCGGAGGCCGCTCGCCGGGCTGACCGGGGCCCGAACGCGGCGGCTGCGGCGGCGCTGCCGGGGCCGCGGATGGTTGCGGCGACGGGGTCGCGGCCGGCGGCGGGAGCGGGGAATGAGGTGGCTGCGTCGCACCAGCCGGCGGCGGCGCTCCGGGCCGCTGCGAGCTCGGGGCTGCGCTCGGCGGCGCCGGTGGTGGAGATGGCGGCGCAGCCGTGGGCGGAACGGGCGGTGTCGGGCGCGACGGGGCTGCGGCGGGCGGCGGCGGCGCGGGCGGGGTTGCGGGACGCGGCGGCTCACGCACGACCGGGGGCGGCGCCGGCGAATGCGCCGGAGGCGCAGCGGCGGGAGGCGTCGGCGGCGTCGGACGCGACGGCGGAGGTGAAGGCGGTTCAGCCCGCGGCGGCGGCGGTGCGGGGCGCGGCGGCTCCGGACGCGGCGGTTCGGCCCGCGGGGGAGCCGGCGGCGGGGCAGGTGCGGGGCGCGGCGCTGCAGCCGGCGGGGGCGGCGGAGGCGGCGGTGCAGCAGGACGCGGAGGGGCCGCCTGCGGCGGTGGAGCTGGCGGCGCAGCCTGGTGAGGCGGCGCGGGCGGCGCCCCACCCGGCGCACCCGGGCGCTGCGGCTGTCCCTGCGGCGGCTTGGGCCGGCCGTCCGGACCGACCTCGCCGCCGGGGCCGCCCTGCCCCTGCGCAACGACCATGGGCGCGCTCTGCGCAAAGGATCCGGAGCTTGTCAGTTGCATCGCCGACAGCGCGGTCGTCGCCAGCAGCAGAACGCGAAGTTTGCTCATGTGTTTTGGTATCCCGAAACGTTCTTTTTGAAGCACGGAGTGATCAACGTTTATGCGTTAGGCTGGATTGTGGCGCAGTTCAAATCTGCGGGGGGATTTATTTCGACGGGAAACAGCCGCGCGGCCGCCGCCATTCATGTTACATTCAGTCTTGAATTTCAAAGGGTTGACGGAACACGACGCGCCAAAGGCCGGCTTTTGGCCGGGCCTCTTGTCTGCATCATGATGAAGGTTCAATCGCGGTCAATCCGTGACCGGACTGGGCGTCGTCGGACCGAGCGGTCCACGCCCCGGGATTTCGTCCGGTGTCTGTCCCGGCAGCTCGCGCGGCGGCGCCGGCGCATCGGGCTCGTGCATCGGCGGTGGAATGTCGGGCTGGGGATTGCCGACCGGATCTTCCGGCGGCGGCTCGACCGGGCGGCCCGGCGTCGCCGGCGGGATCTCGGGCGGTTCGATCGGCATCACATCGCCACCTTGCGGTTGTCGCCGAGATCGGGTCGCGTATTGGTCACGGCTGCGGCCGCCATCTTGATGTAGCTGACCACCGTGCCGGGCGAGTCCCAATATTCGGCGTCGTCGGGCGTGATCTTGAGCAGGCGGATGTTCGGATCCTCGGCGCTGTCCCACCACGCCTTGGCGGTCGTCGTGAACAGCTCGCGAATCTTGGCGCGATCGTTCGAGATCGCCGCGGTGCCGGTCAGCGAGACGTATTTCTGGGCGCCTGCATCGGCGAAGGACAGGTTGACCTGCGGCGCGCGCGCGATCTCTTCGTCCTTGTGGTGACGGGCGTCGGTCAGGAAGTAGATCATGTTCTCGTCGCGCTCGAGATAGGCGCTCATGGGCCGCGCGCGCAGTCTGTCGCCGTCGCGCGTGACCAGCATCGCGAAGGTGATCTTCTTCATCAGCTCCCAGACGCGATCCTGATCGCGCGTGTCGTCATTGCTCATGGTTCGCTCCCTGGATGTCAGGGGCGGTAACGCGGGGCGTGCCTGCGATGTTCCGGAAACCGCGCAGGAAAGCGAGCGGCGTGAGGTCTCAGCCGCGGACCAGCAGAGTGTTGCTGCGGGTGCGGCCGACCTCGCGGTAACCACGGCTGATCATGTCCGCAAGACAGTCCTGCCGCCATTCGTCGCGCGACAGATGCTCGATGACGACGGCGCGCGGCCACAGCGTGACGGGCGCATCGCGGAAGAAGCTGATCAGCACGCGATCCTCGAAGCCTTCGACGTCGATCTTCAGCACATCGACCCTGGTCGCGCCGGCCTGGTCGAGAATCGCCTGCAACCGCATCGACGGCACCTTGAACGCGTCCGCGCCGGCCGTGCCAACCACGATATGGCTGGCGCCGAGATTGTCGCCGTCGGTCTCGATCATCACCTCGCCGTCGCTGTCGCCGGCCGCCGCCGCAACGAGCCTGACCTGCGACAGTCCCGAGGCGTCGCGGTTGAAGCGGAGCCGCGCATGCGTCACCGGATGCGGCTCGATCGCGATCACGAGGCCATCGGGGCCGACGTGACGCGCCAGCGGCAGCGCGAAGGTGCCGACATTGGCGCCGACATCCACGGCCACGCCGCCGGCCGGCAGACGGCTGCGCAGGAAATCCAGCTCCTCGCGATTGTAGTCGGGATTGAACACGGCGCCGCGCTCGGTGGCGCTGACCTGGTGATAGAGGCGGAAATTCGCGCCCTGGTAGCCGACATCCACCGGACCTGCGCGGAGCAGATTCAGGGCGCGCGTCAGCATCGGCCGGAACGCGCCGCGCTTCAGCCCGGAGCCATGCGCCAGCCGGATCACCAGCGCCTGGGCGGCATTGGGAGCGAAGGTCCCGAAGGGCGGCGGAGAAGGGTCGTTGTCGGGCGTCAAGGTCTCATCCTGCACATGGGGCGGCGAGTGATAGCCGGTTTTGCCGGGCACTCCAATGCGGCTGAGATGGCGGCTTTGTGACCCCGCAGCGACGAGAGCTTGAATGCGTGGCTCGGCTCACACCGCCTTGCGCTGGCGCAGGAAGCGCCCGATCAACCGCCGCTTGCCCTTGCGCGGGATCAGGTCGATGTCGCTCACGAGCTTGGCGCCGCCCTTGCGGCGTTCGAGCACGATCTTGCGGCTGTGGAAGGCCTCGAGCTCGACCCGGTGCGCGACGCTGACGATGGTCGCCTTCGGCAGCTCGGTCGTCACCATTTCCATCATCCGGTCCTGGCTCTTCTCGTCGAGCGCCGACGTCGCCTCGTCGAGCACGACGATATCGGGACGGTGCAGCAGCAGCCGCGCAAAGGCGAGGCGCTGCTTCTCGCCGCCGGAAAGCGTCTGGTCCCACGGCGCCTCTTCCTCGATGCGCTCCTTCAGATGATCGAGCCCGGTCTTCTGCAGGGCCTCGCCGACCTGCTCCACGCTCCAGTCCTCGGCGGCACCGGGATAGGCCACGGCGCGACGCAGGCTGCCGGAGGGCACATAGGGCCGCTGCGGCAGCATGAAGAGCCTGCGGTCGGGATGGAAATTGATGCTGCCGCCGCCCCACGGCCAGAGGCCGGCGATGGCGCGGACCAGCGTGCTCTTGCCGGTGCCGGATTCGCCGGCAACGAGCAGCCGCTCGCCCGGATCGACCACGACCTCGGTTTCGCCGACGACGGCCGTGCCGTCATCAAGGGTGACGGAGAGGTCGTTGAGGCTCAGCATCGCATCACCGGTCGTCTCGCCGCGCTTGATGCGGCCGAGACCGTCGCCCTGCTCGGCCCGCTCCAGCGCGTCGAGCGACATCATCAGCGAGGCGATGCGGCGGGCACAGGCGTTCCAGTCGGCGAGGCGCGGATAGTTGTCGACCAGCCAGCCGAACGCGGTCTGCACGATCGTGAACGCGCTCGCCGCCTGCATGACTTGGCCGAGCGTCATGCTGCCGTCGAGGAATTTTGGCGCGCACAGCAACAGCGGCACCACGGGGGCAATGAGGCTCGAGCCCTGCGAGACCAGCGTGGTGCGCATGTGCTGGCCGGCGAGCCGGGCCCACTGCTGCAGCACGTTGCCGAACGTCCGATCGATCCCGGCGCGCTCCTCGCTCTCGCCGCCGAGCAATGCGATGCTCTCGCCATTCTCGCGGACGCGGGTCAGCGTGTAGCGGAAGTCCGCTTCGGCCTGGTTCTTGTCCTCGGAGACCTGCACGAAGCGGCGGCCGATCGTCATGATCGAACCCGAGGCGATGGCGGCGTAGACGATCGCTGCAATGACCAGGAAGCCCGGAATCGTGATCTCGGTGCCGCCGAGATGCAGCGTCAGCGCGCCGCCGATGGTCCAGAGCACGACGATGAAGGTGGCCGCCGACAGCAGCGCCGAGGTCACGCCGGCGACGAAATCGACCGGCGAATCCGCGGCAATGCGCAGATCCTCGGCGATGCGGTATTCGGGGTTCTTGTGGTCGCCGCTGACGAGATTGAGCTGGTAGTAGCGTCCGCTGGTGAGCCAGCGCGTGATGACGCTGTTGGTCAGCCAGGCGCGCCAGCAACGCTGAATGCCCATGCGGGCATAGACCTGCGCGACGCCGAGCACGACGCTGCCGATCGCCAGCGGGAAGAAGATCGCCGTGAGATGGAAGACGGTGGCGGAATCGCGCTTTTCGATCGCGTCGAAGATCGACCGATTCCAGACATTGATGCCGTACTGAACCGCAACGGTCGCAACGATCAGCAGCAGCAGGCCGATGGTGAACATCCATGCCAGCCGGTCGCCGCTCTTGCCCCAGAAGCCGCGGGCGCTGATCCAGAAGCGCGTCAGCAGGTAGCGCTTGCGGAGCTGCTCGGCTTCCTCGGGCGAAAGCTCCGGGTCGGGCTCCACCAGTTCAGGCGGCGGCGGCTCGACATGGGCACCGCTTTCGGCCGCTATCTCGACGATTGGAGGTTTTTCCGACTCTTCCCGAGCGGGCCGCGCGATGTCCTGAACCTGTCCCATGGCGCGATAACCGCAACCTGAGTTGAAGGTTCCCGCTTGAGTTCCCCGGCACCGCGGGCTCAGGAGAGGTCGGTGTTTGGTGCAACGGGCGGCGCGCGGTAGAGCGGGACGGGCACGACCTTGTGCAAGACGCGCGAGAGTTCCTCGATCGAATAGGGCTTGCGCAGCAGCTCGAAGCCATGCGTGCCCTGCTGCGCCAGCACGTGGCTGTAGCCGCTGGCGAGCACGACCGGCACGTTCAGCTCGAGGCGGCGGATCTCCTCGGCGAGCTCAAGGCCGGTCATTCCGGGCATCACGACATCGGTGAACACGACGTCGAACCGGCTGGCGCTGCTGATCAGCTCCTCCAGCGCATCCTGGGCATTGTCGACCAGGGTGGTGCGATAGCCGAGTTCGGCCAGCGCTTCGGTGGCGGACCTGCCGACATCGATGTTGTCCTCGACCACCAGCACCGACATGCCCTCGCCGCCGATCGGAACGGCACGGTGACCGTCGACGCCGCGCTGCGGATCCGCCGGAGCCACGCGCGGCAGATACAGCGTGAAGGTGGCGCCGTGCCCGACCTCGCTCACCACCCCGAGCTCGCCGCCGGACTGCTTGGCAAAGCCGAACACCTGCGACAGGCCGAGGCCGGTGCCCTGGCCGATGGTCTTGGTAGTGAAGAACGGCTCGAAGATCCGGCTGAACTGCTCCTGCGGAATCCCGACGCCGGTGTCCTTGACCGCAATGGCGACATAGCCGAGCGGCGGTCGCTCGTGCGGCGCGGCGGGGGTCGGCAGGTCGGCGGCGGGCGCCACCGCGATGCTGAGAAGCCCCTGCCCGGCCATGGCGTCGCGCGCGTTCACCGCCATGTTGATCAGGGCGGTCTCGAACTGCCCGGCATCGGCATTGACGTAGCAGGGCTCATCGGGAACGGAGGTCACGACCTCGATGCGCGATCCCACCAGCGTCTTGGTCATGTCCCGCAGCGTGACGACGCTGCGGCCGATGTCGAACACCTCCGGCTTGAGCGTCTGCCGCCGGGCAAAGGCGAGCAGCTGCGAGGTCAGCTTCGAGGCGCGCGCCACCGTGTCCGAGATCGCATCGATGTAGCGCTGCCGCCGTTCATCGGGAAGATTCGGCCGGCGCAGCAGATCGGCCGAGGCGCGGATGACGGTCAGCAGATTGTTGAAGTCGTGCGCAACGCCGCCGGTGAGCTGGCCCAGCGCCTCCATGCGCTGGCCGTGCTTGAGCGCGTCCTCGGCCTCGAGGCGTCGGGCCGCCTCGACGTAGAAGTGCTCGGTGCGGCTGCGCGCCAGCATCAGGAAGACGACGAGCAGCGCGGTCGCAGGAATACCGAAGATGAGGTGCCGGCTGATTGTGCCGAGCCAGCGGTCGCGGATGGTCGCCGTCGCCAGCCCCGCGGAGACGTAGACCGGGTAGTCCGCGAGCCGCTGGTAGCCGACGCGACGCTGGATCCCATCGAGCGGCGAGGTTTCCGTGACCAGCTGCTCGGTATCCGCGGCCCCCGCCGGAATGTCGTTCGCGACCGGCCCGGCTTCGTCCGGCGCGGCGGGATAGCGCGCCAGGACCCGGCCATCGTAGCGGCGCAGCGCGAAGTAGCTGCCGGGCGCGCGGCCGATCCGGGCATAGAAGTGCTCGAAGTAATCCGGCAGCACCGAGGCCTGGATGACGCCGGTGAAGCTGCCGTGGTCGCCGGGGCGGCGGCGGCTGACGCTGAAGAACGTCGCGCCCTGATAGGGCGGACGGGGTGCCAGCTGGGTGCCGATGAAGGTGCCGATGCTGGTTTTCACATGGGCGGAGAAGTAGTCGCGGTCCACGAACGAGGTGTCCGGTGCCGGGTAGACCAGGCTGTTGACGAGCGGCCGGCCATTGGCGTCGAACACCCAGGCCGACTTCATTTGCGGCAGCGCATCCGACAATTGGCGCAGCCGCGCATGCAGCGCCTGCTCGCGGGCCTTGATGTCCGCGTCCGACAGGTCGCGGACGATCTCGTCGATCTCGGACAGGCTGCGGTCGATGGTCTCGAACACCTTGAGCGCATGCTCGTGGACCACATCGAGCGAACGGCGGATCTCGCGGTCGGCCTCTTCGGTCGTCGCACCGTAGGAGACGTAGGCAGCGACCAAGAACAGTGCGACGGGCAGCGCGAGCGACGCGACCGTCATCCAGCGCAGCATCATCAGCGATTTGCGTTGTGCGGTTTGCACAGGTGCTCCGGCCCAAAGGGCTGAGAGCTTAACGCAATCGGCGTCGGCTACAAAGTAGCTGCGCCCGGAACTTCTGACGGTTCCGGGCGCGTCTTATCTAGTTCTCGGTCAGATCTGCCGTTCGACGAGCTTCAACTTCAGCTCGGCGATCGCCTCGGCCGGGTTGAGCCCCTTCGGGCAGGCCTTGGCGCAGTTCATGATGGTGTGGCAGCGATACAGCCGGAACGGATCCTCGAGATTGTCGAGCCGCTCGCCGGTCGCCTCGTCGCGGCTGTCCTTGACCCAGCGGGTCGCCTGCAGCAGCGCGGCCGGTCCGAGATAACGCTCGCTGTTCCACCAGTAGCTCGGGCACGAGGTCGAGCAGCAGGCGCACAGGATGCACTCATAGAGGCCGTCGAGCTTCTCGCGGTCCTCGTGAGTCTGCTTCCACTCCTTCTGCGGCGTCGGCGTGGTGGTCTTCAGCCACGGCTCGATCGAGGCATATTGCGCGTAGAAATTGGTGAGATCCGGCACCAGGTCCTTCACCACCGGCTGGTGCGGCAGCGGGTTGATCTTGACCGCGCCGTCCTTCACGTCGTGCATCGAGCGGGTGCAGGCCAGCGTGTTCTGGCCGTCGATGTTCATCGCGCAAGAGCCGCACACGCCCTCGCGGCAGGAGCGGCGGAAGGTCAGCGACGGATCGATGTGGTTCTTGATCCAGATCAGGCCGTCGAGAACCATCGGACCGCAATCGTTGACGTCGACATAATAAGTGTCGACGCTCGGATTCTTGCCGTCGTCCGGATTCCAGCGATAGACCTTGAACTCGCGGACTTCGGTGGCGCCCGCCGGCTTCGGCCAGGTCTTGCCGCCAGTGATCTGCGAATTCTTCGGAAGTGCGAACTCAGCCATTTCAGGAGGCCTTCTTGGTTACAACGGACAGGGCTTAGGACACGCGCGATCAGTACACGCGGGCCTTGGGCGGGATGTACTGCACGTCGTTGGTCATGGTGTAGTTGTGCACCGGGCGGAAATCGATCGTGGTCTTGCCGTCCTTGTTGTCGATCCACGCCAGCGTGTGCTTCATCCAGTTCTTGTCGTCGCGATCCGGGAAGTCCTCGCGGGCGTGCGCGCCGCGGCTCTCGGTGCGATTGACCGCAGAGTCCATCGTCACCACCGCCTGCGCGATGAGGTTGTCGAACTCCAGGGTCTCGATCAGGTCGGAATTCCACACCAGCGAGCGGTCGGACACGGCGATGTCGCCGATGCCGCCATACACCTTGTGGATCAGGTTATGGCCTTCCTGCAGCACCTCGCCGGTGCGGAACACGGCGCAGTTGGTCTGCATCACGTGCTGCATGCTCTCGCGCAGCTTCGCGGTCGGCGTGCCGCCGGAGGCGTAGCGATAGTGGTCGAGCCGGCCGAGCGCCTTGTCGGCGGAGTCCTTCGGCAGGTCGGGCTGCTTGCCGTTCGGCGTCAGCTTCTCGGCCAGCCGCAGCGCGGCGGCGCGGCCGAACACCACGAGGTCGATCAGCGAGTTGGATCCGAGCCGGTTGGCGCCGTGCACCGACACGCAGGCCGCCTCGCCCACCGCCATCAGGCCGGGGACGATCGCGTTGTCGTCGCCGTCCTTCTTGGTCAGCACCTCGGCGTGATAGTTGGTCGGGATGCCGCCCATGTTGTAGTGCACCGTCGGCACGATCGGGATCGGCTCGCGGGTCACGTCGACATTGGCGAAGATCTTGGCCGATTCGGAGATGCCGGGCAGACGCTCGGCCAGCACCTTCGGATCGAGATGGTCGAGATGCAGGAAGATGTGGTCCTTCTTCTTGCCGACGCCGCGGCCTTCGCGGATCTCGATGGTCATCGCGCGCGAGACGACGTCGCGCGAGGCGAGGTCCTTGGCGGACGGCGCATAGCGCTCCATGAAGCGCTCGCCCTCGGAATTGACGAGATAGCCGCCTTCGCCGCGCGCGCCTTCGGTCACCAGACAGCCCGAGCCGTAGATGCCGGTCGGATGGAACTGCACGAACTCCATGTCCTGGAGCGGCAGGCCGGCGCGCAGCGCCATGCCGCCGCCGTCGCCGGTGCAAGTGTGCGCGGAGGTGCAGGAGGCGTAGGCGCGCCCATAGCCGCCGGTCGCCAGAATCGTGGTCTGGGCGCGGAAGCGATGCAGGGTGCCGTCATCCATGCGCAGCGCGATCACGCCGCGGCAGGTGCCCTGGTCATCCATGATCAGGTCGATGGCGAAATACTCGATGAAGAACTCGGCCGCATGGCGCAGCGACTGGCCATACATCGTGTGCAGCATCGCATGGCCGGTACGGTCGGCGGCGGCGCAGGTGCGCTGCGCCTGGCCCTTGCCGTAGTCCATGGTCATGCCGCCGAACGGGCGCTGGTAGATCTTGCCGTCCTCGGTGCGCGAGAACGGCACGCCCCAATGCTCGAGCTCGTAGACCGCGTCGGGCGCGTTGCGCACCATGTATTCGATCGCGTCCTGGTCGCCGAGCCAGTCCGACCCCTTCACGGTGTCGTACATGTGCCAGCGCCAGTCGTCCTGGTGCATGTTGCCGAGCGAGGCGGAGATGCCGCCCTGCGCCGCCACGGTGTGCGAGCGGGTCGGGAACACCTTGGTGATGCAGGCGGTGCGCAGGCCCGCTTCGCTGCAGCCGACCACGGCGCGCAGGCCCGCGCCGCCGGCGCCGACCACGACGACGTCGTAGGTGTGATCCTCGATCGGATAGGCTTTTCCGTTCGTCGCGGGCGCGCCGTTCGCGCTGCCATTTGCTCCGCCGGCCATTCGCTAGACTCCAGTGGACAGTTTGATGAGGGCGTAGATCGAGGCGATCGCCACGGTCACGGCAAAGAAGTTGTTGCCCATGATCGCGATCAGCTTGAGCGACTCGGTGTGGACGTAATCCTCGATGATCACCTGCATGCCGATCTTCATGTGCCAGCAGCTGGCGACCACGAACAGCAGCATGATCAGCGCGATCGGCAGCGAGCCGAGGATCTGCGCCGCACCGGCCTGGTTGCGGCCGAGCAGCATGATCACGACGACGACGACCGGAACGATCAGCAAGGTCATCGCGACCGCGGTGATGCGCTGGCGCCAGAAGTCGCCGGTGCCGGAATGGGCTGCACCGAGATTGCGGACGCGGCCCAGCGGGGTCCGCATCGATTTTGCGCGTGCGTTGCTCATCGACCGCCTCCGACTGCGTAGGCCACGATCCACACCAGAACGGTCAAGGTGATGCCGCCGATCAGTGCGCCCCAGGTCAGCGTCTCGCGCTCATTGGGCTTGAAGCCGTAGCCGAGGTCCCAGACGAAGTGACGGATGCCGGAGAGCAGATGATGCAGCAGCGCCCAGGTGTATCCGAACACGATCAGGCGGCCGAGGAAGCTGCCCATGAAGCCCTGGACATAGGAGTAGGCGCTGGGGCCGGACGCGGCGGCGATCAACCACCAGGCCAGCAGCAGCGTCCCGAAGTACAGTGCAACCCCGGTGGCGCGATGGACGATCGAGAGGATCATCGTCAACGTCCAACGGTAGGTTTGCAGATGCGGCGAAAGCGGTCGTTCGATCCTGGCTGTCATTGGTTGCTTTGATGATTTCTTGTGGGCCGTGAACGGAAGGGGCTTGCGGCCGTGTGGGATCGGCAGGCGGGCTTTATTTACGGAGAAGGAACAGGTGTTGCAACGAACAAATGGCCCAAAACCGAACTGCGATTCAGTACTATGACCTCGGTGAAAAAAGGATCAATCTCCGTCGTGGTATACCAGGACCCAGCGCCCCCATTTGACGGCGAATGATGGTTCATTTCTATCTCCTCACCAAGCCCGGTCGAACGCGGCAGACCTCGAAAATAACGCAGGTCGTAGAGCATTGATTCACCGCTTAACTACGGACCGGGGCCGGCCGGTTTCGCCATACACCCGGCTGCACAAGCTCTCGATTCTGCAAACCTGACCGGAAGGATTCGCGGGACGAGCGTCGCCCTGACGCCGCCGGACCCCGAGGCAAACAGGCGCGGATGTCGCCCGTTCCCGATGCTCGACACCCGGATCTCGCCGCTGGTCGATTTTGCCGCATGTCAGGGTCGGACGCCGTGGCCTAGTCTGCGGCGAGACGCGATCCAAAAAAGCGCGCTGCAGGGAGGTCCGATGCCCGTTCCCACGGTCCGGCCGACAACCACCGAACGCCCGGCGGCGCTGCCGGTGCGCAATGCCTCCTCGCGCGAACCCGCCGAGGAGCCGTTGACCTGCGTCCTCGGATTCGCGGCCGCCGGCCTGTTCGCCGCCTGCGTCGCCATCGCCCTCCAGCACAACATCGCCTCGCTCGCCGTGCTGGAGTTCGTGGTGATCTGCGCCGCGCCGCCGCTGGCCGCACTCGCGGGCCTGGCGATCGGACGACGGCGCTAGGCCGTCGCTACTTCGTATAAATGTCCTTGTACTGGTCACGCAGCACGTTCTTCTGCACCTTGCCCATGGTGTTGCGCGGCAGCTCGTCGACCACGAACACGCGCTTGGGCATTTTGAACTTGGCAAGCCGGCCGTCGAGGCCCTTGAGCACGCCGGCCTCGTTCACATCGGCGCCGGGATGCTTCACGACCACGGCGGTGACGCCCTCGCCGAAATCGGCATGCGGCACGCCGATCACGGCGGACTCGACCACGCCCGGCATGGCGTCGATCTCGCTCTCGATCTCCTTCGGATAGACATTGAAGCCGCCGGAGATGACGAGGTCCTTGCCGCGGCCGACGATGTGGACGTAGCCCTGGGTGTCGATCTTGCCGAGGTCGCCGGTGATGAAGAAGCCGTCGTCGCGGAATTCCGACTTGGTCTTCTCCGGCATCCGCCAATAGCCCTTGAACACGTTCGGGCCCTTCACCTCGATCATGCCGATCTCGTCGCGGGCGAGCTCCTTGGCCGTCTCGGGATCGGTGACGCGCACGGAGACGCCGGGCAGCGGGAAGCCGACCGCACCGGGCACGCGCTCACCCTCATAGGGGTTCGACGTGTTCATGTTGGTCTCGGTCATGCCGTAGCGCTCGAGCACGGCGTGGCCGGTGCGCGCGAACCATTCGCGATGGGTGTCGGCGAGCAGCGGAGCCGAACCGGAGATGAAAAGACGCATGTGGCTGGTCGTCTCCTTCGACAGGCGCGGATTCTGCAACAGCCGCGTGTAGAAGGTCGGCACGCCCATCAGCACCGTGGCGCGCGCCATCAGGTTGATGATCAGGTCCGGATCGAGCTTGGGCAGGAAGATCATCGACGCCCGCGCGAACAGCGTCACATTGCTGGCCACGAACAGGCCGTGGGTGTGGTAGATCGGCAGCGCGTGGATCAGCACGTCGTCCTTGGTGAAGCGCCAGTAGTCGATCAAGGTCAGCGAGTTCGAGGCGAGATTGTCGTGAGACAGCATCGCGCCCTTGGAGCGGCCGGTGGTGCCCGACGTGTAGAGGATCGCGGCAAGATCGTCTGATGTGCGCGGCACCGTGGTGAACGCGGTGTCGGCCTCGTCGGCCGCCTCCGTCAGCGAGCCCTTGCCGGAGGCGTCGAGCGTCTCGACCTTGGCACCCACTTTCGCCGCGAGCGCGCCGATGCCCTCGGCCTTGGAGGGATCGCACACCACCACGGTCGGCTCGGCGTCGCCGATGAAATAGTCGAGCTCGTTGAGCGTGTAGGCGGTGTTGAGCGGCAGATACACGCCGCCGGCTCGCACCGTGGCCAGATAGAGCACGAGACCCGACACCGACTTCTCGGTCTGCGCCGCGACGCGATCGCCCGGCTTCACGCCACGCGCCACCAGCACGTTCGCCATCTGGCCGGCGCGCGCGATCAGGTCCCCATAGGTGATGCGCTGGCCGTCATGGGTCTCGATCGCGAGACGGCTGGGATCGTCGAGGCCGTCGAACAGGCGGGCGAACAGATTGGCGTTGGCGGCGTGGTTCATGCAACATTCCCCTGGAGCGGTGGCCGGCCGGCAGTGCCAGCCGGCGGAACATCGTGCTCGACGAAGACGAAAAGGGCCCGGACGGCTGAAAGCAGCGGCTGAAGCGCCGGGGCTGCCGTCTCTGATCGAGGCTGCCTTAGCAAAAACGCCCTTTCGAAGGCAACGGGAGACGCCAGGAAATGACCAAGGGGAAACGGATCGCGTGGATCACCGGGGGCGGCACAGGGATCGGCGAGGCCGGCGCGCTGGCGCTGGCCGCCGAGGGCTGGACCGTCGTGGTGTCGGGCCGGCGCAAGGCGGCGCTCGATGCCGTGGTGGCCAAGATCGCGGCTGATGGCGGCGCCGCCGAGGCCGTCGTGCTCGATGTCGCCAAGGCCGCCGACGTGCAGACGGCTGCCGACGCCATCCTGATGCGTCACGGCCGCATCGATCTCCTGGTCAATTCGGCCGGCGTGAACGTGCCGCGCCGGCGCTGGGACGACATGACGCTCGACGGCTGGAATCAACTGGTCGAGATCAACCTCAACGGCGTGCTGTACTGCATGAAGGCGGTGCTGCCCGCGATGCGGGCGCAGAAGGACGGCATCATCGTCAACGTCTCGTCCTGGGCGGGGCGCCACGTCTCGAAGATGCCGGGCCCGGCCTACACCTCGACCAAGCACGCGGTGCTGGCACTGACGCATTCCTTCAACATGGAGGAATGTGTGAACGGCCTGCGCGCCTGCTGCCTGATGCCGGGCGAGGTCGCGACACCGATCCTGGAGCAGCGCCCGGTGGTGCCAAGCGCGGAGGAGCAGGCCCGGATGCTGCAGCCGGAGGATCTCGGCCGGACGATTGCGTTCGTCGCGAGCATGCCGCCGCGGGTGTGCGTGAACGAGATCCTGATCAGCCCGACATGGAATCGGGGGTTCATCCAGACTCCGGCGAACAGGGAGTGAGGGATTTGGGTTCATTGGTGTCAGCGTTGCTCGCCTAGTTCCCATGTGGCTCGGTCACAGCGCAGCCCGGCGCTGCAACCTCTCCCCGCCCTTCGCGGGGAGAGGTCGGATTGCGCAGCAATCCGGGTGAGGGGCATGGCAACGACGGAGCCGCATCGCAGGTTCATCGGACTCGCAGACTGTGACTCAAGAGTAGCACTTCCCGTGCAGCGGCCCCTCACCCCAACCCTCTCCCCGTGAAGGACGGGGAGAGGGAGCGCACCGCCGTCGCGGCTCACATCCTACATTCCCAATAGCCAACTAATATTTCTCGAAATCCCATGCCTTCGCAGTCTCGCGGCGCATTCACGCCCGAGTCATGCTCGCCATCATCACCCTCATCCAACAGAGGGCGCAGGGAAGGCCGGGCGCTGGCCGCGCCCGTGGCCCGCCTGCAGAAAAGAAAGCAGGCGGCAGTCACCACAGGTCTGGCCGAGAACGCCCGGCCCTCCCCGCGCAACGGTTTTAACGGCTGCTTCGCGTTCTCCCTGGTGCGCCGGCTTGCTGGCCACCATCCCCCCGCGAAGCGAAGCCTCAACGTGAGTTGATATCAGCGTCGGGATATCAGGACCGCGCGACTTGACCGTGCGTGCCTCGCCGTTCGTCCGCGCAGGAGACCCACGCTGCGTCGACACACGCCCATCGCATCCCACTGCCAACGTCTCGTGACGGTCGCGACACGCCCCTCATGCGGCAGCAGGGACGCGCGGAAATGTGCAGGTGATTTGCCCGACGACACAAGGGGACACGCTGCGGCAAACTAACACGACGGGCAATTTGAGCATGGGAGGGATGCGGGCAATGCGCATGCGATGGACATGCGACGGATGTGATCTTGCCAAGAGACCATGTGAGCCGAGATGTCCGCCGCGCAGACGGTGCGCTCCCCTCCCCCTTGCGGGGAGGGGTCGGGGGTGGGGGTCCGCGGGCGATGAACTCAGTGATGTGAATGCGGTCCGAGCAGCAAGGCAGACCTCATCACTGCGATAGAGGAATGAGCTCCGACTCTCATAAGCAGCGGAGTTCGTGGACCCCCACCCCCGACCCCTCCCCGCAAGGGGGAGGGGGGCTCACCGTCGTTGTGGTCAGCAGCGGGGCTCGAGCATCTTCAGGAACTTAGCCGCCTAAACAGAGCGTCGTCCTGCACTCCACCTCAGAACGACGTTCCGCCGCCGAACCTGAACTCCTGCGTGACGTCGTATTTGCCCTTGGACAGCGGCACCGCGTAGTCGAAGCGGAGGGGGCCGAAGGGGGAGGCCCAGATCAGGCCGACGCCGACGGAGGAGCGGATGACCTTGCTGTCGTCATACTGCATCGCGCATTTGCAGGTCGACGTGTTGACCTCGCCGGTGGCGGCCCAGGAGGTCGGGCCCTGGTAGCCCCACAGCGAGCCGGCGTCGGCGTAGACCGAGCCCTTCAGGCCGACCTCCTTGGGCAGGAACCAGAACGGCATCTGTAGTTCGGCCGAGGCGCCCCAATATTTGGTACCGCCGAGCGCATCGCCGGTGGCGCCCAGGCTGCGATAGGTGATGTCGCGCGGGCCGATGCCGTTGGAGGCGAAGCCGCGGACCAGGGTCGGACCCATCTGATAGTGGTCGAGCATGCGCAGGTCCTTGTCGCCGACCTTGTTGAGGACGCCGCCCTGCAGATGGATCACGCTGACGATGTCGGCGACCAGCGGCGTGAAGTACTTCGCATCGATGGCCGACTTCAGATAGCTGACATTGCCGCCGACGCCGGCGAAATCCTGGCGCCAGTCGATCAGCAGGCCATCGGTCGGGTTCTTGGTGTTGTCGAGCGTGTTGTAGTTCAGCGTGTAGCCGAGCGCCGAGGTCAGCGCCGCGCCGTCGTTCAGCTCCTTGCGGACCGCCAGGCTCGATTCGCCGTCGCCATAGCAGCCATAGCCGTAGACGCCGGATGAGGTCGAATTGGTCGGATCGACGCCGCCGAGCACGCTCTGGATATAGGCCGGGGTGGGATTGAAGGCGAGCAGGCCGTTGGCGGAGTTGTTGTTGCAGTTGGCGAGATAGGACGGCAGCGTGATCTCCTGCCGGTACAGCGAATAGCGCAGCTGCAGCGACAAATCCTCGCGCAGCTGGAAGCCGAGCCGCGGGCTGAAGCCGACGGTGCGCGTGCCATAGCTGGTGTAGCTGTTGGCGAGCTGCTGGCGGTAGGAGACGTCGAGGCCGAGCGCGATCCGGTAGTCCAGCAGATACGGCTCGACGAAGGACAGCGACACGCCGCGGGTATATTGTCCGTAGGTGACCGCCGCCTTGGCATAGAGTCCGCGCCCGAGGAAATTGCGCTCGGAGATCGACACCTCCGCCAGCGCGCCATCGGTCGTCGAATAGCCGCCGGAGATCGAGAAGTCACCGGTCGACTTTTCCTCCAGCAGGACGTTCAGGATCACGCGGTCGCTCGACGAGCCCGGCTCGGTCGTGATCTTGACCTCCTTGAAGAAGTCGAGGTTCTTCAGCCGGCGCTCGGCGCGATCGACCAGCGCGCGGTTGTAGGCATCGCCCTCGGAGAGGTCGAACTCGCGCCGGATCACGTAGTCGCGCGTGCGCGTGTTGCCGCGGATGGCGATGCGCTCGATATAGGTGCGCGGGCCTTCGTCGACGGAGAACACGATCGCGACCGTGTGGGCCTCGATGTTGCGGTCGCCGCGCGGACGCACGACCGCGAAGCTGAAGCCGCGGCGCGAGGCCTCGATCTGCATCTCCTCGACGGACTTCTCGAGCTGCTCGACATTGTAGAGAGCGCCGACACTGACCCGCGAATAGCCGCGCAGCGCATTGGCATCGAGCGCGGCGACGGTCGACTGGAAGTCGACCGAGCCGACGCGGTATTGCTGGCCTTCCTCGATCTGAAACGTGACCAGGAACCCCTTCTGCTCCGGATCATATTCGCTGAGCGCGGCCACGACCTGGACGTCGGCATAGCCGTTCTTGAGGTAGAAGCGGCGGATCAGGTCGCGGTCGGCCTCGACGCGATCGGGGTCGTAGACGTCGTTGTTGCCGAGGAAGCTCAGCCAGTTGGTCGCGCGGGTCTTGATGATGTCGCGCAGACGCGCGGCGGAATAGGCATTGTTGCCGACGAACTCGACCGACTTCACGCCGGTCTTGACGCCCTCGACGACCGTGAAGATGAGGTCGACGCGGTTGTTGGGCTGCTCGATGATTTCAGGCGTGACGCGCACGTCGTAGCGGCCGGAGCGGCGGTAGATCTCGGCGATGCGCTGCGCATCCGACTGCACCATAGGCCGGGACAGCGTGCCGCGCGGCTTCGACTGCACCTCGGCCTGGAGCTGCTCGTCCTTGACCTTCTTGTTGCCCTCGAAGGCGACGCGGCCGATCACGGGGTTCTCGACCACGCGCACCACGAGCCGGCCGCCCTGGCGGTCGATCCTGACGTCGGCGAACAGGCCGGTCTGGATCAGCGCCTTCAGGCCGTCATCGACCTGGCCGGCGTCGAGCGCGCCGGACGGCCCCGGCTTGAAGTAGGAGCGGATGGTGTCGGCTTCGATACGCCGGTTGCCTTCGATGGTGATCGAGGTCGCGGCCGCCGCAGGGGCGGCCGCGGCGGTGCGGGGCAACGCGGTCACCGGCAGGGCCAGCAGCATCAGGGCAAGCACGCCCGGCAGTCTCAGACGCATCATCGACGCTCTTTCGAAAAGTCAGAGTCCTCGGCGCGACGCAGATGCCGGCACGCCCATGGGAATCGCTGATGCCCGCGAAAGATGGTCGTGATGCGCCATTCTCGTTTCGTGAAATGTCGGATGATGCCGGATGTGACGGAGTGTTTCCGGTCAGACAAACTTGCGCGGCGGGCGGAGCGACCGAGGCCGTGGCCTAGTATGAAGTCCAACTCCGGCACTGCGGCCAGAAGGCAACGGCCGCTGCGGACATCTTCGTTAAGCAATTCGTCCGCCCGCGCCGCATTCGGCGGCTACCGACATCAAATTCTACAAATCTTAGGATGTCGGCAACACCAGGGAAAAACCAGGGTGCTATCTGATGATCACCCGAACTAAGCCCCCAAGTAGTTCGGCCAAGGCCCGGTGCGCGTAGATTCCCATACTTATTCCGGCGCACCGGGCCGCCCTGGTTTTTTGCTAGAGCTTGATAGCATGCAACAAGCGCAGTGCCCGTGAATGCGCCCTCGCCCCCAAGCGAAGCAAAGCTTCGCCAGGGTGGGAGAGGGCATGTGGGACAGCGCTGCAAGCTCGGTTGGGTGAGGGGTTCTGTCCAAGAGCGCCGTTCGCCGAGAGAGACCCCTCACCCGATCGCATGTGTTGATCGGCCGGCGATGCCCTCTCACACAGGGGGCGAGGGCGCTGTATCGGACAGCCCGCTCGCGGCTGCTTGGCTCACCCCGCGCGCCGGAGGTTCCCTCTCCCCCCGCCCGAATCACCACAATGTCCGCCGCTGTTGCGAAATTGCCTCTGGATCGACTGGCGAAAAACGATCAAAACGTGCGGCAGCGCCGATGGTTAATCGCGTCTTAACCTCGCCCCACCTATGGTGACCGCCAAGGCACCGGTTCATGGGCGATCGGCGGCTTCCACTGGTTTGGCGCGCGTTTTACGTATGGCAATGACCGCTTCATCCCCCGCGCCCGCTGGCGCCAGCCATTCGGAGAGCGAACGCTCGCCGTTTGCGCGGCTGAACGAACTGCTCGCCCCCTACCAGCCGGGCAAGCCGATGATCACGCTCGCCGTCGGTGAGCCGCAGCATCCGGTGCCGGATTTCGTCGGGCCCGTGCTGGCGCAGCACATCGCCGATTTCGGCCGCTATCCCGCCGCCAAGGGCATCGAACCGTTCCGGAAAGCGGCGAGCGCCTGGCTGTCGCGCCGATTCGCGCTGCCGCGTGCGGTCGATCCCGAACATGAGATTCTCGTTCTGAACGGCAGCCGCGAGGGCCTGTTCTTCGCCGCGCATGCCGCGCTCCGCCATGTCGGCCCGCGCCGCGGCAAGCCGGCGATCCTGATGCCGAACCCGTTCTATCCGGTGTATGGCGTCGGCGCCCGCACCGCAGGCTGTGAGCAGGTCTATCTGCCGACGATTCGCGACAACGGTTTTCTTCCCGATCTCGATGCGATCGACGAGGCGACCTTGTCCCGCACCGTCGCGTTCTACCTTGCGACGCCGGCGAATCCGCAAGGCTCGGTCGCCTCGGCGGACTACATGCGCAAGCTGGTGCGGCTCGCCAACACCTACGGCTTCCTGATCTTCAGCGACGAATGCTATTCGGAGATCTACACGCGGCAGGCGCCGGGCAGCATGCTGGAGCATGCCGGTCCCGACTACAGCAACGTCGTCGCGTTCCAGTCGCTGTCGAAGCGCTCCAACGTGCCGGGCATGCGCATCGGCTTCGCCGCCGGCGACCGCAGGTTTCTCGCAGTCTTCCATGAGCTGCGCAACGTCGCCGCGCCCCAGGTGCCGGTGCCGTTGCAGCATGTCGCGGTCGCGGCCTATGCCGACGAGGCGCATGTCGAGGAGAATCGCCGGCTGTACCGCGCCAAGTTCGATCTCGCCGACCAGATCATCGGCAACCGCTACGGCTATACGCGGCCCGACGGCGGCTTCTGTGTCTGGCTCGACGTCGCGGACCGCGGCGGCGACGAGGAGGTGACGCTGCGGCTGTATCGCGACGCCGGCGTGCGCGTCGTGCCCGGCAGCTATCTGGCGCGGCCGCAACCCGATGGCTTCAATCCGGGGGTCGGCTATATCAGGCTGGCGCTGGTGGCCGATGCGGCCTCGACCGGCGAGGCGCTGCACCGGCTGGTCGAGACACTCGGATAATCGCGGGGCGGATGCGGATGCCGGCGATCGAACGAGTCATTCCCCTGGTCAATCATCTGCCGACCTCGCTGCGCGAGGCGCTGGTGCGGCGGCTGCGCGAGCTCGCGGGCCTCGGGCTGATCGCGCTGTGCGGTGTCGCGGCCGCGGCGCTGATGACCTGGTCGGTGCAGGACCCGAGCCTGTCGCATGCCACCTCGCGCGCGATCCGCAACATCCTCGGCTATCCCGGCGCGATCAGCGCCGACCTCCTGATGCAGATCCTCGGCCTCGGCTCGATCATGGCGATCCTGCCGCTGGCCGTCCGCGGCTGGCGGATGATGACGCACCGCCCGTTCGACCGCGAGGCGCTGCGCTTCGGCGCCTGGGTGCTCGCGGCCGTCATCGCCGCCGGCTTCGCCAGCTGCTGGCCGCGCTCGCATGCGTGGCCGCTGCCGACCGGCCTCGGCGGTGTCGTCGGCGATGCCCTGGTGCGCGCGCCGGCGGTGGTGTTCGGCCCGCCCGGCGTGATCTACCGCATCGTGCTCGGCACGCTGCTGCTGGTCGCGATGATCGGCTGCCTGCTGGTCGCCGGCGGCATGGGCGCGAAGGAAGCCGATCCGAGCCTGGTCGACGAGGAAGAGGACGACACGCCGCTCGCCGATCCCGAGGATGACGACGACCGCAAGGCCATCCGGCTCGGCTGGATCTTCCACGCGCTGATGAGCGCGAAGGCGCAGATCGGCTGGTTCCTCTCGACGGCCTATCGCGCGCTGGTCTCCTCCGGCCCGCAACCGCGCACGGCCGCGGCGGGACGGCAGGAGCCGAGCCTCGCCCGCGGCCAGAAGAAGCCGACCCTCGCGCCCGAGATGGAGGGCGACGAGGACGAGGAGGAGGAAGAGGCGGCCGGCGACGAGGAGGACGACGAGGAGGAGGAGCCGGCTCCGAAGGCGCGCAAGAAGCCGGCGCCGAAAACCCCGCCGAAGAAGTCCAGCGACAAATACGATTTGCCGTCGGTCTCGATGCTGGCGGCGCCCAAATCCTCCGACCGCCAGCCGCTGTCGAAGAGCGAGCTCGAGGCCAATTCGCGCGCGCTGGAAGGCGTGCTGCAGGATTTCGGCGTGCGCGGCGAGATCGTGAAGGCGCACCCCGGCCCCGTCGTCACCCTGTACGAGCTGGAGCCGGCGCCGGGCATCAAGTCGTCGCGCGTCATCGGCCTCGCCGACGACATCGCCCGCTCGATGAGTGCGCTGTCGGCGCGCGTCGCCGTCGTGCCCGGCCGCAACGCCATCGGCATCGAGCTGCCGAACGTGCATCGCGAGAAGGTTTACTTGCGCGAGCTGCTGGTGGCGAAGGAGGCGACCGAGAGCGTCGCCAAGCTGCCGCTCTGCCTCGGCAAGAACATCGGCGGCGAGTCCATCATCATCGATCTCGCCCGCACGCCGCACATGCTGATCGCCGGTACGACCGGCTCGGGCAAGTCGGTCGCGATCAACACCATGATCCTGAGCCTGGTCTATCGCCTGCGGCCCGACCAGTGCCGGCTGATCATGGTCGACCCGAAGATGCTCGAACTCTCCGTCTATGACGGCATTCCCCATCTGCTCACGCCCGTCGTGACCGACCCGAAGAAGGCCGTCGTCGCGCTGAAATGGGCGGTGCGCGAGATGGAGGAGCGCTACAAGAAGATGGCCAAGCTCGGCGTGCGCAACATCGATGGCTACAACGCCCGGCTTGCGGAAGCCCGCAACAAGGGCGAGGAGCTGACGCGCACCGTCCACACCGGCTTCGACAAGGAGACCGGAAAGGCGATCTACGAGGAGGAGAAGCTCGACCTCGATCCCCTGCCCTACATCGTCATCATCGTCGACGAAATGGCCGACCTGATGATGGTCGCCGGCAAGGACATCGAAGGCACGGTGCAGCGCCTCGCCCAGATGGCGCGCGCCGCCGGCCTGCACGTGATCCTGGCGACGCAGCGTCCGTCGGTCGACGTCATCACCGGCACCATCAAGGCCAACTTCCCGACCCGCATCTCCTTCCAGGTGACGTCGAAGATCGACAGCCGCACCATCCTCGGCGAGATGGGCGCCGAGCAGCTGCTCGGCCAGGGCGACATGCTCTACATGGCCGGCGGCGGCCGCATCAGCCGCGTCCACGGCCCGTTCTGTTCCGACGAGGAGGTCGAGAAGGTGGTGCGCCATCTCAAGGCCCAGGGCTCGCCGGAATATCTCGAGGCGGTCACCGCCGAGGAGCCGAGCGAGGAGGACGGCGCCGTGTTCGACGCCACCGGCATGGGTGGCGGCGGCGGCGGCGACGACCTGTTCGCGCAGGCCGTGGCCGTGGTGAAGCGCGACCGCAAGGCCTCGACCAGCTACATTCAACGCCGGCTGCAGATCGGCTATAACAAGGCCGCTTCACTGATGGAGCGGATGGAACAGGAAGGCATCGTCGGCCAGGCCAACCACGCCGGCAAGCGCGAGATCCTGGTGCCCGAGGAAGAAGGCGGGTTCTGAGCCCTGCCCGTCTCGGTCCCAGATCTGCCGTTTCCGTGTCGTAACTTCACGCAATTACGATCACGCTGACCGACCGAACCACGATAGAAACGCGGAAACATCAGGACGCCGTTTTGAAAAGCCCCTTGTTGAACAGCACGTTTTCATCTCCAGCGGCCCGGCGCGGCCGCCGCCTGTCGGCGCTTCTCGCCGGCGGCGTGGTCTGCGCCACTTGGGCGGGATTGATGGCGGGAGCAACGGTTCCTGCCGCCGCCCAGAGCACGGCCGCCCCCAAGGCGGGGCAGAAGAGCGGCCCGCTCAGCGCCGCCGATGCCCAGCGCGGCGGTCCCGCCACCACCCAGGCCACGCCGCCAAATCCGATCATTCCCGATCCCCGGCGCAACGTGCCGGCAAGCATCTTCACCTCGTTCGACGCCAACCAGAAGGCGCAGGCGGCCAAGGTCAGCGCCTATCTGTCCTCGTTGCAGACCTTGGTCGGAAACTTCGTTCAGGTCGGCCCGGACGGCAGCAAGACCAAGGGCGATTTCTACATCCAGAAGCCCGGCAAGGTGCGCTTCGAATATGAGCCGCCGACGCCGATCGACATCGTCGCCGACGGCTCGTCGCTGGTGGTGCGCGACCGCAAGCTGGCGACCCAGGACGTCTACCCGCTGTCGCAGACGCCGCTGCGCTATCTGCTGTCCGACCGGATCGACCTGCTCAAGGACACCAACGTCATCGCGGTGTCCTCGGACGATCTCTATGTGACGATCACGATCGAGGAGAAGCAGGCGCTGATCGGCACCAGCCGGCTGATGCTGATGCTCGGCGCCAAGGACGGCCAGCTCAAGCAGTGGACCGTGACCGATCCGCAAGGCTACGACACGACCATCGCCGTCTACAACCTCGACACAACGAAGAAGCTCGATCCGGCGATGTTCAAGATCGACTTCACCAACTACAGCACGCCGCCGGGCTGACGCCGGGCGGCGCACCGCTCAGCGCGACTCGAGGCCGCGGACCTTCCACTGCGCCTCGGACAGCGCGAGCTTCTCAAAGCGCTTGCGCGCCTCCTCGACGTCGTCGGCGGCAAGCGCGTCGCAGCCGGGACGCGCGCGCAGGATCATCGCGGTCGTCGCCCAGCCCAGCCGCGCCGCCTTGCAGGCCAGCAGCAGATCCATCAGGCGATCATCCTGCAGCAGCGATTCGATCGTCTCGATCGAGACCACGCACAGCAGCGCGAGCGCCGCGATCACGGCGGGAAAATCGCCGGTGACGCAGAAGCGATTGACGGCGGAGTCGCCGAGCTTGCCGCTGCGATTGAGCGCGGCGACCTCGGCCTTGACCTGCTCATAATCCCACATCGCCCGCATCGCGGCGCCCGACGACCGGGTCGGCGCGGCCTGCAGCGTGGCGCGGGTCGCCGGCGGCGCGGCCTTGATGAAGCGGGTGCGGGCGGCCTCGCTGGCGGCGGCGACGAAAGCGCGCGACAGCTTGGCCGGGAGATCGGTGCGCAGCGCCAGCTTCTCGGCCAGGTCCTCGTCGCGCTCGGCGATCTTGAACAGGCTGCGATAGCCGTCCTCGGAGAGTTTCGCGGTGAGGTTCTGCGCCAGCGCCATGCGCACGGCCGGGAAGCCGCGGGCGATCAGCTGCGTCGTGAGACTGTCGCCGATGCCCCTGCGGCTGGCGATGGCGGCCAGATGCGCCGGGCTGCCGGCCCGGATGAACTCCGCGAGATCGCGTTCGGTCAGCACGGCCGCCTTGGCCAGCATCGGACCTGCGACCCGCAATTCGGGATGCACCGCGAGCAGACGGACGGTGGCGTAGGGCGCACGCTCGACACCGGCGAGCGCCATGCTCAATTCGGCTACCAGCTCGGTCGCGACCTGCGGCATCAGCCGGGCGAACATCTGGTCATAGAGATCGAGCTGCTCGTCCGACGCTGGACGCGGGCCGGCGAGGAACAGGCTGGTGGTCCGGCGCAGCATGTCGGTGGCGAGTTCGGACACCGTCCTCGCCTCACCGGCGGGCGTTTTGACGGATGGAGCTGCCGCAGGCGCTGGGGGCATTGCAATTCTCTCATGGTCGGCGCCGGCCGGCTGTCAGGCGGCGCGCATCGCTCATCAATTTGCGGAAGAATGCGAAGGCCGGACTAAAGGGGCGTTAAGCCAACCACGGGGAACTACGGAAGCGTCAGGCCGTCGTTAACGGATTTCACCCGGCCCGGTCCAATGTTCTCGTCTTGTTCTTGCGAACGCCCTCCGCTTCCGCTAGCCTCTGCATCGGGAGGGGCACCATGGTCCAGCGCGTTTCCACCGTCGCCTTCGAGGGGATCGAGGCCCGCGCGGTCGACGTGCAGGTCCAGGTCGCGCCGGGACTGCCGGCGTTCGCGATCGTTGGCCTCCCGGACAAGGCCGTGTCGGAGGCGCGCGAACGAGTCCGCTCGGCGCTGATCGCCTCTGGCCTCGCGCTGCCGGCGCGGCGGATCACCGTCAACCTGGCGCCCGCCGATGTGCCGAAGGAAGGCAGCCATTACGACCTGCCGATCGCGCTCGGGCTGATGGCCGCCATCGGCGCGATTCCGCCGGATGCGCTGAGCGGCTTCACCGTGCTTGGCGAGCTTGGCCTCGACGGCTCGCTCGCGCCCGTCGCCGGCGTGCTGCCGGCAGCGATTGGCGCCAATGCGCGCGAGGAGGGGCTGATCTGTCCGGCCGCCTGCGGCGCCGAGGCGGCGTGGGCCAGTCCCGACCTGCAGATCATCGCGGCGACATCGCTGATCCAGATCGCCAATCACTTCAAAGGCACGCAGGTGCTGTCGCGCCCGCAACCGAAAATCCAGGAGGCGCCCGCGAGCCTGCTCGACCTGCGCGACATCAAGGGCCAGGAAAGCGGCAAGCGGGCGCTGGAGATCGCAGCCGCCGGCGGCCATCATTTATTGATGATCGGAAGTCCAGGTGCCGGCAAGTCGATGCTGGCGGCGCGGCTGCCTTCGATCCTGCCGCCGCTGTCGCCGGCCGAGCTGCTGGAGGTCTCGATGATCGCGTCGGTCGCCGGCGAGATCGAGGGCGGCGCGCTGACCAACCGGCGGCCGTTCCGCAGCCCGCATCATTCCGCCAGCATGGCGGCGCTGACCGGCGGCGGCCTGCGCGCGCGGCCCGGCGAGATCTCGCTGGCGCATCAGGGCGTGCTGTTCCTCGACGAGCTGCCGGAGTTCGATCCACGCGTGCTGGATTCACTGCGCCAGCCCTTGGAGAACGGCGAGGTCTCGATCTCGCGCGCCAATCACCGCGTCACCTACCCTGCCCGCTTCATGCTGGTCGCCGCGATGAACCCCTGTCGCTGCGGCAATGCTTTCGAGCCCGGCTATGCCTGCAAGCGCGGCCGCATCGACCGCTGTACCGCCGACTACCAGACCCGTATCTCCGGCCCGCTGATGGACCGCATCGACCTGCGCATCGAGGTGCCCGCCGTCACCGCCGCCGACCTGATCCTGCCGCCGTCCAAGGAAGGCTCCGCCGAGGTCGCGGCCCGCGTCGCCGCCGCGCGCGACCTGCAACGCGCCCGCTACGCCAAGGCCGGCCTGCCGCACATCCGGACCAACGCCGAAGCGCCGGCCGCCGTGCTCGACGACATCGCCAAGCTCGATGCGCCCGGACAGAAGCTGCTGCGCGAGGCCGCCGAGACGATGCGGCTGTCGGCGCGCGGCTATCACCGCGTGCTGCGCGTCGCGCGTACGCTGGCCGATCTCGACCATGCCGAGACGATCGGCCGGCTGCATCTGGCGGAGGCCCTTTCCTATCGCGCCCTGGCCGAGGACAATCGGCACGCGGCGTAACCGCGACGCCCTCCATCAACGCTCTGGTAACGACTTCTCTTTACGCTCCGACAACCATAAGGCCCGCGTTTCCGCCCCTAGGCCTGTTGCGTCGGTGCGTGTCATGTTGCGTTTCAAGGTCATCGTGTCGGCCGTGCCGCTGATCGCGGCCGCTGTCTTTGCCAAGATTGAGTTGGCGCCCTCCGCCCAGCCCTGCATTGCCATCGGCGCCGACAGCGTCCTGCTCGGCTCGGGCCCGTTCCACGCCGATCTCCATGTCGACTTCACCGACGATCCCGCACGCGCGACGGTGCGCGTGGCGCTGGCCGACAGTCCGGAGACGGCCGATTTCGTGGTCGTGGATGATGCGCCTGGCCGGGAGGATCAGGGCTGCGGCATGAGCGCCGCCACCCAGGTCGTCGCGATCGCCGCCGATCCGCATCCGGACGCGACGCTGATCTATCTCGCCCGTGACGATGCGGCGGATGGCCGCGCCGACTATCGCATCTATGTGCGCTCCAGCCGCACCAGCGCGCGCGAAGCGGCGGCGCTGATCGTCGCGGCACGCAGTCACTCGCCTTCCCCGGTCAATCCGGTGCTGTGACCCGGACTAACGTCCGGTTCACCATCTCTGCACGGGCGTTGCACGTGTGGAGCAGCCTTCAAAGTCTCGGCAAGACCGACGTCGCATGGTGCGGGTCGGCAACGACATTGGAATCGAGATCGTCGGGGACGAGCGATGGGACGGATGTTTCATATCAGGCTGCAGCTGCGCCGCTTCATGCGCCGTCACCGCACCATCTTCGCGATCCTGCGCTCGCTGATGATCTTCTCCGCCGGGTTCGGTGGCGCCTATGGCTTCATCAAAGCCAGCATCTCCGAGAATTCCGGCTACAACCCGCACGCCTTCGCGATCGGCGCCAGCTTCCTGTTCGCGCTCGCCTGCGTCGGCCTGGCCACGCTCAGCATGCGGCTGCGCTTCGTGAAGAAGAAGCTGCACAAGATCGCGCTTCACAACGAAGTTCTGGCCGACCGGAACTGGGAGCTGCAGGAGGCCGAGCAGCGGGCGCGGCATCTGTTCGAGCAGCAGGGCGATCTCATCGTCATGCGCGAGCAGGACGGCAGGATCGTGTTCGTCAACGACGCGTTCTGCCAGACGGCCGGTCTCGACCGCGAGAACCTGGTCGGCAGCCGCTTCGCCTTCGGGCTGATCGAGCAGGGCGACAGCGCGCTCGAGCCCAGCGGCACGCGCGTGCACGACCAGCGCATCGACAGCGCGATCGGGCCGCGCTGGATCGCATGGCGCGAGGCGCTGGTGCGCTCCGATGCCGGCCACCCTGCCCTGCTGCAATGTGTCGGCCGCGACGTCACCGACCGCACCGAGACCGAGCGCGCGCTGGCCGATGCGCGCGACCAGGCCAACGCCGCCAACCGCGCCAAGTCGCGCTTCCTGGCGATGGCCAGCCACGAGATCCGCACGCCGCTGAACGGCATCCTCGGCATGAGCGGGCTGCTGCTCGAGACACAGTTGACGCCGGAGCAGACGACCTACGCCAAGGCGGTGCGCACGTCAGGCGAAGCGCTGATGTCGCTGATCAACGAGCTGCTCGACTATTCCAAGATCGAGGCCGGCAAGCTGGCGCTGGAGGCGCAGCCGTTCTCGCTGGCCGCGCTGATCGAGGAGATCACCGAGCTTCTGGCGCCGCGGGCGCAGGCCAAGCAGCTTGAGATCGCGGCCTACATGGATGAACGGCTGCCGACTTTCGTGACGGGCGACGCCGCGCGGCTGCGCCAGGTGCTGCTCAATCTGGCCGGCAACGCCATCAAGTTCACCGCCAAAGGCGGCGTCGCCATCATCGCCGAGCCTGGCATCTGGCCGAACGAAATCAGCTTCCAGGTCCGCGACACCGGCATCGGCATCGCCGCCGATGCGCAGGAGCGCATCTTCCGCGAATTCGAGCAGGCCGACGACAGCGTCGCCCGCAGCTTCGGCGGCACCGGCCTGGGGCTGGCGATCTCCGACCGCATCGTCAAGCGGATGGGCGGCCGGATCAATCTGCAGAGCGAGCTCGGCGCCGGCTCGACCTTCGAGGTCTCCGTGCCGCTGCCGGCGGCGCTGGAGCGCGGCGAGCAGAACAGTTTTAGCGGGCCCGATCTCACCGGACAGTCGATCATGCTGATCGCACCGCCCGGGCTGCAGGCCGAGCTGATCGAGCGACGGCTGCAGAACTGGGGCGCGCAGACCTGTCTCGTCGCCGAGACCGAGGTGGCCGAAGCGCTGCTGCCGGAGCGCGCCTGGCATGCCGTGCTGGTGGACGACGCCATCGGCAGCGAGACGGCGCGCAGCCTCGGCATGGCCGCGCAGCGCCACACCACGCGTCTGATCGTCCTCGTCACGCCGGTGAGCCGCCACGAACTGGCGCCGACGGCGCCGTTTAATGGCTACCTGGTGAAGCCGCTGCGCGCCGCCTCGCTCGCCGCCCGCGTCGGCTTCGACGTCGATGGCGCGGCCGCGACGCTGATCGACGATCCCGTTCCGATGATCGCGCCGCCGATTGCCGCGCGCGCCGGCGCCGGCCTGTCGATTCTCGTGGCCGAGGACAACGACATCAATGCGCTCTTGATGCGCTCGCTGCTCACCAAGCTCGGGCATCATGCCGATATCGCCGTGCACGGCGAGGCCGCGCTCGATTCCTGGCTCGCGGCACGCTCGGCGGGCACGCCCTATGACCTGATCCTGATGGACGTGCAGATGCCCCGCCTCGACGGCATCGCCGCGGCGAAGCGCATCCGCGCGCTCGAAGCCGCCGAGCCCGGCCGCCGCACGCCGATCCTGGCGCTCACGGCGAACACGCTGGTCGAGGACCGCTACGCCTGCTTCGAGGCGGGCATGGATGGATTTTTGGTCAAGCCGATCGATCGTGACAAGCTGGACGAGGCGCTGGCGAATCTGGCGGCGGCGCGGCAGGTGGCTGCGTAGTGATGAGTTTGTAGGACGGGAGGTGTTTGCGCTCCCTCTCCCCGTTCTTCACGGGGAGAGGGTCGGGGTGAGGGGCAGCCACACGGGTGGTGCCAATTCCTTGCCTCTCAGAGCCGCCCTGCTCGTCCGTCAGACCTGCAACTCGGCTGCGTATGTGCCATGCCCCTCACCCGGATTGCTGCGCAATCCGACCTCTCCCCGCAAAGGGCGGGGAGAGGTTGCACCGCGCAAGCTCGTCAAAGCAGGGCAAATAGCTTGCATACGCGAGGCAAGCTATTTCGCCCGGGTCATTCCGGAGCATTCGCGCGCCAAATGGCGCAGCCATTTTAAAGCAGCGCGAATGAGCCCGGAATCCATAGCCACAGTCCGCTATTTCTTAAGGGACAATAGCCACGAGCATCTCGGCCCATATGACCGATCGTGGTTATGGATTCCGGGCTCGCGCTTCGCGCGCCCCGGAATGACCGAGACGATTTGACAGCGGAAACTTTTCGAAATCTCGCTCGGCTCAGCACCGAACTCACAACCGCCGCAGAGCCACCGATTCGATCTCGTGATCGGCGCCCTTCTTCAGGATCAGGGTCGCGCGCGGTCTCGTGGGCAGAATGTTGTCCTCGAGATTGGCGAGGTTGGTGCGTTCCCAGATCGCGATGGCGGTGGCGGTGGCCTCTTCGTCCGACAGCAGCGCGTAGCGGTTGAAGTAGGAGCGCGGGTCGTGGAACGCGGTGTCGCGCAGCGACAGGAAGCGCTTCACATACCATTTGCGCAGCACCGCCTCGTCGGCATCGATATAGACCGAGAAGTCGAAGAAGTCGGACACGACGGGCACGGCCTTGCCGTCGCGCGGCAAGGGCCCGGTCTGCAGCACGTTGACGCCTTCGACGATCAGGATGTCCGGCTGGTCGATCTCGGTCCACTGGTTGGGCACGATGTCGTAGCTGAGATGCGAGTAGACCGGCGCACGCACCGGATGCCGGCCGGCCTTGATGTCGGAGAGGAAGGCGAGCAGCCGGGCCTTGTCGTAGCTCTCCGGAAAGCCCTTCTTCTGCATCAGGCCCTGCCGTTCGAGCACGGCGTTCGGAAACAGAAAGCCGTCGGTGGTGATGAGATCGACCTTCGGCCGCGGCGACCAGCGCGTCAGCAGCGCCTGCAGCACGCGCGCGGTGGTCGACTTGCCGACTGACACCGAGCCGGCGACGCCGATGATGTAGGGCATCTTGCGGTCGCGGATGCCGAGGAACTGACGCTGCGCGTAGTACAGCCGCTGCGCCGCATCGACATACATCGACAGCAAGCGCGAGAGCGGCAGGTAGATGTCCTCGACCTCCTGAAGATCGAGGCGGTCGTGCATCGAGCGCAGTTTCGAGAACTCGCCGGGCTCAAGCGTCATCGGCGTGTCGTTGCGCAGCTCGGCCCATTGCTGGCGGGTGAAGACGCGGTACGGATTATATTGTTGTTCGGTGGTGCGCATATCCATGACGCTGCCCTTCGTTTCCCCCGGCCGTCGCGCCCTACTCCGTCTTGCGCGACGCCTTTTCTTCCAGCCCCGACTGACCGGTCCGCTTGCCGAGCGCCGCCTCGACCTCGTCGAGCCTGATGTCGCGCGACTTCAACACCACCAACAGATGAAACAGCAGATCGGCGCTTTCGGAGATCAGATGCTCACGGTCGGTGCCGACGGCGGCGATGACCGTCTCGACCGCCTCCTCGCCCATCTTCTTGGCACACTGCGCCGGGCCCTTGTCGAGCAGCTTGCGCGTATAGGACGCCTCACCGCCCGCCGCGGCGCGCGCGTCGATGATGGCAGCCAGGTCGTGAAGCGTGAAGCGGGACATCAGCCAGTTCTCAGAACGCCGGTCCGCCCAGAGTGGCCGGACAAGCGTTCATCTAACATTTTTGCGGCGCAATGTCGTCAGGGATCGAGCCGCATCGGCAGGCCCTGCCGCACCATATGCTCCTTGGCCTGACGGATGGTAAATTCCCCGAAATGGAAGATCGACGCCGCGAGCACGGCGGTCGCCCTGCCCTGACGGATGCCGTCGACCAGGTGATCGAGATTGCCGACGCCGCCGGAGGCGATCACCGGCACGGGCACGCTGTCAGCCACCGCCCGGGTCAGCGGCAGGTCAAACCCCTGGCGGGTGCCGTCGCGGTCCATCGAGGTCAGCAGGATCTCGCCGGCGCCGAGCGCGACGACCTCCTGCGCATATTCCAGCGCATCGATCCCGGTCGACTTGCGGCCGCCATGGGTGAAGATCTCCCAGCGCGAGCCGCCGCCGGGACGCGACACCGACTTGGCATCGATCGCGACCACGATGCACTGCTCGCCGAACTTTTCGGCCGCTTCCTTCACGAATTCGCGACGCGCCACCGCGGCCGAGTTGATCGAGACCTTGTCGGCGCCGGAGCGCAGCAGGGTCTTGATATCCTCGATGGTGCGGACGCCGCCGCCGACCGTGACCGGCATGAAGCAGGCCTCCGCCGTGCGGCGGACGACGTCGAGCATGATGCCGCGGTTCTCGTGAGTCGCGGTGATGTCGAGGAAGCAGAGCTCGTCGGCGCCGGCGGCGTCATAGGCAATCGCCGCTTCCACGGGATCGCCGGCGTCGCGCAGATTGACGAAGTTGACGCCCTTGACGACCCGTCCGTCCTTGACGTCGAGGCAGGGAATGACGCGGACCTTGAACATCGTGTTCTCCCCCTACCCGCTGATCGCGCGGATCAGCGCCAAGGCTTCGGCCGGATCGAGCCGCCCGTCATACAGCGCGCGGCCAGCGATGGCGCCTTCGAGTTTCTTCGCACGCGGCGTCAGCATCGCCTTGACGTCCTCGATCGAGGCGAGGCCGCCGGAGGCGATCACGGGAATCGAAATGGCGTCGCCGAGCGCGATGGTCGCGTCGAGATTCAAGCCCTTCAGCAAGCCGTCGCGGGCGATATCGGTGAAGATGATCGCGGCAACGCCGGCATCCTCGAACCGCTTGGCGATGTCGAGCGCGGTGACCTCGGAGGTCTCGGCCCAGCCTTCCACCGCGACCTTGCCGTCGCGCGCATCGAGGCCAACGGCCACGCGGCCAGGAAAGGCCTTGGCGGCGGTCTTCACCAGCTCGGGATCGCGCACTGCGGCGGTGCCGATGATGACGCGGGTGATACCCTTGTTGAGCCAGGCCTCGACCGTCTTGAGATCGCGGATGCCGCCGCCGAGCTGCACCGGCATCTTCACGACTTTCAGCATCGCTTCCACGGCGTGCGCATTCATCGGCTTGCCGGCGAAGGCGCCGTCGAGATCGACGATGTGGAGATATTCAAAGCCCTGGTCGGCGAAGCTCTTCGCTTGCGCGGCGGGATCGAGGTTGAACACGGTGGCGCGCGCCATGTCGCCCTGCTCCAGGCGCACGCATTGGCCGTTCTTCAGATCGATGGCGGGAAACAGGATCATATCTAATATCTCTCAAGAGCGCGCCCTGCCCGCCCCCGGGCGAACAGGACGACAGCGCTCACGGCTTCCATTTCAGGAAGTTGGAAATCAGGGCGAGACCGAACCGCTGGCTCTTCTCGGGATGGAATTGCGTGCCGATGGCCGTGTCCTTGCCGACGATGGCGGTGATCGGCCCGCCGTAATCGGCGCGCGCCAGCACCTCGTTCTCGTTGACCGCATTGAGGTGATAGGAGTGCACGAAATAGGCGTGCAGCCCCTTCGGCCCGAGCGGCAGCTTTTCCAGCACCGGATGTTCCCTGAGCACGTCGAGCGTGTTCCAGCCCATGTGCGGAATCTTCAGGCTCTCGTCGCGCGGCGTGATCTTCTCGACATCGCCGGAAACCCAATCGAAGCCATCGGTCGTGACGTGCTCCTTGCCACGCGTTGCCATCAGCTGCATGCCGACGCAGATGCCGAAGAACGGCCGCGCCTTGTGGCGGACCGCCTCGGTCATCGCCTCCAGCATGCCGTCGACGGCATCGAGGCCGCGGCGGCAATCGGCGAAGGCGCCGACGCCGGGCAGCACGATGCGATCGGCGCGATACACCGTATCGGGATCGCGGGTGACGACGACCTTCTGCGGATCCTCCATGCTGCGCGCGGCACGCTCGAACGCTTTGGCAGCGGAATGCAGATTGCCGGAGCCGTAATCGATGATTGCGACGCTCATCGTCCACCTCCGGGTTCAGGGAACAAGCCAATAATGCTGGCATGGGGCAGCGGCGGCGGCCGCTGGCCGTTGCCGTTGTCACGCGTCGGCGGCGCGGCGCCGCGATCGACGGTGTTGTTGTCGTAGCCGAGATCGCTGCGCCGCGCAGCCCAGCGCTCGAAGAAGCGGCGCTCGGCGGCATCGAGATCGTCGGCGACGACGACATCGAGCTGGCGCCATTTGTTGCGCGAATAGCTCCAGCGCTTGAGGGTCGATGCTTCCAAGCCGAGCAGGATCGCCATCAAGAGATCGACCGAGGCAATCGCGCCAGCGCCGACGCCGATCCGCGCCAGCACGACATCCACCACGATGACCAGCACGATCCAGCCGAGGGCCGCCAGCCAGAGCCGGTGCCAGGCCAGCCAGACGGCGCCGAGCACGGCAGCCCAGAGATGGAAGCCGTCGCGAATGAAGACGAAGCGATCCGTCGAGCGCAGATCGGCTCCAGCGGCGAGGGGCGCGTGAACCGTATAGACGGGCATGTCAAAAATTCCCTTGGAGGAGGGAGGTCAGCCGCCGAGCTGACCCTTGGTGGATGGCACTTCGCCCTTGTTGCGCGGATCGATCGCGAGCGCTGTCCGCAACGCCCGCGCCAGACCCTTGAAGCAGGATTCGGCGATATGATGGGCGTTCTCGCCGTACAGAGTCTCGACGTGCAGGGTGATGCCGGCGTTCATCGCAAACGCGTTGAACCATTCGCGCACCAGCTCGGTGTCGAACTCGCCGATCTTGTCGCGCGTGAAAGTCGTGCGGAACACCAGCATCGGCCGGCCTGAGACGTCGATCACCACGCGGGTCAAGGTCTCGTCCATCGGCATGTGGATCGAGGCGTAGCGGGTGATGCCGGCCATGTCGCCGAGCGCCTGCTTGACAGCCTGGCCTAGCGCGATGCCGACATCCTCGGTGGTGTGATGGAAATCGATATGCAGGTCGCCGAGCGCCTTGACGGTCATGTCGATGCGGGAATGGCGGGCGAGCAGGTCCAGCATGTGATCGAAGAAGCCGATACCGGTCGCGATCTCGACGACGCCGGTGCCGTCGAGGTTCACGGACACCTCGATCTCGGTCTCTTTGGTCTTGCGCTTGATGGTCGCGCTACGCATGGGGTCAGCTTTCCCTTGAAAACGCGGCCCTTTTATCAGGCGGATGACACCTTAGCTACTGCGGGATGACGCGCTCTTGGCCTGATCTCGGGCCATGGTGAGCGGATTTCAAGGCCCGCCAGGGCAGGGCAGGGACCCGGTAATTGTATCCCCCGGCCTGAGGCCCTAAATGAGGGCACCAACCAAGGACGTCCCATGCACGCATCTTCCCATGAGCCCACCGTCTGGCACGGCACCACGATCCTGACCGTCCGCAAGGGGGGCAGGGTGGTCGTGGGCGGCGACGGCCAGGTCTCGATCGGCCAGACCGTGATCAAGTCCAATGCCCGGAAAGTGCGCAAGCTCGGCAAGGGCGACGTCATCGGCGGCTTCGCCGGGGCCACGGCGGATGCGTTTACCCTGTTCGAGCGGCTGGAGAGCAAGCTGGAGCAGTATCCGGGGCAGCTGACCCGTGCCGCCGTCGAGCTCGCCAAGGACTGGCGCACCGACCGCTATCTGCGCCGGCTGGAAGCCATGATGATCGTGGCCGACAAGGAGGTCTCGCTGGTGCTGACCGGGACCGGCGACGTGCTGGAGCCGGAAGCGGGCGTGATGGCGATCGGCTCGGGGGGCAATTACGCTTTGGCGGCGGCGCGGGCGCTGATCGACACCGATAAGGATGCCGAGAGCATTGTACGCAAGTCGCTCGATATCGCCGCCGACATCTGCGTCTACACCAACCGCAACATCACCATCGAAGCGCTCTCGGCCGAGTAGGCGATGACCGCGGACGGAATCAGCGTTTCGTCCCGCCGGTCGCCCGGGCTCTGGCTCGGGCTGGTGCTTGCGTTGTTGGCTCTCCAGGCCGCGATCCTGTTCGCAATGGGCCGGCTGCCGATCTGCGCCTGCGGCACGGTCAAGCTGTGGCACGGCGTAGTGCAAAGCTCGGAGAACTCGCAGCATCTCACCGACTGGTACACTTTCTCGCACATCATCCACGGCTTCCTGTTCTATGCGCTCACCGTGCTGCTGGTGCCGCGACTGCCGTGGCAGGGGCGATTGATCATCGCGATGCTGATCGAGGGCGCCTGGGAGCTGGTCGAGAACTCCAGCATCATCATCGAGCGCTATCGCGCCGCGACGATCTCGCTCGATTATTTCGGCGACAGCATCGTGAACTCGGTCGGCGACACGCTGGCGATGATGACTGGCTTTTTGCTGGCGCGCGTGCTGCCGGTGTGGCTGACCGTGCTGATCGCGATTATGTTCGAGATCGGCGTCGGCCTGCACATCCGCGACAACCTGACGCTCAATATTCTGATGCTGATCTATCCGACCGAAGCGATCCGGCAGTGGCAGGCCGGACCGCCTTTGCTGTGAGGGCAGGGCGGCGATGAATGTTGGCTTCCGTCCGATGACCGAAGACGATTTGCCGGCCATCCGTGACTGGCTGCAGCAGCCGCATGTCCGCGAATGGTGGGGTGATCCGGACGAGCAATATGCGTTGCTCGATGGCGACCGTCATGAGCCGGCCATGGATCAGTACATCATGCTGATGGATGGCGAAGCGGCCGGCTATCTGCAGTGCTACGCCCTCACCGCGTGGAACGACGGCTTCGGTCCGCAGCCGGACGGCACCCGCGGCATCGACCTGTTCATCGCCGGCCCCGAGCGGATCGGGCGCGGTCATGGTCCGCTTGTCCTCCGAACCTTTTGTGGCCTGATGTTTCAGCGCGGCGTCCCGCGCGTGGTCACCGATCCCTCGCCGGCCCATGTCCGTGCCATTCGCGCCTATGAAAAGTCCGGATTCCGGCGCGAGCGCCTGATCGACACGCCCGATGGTCCCGCGCTGCTGATGTCCTGCGAACCCGCCGACTTGCCTCGCCGCCCATCCGAGCCTAGCTAGAGCCCCATGACCGACTTTTCCCCTCGCGAAATCGTCTCCGAACTCGACCGCTTCATCGTCGGCCAGGCCGACGCCAAGCGCGCGGTCTCCATCGCGCTCCGCAACCGCTGGCGGCGGCTGCAGCTCGATACGGGCCTGCGCGAGGAGGTGCTGCCGAAGAACATCCTGATGATCGGCCCGACCGGCGTCGGCAAGACGGAAATCGCGCGGCGGCTGGCCAAGCTCGCGGGCGCGCCGTTCCTCAAAGTGGAGGCGACCAAATTCACCGAGGTCGGCTATGTCGGCCGCGACGTCGAGCAGATCATCCGCGATCTCGTCGAGGTCGCGATTCACCAGGTGCGCGAGCGCAAGCGCAAGGACGTCGCCGCGCGCGCACAGTTGGCCGCCGAGGAGCGGGTGCTCGACGCTCTGGTCGGCGCCAATTCGAGCGCCGCGACCCGTGACTCGTTCCGCCGCAAGCTGCGCGCCGGCGAGCTCAACGACAAGGAAATCGAGATCGAGACGCAGTCGTCGGGCGGCGGCATGCCGATGTTCGAGATCCCGGGCATGCCTGGCGCGCAGATGGGTGCGATCTCCATCGGCGACATCTTTGGCAAGCTCGGCGGCCGCACCAAGACGCGGCGCGTGACGGTCGAGGCCTCGCACGACATCCTGATCGCGGAGGAATCCGACAAGCTGCTCGACAGCGACCAGCTCGTGCAGGAGGCGATCACCGTCGTCGAGAACAACGGCATCGTGTTCCTCGACGAGATCGACAAGATCTGCGTGCGCGAGAACCGCCATGGCGGCGACGTCTCGCGCGAGGGCGTGCAGCGCGATCTCTTGCCGCTGATCGAGGGCACGACGGTCTCGACCAAGCACGGCGCCGTCAAGACCGACCACATCCTGTTCATCGCGTCGGGCGCATTCCATATCGCCAAGCCGTCCGACCTGCTGCCGGAACTGCAGGGCCGCCTGCCGATCCGCGTCGAGCTGCAGGCGCTGACCCGCGACGACATGCGCCGTATCCTGACCGAGCCGGAGGCGTCGCTGATCAAGCAATATGTGGCACTGATGAAGACCGAGGGCGTCACGCTCGACATCACCGACGATGCGATCGATGCGCTCGCCGACGTCGCTGTCGCGGTCAACTCGACGGTCGAGAACATCGGCGCGCGCCGGCTGCAGACGGTGATGGAGCGCGTCCTCGACGACATCTCCTTCACCGCCTCGGACCGATCAGGCGAAACCATGCGCGTCGACGCCGCCTATGTGCAGCAGCACATCGGCGATCTCGCGAAGAATGCGGATCTCAGCCGGTTCATTCTGTAGGCGTCTGCCCGAGCGCTCACCGCAAATTCCGCTGTCGTCCCGGCGAAGGCCGGGACCCATAACCACCGAAGCTGATTGTCACGCACGATGGCGGCTCCAGCCTTGCCTCATCACGAACGGCGGTGGCTATGGGTCCCGGCTCAAGGCCGGGACGACACTGGTTGGTGTGGCGGCGGCCGTCGCAACATCACCATTCGATCGGCCGCCGCATGACCGGCGTGCTCAGCAGACACTGGCGCCTGATGCTCGCCGTCAACGCAGCCGTCATGCTCGGCGTGTTGGTGCACAAGCTGACGCTGCCGCCCTACATTCCCTACATCCATCTGCTGGTCGACTATCACTTCGGCTTCATCAAGCGCGCGCTGATCGGGGCGATCGTCGGGCTGTTCACCGCGAAGGTGCCGGTGTGGCTGGTGTTCGCGCTGGCCGGCACTGTCTGGCTGATCACCTTTGCTTTGTTCATTCAGCTGTTTCGACGGACGTTCGGTTTCGACCGCGCGCAGCTGCCGCTGCTCGTGTTCACCGCCGGCTCGCCATTCGTATTCAAGAATTTCCTGTTCACGCTCGGCCATTTCGACATCTATGGCTGCCTCGGCGCGATCATCCTGCTGCTGGTGCCGGCGAGCTCGCTGGCTTACGTGCTGCTCGCGGCGGTGATCTCGGCGGTGCTTGTGCTGATCCACCACATCCACCTCCTGATGTACGTGCCGACCATCACCGCCATCGTCGTGCTACGCTACTACCTCGCACGTGCCACCACGCCACGCGATGTCATCGTGGGCACGGCTATGCTGTTCGGCCTCGGCGTGCTGTTCCTCGCGGCGCAATTCCTCGGCACGATGCCGCTGCCCGAAGCGGACTTCGTCGCCTATTTGAAGACGCGCATGCTCGATCCGTCGCGCACCGAGCTGCTGCAATTCGCCTATGTCTGGTATCAGCCATTGTCGAAGGAAGTGCAGGACACCTGGGCGCGGCTGCCATCGAATCTGCTTGGCGTCCCCGTCTACGCGCTGCTGATCTTGCTGCACCTGCCGCTATGGCGGACCCTGCACGACCTCGTCCGTGCGCTCGAGCGACCGCGCGACCGGCACATCGTCATCGCCGCGCTTGGCGTGATCAGCCTCGCCTATTTCGTGATGTTCGCGATGGTGTTCGACTATTCGCGCTGGATCTCGAGCTGGGTCGTCTGTCAGGTGCTGATGCTGCACGCCGTGAAGACGCTTCCCGCAAGCAAACAGATCGCCACCATCGACGCCGATGACCGCAAGACCACCATCCTCGGCTGGATCGTCACGGTCATCCCGCGCATCGGCATCATCCGGCCATTCTGAGCCTCAGCCGCGCGGCCGTCTGATCCGCACGTACAGCGCGCCGGCGCCGCCATGGCCGACATGGGCCTCTTCGAAACCGACGATCAGCGAGCGGAATTCCGGCAGGCTCAGCCAATGCGGCACCTGGCGGCGGAGCACGCCGCGTTCGGGATCGGCGCCGATCGTGCCTTTACCTGTGATGACGAGCACGAAGGTCAGGCCGTCATGCTGGGCCCGGTGCAGGAAGTGATGCAGCGCCTGGTGCGCGCGGCTCTGGGTCATGCCGTGCAGGTCGAGCCGGGCATCGATCTCGCTGCGGCCGCGCGACAGTTTCGAGCGCTCCTTGCGGCCGAGCGACACCAGCGGCGGGATCGCTGGCCTGGCCGGCTTGGGGATGACGACGGGCGCGACCGGGCGCGGCGTCGTCAACGGCTTGTCCGGCTGCGGCTCGGCGGTCGCCATCGGCGGATGCGGCCGCACCGGACGCGGCGTCTTGCGCAGCGGCTTGACCTGTCGCGCCACCGTCTCCCAGAGCGTGCGCTCGTCCTCGGAAAGGCCGCGCCTGCGTCGGGTCCGCGGCGGCTCGGGATCTTCAGGCATGGAGACGACGGTTCATAGGTGATTGCGATGACGTCTGCCATAACGCAATCGGCGGATATTGCGATCACTTTCGAGGCGGGGCCGGGCGGCGGGCAAGGGCACGGGCTGCGGGACGGCGACGTTCTGCGCCACCGTCGTTCCCGGGCTCGCGCTCGGGGCAGGGGCAGGGACCTTCGTTTCACTGGCGGAAGCTGCAGTCGTGGTCGGCTTCGCGGCATCGGCACCCTTGTCGAGCCCCTTGGCGGGTTCACTGACCGCCGCCTCCTTCGGCAGGCCTCGCGGAAACAGCTTTGCGATCTTCTCCGAGGGACGCGGATCCGGCAGCGGCATCTTGCGGCCGCGCGCGACCGGATCGAGACTCCGCGGCACCAGCATCACGAACTGGATGCTGTGCTTGAGCCGGCCGGAGACTTTCCCCGCTTCCTGTCCAGCGCCGAAATAGAGATCGGCGCGCGCCGGGCCGACGATGGCCGAGCCCGTGTCCTGCGCGATCATCAGCCGGTGGAACGGATTCTTCTGCTTCTCCGACTCGATCGGCAGCTCGCCGGTGATGAAGAACGGCGTGCCATAGACGTGCAGCGATTTGTCGACGGCGATCGAGCGGCCCGGCGTCAGCGGAATGCCCTGCGCGCCGACGGCCTCGTCCTTCTCCGACAGTTGGACTTCGCGGAAGAAGATGTAGGAGCGGTTCATCCGGCGAAGTTCGTTGGCGCCTTCCGGATTCTGCTCCATCCAGTCGCGGATGCGCTGCATCGACATCTGCTCGCGCGGAATGATGCCACGCTCGATCAGGATGCGGCCGACCGGCGTGTAGGGATGACCATTGTAGGCATCGTAGTTGATGCGCACCGTCGAGCCATCGTCGAGGCTGATGCGCGCCGAGCCCTGGATCTGGGCGAACAGCAGATCGGTCTGATTGCGCAGCCAGGCAATCTCGAGCCCGCGGCCCTCGATCGCGCCGTCCTCGATCTCCGCGCGGTCGTAATAGGGCACCAGCTTGCGCCGGCCGATCTTGCGATACACCGGACCCTTGTTGGGCAGGCTGGTCGCATCCTGCTTGAAGCCGCGCACGAACAGGTTCGAGGGCCGGCGATAGACCGGAACGTTGTAGACCTCGTTCTGGGTGCGCGAGCCCTCGATCACGGGTTCGTAGTAGCCGGTGACGAAACCGTCGGCATCGCCCAGCTTGGAGATCTTCAGCGGCTCGAAGTTGCGCTCGAAAAAGGCGCGCGCCGCGGCGTTGTCCGTGAGGTCATTGGCCCGCGCATCGCGGCAGGGATCGCGCAAGGAATCGCCGAGCGCCTTGTCCTCCGGCGAGCCCTCGGGTTTCGCTGCAATCGGCTTGCAGCTGGCGCGGAACGTCTTGTAGGCCGCGAGCTGATCATCGTCGCTCCAGCCGGGCACGTCATTCCAGCTCAGCGGCTGGTACTGGCTGTTGGTGATTTCCAGCGGCCAGTCGAGCTGAGGGTAGGGCAGGTGGCGCATCGGCGGAGCGGCAGGGGCATGCTGCCGATGACGCGCCCGCACGGCCTCGGCCGCGTAAGGCGCGAGCACAACCGCGGCGACGCCAAGGGCGAGCGCCGCCGTCCAGTATCTGAGGCTTCGGGCCGAAAAACCCCGCTTCCAAATTTCGCGAACCATGCTTGCACCGTCAAAGTACCACTCAACGCGAAATTCGGAAAAAACGCGGTTTGAAGTATGGTCGATGTCAAAGCTGCTGCTTGCGCGCGACGTCCTCCTGACGCCGGTTCGTGCCGAGCGGCATCCCCACGCGGATGCCGCTCGTGTTCGATGAACTAATGACTGCCGGTGCCGACCAGCTTCCAGTTCGGGTCACGCGAACCGGTGTCGCGGGCGAAGGTCCAGATGTCGGTGATGTCGGCGACCTTGTCCGGATTGCCGTCGACGACGTTGCCCATCTTGTCGCGCGTCACCGAGATCATCTGCGACACGAACCGCACCGTGACCTGCGCCGTGCGGTCGCGCAGGTCGGCGCCGACCAGTTCGGCGGTGTCGATCGAGACGAAGCGCGTCTCGGTCTTCTGCTCGTTCTTCTCGCGGTCCTTGATGACGGACTCGAAGCTCTCATAGACCTCGGCCGACAGCAGGTCGCGCAACGCGCGGCGGTCGCCATTGGCGAAAGCCAGGACGATCATCTCATAGGCGCTGCGCGCGCCGGTGAGAAAATGGCGGGGATCGAACGAGGGGTCATTGGCCACGATCGCATCCAGGCCGCGGGCGAGCGGGGTACCCGGTTCGGTCAGCCCGCGCCAGCGATCACCAGGGGCCGGCATCTCGGCACCGGGCGCGGGAGCCGCGGGGTCGATCGGCTTGCCCGGGACCGGCATAATCGGGTTGTCGGGCGCGCCCTGCACCGCATTCCGGGCAGCGTGATCGAACGGCGTCCGCTCACTTCCGGTGCGCTGCCCGAGAACGGCGCGCAGGCGCACGAAGATGAAGACCGCCAACGCCAGGAAGATGATGGTATAAATGTCCACGTCGTGTTCGCTTTCTGACTTGTCGAGCCGAACGCGGAGCCCGGCCACCGAGCCCCCGTTCTACAGGATCCAGGTAAAGACCGGTGAATCCCTCGGTCTGCCCGGATGTAGTCATCGAATTGGGCCCGGCCAATGGCACATTGTGGCACGCCGATCCTAACCCTTTTCCGACCCTAGGGGAAATCCGATCCTGGCCGACAGGGAACGGGCAAGGCAGGTCCCCCGTTCCGTCCCTTGGCCAATGCGACAAATAGAGGCACGTCGGCCGGAATGGCCATTTAGGGGCTTAACGGCGTTGCCGCCTCGTCCTTGTGGAACAAGCCGGCCCTATGGTAGCCACGCGCCGCAACGACCCGCCCTTTGTGCCTGGAGAACACTGCAATGACCAACGGTAACGGCGCCACTTCCGAGGCGGCTCCCCCTCCCCAGCTGAACGTGCTGGCGCAATACATCAAGGATCTGTCGTTCGAGAATCCGAACGCCCCGCAGTCCCTGGCGCCGCAGGGCCAGCCGCCGCAGATTAACATCCAGATCAATGTCGGCGCCAACGCCATCGCCGAGACCGAATATGAAGTGACGCTGACGATCGAGGGCAAGGCCGAGAGCGGCAGCACGGTCATGTTCAGCTTCGAGCTGGTCTATGGCGGCGTGTTCCGGCTGGTCAACGTTCCGCAGGAGCACCTGTCGCCGATGCTGCTGATCGAATGCCCGCGGCTGCTGTTCCCGTTCGCCCGCGAGATCGTTGCCAGCTCGGTGCGTGACGGCGGCTTCCCGCCGCTGATGCTCGACCCCGTCGACTTCGTCAGCCTGTACCGCCAGAACATGGAGCGTCAGGCAGCTGCCCAGGGCGGGCAGATCCTGCAGAGCTGATCGCTTCCTAGAACGTCGTCAGACCAAGTCGGTGTAGGTGATCCGCGGCTTTACTGGCGCGGATCACGCTCCCGGTAGAAATTCCATCCAGATCGGCTTGTCGCCGAGGGTGGCGATGAAGGCGCGATGGGCCTCGCGCTCGGCCTCCGTGACCCGCGGCGCCAGAGGCTGCTCCCGCTGCCGGCGCGGCGTATCCCCGCCGACCCCGACTCTGATCTCCTGGCTGTCCTGGGTCAGGATCAGTTGCGACTGCCGCGCCCCGACGAGATCGACATAGACCTCCGCCAGCAGCTCGGCGTCGAGCAGCGCCCCGTGCTTGGTGCGCCGCGAGTTGTCGATCGCGTAGCGCGAGCAGAGATCGTCGAGCCGGTTCGACACGCCCGGATGTTTCCGGCGAGCGAGCAGCAGGGTGTCGACCAGGCGCTCGCGGGGAATCGGCGGCCGCTTCGTCCGATCGAGCTCGGCATTGATGAAGCCGATGTCGAAGGACGCATTGTGGATCACCAGCGGCGCATCGCCGATGAACGCCAGGAAGTCCTCGACGATCTCCTGAAACAGCGGCTTGTCCGCCAGGAACTCGCTCGACAGGCCGTGGACCGCGAAGGCCTCGGCCGGCATGTCGCGCTCGGGATTGATGTAGACGTGGAAGACCTGGCCGGTCGGCATGCGGTTGATGATTTCGACGCAGCCGATCTCGACCAGACGGTCGCCGCGCAGCGCGTCGAGGCCGGTGGTTTCGGTATCGAGAACGATCTCACGCATCTGACTTGATCCGTCGCCAACCCGTCACAGGCCGGGCTGGCGAATCAGCCGCGGCGTTGCGGCATCTTAACGACCTCGGCGAGGATGTCGCGAATGCGCTCCCGTACGGGATCGAGACCGTGGGAGGTATCCACGACGAAATCGGCACGCGCGCGTTTCTCGGCGTCGGGCATCTGCCGGGCCAACAGCGCATCCAGCGCCTCTTCAGTCATCGTGCCGCGCGCCAGGATGCGCTCACGCTGAATCTCCGGCGAGGTCGACACCACGACCACGGCATCGACCCGCTTGTCGCCGCCGGTCTCAAACAGCAAGGGCACGTCGACGACCGCGACCGGCACGCCGGAGCGTTCGGCCTCATCGAGAAACGCCTGGTGATAGGAGCGCAGCATCGGGTGCACGATGGACTCAAGCCGGCGGATGGCGGCGGGGTCTCCAACCACCTTCGCCGACAGTTTGGCGCGATCGACCTTGCCGCCAGCGGTCGCCCCGGGAAATGCGGCCTCGATCGCCGGCGCGGCTTCGCCTTCATAGACCTTATGAACGGTGGCGTCCGCGTCATACACCGGCACGCCAGCTTCGGCGAACAGCTTCGCCGTCGTCGACTTGCCCATGCCCATCGAGCCGGTCAGGCCCAGCACTCTCATCCGTATCTCCCGGCGCGTGGCTGCTGCGGTCATCAGATCCTGAGCAACCGAGCCTCGCGGAAATAGGCGAGCAGCGGCAGCAGAGGCAGACCAAGAATGGTGAAATGATCGCCGTCGATGCGATCGAACAGATGCACCCCGAGCCCTTCGAGCTGGTAGGCGCCGACGCTGGTCGTCACGGCCTCGCCGGCGGCATCGAGATAGGCCGCGACCTCGCTCTCGGTCAGCGCGCGCATCGTCATCCAGGCCACGGCGACATGCGAGAACAGCAGCTCCCCATTGCGGACCACGGCGATCGCCGAATGCAGCGCATGAGTGCGTCCGGCCAGCGCCAGCAATTGATACATCGCCTGCTGCCGGCCGGCCGGCTTGTTGAACATCCGCTCGCCCAGGGCCAGCGTCTGGTCCGCGCCGACCACATAGGCATTGGGGTTGCGTGCGGAGACCTCGGCGGCCTTGGCGTTGGCGAGATGCAACGCGATCTCGTACGGCGCCACCAGGCCGGCCTCGGCCTGAATCGCCCGCTCGTCGACTTTGGCCGGGATCGCCTCGCAGGCCAGACCGGCGTTGGCGAGCAGCACGCGCCGCGCACGGCTTTGCGATGCCAACACCAAAGGCTCTTCACTGCACCAGATCGACATCAGCTCGCTCACTAGTCCGGCAGGCGCTGCCGCTGCCGGTCGGTATAGAGTTTCAGGATCGCCGCCGCCGTCTCCTCGATCGAGCGGCGCGTCACGTCGAGCATCACCCAGTTGAACTTCGCACTGAGCTTGCGCGCATAGGCGACCTCGTCGGTCACCGACTGCTTATCGACATAGTTCTCGTTGCCGGATTCCGCACCCATGCTGAGCAAACGATTTTGCCGCACCTGGATCAGCCGCTCCGGCGTCGCGTGCAGGCTGACCACCAGCGGCTTCTTCAGCGTCTCGAGCTGGTGCGGAATCGGGATACCGGGCACGAGCGGCACGTTCGCGGTGCGCACGCCGCGATTGGCGAGATAGATCGAGGTCGGCGTTTTCGACGTCCGGCTGACGCCGACCAACACCACGTCGGCTTCTTCGAGGCCGTCGACCATCTGGCCATCATCATGGAGCATCGTGTAGTTCAGCGCGTCGATGCGCGCGAAATATTCGGCGTTGAGCACGTGCTGCGCGCCGACCCGGCCCGCGGTGGAGGCGCCGAGATAGGCCTCGAACAGCTGCATCACCGGGCCGATGATCGACAGGCTCGGGATGTTGATCTGCTGGCACTTGCCCTCGAGCCTGGAGACCAGGTCCTTCTCCAGCAAGGTGAAGAGAACGATGCCCGGCGCTTCCTCGATCTCGTCGAGCACGCGATCCAGCTGCTTCTGGCTGCGCACCAGCGGATAGACGTGCTCCACCGGCGTCACATTGGTGTACTGCGCGGCGACCGCTCGCGCGACCGTGATCAAGGTTTCGCCCGTCGAGTCGGAAACCAGATGGAGGTGAAAGTAATTGCCGGTGGTGGGCATCAAATCCTTAACGATCTGTGAATCCCTGTGAAGGACGGGCGCAAAATCCGGCCGCCCGCTGCCCCCTTTGGATAACCCCGATTGTTCTGCACATGGTCGCTGTCGGGGACAACGCGACGTCACAGGGCTGATGATATCGGGACGAGGTTCGTTTGTCTTGGGATAAGCTGTCGATGCAGCCCGACAAGCGATTGAATCAAACTGGACTCTCGAAAGTCCAATCGTCCTCAGCCGGCCTGTTGAAGGATGTGAACAAGCTGCGGGAAATCGGCTGGCAGAATTGCATGAGTCCAATCCACCGCTACCTAGACTCAAACCTTAAGATTCTAAAATTATTTGGTTTGGAAGCGATCGAGCGAGCGGATATGTCTCGCCTCCCAATAGTCACCAGCCGGTTAACGGATCGCGACATCGATGTACGAGTGGATCAAGGCGCTGCACGTCATCGCTGTCATCGCGTGGATGGCCGGCATGCTCTATCTGCCGCGCCTGTTCGTCTATCATTGCGAGGCCGAGATCGGCTCGAAGCAGTCCGAGACCTTCAAGGTGATGGAGCGCCGGCTGCTGAAGGCGATCATCAATCCGGCGATGATCGTGACCTGGCTGGCCGGGCTGTACATGGTCTGGGCGGGTCACTGGTATGCCAGTGGCTGGTTTCACGGCAAATTCCTCCTCGTTCTCATTTTGTCCGGCGTGCACGGGCTCTTTACCCGCTGGGTGAAGGACTTCGCTGCTGACCGGAATACGCACACCCAAAAATTCTATCGTTATATCAACGAAGTACCGACGGTGCTGATGATCGGCATCGTGATTCTCGTCATCGTCAAGCCGTTTTGACCCGATCCATGAGAATACCGCTCCGCCCGAGATGCCTTGCAGAGGCCGGCGCGATTTTCTATATTAAGGACATCCCACCCCACGCAGGCGGATGTGGTTGCGTTCCGGCTTGACCGGCCGCCGCATCAGGTCTGGCGCCTTATTGGCGCCAACCTTGCTTAGACCTGCGGACCTCATTTTCGTCCGCCTTCCCACAGCCACCTCGCATCCCTCCCAAGTCGCTTCCACAGGACCACCCCCAATGCGGGAAATCAAACTACAGGACCTCAAGTCAAAGACGCCGGCCGAGCTCGTCTCCTTCGCGGAGGAAAACGGGGTCGAGAACGCTAGCACGATGCGCAAGCAGGAGCTGATGTTCGCCATCCTCAAGCAACTCGCGATCCAGGAGACCGACATCATCGGTGAGGGTGTCGTCGAGGTTCTCTCCGACGGCTTCGGCTTCCTCCGGTCGCCGGATGCCAACTACCTGCCCGGCCCGGATGACATCTACGTTTCGCCGTCGCAGATCCGCCGCTTCGGCCTGCGCACCGGTGACACGATCGAGGGTCACATCCGCAGCCCGAAGGAAGGCGAACGCTATTTCGCGCTGCTCAAGGTCAACACGCTGAACTTCGAGGATCCCGAGAAGTCCAAGCACAAGGTCAATTTCGACAATTTGACGCCGCTGTTTCCGGACGAGCGCTTCCGGCTCGAACTCGAGGATCCGACCCGCAAGGATCTGTCGCCGCGCGTCATCGACATCGTCGCCCCGATTGGCAAGGGCCAGCGCGCGCTGATCGTCGCGCCGCCGCGGACCGGCAAGACGGTGCTGATGCAGAACATCGCGCACTCGATCACCGCCAATCATCCCGAGTGCTATCTGATCGTGCTGCTGATCGATGAGCGCCCCGAGGAAGTCACGGACATGCAGCGCTCGGTGAAGGGCGAGGTGGTGTCCTCGACCTTCGACGAGCCGGCGGCCCGTCACGTCCAGGTCGCGGAGATGGTGATCGAGAAGGCCAAGCGCCTGGTCGAGCACGGCCGCGACGTCGTCATTCTGCTGGACTCGATCACCCGCCTCGGCCGCGCCTACAACACCGTCGTGCCGTCCTCCGGCAAGGTGCTGACCGGCGGTGTCGATGCGAACGCGCTGCAGCGGCCGAAGCGCTTCTTCGGTGCCGCCCGCAACATCGAGGAAGGCGGCTCGCTGACCATCATCGCCACCGCTCTGGTCGACACCGGCAGCCGCATGGACGAAGTCATCTTCGAAGAGTTCAAGGGCACCGGCAACTCCGAGCTCATTCTCGACCGCAAGGTCGCCGACAAGCGGACTTTCCCGGCGATCGACATCGCCCGCTCCGGCACCCGCAAGGAAGAGCTCATCACCGAGGCGCAGAACCTCAAGAAGATGTACGTCCTCCGCCGCATCCTCAATCCGATGGGCACCATGGACGCGATCGACTTCCTGCTCGACAAGCTCCGCAGCACCAAGAGCAACTCGGAGTTCTTCGAGTCGATGAACACCTGATCGGGATACGATCAGTCAGTTTGGAAAGGGCGCTCTTCGGAGCGCCCTTTTTGTTTGGGAGCGTCGCACGGATCTGATGCCTTACGGGGTCACTTCGAGATCAACGCCGGGATCACCCTCCCCTGGAGAGGGAGGGTCGGTCATATGCACGAAGTGCATGTGAACCGGGGTGGGGTGTTCTCTCCACTTGCACCGGTGTCTGCGGAGACATCACCCGACCCCGCTCGCCCGTTTCGGGTGTGCTCGATCCTGAGACTGAGAGCGCCGCGCCTTCCGTCGCCGCCATCGACACGTTGCGATGAGAGCATGGTGCCCTTCGACGTCATCGCATCGTGCTCAGGTTGGTCACGCGGCTCTCGCCATCCGGCGTAAAGCATGCCGGTGTAAACCGATTGTCTTTCTGGATCGCCGAGCCCAATTGAGCGTCATGCATCCGCACGACCAGACCATCTTCGCGCTGTCCTCGGGACGGCTGCCAAGCGCGATTGCGATCGTCCGGATGTCTGGTTCGCACGCCGGCGCAGCTCTTCAGATGTTGGCGGGCAAGATGCCGACGCCGCGGGTGGCGACGCGGGTGCTGCTTCGCGATGCCAGCGGCGATCCGATCGATGACGCGGTCGTGCTGTGGTTTCAGGCCCCAGCCAGCGCGACCGGCGAGGATGTCGCCGAGCTGCATGTCCATGGCAGCCGCGCGGTGATCGCGACACTGTTTGCAGTGCTCTCGGCGATGCCGGAGCTGCGTCCGGCAGAGCCGGGCGAGTTCACCCGGCGCGCATTCGAAAACGGCAAGATCGATCTGACCGAGGCTGAGGGACTCGACGATCTCATCCATGCCGACACCGACCGCCAGAGGCGCCAAGCGCTGCGGCAGCTCCAGGGTCTGCTGGGCGACAAGGCGCGGAGCTGGCGCGAGCAGATCATCGAGGCCGGCGCGCTGATCGAAGCCGGGATCGACTTCTCGGATGAGGGCGATGTGCCGGCTGAGCTGATGGCGCCGGCGCTCGCGCGGATCAGACAGCTCCTGGGCGAGATCGAGGCCGTGCTCTCGGCGCAAGGCCGGGCCGAGCGGCTTCGCGAAGGTCTGACCGTGGTGATCGCGGGTCCGCCGAATGCCGGCAAGTCGACCTTGATGAACCAGCTCGCCCGCCGCGAGGTCGCTATCGTGTCGCCGCATGCCGGCACCACGCGCGATCTCATTGAGGTTCAGCTCGACCTCGACGGCTATCCGGTGACGTTGATCGATACGGCGGGCATCCGGGAGACCGAGGATCCGGTGGAGCAGGAGGGTGTCCGCCGTGCGCGGGATCGCGCATCGCAGGCCGATCTCGTGTTGTGGATGTCCGAAGATGATCGGCCGCAAGCGATGCCGCGGGGGGAGACGCCCGTCTGGCTGGTTCGCAACAAGATCGATCTGCTCGCATCGGACCAGATGTCGACCTCCGGCGGGGGTGTCAGCCGGGCGTTTGGCATCTCGGCGCAGAGCGGGGCGGGGATGCCGGCTCTGCTGGAAGCCTTGGTCGGCTTCGCTCGCGACTATTTCGGCGCGACCGAGAGCGGGCTGATCACACGGGAACGCCAGAAGCAGTCATTGCAGCAGACCGCGGAGGCACTGCGGCGGAGTCTGAACGCTGTGGGGAGGGGCGAAGAGCTCGTGGCCGAGGAGCTGCGCATCGCGGCGCTCTCATTGGGGCGGCTGCTGGGGCGGGTCGATGTCGAGGATTTGCTCGACGTCATCTTTCGCGAGTTCTGCATCGGAAAGTAGGGCGCCCCGATCGGAGACTCCGCCAACATACTTAATGAGAGGTGAGTTGGTTAACCGATCTTCAGATGTTTCACGTGAAACAGGACAGGGGAACTCGCCGAGGTGTTTCACGTGAAACAGTAAGTCAGCCGGAACGCTTGTTTCACGTGAAACGGCTCCGGCTGCTCCACCGCCGTGTTTCACGTGAAACGTCTTTCAGGTGACGTGGGCAAACGCTACATAAGGACGATGATCCAACACCTGACATCCTTCGACGTCATCGTCATCGGCGGTGGCCACGCCGGCTGTGAAGCCGCCGCCGCCTCGGCGCGGATGGGCGCACGCACTGCTCTGGTCACCCACCAGTTCGCAACCATCGGCGCGATGTCCTGCAATCCGGCGATCGGCGGATTGGGCAAGGGGCATCTCGTCCGTGAAGTCGATGCCCTGGACGGTCTCATGGGCCGCGTCGCCGACGCCGGTGGTATCCAGTTTCGTGTCCTAAACCGCCGGAAGGGTCCGGCTGTCCGCGGTCCTCGTGCTCAGGCCGACCGAAAGCTCTACGCCACGGCGATGCAGACGGCGATCCGCGACACTACAAACCTCGTCGTGATCGAGGGCGAAGCGGACGAACTCGTCACCGCGAATGGCCGCATCGCCGGCCTGAAGCTGGCAGACGGGCGGACCTTCACGTGCGGTGCGGTGGTGATTACCACAGGCACCTTCCTGCGCGGTCTGATCCATTTGGGCCAGAAGACCTGGCCGGCGGGCCGGGTCGACGAAGCGCCGGCGCTCGGGCTGTCGCGGTCTCTCGAAGACATCGGCTTCAAGCTCGGACGCCTCAAGACCGGTACGCCGCCGCGTCTCGACGGGACGACGATCGATTGGTCCGCAGTCGAGATGCAGCCGGGCGACGATCCGCCTGAGCCGTTCTCAGTCCTGACCGACCGGATCACCACGCCCCAGATCCAATGCGGCATCACCCGCACGACGACCGCGACCCACGACGTGATCCGCGCCAATGTCCATCGCTCGCCGATGTACTCCGGGCAGATCAAGTCGACCGGCCCGCGTTACTGCCCGTCAGTTGAGGACAAGATCGTCCGGTTCGGAGACCGCGACGGTCATCAGATCTTTCTGGAACCGGAAGGCCTCGACGACACGACCGTCTATCCCAACGGCATCTCGACCTCGCTGCCGGAGGAGGTTCAGCTCGCGCTGCTGCCGACCATTCCGGGCCTCGAACGAGTCCGGATGATCCGGCCGGGCTATGCGATCGAGTACGACCACGTTGATCCCCGCGAGCTCGAGCCGACGCTGCAGACTAAGCGGATGCGAGGGTTGTTTCTGGCAGGCCAGATCAACGGTACGACGGGATATGAAGAGGCAGCCGCGCAGGGGCTGGTGGCCGGGCTGAATGCCGCGCTGGCGGCGGGAGGCGGGGAGCCGATCGTGTTCGACCGGGCAGACGGTTATCTCGGCGTGATGATCGATGATCTCGTGACCCGCGGGATTACAGAACCGTACCGGATGTTCACCTCCCGCGCCGAGTATCGGCTGACCTTGCGTGCGGACAATGCCGACCGGCGGCTGACTGACAAGGGTATCGCCCTGGGCTGTGTCGGGACCGATCGCGCACGTTTCCATCGTGCCAAGATGGATGCGCTTGAAGCGGCGCGTGAGTTGGCCCGCTCGCTGTCGATCACGCCGAATGAAGCAGCCAAGCATGGGCTGACGCTGAACCGGGACGGCCAGCGCCGTTCGGCGTTCGAGCTGATGGCCTATCCGGAGATCAGCTTCGCCGAAGTGCGGGCGATCTGGCCGGAGCTGGGTACGATCGACGCGACCATCGCCACGCATCTCGAGATCGATGCCAAGTACGATGTCTACGTGCGCCGCCAGAGCGATGACGTCGACGCCTTCCGGCGCGATGAGGGTCTCGTGCTCGGCGACATCGACTACGCCGTCATCCCCGGTCTGTCGAACGAGGCGAGGGCGAAGCTGACCGCGACGAAGCCGTGGACGATCGGGCAGGCGGGCCGGATCGACGGCATGACGCCTGCGGCGCTCGGTATCCTCGCAGCCTACCTCCGCCGTGAGGCGCGACGTCACAAGGCGGGCTGAGGCGTTTCACGTGAAACGGACATCGATGACGGTCGCTCCAAACATCGTCGAGGCCGACAAGGCAGCGGCGCTCGCGCTCACTCCCGTTTCACGTGAAACAGAGCAGCGCCTGGACCGCTATGTCGCGCTGCTGTTGGAGTGGCAGGCCAAGACCAACCTGGTCGCGCCGTCGACGCTGGCGCATCTCTGGACGCGACACATTTCGGATTCACTGCAGCTCCTCGATCTCGCGCCCGACGCCAAGATCTGGGTCGATCTCGGCAGCGGAGGCGGCTTCCCCGGCGTCGTTCTCGCTTGCGCTCTGGCTGAGCGGCCGGGCGCGCAGGTGCATCTGGTCGAGCGCATCGCCAAGAAGGCGGCGTTCTTGCGCGAAGCAATTCGCGTCACCGGCGCACCTGGGATCGTGCATTTGTCAGAGATCGGGGATATCGTGGAGAAGTGGAGCGGGCGAGTCGATTGCGTGACCGCACGCGCGCTGGCTCCGCTACACCAACTCATCGGCTTTGCGGAGCCCCTGGTGAAAAAAGGCGCGAAAGCGCTGTTTCTCAAGGGTCAAGATGTAGATGCGGAATTGACCGAATCTACCAAGTATTGGAAAATTGAGCCGAAACTTCATTCCAGCCGGACGGGCGGGCAGGGCTGGATCGTCGCAATCGATTGCATCGAGCGACAAGGCTGAACTCCCGCACAACAACCATGGCGATCGCGCATGTCCGTAATTGATCAGATTTATCAAGAAGATAGAGCCCCTCACCCGGACGGGCATCCGCGCATCCTGGCGCTCGCCAACCAGAAGGGCGGGGTCGGCAAGACCACGACCGCGATCAACCTCGGCACCGCGCTGGCTGCGATCGGCGAGCGCGTGCTGATCGTCGATCTCGATCCGCAGGGCAACGCCTCGACCGGCCTCGGCATCGATCGCGGCAGCCGCAACTGCTCGACCTATGACGTCCTGATCGGCGAGGCCTCGCTGCGCGACGCCGTGGTCGCGACCGCCGTGCCGCGGCTGCACATTGCCTCCTCGACGATGGACTTGTCCGGCCTTGAGCTCGAGCTCGGCAACAGCGCCAACCGCGCCTTCCGTCTGCGCGACGCGATCGCCGGCCTCAACAACAACGTCTCGCCGGAGAACGACTACACCTATGTGCTGGTCGATTGCCCGCCGTCGCTGAACTTGCTCACGGTCAACGCGATGGCCGCGTCGGACGCAATCCTGGTGCCGCTGCAGTGCGAGTTCTTCGCGCTCGAAGGTCTGTCGCAGCTGCTGCAGACCGTGGAGCAGGTGCGTTCGACCTTGAACCCGAACCTGTCGATCCACGGCATCGTGCTGACCATGTTCGACTCGCGCAACAACCTGTCCAACCAGGTCGTCGCCGACGTGCGCCAGTTCATGGGGTCCAAGGTCTACAACACGATGATCCCGCGCAACGTGCGCATCTCGGAAGCGCCGTCCTACGGCAAGCCGGTGCTGGTCTATGACCTCAAGTGCGTCGGCAGCGAAGCCTATCTGAAGCTCGCGACCGAGGTCATCCAGCGCGAGCGCGATCTGCGCGCCAACTGATCAGTTGCCATGTCTCCGGCTGACCTCGCGTCAGCCGGTCTTCATTCAAGGATCACGGCGACTTCCGGCGGCGGAATTCGCGATCCCTTTATATTGCGCCGAAGCTGCGGATCGGCAGCAGGCCGCGAGCGGAGCTTGATGTGAATCCAAAGGAGAAGGCGATGGCGGACGAGTCGCGATCGCGGTTGGGCCGGGGTCTTGCAAGTCTGATCGGTGACGTCGGCCGCGAGGCGGGCGCGCCGCCGGAGCGTCCGCGCAATCAGCGCAAGGTGCCGATCGAGTTTCTCAAGCCGAACCCGCGCAACCCGCGCAAGACGTTCTCCGACGGTGAGCTCGCCGAACTCTCGGCTTCGATCAAGCAGCACGGCGTGATCCAGCCGATCGTGGTGCGGCCGATCAAGGGCCAGCAGGACCGCTACGAGATCATCGCCGGCGAGCGGCGCTGGCGAGCCTCGCAGGCGGCCGGCCTGCACGAGGTTCCGATCGTCCCGGTCGATGTCAGCGACAGCGATGCGCTGGAACTCGCGATCATCGAGAACGTGCAGCGCGAGGACTTGAACCCGATGGAGGAGGCGCAGGGCTATCACGCGCTCGCCAACGAGTTCAAACGCAACCAGGAAGAGATCGCCAAGATCGTCGGCAAGAGCCGCAGCCACGTCGCCAACATGATGCGGCTGACCAAGCTGCCGGCCGAGGTGCAGGGCTTCATCGCGACCGGCGAGATCTCCGCCGGCCATGCGCGCGCGCTGATCAACCTGCCCGATCCGCTGAGCGCGGCGAAGAAGATCATCGCGGAAGGGCTGAACGTCCGGCAGACCGAGGCGCTGGCCCATGAGGAGGGCGTGCCGGAACGCAAGCCGCAGAAGCCGCGCAGCAGCGGCGGTGGTGAAGCGCCGGAGAAGAAGGACGCCGACACGCTGGCCCTGGAGAAGCGCGTCGGCGACGCGCTCGGCCTCACCCTCTCGATCAGCCACCGCGATCCCGGCGGCACTGTGCAGATCACCTACCGCAGCCTCGAGCAGCTTGACGAGGTGATGCGCAGGTTGGAGCAGGGTTAGGTGTGAGGTCAGTGGCGCTGCGCGCGCTGCCGTAGCCGCGCCTAGCACCTGCGTCATCCCCTGTTAGTTTGTTGCTCCACTCTCACCTCTCGTCATGGCCGGGCTTGACCCGGCCATCCATTTTTGAGGCGACCTCGACGAAGAGGATGGATGCCCGGGTCAAGCCCGGGTATGACGAGCAAATAGCGGGGAAAAGCTACTCAACTAACGACACGTGTGCGAACGTCTGTCCTGGTCGCGACTGTTCAAGGTGAGCCTCGCTCTCTCCTTCGTCATTCCGGGGCGTGCGTAGCACGAGCCCGGAATCCATTTTTCGGCGGATGCTGCGGCCCGATGGATTCCGGGCTCGCCCTTCGGGCGCCCCGGAATGACCGCGGAGATAATAGTGCGATCTCTGGTGTCCACTCGGACTGCGATTGTCTGCGCCGCTTGAGCGCGTCAGCGTCCCGAACCTCATCACCCCTTGCGCCGCGCCGCCACCGCGATCGACAGCAGCGTCCGCTGCGCGATCGCCGCCGCCAATCCCGGCTGCTTGCGCATGTCCAACGCTGCCGTCGCGAGCTGGTCGATGATCGGCAGCAGACGGGCAGGGGAGAAGTTGCGCAGCGCGGTTTCCGCACTCGGCTTGCGCGAGAAGTGCAGCCGCGGGAAGCCGCCTTCCAGAATGCTGGAGATCGATGCGCCCGAGGCGACGGCCAGGGCTGATTTGTGCAGCCATGCAGCATGCCGCTGCGCCGCCGAGATGATCACCCCGGGATAGGTGCCGGCGATCATCGCCTTACCGAACTCGGTCTCGACCACATCGGGCTTGCCACCGAAGGCGCCGTCGACGATCGGGTCGAGCTTCATCTCCGAGGCGTCGGCGACCACGGCCATGACATGGTCGAGCGTCACCTCGCCTTCGCCATGCGCGAACAAGGTCAGCTTGCGCACTTCGTTGCGGGACGCCTGGCGGTCGCCGCCGAGCAGCGCCATCAGATAGGCGCGCGCGTCCTGCGAGATGCGCAAGCTCGCGATGCGCAGCTCGTCGTCGATCAGCTTGGCGAGATCGCGCTCGGTGTCCGGATAGCAGCCGATCGCCACCGCACTCGCGGCCTTTTCGCAAATCTTGCGCAAGGGCGAATCCGGCCGTATGTCGCCGGCCTCGATGACGATACGGCAGTCGCGCACGCTCATCTGCGTGAGCGTCTCGACCCCGCTGGCAAAGGTCCGAGAGCCGGCCCGCACCCGAATGGCGCGGCGGCCGCCGAACAGCGGCACGGTCATGGCCTCGTCGACCAGCCGCGACGGCTCGGCGGCGAGCTCGTCGCCGTCGAGCCGGACCACGGAAAACGGATCGTCGGGATTGTCGACGGCGGAGGCGATCAGCGCCTCGGCCCGCTCGCGGACCAAGCCGGCATCCGGGCCATACAGCAGGATCAGCGGACGGGCCGCGTCCGGTCTGGCGAGGAAGGCGTCGATGTCTCGTCCGCGCAGCGCGACCACGGCGGTGTCAGCCGTGCGTCAGGTGCCCGCGGTGAAGAAGGCCGCGAGCCGGGTCTTGATGTTCTCGGCAATCTGCTCGGCCGCCCGGTCCTCGGCGTCGTTGAACGCGCGCTGGCGGGCGAAGCGCTGGTAAGAGCCGGGGATGTCGTAGGACGTCCGGGCGAAGGTCGTTCCGGTCATCACCGACTTGTTGGTGGCGAGATCGACCAGATTGTACTGCGCGTCGATGCCGACATTTTCCGTGGTTGGCAGGCCGGTCGTCTGCGACACGATCAGCGACGACCGGCTGGTCTGGAACTTCAGCACCAGCTTGTGCGTCGGCGCCGTCCCCGTGGCAGTGCCATAGAGCTTGAAGGCAAGCGCGTTGCGGATGCCCACGCCGATGCGCGCCTCGGGCGAGGCGTTCGGCTTGTCGACCGGCGGCAGCTCGATGCCCATCAGCTTGTCGCGCAAGGCAGGGGTGCCGTCGGCATGCTCGGCATACATCGGCTGGAAGCAGCCAGCCGTCAGCCCAGCCAACGCGGCCACGGCGAGAAGGCGTGCAGCGATCCGAAACCTAGCCGACGACATTCACGATCCTCTTGGGAACAATGATCACCTTGCGGACGGGCTTGCCATCCAGCGCGAGTTTTACTGCATCAAGGGCCAAAACGGCAGACTCAATTTCCGGATTCTGCGCGTTGCTGGCGACTGTGACTTCTCCGCGCTTCTTGCCGTTGACCTGCACGACCAGGGTCATGCTGTCCTCAACCAGCAAATCTCGTTCGATTTGCGGCCAGGAGGCCTCCGAGATCAGCCCTTTCTGGCCCAGCACCTGCCAGCATTCCTCGGCCAGATGCGGCATCATCGGCGAGAACAGCTGCACCAGGATGCCCGCCGCCTCGCGAATCGCGAACGCCAGGTCCGGCGCCGGCTTGGCCGCCTTCGCCAGCACGTCGGCCAGCGCATTGGCGAATTCGCGGATATGCGCCAGGCAGACATTGAAGTGCAGCCGCTCGATGCCGCCGGTCACCTTGTCCAGCGCACCATGCGCGGCCTTGCGCAGCGCCAGCGCGTCGGGGCCAAAGGTCGCCGGACGGGAGGAGGGGGCCTCCGCCGCCGCCGCAACCGATTCGTTGACCAGCCGCCACAGGCGCTGGACGAAACGCGCCGCACCCTGAACGCGCTCGTCGCTCCAGATCACGTCGCGATCCGGCGGCGAGTCCGACAGCATGAACCAGCGGGCGACGTCGGCGCCGTAGCTCTCGATGATGTCGTCGGGGTCGACGGTGTTCTTCTTCGACTTCGACATCTTCTCGATCGGGCCGATCGTGATGTCTTCGCCGGTCGCAGTCAGCACCGCGCGGCGGCCATTGCCGCCGATCTCGATCTTGACGTCGGCCGGGTTGACGAAGGTACCGTCGGCCTTCTGGTAGGTCTCGTGCACCACCATGCCCTGGGTGAACATGCCGGCGAACGGCTCGTCCATCGCGACATGGCCGGTCGCCTTCATCGCGCGGGTGAAGAAGCGGCTGTACAGCAGATGCAGGATCGCGTGCTCGACGCCGCCGATATACTGGTCGACCGGCATCATCCGGTTGGCGACCTCAGGCGTCGTCGGCGCGCTCTCGTTCCACGGATCGGTGAAGCGCGCGAAGTACCAGGACGAATCCACGAAGGTGTCCATGGTGTCGGTTTCGCGCGTGGCCTTGCCGCCGCATGTCGGACAGGTGACGTGCTTCCAGGTCGGATGATGATCCAGCGCGTTGCCCGGCTTGTCGAAGGTGACGTCATCCGGCAGCACCACGGGCAGGTCCTTGGCCGGCACAGGCACGACATCGCATTTGGCACAGTGGATCACCGGGATCGGACAGCCCCAATAGCGCTGCCGCGAGATGCCCCAGTCGCGCAGGCGGAAATTGACCTGGCGCTCGCCGACGGCGGCGCCGCCGCGCTGCTCGGTCTCCAGCCGCTTCGCGACCTCGTCCTTGGCCTGCGCGATCGTCATGCCGTCGAGGAAGCGCGAATTGATCAGGCGGCCGTCACCGTCGAAAGCGGTGTCGGTAATGACGAAGCTCGCGGGGTCCTGTCCTTCCGGGCAGACCACCGGCGTGTTGCCGAGGCCGTATTTGTTGACGAAGTCGAGGTCGCGCTGGTCATGCGCCGGACAGCCGAAGATGGCGCCGGTGCCGTATTCCATCAGCACGAAGTTCGCGACATAGACCGGCAGGGTCCAGCTCGGGTCGAACGGATGCACGGCGCGGATGCCGGTATCGAAGCCCTGCTTCTCCGCGGTGTCGATCGCCTCCTGCGCGGTGCCGATGCGCTTGATCTCGGCGATGAACGCGGCGAGCTCGGGGTTCTTGGCGGCGGCCGCTTGCGCCAGCGGATGGTCCGCCGAGATCGCCATGAACTTGGCGCCGAACAGTGTGTCCGGCCGCGTCGTGAAGATCTTCAGCTCGGTCTCGCCGGCGGGCGTGGTCGCCGCATCCAGCGCGAAGCGGATCAGCAGACCCTCGGAGCGGCCGATCCAGTTCCGCTGCATCAGCCGCACCTTGTCCGGCCAGCGGTCCAGCCCGTCGAGCGCGTCCAGCAGCTCCTGCGAGTACTTGGTGATCTTGAACACCCACTGGTTCATCTCACGCTGTTCGACCACCGCACCGGAACGCCAGCCGCGGCCGTCGATCACCTGCTCGTTGGCGAGCACGGTCATGTCGACCGGATCCCAGTTCACCTTGCGCTTCTCGCGCTCGACCAGCCCCGCCTGCATGAAGTCGAGGAACATCTTCTGCTGGTGCTTGTAGTAGGACGGATCGCAGGTCGCGAACTCGCGGGCCCAGTCGAGCGACAGGCCGATCGAGCGCAGCTGCTTCTTCATCGCTGCGATGTTGTCATAGGTCCACGCCTTCGGCGCGACCTTGCGCTCGATCGCGGCGTTCTCCGCCGGCAGGCCGAACGCGTCCCAGCCCATCGGATGCAGCACGTTGAAGCCCTTGGCGCGCATGAAGCGCGCCAGCACGTCGCCCAGCGTATAATTACGGACATGGCCGATATGGATGCGTCCCGACGGGTAGGGAAACATCTCGAGTACGTAGTATTTCGGACGCGGATCTTCGTTCTTGGTGGCGAAAATCGCCTTCTCGTCCCACTGGCGCTGCCAGCGCGGCTCGGCTTCACGGGCGTTGTAGCGTTCGGTTGTCATGAAAATCGCTTGTAATTTTCGAGGATTCGCGTCGTTTTCGACGGCGGACTAGGCCACAAAAGCAGCACGCGGGTCAATGGGGCGGCAGATGATGATACCATTCCGTGCAGCTGCTAACTGGCGCTAATCGCAAGTTATTTTGCAGGCTCCGGCCGCACTGTCGGAGGTGGGATTGAGGCACGGTTAAGACTTGAATGGGAGACTGAGTGCATATTCAAGTCCTCAGCCCGCATCCTTGGATCACTCCGCATCGTGTCCGGCGCTACGTTCGACGAGCTCGACTTCGAGTATGCGACGACAGTCGCAGAGAAGGCCATGCGTTCCATGGCCCAGCAGCGCGTACCCCCCACGCCGAACAACTTCCATCTGTGGTTCAAGTACTCGCTGGGGTCGGCGTCGGACCTGAAGCGAGCTGTCGACATTCTCGTCAGCAACAAGCGCAAGTTCGACAAGACGACCAATCAGGCGCTGTTCGATACCTATATCGGTCAGCAGGGAACGGAAGCTGCCGTCGTCCACAAAGTCTCGCAGCAGTTGCATGGCGTCATGGACTCCGCCAAGCAGTATCTGACCGCCGCCATCGCCGACAACCGCACGCACATGGCGGCGATCGACGGCGTCGCCGAGCAGAACGAGCAGGGCGTCGATCCGAAGATCCTGATCGAGAGTCTGGTCAGCGAGCTGGCGCAGGCCACCGCGCGCGCGGCGAAGCTGGAAGCGAACTTCGCCGAAAAGTCGCGTGAGCTCGACACCATCAGGGACTCGCTCAACAAATCGGAGCAGCGCGCGCGCACCGACACCCTCACGGGTCTGCCGAACCGCCGCGCGCTCGAAGAGTTCTTCCGCCATGCGCAGATCGAGGCGATGGAGCGCGACGAGCCGCTCGCCATTCTCCTGATCGATGTCGATCACTTCAAGCGGTTCAACGACAGTTACGGTCACGGCGTCGGCGACCAGGTGCTGCGGCTCGTGGCCAAGGCGTTGCGCGAGCGCGTCCGCGACAATGATTTGCCGGCGCGCTACGGCGGCGAGGAACTGATCGCGGTGCTGCCGCAGACCGATCTCGAGGGTTGCACGGCCATCGCCGAACGCATCCGCCGCACGATCGCCGATTGCCAGTTCACACGGCGCTCGACCGGCGAAGTGCTGCCGCAGATCACGGTGTCGATCGGCGTCGGTCAATTCCAGTTCGGCGAGTCGATGGCTGATCTGATCGATCGCTGCGATCGTGCGCTGTATCTCGCCAAGAAGCTCGGCCGCAATCGCGTCGTCACCGAGCTCGAGCTCGACCGCAAACTGGCCGTCGGCTGATCAGCTCGAGCTGATCGGTTCAAGGCTGCGGCTCAGCCGGTGCGCGCCACGTCCCTGCTCGCATTTGCGACGTCGCCAAAGCCGTGTCCGACGACCGTGTTGCGTCCGCGATGCTTGGCGGCATACAGCGCGGCATCAGCCGCCTCGATCAGATCCGCAGGAGTCAGCGAATCATTGGGCAGTGTGCACGCCACGCCCACGCTGACCGTGACACAACGATGCGCCGACGTTGCGTGCGGCAGTTCGAGCTCCAGCACGGCGGCGCGCACCCGCTCGCCGATTTCGAGCGCCTGCCTCGCGTTCATTCCCGGCAGCAGCAGGCAGAATTCCTCGCCGCCATAGCGGCCGGCAAAGGCCATGGTCGAGCCCGCGATCTCCGCCAGCGTCTCGCCCAGCCGTGACAGGCAGGCGTCGCCTTCGGGATGACCGTAGGTATCGTTGTAGAGCTTGAAATGATCGACATCGATCATCAGCAACGACAGCTCTCTGCCGGTCTGCTGCGCCCGCGCCCATTCGATATCGATGCGGTTCTGGAAGCCGCGCCGGTTGGCGAGCCCTGACAGCATGTCGATCGACGCCATCACCGTCAGCCGGTCGTTGGCGGCGACCAGCTCACGCTCGCGCTGGCCCAGCTTCGCCGCCATCGCATTGAACGATCTTGCCAGCGGCACGAATTCCGAAGGGAGATTCTTGGTGGCGACGCGCGCCGACCAGTGACCCAGGCCGAAGCGCTTGGCCGTCGCGGCGAGCATGTTGACCGGCTTGACGATCAGCTTTTCGGCGGCGATCAGCGCGCCGAGCAGCACGATCAGGCACACCAGGCCGGCCTGCACATAGGCATTGTGGATCTCGCGGTCGATCGCCGCGGTGACGCGGGTCTCGTCGATGCTGACGATCAGGCGCGAGCCGGTGTCGGCGATGCGGGTGAAGGTGATGGCCCGCTTCGATCCATCCGCTGCCGTGAAGCTCAACGTCTCGGTCGGCTTGCTGGAGCTCAGGGCGGTCTCCGTCACCGCCGACAGCAGCGGCACGCTGTCGAGCGGCCGGCCGATCAGTTCCGCATACCCGGCCGGCGCTGCCAGCACGGTTCCCTCGCTGTCGATCAGCACGGCGGTGATGCCGGGGCGGTTGCCAAGATTGCTCATGATCTTGGACATCCATTCCAGGTTCACGCTCGCGAGCATGACGGCGTCGGGCTCGCCGGTGAACGCGGCGACCGGATAGGCGGCCATCACGATCGGCACATGCGTCGGCTTCGACAGCAAATAGTCGGAGAAGACGAAGTCGCGCGCTTCCTGGGCGCCGCGGAAATAGGGCCGGTCGCTGAAATCCAGCCCCACATACTGATTGTTGGTCGAGCACTGGATGCGGCCGTCGCGGCCGGCGATCATCAGCGTGCGGATCCAGGGCAAGGTCGCCGGCAGGCTGGCGCGCATCATGTCGCAGCTGCGGCTGATGCCGGCCGCGGACGCGCGGACATAGGCGGTCGACTTCAGCACGGTCTCGACCGACATGATGACTTCGCGCTGCATGTCGGCGCTTTGCCGGGCGAGCGCAAAGAACTCCTCGGACGCGAGCGCGATCTGGCGGGTCCGGGCGCCTTCCAGGGAGCGGGCGCGTTCCAGCATCAGCGGCGCGACCAGGATCAGGGCGAGCAGCGCCAGCCGGGCGCGAATCCCCATCAGCCGGTTCAGCTTCACTCTATTGCGATTGAAGCGGATGCTTGGCATTTCTTCCCCCTACCCCCGGCTGTGCAGGGTAAGGAGAAGGGCTCAAGAACCCTTTCTCGAACTCCGTAAAATTGCAGCTAAACCCGTAAATCTACCGGACCCGCGGACCCCCGATCGTGACCGACGCCCCCAATGCCTTGCCTTCGTCATCACAGACCGCGCTCGCCGCCGTCGAGCAGCAGATCCAGCGCGCCTGCAGCGACGCCCAGCGCGCGCGTGACTCGGTGACCCTGATCGCGGTGTCGAAGACGTTCGCGGCCGAGGCGATCGAGCCGGTGATCACGGCCGGGCAGCGGGTGTTCGGCGAGAACCGGGTTCAGGAGGCCAAGGGCAAGTGGCCGGCGCTGATGACTGCGCATCCCGGCCTGTCGCTGCACCTGATCGGGCCGTTGCAGTCCAACAAGGCAAAGGAGGCGGTGGCGCTGTTCGACGCCATTCACTCCGTCGATCGGCCGAGTCTCTGCACGGCGCTGGCCAAGGAAATCGCGGCTCAGGGCCGGCATCCCCAGCTCTTCGTCCAGATCAACACCGGCGAGGAGCCGCAGAAGGCCGGCATCGCGCCCGGCGACGCCGACGCCTTCCTCGCGGCCTGTCGCAAGGATTACGGGCTGGAGATTTCCGGCCTGATGTGCATTCCGCCGGTCGACCAGGCGCCGGGACCGCATTTCGCGCTGACCGCCAAGATTGCCGCCCGCAACGGACTGTCGAATCTTTCGATGGGCATGAGCGCCGATTTCGCCACCGCGATCCAGTTCGGCGCCACCCATGTGCGCGTCGGCTCGGCGATCTTCGGGCACCGCTGACGGTGCATCAATGTCAGGCTCCGTTATTCGAACCTGACGGACACCCGCCCGAGGTCGCCGAAATCCGCTTCCATCACGTCCCCCGACCCGATCGGCAGCGGCGGATGGCAGGTGCCGGTGGTGACCACCTGCCCTGCCCGCGCGGTGATGCCGAGCTGGCGCAGCTCGTTGACCAGCCAGGCCAGGGCGATCCGGGGATCGCCGAGCACGTTGCGGCCATGCCCGGTGAAGGTGTCGCTGCGCAACGTGATGCGCGGCCGCTCGTCGACCAGGTCGCGGCCGCGCCAGTCGGCGGATGTCGGTGCTCCCAGCACGAACAAATGGGCGCAGGCGTTGTCGGCGATCAGCTGCGCCTCCCCGGCGCTGACGAAATCGGCGAATCGCGAATCCGGGATCTCGATCGCGGGGTGCAGCGTGTCGACGGCCGCGAGCACCTCGGCGACATCATAAGGTGTCGGTCGTGGCGGCAGGTCCCGTCCCAGGCGAAACGCGAATTCCGGCTCCGCGACCCGCATCTCGTTGCCTGCCATGGACGCGGTGCCGCCGACCGGCAGCACGGTCTCGGCCAGGATGCGGCCGGCCATCGGACCGGCGACATTGATATGGCGCTGTCCCGCTTCGCTGGTCGCCGCGATCTTCCAGCCGAACAGCGGCTGGCGCGATTGGCGCTCGATCTCGGCCTGGATGGCGTAGCCCTCGGCACGGTCGTGGGGACGAAGATCCGGCGGCAATGCCGCCAGCTTGCGGCCTGATGTCCAGTGGTCGTTCAGAATGCCGGAAGCGCCGGCAAGCCTGTCCGCTGCGCGCATGATGTCCTCCCCGTCGCTGTCTCTTCTTTTATTGAATGACGATCCTGGTGCGCGGACCGATCCTTTGCAACAGCCGCAGCATCGCCGGCCGGGTCATCGCCACGCAGCCGGCCGTCGGCCCGAAATTCGGCCGTGCGAGGTGCAGGAACACCGCGCTGCCCCGCCCCGCAATCCGCGGACGGGTGTTGTGGTCGATCTCGATGATGAAATCGTACAAATGGTCCTGCCGCGCGAGGCGGTCTCCGGGCTGGTCTCCGCACAGCTTCACCGGCTGGTTATAGTGCCGGTCGGCGGGGTCCTCGCACCAGGCGTCCTCGGGTCCGATCAGCCGGACCGGCAGAAAGGTCCGCGGGCGGGCATGCCGGTCCGCCCGCCACCAGAGACGGCGGGGGTAGAATGTGCCGCGCGGGGTGCCGCCATCGCCCTCGCGCTTGTTGGCGAGGACGCCGCCGCGGCCGAGCGCTACCGGAATGACATGGCCCCAGATTGTCAGCCAGCCGCGCTGGCGGGAGCCCGCGCCAGTCCGAATCGACACATGGGCTGCTGGCATGCCACGCGGCGAATCTGCTAATGTCATGAAACAACGTGCCTTTTCATTGCCATGCATTGCCCGTGAATTGCCTTATTGTCGGCAAATGGTCCGCTCCGCGAGTCGAACAGGACATTCATCTCATTCCCTGCCCAATTCTGGAGTACAGTGCTGGGCGCTTGTGAATCGATAACAGCCCCCTACTTCAAGACGGAACAGGGCTGATGAGCCTGTTTGCCCACCGTTGAAGGCGCCACCCACCTGATCCCGCCGGCGCCACCTAGAGGATTGTACAATGGCCAATGCCCGCAAGATCCTGATCGTGGATGACGACACCGATCTGCGCGACACCCTGATGGAGCAGCTCTCGCTGCATGATGAATTCGAGGCTCAGGCTGTCGATACCGGCGCCAAGGGTGCCAGCGCCGCAAAGGCCAATTCTCCCGATCTGGTGCTGATGGATGTCGGCCTGCCCGACACCGACGGCCGCGAGGTGGTGCGCAGCTTGCGAAAAGGCGGCTTCAAGGCCCCGATCATCATGCTGACCGGCCATGACACCGATTCGGATACGATCCTCGGGCTCGAGTCCGGCGCCAATGACTACGTCGCCAAGCCGTTCCGCTTCGCCGTGCTGCTCGCCCGCATCCGCGCCCAGCTTCGCCAGCACGAGGCCAGCGAGGACGCGGTGTTCTCGGTCGGCCCCTACAGCTTCCGCCCGGGCTCGAAGATGCTGACCGGCGCCAACGCCCGGAAGGTCCGCCTGACGGAAAAGGAGACCGCGATCCTGCGCTTCCTCTACCGCGCCGGCCAGCAGCCGGTGTCGCGCGAGACCCTGCTGCAGGAGGTCTGGGGCTACAATTCCGGCGTCACCACCCACACGCTGGAAACGCATATTTACCGTCTGCGGCAGAAGATCGAGAAAGATGCCGCGAATCCCGAGATTCTCGTCACCGAGGCCGGTGGATACAAGTTGGTACCGTGATAGGTTCGGGGATGGCGGTTTCGCCATTTATGTTATTGGTTCCATTCCGCCTTCCCCGGGCCCTCGATGTCGATCGAAGACGATATTGCGCTATTGGAGCGCGTCCCAACCTTGCGCCTTTTGGGAAGCGACTCACTGCGCATGATCGCGATCGGCTCCGAGCAGCGTAACGTCCAAAGCGGCGAAACGCTGTTCCGCGAGGGCGACACCGCCGATTGCGGCTATGTCGTCCAGCGCGGCGCGCTGCGCATCAACGACGAAGCCGGTGCCGAGATCGTCGCCACGCCGACCATGCTGATCGGCGAACTGGCGCTGCTGGTCGAGATGCGGCGCCCGGCCACCGCGACCGCCTTGGAATATTCGACCGTGGTGCGCATCTCGCGCAGCCTGTTCCAACGCGTGCTCGAAAGCGATGCGATGGCGGCCCGGCGGCTCCGCGACGAGTTCGCCCACCGCGCCAGCCGGATCGCCAACGACATCATGATGGCCGGCGCGAAGCTGATGTCGTGAGCGCACGGCCGAGAGAGCGGCTGCACATCTGATCCCCCGTCATTCCGGGGCAAGGCCGCAGGCAATCGCCAAAGCGCCGTCGCTTTGCGACTGCGCCTTGTCGATTGCCCCGGAATGACGGCGAAGGCGCCACGAGTCAGCTCACACCGAAGCGGCTAACTACACGTCCATCGTCACCGTCACCGGCACATGGTCCGATGGCCGCTCCCAGCTCCGCGCATCGCGCAGGATCTTGAAGTCGCTGACGCGGTCCTTCAGCGCCCGCGATACCCAGATGTGGTCGAGCCGTCGGCCGCGGTCGCCGATGGTCCAGTCGGCGGCGCGGTAGCTCCACCACGTGTAGACCTTCTCCGACATCGGGATGCGCTCGCGCGCGACATCGACCCATTCGCCATGGGTCTGCGCGGCCAGCAGCTTCTCGGTCTCGATCGGTGTGTGCGACACCACCTTCAGGAGTTGCTTGTGCGACCACACGTCGTGCTCATGCGGCGCGACGTTGAGATCGCCGACCAGGATGTGGCGGTCGTCGCCGCGCGGATGCAGCGGCTCGCACGCCTTCATCTCGTCGAGGAATTGCAGCTTGTGCTCGAATTTCGGATTGAGCGCGGGATCGGGAATGTCGCCGCCAGCCGGCACGTAGAAATTATGCAGCACCAGCGGCTGCGCGAGCTGCGCCTTCTCGCCGAACGCCACGCTGATGTGACGCGAATCCACCTTGTCGCAGAAGGTCCGGACGTTCGTCGTCTCGAACGGCCATTTCGAGATCACGGCGACGCCGTGATAGCCCTTCTGCCCGTTCAGCGCGACGTGCTCATAGCCGAGCCGCTTGAAGCGCTTCAGCGGGAAAGCATCGTCGATGCACTTTGTCTCCTGCAGGCACAGCACATCGGGCCGGACCTGCTTGATGAGCTTGGCGACGAGATCGATGCGCAGGCGCACCGAATTGATGTTCCAGGTGGTCAGGACGAGACGCATGAGATCTGCGATAGCATGGATTGCACTGCCGTCAGCGCCCGAGCCTGGGCCGTGGCGCGGCCGATTGACTGCACCACGAGGGCTTTTCCCCAACTAACTGGATTGCGTGTTCAACGCCGCTTGGCCTCGATCACGTCCCACACGCGCGCCGCGATGTCGGGGCCGCCGAGCCGCGAGATCGCGCGGATGCCGGTCGGCGAGGTCACGTTGATCTCGGTGAGATTGCCGTCGATGACGTCGATGCCGACCAGCAGCAGGCCGCGGGCGCGCAGCTCCGGTCCAAGCGTGTCGCAGATCTCGCGCTCGCGCGGGCTGAGCTCGGTCGCCTGCGCGGCGCCGCCGCGCACCATGTTGGAGCGGAGGTCATCGGCGGCCGGCACGCGGTTGACGGCGCCGGCGAACTCGCCGTCGACCAGGATGATGCGCTTGTCGCCGTGCTTCACCTCGGGAAGGAAGCGCTGGATCACCCAAGGCTCCTTGAACGTCACCGAGAACATGTCGAACAGCGAGCCGAAATTCATGTCCTGCGGCATCACGCGGAAGACCGCCGCGCCGCCATGGCCATGCAGCGGCTTCATCACCACGGCGCCGTGCTGGTCGCGGAAGGCGTTGATCTCGTCGATATCCCGCGAGATCAAGGTCGGCGGCATCAGCTGCGGAAAATTCATCACGAACAGCTTTTCCGGCGCATTGCGCACGCTGGCGGGATCGTTGACCACCAGCGTCTTCGGATGGATGCGCTCGAGGAAATGCGTCGAGGTGATGTAGGCGAGATCGAACGGCGGATCCTGCCGCAGCAGCACGACGTCGAACGAGGTGAGCGCGGTCGGCTTCGGCTCGCCGAGCGTGAAGTGATCGCCGACCTCGTCGCGCACCGTCAGCGCCTGCACCGGCGCGTACAGCTCGTCGCCGCGCAGCGACAGCTTGTCCGGCGTGTAGTAGCACAGCCCGTGGCCGCGCCGCTGCGCTTCGAGCAGCATCGCGAACGTCGAGTCGCCGCGGATGTTGATGCGCGCGATCGGGTCCATCTGGACGGCGACATTCAGTTTCATGGGCAGGTCCCGGTCTCTGTCGTGTGAGTTCTGGTCGTATGGCTCATGTCAGGTGCTGGCGTCGAAGGCTGCGATCAGATGGCGCGGCAGGCTGCGCGGCGCAACCAGAATCGCGTCGAACCGCAGCTCCAATTCGGCATGGTCGGGATGCGCCGCCAGCCAGGCCTGCGCGGCAGCGATGATGCGCTGCTGCTGGCGCGGCGTCACCGCGTAGGCGGCATCGTCGAGCGAGGCGCGGGCCTTGACCTCGACGAAGGCAACCAGGCCGCGCTTGCGCGCGATGATGTCGATCTCGCCATGCGGCGTGCGGAAGCGTTTGGCGAGGATGCGATAGCCCTTGGCGATCAGCAGCGCCGCCGCGCGCGCCTCCGCCGACAGGCCGGTGCGGAAGGCGGCGACGCGCTCGGGGGCGGCCGTCTTGGCGGGCTTGTTGGCGGGCTTGCCGGCCGCAGGCTCAGTCTTCGCCATCGGCCGTGTCCTTGGCGAGCTCCAGCGCGCGTGCGTAGACTTCGCGCCGTGGGCGGCCCGAGAGTTCGACGGCATGCATCACTGCGTCCTTGACGCTTGACCGCTGCAGCAGGTCTCTCAGGACCGCATCCAGCGCATCCTGCGTCAACACCTCGGCATCGCGCGGCGGCGGGCCGATGACCAGAACGAACTCGCCGCGCGTCTCGAGCTCAGCGGCCCCGGCCGCGAGCTCGCCGACTGATCCGCGCAGAACTTCCTCGTGCAGCTTGGTCAGCTCGCGGCAGATCGCGGCGGGGCGTCCCTTCATCGCGTCGGCGAGATCAGCCAGCGTCTCCTGCACGCGACTGCCGGCCTCGAACACCACCAGCGTCGCCTCGATGCGCGCGAGCTCCGACAGCCGCGTCCGCCGCGCCTGCTGCTTGGCCGGCAGGAAGCCCTCGAAGAAGAAGCGGTCGGTCGGCAACGCGGCCACGGTCAGCGCGGCGAGCACGGCGGAGGGGCCGGGCAGTGCCGTGACCGAGTGGCCCGCGTCACAGGCCGCGCGCACCAGCTTGTAGCCGGGATCGGAGATCAGCGGGGTTCCGGCGTCGGACACCAGCGCGATCGCCGCGCCCTCGGCCAGCCGCTGCAGAATCTTCGGCCTGACGGCCTCGGCATTGTGCTCGTGATAGGCGGCGAGCTCCGCGGACAGGCCGTAGCGCTCGGCGAGACGCCGGGTGATTCGCGTGTCCTCGCAGAAGATCATGTCGGCGCCGGCGAGCGTGTCCAGCGCGCGCAGGGTGATATCGCCGAGATTGCCGATCGGGGTTGCCACGAGATGCAGCCCCGGACGTGCCCTGGACGCCGCAACGGCCTGCCCCGCCACCAGATAGGTCGGCGTGCTGGAAGATTTGCCGTCACCCGGCGGCGTGTTCGGGATTGCGTTGGCGCCCATCGCGGTAATTTAAAGGGCGCGTCGCGGGAATGCCATAAGGGAACGATCGGGCGGGCGGGTCGAAGTTCCCGGCCGCGTATGCCGTTCATCGCAGCTTCAAGTTCGAACCCGCACAAATCCGGTGTTGCGTGAGAGCAGGGGATAGCGCGTGCAAAACGCCGAATTGATCCGCCGTGTGGCGCTGACAGCCTTTTGTTTTGCTTAACTATTCGTCGACAATATGAGTGAATCAGCACGGCCTGGGGGGCGTGCGTTTGGGGAACTTCTGGCCGTAACAGGCCGAACGAAGAGATGCCATGGTGGGCCCGCGTGATCCCAACTCTCTCCGTCCGGGACCCCATGGGGTTGCCCGGCGAACGGCGCTGGGTCTGATCCTGGGCGCGCCGATCCTGTCGGCGTGCTCGAGCGTGCAGAACCCCTTTGAGCAGGCGACGGCGCCCGCCGGCCCGCCGCAACAGCCGGCGGTGGCCGGCAACGGCCAGGTCAAGGTCGGTCTGATCCTGCCGCTGTCGGCGTCCGGCAATGCCGGCGTCGCGGCGCAGTCGATGAAGAACGCCGCCGAGATGGCGCTCGCCGAGTTTCAGAACCCCAATATCCAGCTTCTGATCAAGGACGATGCCGGCAGCCAGCCGGGTGCGCAGCAGGGCGCCCAGCAGGCCTCCGACGAGGGCGCCGAAATCATCCTGGGTCCGCTGTTCGCCGGATCAGTCCCCGCGGTGGCCCAGGTGGCGCGAACCCGCAACATCTCGGTGATCGCCTTCTCGACCGATTCGAGCGTCGCCGGGCGGGGCGTCTATCTGCTCAGCTTCCTGCCGGAATCCGATGCGACGCGGATCGTCGACTACTCCGCCGGCGTGGGCAAGCGCTCCTTCGCGGCGCTGCTCCCCGACAATGCCTATGGCACCGTGGTCGAAGGCGCGTTCAAGACCGCCGTCAGCCGGCGCGGCGGACGCATCGTGGCGTTCGAGAAATACTCCGGCGACCGCGCCGGGCCGGCGCGCACCGTTGCGCAGGCGCTCGGCGGCGCCGATGCGTTGCTGCTCGCCGATGACGGCGAATCGGTTGCGGCCACCGCCGATGCGCTGACCGCGGCCGGCGCGAACCTGCGCAACATTCAGCTGCTCGGCACCGGGCTGTGGGACAATCCGCGCGTCTATGCCAGCGCCAGCCTGCAAGGCGGCCTCTATGCCGCGCCGGACCCGTCCGGATTCCGCGCCTTCGCCGGGCGCTACCGGACGCGCTTTGGCGGCGACCCCGTGCGCACGGCGACACTGGCCTATGATGCGGTGGCGCTGGTCGCCGCGCTGGCGCGCACCCAAGGCGCGCAGCGTTTCGCACCCGATGTCCTGACCAATGCCTCCGGCTTCGCCGGCATCGACGGGCTGTTTCGCTTCCGCAGCGACGGCACCAATGAGCGCGGACTCGCCGTGATGCGCGTCGCCTCGGGTGGTGGTCAGGCCATCGCCGGCGCACCCAAGAGCTTCAGCGCCACTTGAGAGAGTGCGCCGTCAGGCCGCGAGATCGGCGACGACGGCGTCGAGCACCGGGAAGCCGTCCTGGGTGACGCGCAGCCGTCCGTCCGGCTCGACCGCGATGGCGCCCTCCTCGCGCAGCAGCGCAATGCGGCGCGGATCGAGTGTGCGGCCTGAGATCGCGGCATAGCGCTGGGGATCGATACCTTCGCGCAGGCGCAGCCCCATCAGCAGGAATTCGTCGGCGCGCTCCTCGCTGTTGAGGAGGTCGTCGGTCATCACGCCGTGCCCGTTGGATTCGACCCGCATCAGCCAGGCCTCCGGCCGCTTGTCGGTCGCGGTCGCGTGCCTCAGACCGTCGATGTCGAGCCGCCCATGCGCGCCCGGGCCGATGCCGGCATATTCCTGGCCGCGCCAGTAGACCAAATTGTGCTGGCACTCCGCGCCAGGCCGCGCGTGATTAGAGATCTCGTAGGCCGGCAGCCCATGGCGCGCGCAGACCTCCTGCGTGACGTCATACAGCGTCCGCGCGAGCCCTTCGTCCGGCGTCTTCAGCTTCCCGGCGGCGTGCAGCCCGAAGAACGGCGTACCCTCTTCGATCGTGAGCTGGTAGAGCGACAGATGCTCGGCCGCCTCGCCGATCGCGCGGTTCAGCTCCTCGGTCCACATCGCCGGCGTCTGGTCAGGCCGCGCGTAGATGAGATCGAACGAATAGCGGTCGAACGCGCCGCGTGCGATGGCGACGGCCTTCATCGCCTCTTCGGCCGTGTGCAGGCGTCCCAGCATCTTCAGCGACGCATCGTCCATCGCCTGGACGCCGAGCGAGACGCGGTTGACGCCGGCCGCGCGGTAGCCCGCAAAGCGCGTCGCCTCGACGCTGGTCGGGTTGGCCTCCAGCGACACCTCGACGTCAGCGGCGACGCGCCAGTGCTTGCCGATCGCATCGAGAATGGCGCCGACCGTCTGCGGCTGCATCAGCGACGGCGTGCCGCCGCCGAGAAAGATCGAGGTGACGGTGCGTGGTCCGGTCCGCGCCGCCGTGGTCGCGATCTCCCGGGCGAAGGCGCGCGCGAAGCGGTCCTGGTCGATGGCGGCATGCCGGACGTGGCTGTTGAAGTCGCAATACGGACATTTCGACAGGCAGAACGGCCAGTGCACATAGACGCCGAACGCTTCGCTGTCAGCGCTGCTCAAGACAGATCTCCGCGAGTTTCACGAAGGCGCGGGCACGGTGCGACAGGCCGAGGCCCAGCGGCGGCAGGCCGTGCTTCTCGATGCTCGTCATCTCGCCGAAGGTCCGGTCATGTCCTTCGGGCAGGAACATCGGGTCATAGCCGAAACCGGCAGTGCCGCGCGGCGGCCAGACCAGGGTGCCGTCCACCCGCGCCTCGACCTCCTCGACGTGTCCGTCCGGCCAGGCGACGCACAGCGCCGAGACGAAATGCGCGGTGCGCTTGTCGGCGGTGACAGCGCCGCGCTCCTGCAGCAGGCGCTCGATCTGCGCCATCGCCATGGCGAAATCCTTGGTCGGTCCGGCCCAGCGCGCGGAATAGATGCCCGGCGCGCCGTCGAGCCCATGGACGACGATCCCGGAATCGTCGGCGAAGGCCGGCAGCTGGGCGGCCTCGGCCGCGGCCACCGCCTTGATGCGGGCGTTCGCCTGGAAGGTGTCGCCAGTCTCCTCGGGTTCGCCGAGCCCGAGTTCGCCCGCCGAGACGGCCTCCACGCCATAGGGCGCCAGCAACTCGCGCATCTCGACGAGCTTGCCGGAATTATGGGTCGCAATGACGATGCGGCCGGTGATCGGGCGGTGCGGGCTGCTCACGCGACCGCCATCTTCTGCAGGTCGACCAGGCGGGCGACGCCCTTGCGGGCCAGCGCCATCAGCGCCAGGAACTCGGCTTCCGTGAACGGGGTCTTCTCGGCCGTGCCCTGCACCTCGATGATGCGGCCGTCGCCGGTCATGACGAAATTGGCGTCGGTCTCGGCCTCGGAATCCTCGGCATAGTCGAGGTCGAGCACCGGCGTGCCGTTGTAGATGCCACAGGAGATCGCGGCGACGTTGGCGCGCAGCACCTCGGCCTTGAGCATGTTCCGCGTCTTCATCCATTTGATGCAGTCGGCCAGCGCCACCCAGGCGCCGGTGATCGAGGCGGTGCGGGTGCCGCCGTCGGCCTGCAGCACGTCGCAATCGACCGTGATCTGGCGTTCGCCGAGGGCCTCCAGGTCGATCGCGGTGCGCAGCGAGCGGCCGATCAGGCGCTGGATCTCCACGGTGCGGCCGGTCTGCTTGCCGGCCGAGGCCTCGCGGCGGGTCCGTTCGGAGGTGGCGCGCGGCAGCATGCCGTATTCGGCCGTGATCCAGCCCCGGCCCTGCCCCTTGAGCCACGGCGGCAGCCGGTCCTCCAGGGTGGCGGTGACCAGCACATGGGTGTCGCCGAATTTCACCAGGCAGGAGCCTTCGGCGTATTTGACGACGCCGCGTTCCAGGCTCACGGGCCGCAATTCATCCGGTGCACGGCGGCTCGGCCGCATGGGTTCTCTCCGTGAATGGAAGGCGCAAGGGGTGTTGATCGGCCTTGTAGGAGCCGGGGCGGGACGCGGCAAGGGCTTATCGGGCCGCGACCCATGACCCGCTTGCCACCGAGCCGCCGCATCGACACATTAGAGCGAGCTGGGAGGAGAGCTTCTGGTGGCCCACCACGATCCGATCAACCTGATGACACCGCCCGCCGGCCTGGCGCAGCTCAACGAGCGCTCGCGCGAGATCTTCAAGCAGATCGTCGAGAGCTATCTGGCGACCGGCGAGCCGGTCGGCTCGCGCAACATCTCGCGGCTTATCGCGGTTCCCCTGTCGCCGGCCTCCGTGCGCAACGTGATGGCCGATCTCGAACAGCTCGGCCTGATCTATGCCCCGCATACCTCGGCCGGGCGGCTGCCGACGGAAGCGGGGCTGCGCTTCTTCGTCGACGCCCTGATGCAGGTCGGCGACATGACCGAGGCCGAGCGGCAGTCGATCCAGAGCCAGCTCGCCGCCGTCGGCCGGGCGCAATCGGTCGAGGCGGCGCTGGACGAGGCGCTGACGCGGCTGTCGGGCCTCACGCGTGCTGCCGCCGTGGTGCTCACCGCAAAATCCAACACCCGGCTCAAGCACATCGAGTTCGTGCGCCTGGAGCCCGAGCGCGCGCTGGTGGTGCTGGTCGGCGAGGATGGGCAGGTCGAGAACCGCGTGCTGGCGCTGCCCCCCGGCGTGCCGTCGTCGGCGCTGACCGAGGCGTCGAACTTCCTCAATGCGCGGATCCGCGGGCGCACGCTGGCCGAGGCCCGTCTCGAACTCGAGACGGCACTGGCGGCCGATCGCGCCGAACTCGATCAGCTGACGCAGAAGGTGATCGCGGCCGGTGTCGCGAGCTGGTCCGGCGGCGACAGCGACGAACGCCAGCTCATCGTGCGCGGTCATGCCAATCTGCTCGAGGATCTGCATGCGCTCGATGATCTCGAGCGTGTGCGCCGGCTGTTCGACGATCTCGAGACCAAGCGCGGTGTCGTCGATCTGCTCGGGCGCGCGGAAAGCGCCGACGGCGTCCGCATCTTCATCGGTTCGGAGAACAAGCTGTTCTCGCTGTCGGGCTCGTCCACGATCGTCTCGCCCTATTCGGATGCAACGGGCCGTATCGTCGGCGTGCTCGGCGTGATCGGTCCGACCCGGCTGAACTACGCCCGCGTGATTCCGACCGTCGACTATGCGGCGCGACTCGTCAGTCGCTTGTTCGGTGGTTGAAACGTAACATGGTTAACCCGTCCGGCGCGGCGCAAGACCCCGCCGCTCGACCCCGCGCTTGATTTTCGCGGCTCAAAGCACGATATCCCGCCCGACATCCCCAAACCGCCGAACTTGCGAGAAGTCTGTCCATGACCGATCCCGACCTGCACAAGAATGATCCGGAAAACCCGGCGCAGGCCAGCGAACCCGTCGTCTCGAAACCCTACATCATGCCCGATGATCCCGAGACCGGCTCGGCCGAGGCCCTCGCCAAGGAAGCCGCCGACGCGCGGGACAAGATGCTGCGCACGCTGGCGGAGATGGAGAATTTGCGCAAGCGCACCGCGCGCGAGGTCGCCGACGCGCGCATGTACGGCATCACCGGCTTCGCGCGCGACGTGCTCGACATCGCCGACAATCTGCAGCGTGCGCTCGATGCCGTGCCGGCCGAGACCCGCGCCAATGCCGATGCGGGCCTGAAGTCGCTGATCGAGGGCGTCGAGCTCACCGAGCGCTCGCTGCTCAACACGCTGGAGAAGAACGGCGTCAAGAAGTTCGACCCGACGGGCCAGAAGTTCGACCCGAACTTCCAGCAGGCGATGTACGAGGTGCCGGATCCGTCCGTACCGTCGGGCACCGTGGTGCAGGTCGTGCAGGCCGGCTTCATGATCGGCGAGCGCGTGCTGCGCCCGGCCCTGGTCGGCGTGTCCAAGGGCGGCGCGAAGGCCGCGCCCGCGGCGAGCAACGATCAGTCGAATAGCGCAGCCTGAGTTTGAACGAGCGGTCCACGCGCGGACTGCTCCATGCAAAAACGCAAAAAAGCCACCGGCGGTACCGGTGGCTTTTTCGTTTACTGGAGCTCCGATGAGCTTGGACCCGCTCAGCCCCTCGGCTGGATGCCGTCGCGCACGGCGCGGAAGCGCGGGAAGGCGGCCGACCACTGGTCGCGCGGCGCGCTGCCGATGATCCGCAAGGTGCTCGGGCCGCTGAAGCGCAGCCACTGCACCACGGTCACCGGCGTATTGTCCTTGCCGCTGACCGCATCGATACGGGTCTCATAGGCCGGCAGGCCGTCGATGCGGATCGGCTCGGACATCGTGATTCGCGCCTCACGGACGCCGGGAATCGTGGTGGCCGCCTGCTGCGCGACGCGGGCGCGGTCGCCCGCTTCGGGCGCGACGCCGGCGACCAGCCCGATCACCACGAAGGGCGCGGCCTCGAAACCCTTCTCCTCGTCGCTGTCGCCGAGGATCAGCGCGCCCGGTCCGAGCGTGCGAACGGTCTTGAAGCCGGAGAGCTCGGTGACCTTGAACGGCATGATCCCAAGCTGCTCGTCGACCGGCACGTCCTTGCGGACCACGGCCGAGGCAAACATCTGGCGCACGGCGTCGTCGGTGTAGATCTTGCTCGCCGTTTCCGGCACCTGCACCGCGACATAGCCGGAGAAGCCGCTGCCGGGCAGGATCATCGAATAGCGCCGCACCGGCGTCGCGCCGTCGCGCCCGTTCTCGACCGTGTAGTAGGCGGTGCCCGCCGATGTCTCGATGCTCTCCGGCTTGATGTTGCCAGTGCCGCCGGGATTGGCGGTAAAGGCGTTCTTCACCTCGCCATAGGCGGCCGCCGGCAACTCGGTCAGCAGCACCTTCACGCTCTGGTCCTCGGTTTCGAAGCCGGAAAAATTCTTGGCCTTGCCGAGGCCGACCAGCGGCGCAAGCCCGATGCGCACACCGGGCGGGAAGATGGCATCCGCAGCCAGCGCCGGTCGCAGCAGCGAGATCGAGACCAGCGCCACGGCGAGAAGTCGGAAGAGCGTCATGAGGAAACTGCCTCGTTCAATGGACCAGTTCGACGGCCGCCATCCCCCGGTCACGACCATCCTCGAAAGAGACGCCTTTTAGCGGGTTTGCCGCGCCGGGGACAGGTCGGCAGGGTGCGACGTGAAGTTCCGGCCCAGCATCGTGATCGATCCGCGCTCGATTATGGCTTTGCTAAGGATGTTTGACGGTGCCGGAGGGCGGCGGCTTGGCCGCCGCGATTGGTGTCTGGCGCATCATTTCGCGGCACGTCCGGGCCATCCGCCAGCCTGCATGGAAGTCTTGCATGGAAGTCTTGGGCCCGTCGTCTGACCTCCGCCGGTGGCGACGATCCGGACGCGGGAGAATCCGCGGTTTTTTCCGCGCGCCCGAGCCTCCTCCGGTCCTTGCGGGTGCCTCCCCCCCTCCTATATGACGCTCATCGTCGCAATATCGCGAGCATTTGATCTGAGGGGGTTTTGGATGGGGGCGCCGTCAGGGCCCCACCCAACCTGCCGCAAAAAGAAGGATATGAGACCATGGGAAAGGTCATCGGGATCGATCTCGGCACCACGAATTCGTGCGTGGCCGTCATGGACGGCAAATCGTCGAAAGTCATCGAGAACGCCGAGGGCATGCGCACGACGCCGTCGATCGTCGCCTTCAGTGACGATGGCGAGCGGCTGGTCGGCCAGCCGGCCAAGCGCCAGGCCGTCACCAACCCCGAGCGCACCTTCTTCGCAGTGAAGCGCCTGATCGGCCGCCGCTACGACGACCCGATGGTCGAGAAGGACAAGAAGCTCGTCCCGTACAAGATCGTCAAGGCCGGCAACGGCGACGCCTGGGTCGAGGCCGACGGCAAGACCTATTCGCCCTCGCAGGTCTCCGCCTTCATCCTGCAGAAGATGAAGGAGACCGCGGAAGCCCATCTCGGCCAGAAGGTCGACCAGGCCGTCATCACCGTCCCCGCCTATTTCAACGACGCCCAGCGCCAGGCCACCAAGGACGCCGGCAAGATCGCCGGTCTCGAGGTGCTGCGCATCATCAACGAGCCGACCGCGGCCGCGCTCGCCTACGGCCTCGACAAGACCAAAGCCGGCACGATCGCGGTGTATGACCTCGGCGGCGGCACCTTCGACGTCTCGATCCTGGAGATCGGCGACGGCGTGTTCGAGGTGAAGTCGACCAACGGCGACACCTTCCTGGGTGGCGAAGACTTCGACATGCGTCTGGTCAGCTACCTCGCCGACGAATTCCAGAAGGAGCAGGGCATCAACCTGCGCAACGACAAGCTGGCTCTGCAGCGCCTCAAGGAGGCGGCCGAGAAGGCCAAGATCGAGCTGTCGTCGACCACCCAGACCGAGATCAACCTGCCCTTCATCACCGCGGACCAGTCCGGTCCGAAGCATCTGACGATGAAGCTGACCCGCGCCAAGTTCGAGGCGCTGGTGGCCGACCTCGTCGAGAAGACCATCGAGCCGTGCCGCAAGGCGCTGAAGGATGCCGGCCTCACCGCCGGCGAGATCGGCGAAGTGGTGCTGGTCGGCGGCATGACCCGCATGCCGAAGATCCAGGAGATGGTGAAGCAGTTCTTCGGCAAGGAGCCCCACAAGGGCGTCAACCCCGACGAGGTGGTGGCGATCGGTGCCGCCATTCAGGCCGGCGTGCTGCAGGGCGACGTCAAGGACGTGCTGCTGCTCGACGTGACCCCGCTGTCGCTCGGCATCGAGACCTTGGGCGGCGTGTTCACCCGCATCATCGACCGCAACACCACGATCCCGACCAAGAAGAGCCAGGTGTTCTCGACCGCCGAGGACAATCAGAACGCGGTCACCATCCGGGTCTTCCAGGGTGAGCGCGAGATGGCGGCCGACAACAAGATGCTCGGCCAGTTCGACCTGATGGGCATTCCGCCGGCGCCGCGCGGCATGCCGCAGATCGAGGTGACGTTCGACATCGACGCCAACGGCATCGTCAACGTCTCGGCCAAGGACAAGGCCACCGGCAAGGAGCAGCAGATCCGCATCCAGGCCTCGGGTGGCCTGTCGGAAGCCGACATCGACAAGATGGTCAAGGACGCCGAGGCCAATGCCGCGGCCGACAAGAAGCGCCGCGAGGCGGTCGACGCCAAGAACCATGCCGACGCGCTGGTGCATTCCACCGAGAAGGCGCTGGCCGAGCATGGCTCGAAGGTCGCCGACACCGAGCGCCGCGCCATCGAAGACGCCGTCAGCGATCTGAAGGAAGCGCTGAAGGGCGACGATGCCGAGGCGATCAAGGCCAAGACCAACACCCTGGCCCAGGCCTCGATGAAGCTCGGCGAGGCCATGTACAAGCAGCAGGCCGAGAGCGATGCGGCCCGCGACGCCGCCAAGGATGATGTGGTCGACGCGGAGTTCACCGAGGTCGACGATGACAAGAAGAAATCTGCTTAATCGACGGTAGAGGCTGATAGCCATGACCCCCATGCCAAAGAGCGCAGCCAGCGTCTCGTTGGATGGGGGTCATTTTCTTTGAACCGGCGCGCGGCGTGCGCGCGAGCCGTTGAGGTCTGACGATGTTCGGGCGGGTTTGATTGATGTCCACCAAGCGCTGCTACTACGAGACCCTGGAAGTCGAGCGCGACGCCGACGAGACCAAGCTGAAGTCGGCCTTCCGCAAGCTCGCGATGAAATGGCATCCGGACAAGAATCCGGGCGATGCCTCCAGCGAGGTCAAGTTCAAGGAGATCAACGAGGCCTATGAGGTGCTGCGCGACGCCGACAAGCGCGCCGCCTACGACCGCTACGGCCATGCCGCGTTCGAGCAGGGCGGCGGCGGTGGCCCGCACGGCTTCGGCGCCGGTTTCGCCTCGTCCTTCTCCGACATTTTCGAAGACCTGTTCGGCATGGCCGGACAGCGGCGCGGCGGGACGGGGCGCGAGCGCGGCGCCGACCTGCGCTACAATATGGAGATCACGCTCGAGGAGGCGTTCCTCGGCAAGACCGCGCAGATCGAGATCCCGGTTTCGGTCACCTGCGAGCCTTGCTCCGGCACCGGCGCCAAGGCCGGCACCAAGCCGAAGACCTGCGCGATGTGCGGCGGCGCCGGCCGGGTCCGCCAGGCGCAGGGCTTCTTCACCTTGGAGCGCACCTGCCCTGGCTGCCATGGCCGCGGCCAGATGATCGAGGATCCCTGTCCGTCCTGCTCCGGCACCGGCCGGGTGACGCGCGACCGCACGCTGTCGGTCAACATTCCCCAGGGCGTCGAGGACGGCACCCGCATTCGTCTCGCCGGCGAAGGCGAGGCCGGCCTGCGCGGCGGCCCGCCGGGCGACCTCTACATCTTCCTGTCGCTGACCGGCCACGAGTTCTTCCAACGCGACGGCGCCGACCTGCACTGCCGGGTGCCGATCTCGATGGTGACCGCGGCGCTCGGCGGCGAGTTCGAGGTGCCGACGATCGACAGCGGCAAGACCAAGGTGAAGATTCCCGCCGGCACCCAGTCCGGCCGCCGCTTCCGGATCGCCGCCAAGGGCATGCCGGTGCTGCGCTCGCGCCAGACCGGCGACATGTATGTCCAGGTCGTGGTCGAGACGCCGCAGAACCTCACCAAGAAGCAGCAGGAGCTGCTGGCCGAGTTCGAGAAGCTGTCGTCCGGCGCCACCCAGCCGGAGGCCGCGGGCTTCTTCACCAAGGTCAAGGATTTCTTCGGCAAGGCCGCGAGTTGAGCGTGGCGCACTCGGCCATTTTGGCCGGGCGGCCAGCGTTGTGCGGATGCCGCGATTTTGCTGCTCCGCACATGCAAAAAATTATCACATTCAACTGTAAGTCCACGGACCCGGCAGCCTTAATCGTGAGTTACGGTTCGGCTTGACCGCCCCGCCTGCGACCTATACGTCTTTGTGACTCTTTTCTGACATCGCCGTGAAAACGGTCCCGTCCGGTACTGAGATGCCCTTGCAAACGTCCGTGCGTGCGTCGAAAAAACCTCTTCGTCTCGACGATGAGGTGCGATTCCTCCGCTCATGGATCGAGAAACCGCTGCATATGGGCGCCGTCATGCCGTCGGGACGGCTGCTCGCGCGCACGATGGCACAGTATGTCGATCCTCATGGCACCGGCCCGGTGATCGAGCTCGGGCCCGGCACCGGCGCCATCACCAATGCGCTGGTCGAGCATGGCGTCGATCAGAAGCGGCTCGTCCTGGTCGAATACAATCCGAGCTTCTGCGCGCTGCTGCGCGACCGCTACCCGCAGGCCAAGGTCGTCCAGGGCGATGCCTACCGCCTGCGCGACACGCTGTGGAACGTGCTGGGCGGGCCGGCCTCGGCCGTCGTCTCGGGCCTGCCGCTCGTGACCAAGCCGATGCTCACCCGCATGAAGCTGGTGCGCGATGCCTTCGCGGCGATGGCGCCCAACGCGCCGTTCGTGCAGTTCACCTATTCCGTTGTTCCGCCGATTCCGAAGTCGCTGCCCGGCGTCACCACCGAGGCGTCCGAGCGGATCTGGATGAACCTTCCGCCGGCCCGCGTCTGGGTGTATCGCAAGCCCTGACCGGCAGCCGCGGTTTGCGCGGCGGGTCGCACACCCGTCCGCCCGATGTCCGCGCTGAAGATCCTCATCATCCCCGGCTCGACCCGGGCCGGCTCGCACAATGCGCGGCTTGCCGCGGCCGCCGCCTATCAGTTCGTGCAGGCCGACGCCGACATTACCCGCATCTCGCTCGCCGATTTTCCGCTGCCGATCTACGACGCCGACCTCGAAGCCCAATCCGGCGTGCCGCGCGCGGCCGTCAATCTGGCGCGCATGATCGGCGGGCATGACGCGGTGCTGCTGGTGACGCCGGAATACAACGCCGCCGTGCCGCCGCTGCTGAGCAACGCCATCGCCTGGCTGTCGCGCGTCGACCAGCCGCCGGAGGGCCGCGGCGCCGTGTTCCGCAACAGGCCGTTCGCGATCGCCGCGGCGGCCGAAAACCGCTTCGGCGGCGAGCGCGCGCTCGCGGCGCTGCGCCTGATGCTGACGGCCTGCAACGCCATGGTCATCCCGAGCCAGCTCGCGCTTGCCTTCGCCGACAAGGCGTTCAACGACATGGACCGGTTGAAGCATCCGGCCGATCAGGCCGCGCTCGACGCGCTGGTGCGGCAGCTGATCGAAACCGCCCAACAGACCACGTGAGGTGACATGCCGACCGAGATTGCTGCCCGCGACCGCCTGATCGTCGCCCTCGACCTGCCCGGCGTGGCCGAGGCCGAGGCGATGATCGCGACCCTCGGCGACAGCGTGACGTTCTACAAGATCGGCATGGAGCTGACCTATGCCGGCGGCCTCGGCCTCGCCGAGCGCCTCGCGGCAGACGGCAAGCACGTCTTCATGGACCTCAAGCTGCACGACATCCCCAACACCGTCGAACGCGCCACCCGCCAGATCGCCAGGCTCGGCGCCCGCTTCCTCACCGTGCACGGCTTCTCGCAGAGCATGAAGGCCGCGCTCGCCGGCGCCGCCGGCTCCTCTCTCGAGCTGCTCGCAGTCACTGTCATGACCTCCTACGACGATGCCGACCTCGCCGCCGCCGGCTACGCGATGACCGTCAAGGAGCTCGTCGCCCACCGCGCCGTGCAGGCCAGGGACATCGGCATCCACGGCCTGATCCTGTCGCCCGAGGAGACGCAGCTGGTCCGCCCGCTGGTCGGCCCCGGCATGCAGCTCGTCACTCCCGGGATCCGTCCGGCGGGCTCGGACGTTGGCGACCAGAAGCGTATCATGACGCCTGCGCTCGCCATCGCCGGCGGTGCCGACCGTCTCGTCGTCGGCCGCCCGATCACCGGCGCCGCCGATCCCGCCGCCGCTGCGGAGGCCATCGTCGCCGACATCGCCGCGGCCGTCGCGCTGGTCGGCAAGACCAACCGCGCTTAAGCAACAGCTGATCACACCAAGGAGACCCCAGGGATGCCCAAGGCCTATTGGATCGCCCGCATCGACGTGCACAACATGGACGGCTACAAGGAATACGTCGCGCAGAACGGCGCGGTGTTCCATCAGTACGGCGCCAAGTTCCTGGTCCGCGGCGGCCAGTACGAGACCCGCGAAGGCACCTCGCGCTCGCGCAACGTCGTGATCGAGTTCAAGGACTACGCCACCGCGCTCGCATGCTACAATTCCCCGGAGTACCAGCGCCTGGTCGCGATGCGGTCGCCGCATTCGGAAGGCGACCTGGTCATCATCGAGGGCTATGACGGCCCGCAGCCGTGACGCGCAGGCCGGCCCCGCTGCAGCCTCGGTTGCCGGCACCAGCGCCCCCGGCTATAGCCCCTGACGGGGCGGAGGAGCAGAGATGTCGAAGATGCGCTTGATCGTTGCAGGAGCCGGCGGCCGCATGGGCCGGGCGCTGATGCGCGCCATCGCCGACAGCGACGGCGCTGTGCTTGCCGGCGCGCTCGAAGCCCCGGGCTCCGAGCTGATCGGCAAGGATTCCGGCCTGCTCGCAGGTCTCCCCGCCAACAACATCAAGCTGTCGGGCGACCTCTGGACGATGTCGGCCGAGGCCGACGGCATCCTCGATTTCACCGTGCCGGCCGCCACCATCGCCAATGTCGCCATCGCCGCCGAGCGTGGCATCGTCCATGTCGTCGGCACCACCGGCCTGTCGGCGTCGGACGACGCCGTGATCAAGAGCGTCACCAAGCGCGCCATCGTGGTGCAGTCCGGCAATATGAGCCTCGGCGTCAATCTGCTGGCGGCCCTGGTCAGGCAGGTCGCGAAGTCGCTCGACGCGAATTTCGACATCGAGATCCTCGAGATGCACCACAAGCACAAGGTTGACGCGCCCTCCGGCACCGCCTTGATGCTCGGACGCGCCGCCGCCGACGGTCGCGGCATCTCGCTGGAGGATCACTCCGCCCGCGGCCGCGACGGCATCACCGGCGCGCGCCGCAGCGGCGACATCGGCTTCGCCTCGCTGCGCGGCGGCACCGCGGCCGGCGATCACAGCGTCATCTTCGCGGGTCCTTCCGAGCGCCTCGTGCTGTCGCACCAGGCCGAGGACCGCATGATCTTCGCCCATGGCGCGCTGAAGGCGGCGCTGTGGGCGCATGGCAAGCCGCCGGGCTACTACACGATGGACGACGTGCTCGGCCTCAAGGACCTGTTCTAATCAAACCAAGTGGATCTCATAGCAATGAGCGAACGTCTCCTGGTGCTGGTGCGCCACGGCCAGAGCGAGTGGAACCTGAAGAACCTGTTCACCGGCTGGAAGGATCCTGACCTCACCGAGCAGGGCGTCAGCGAGGCCAAGGACGCCGGCCGCAAGCTCAAGGCGCATGGCCTCTCCTTCGACGTCGCCTTCACCTCCGAGCTGACGCGCGCCCAGCACACCCTGAAGCTGATCCTCGACGAGCTCTGCCAGCCCGGCCTGCCGACGTCGAAAAACCTCGCGCTCAACGAGCGCGACTATGGCGACCTCTCCGGCCTCAACAAGGACGACGCCCGCGCCAAATGGGGCGAGGAGCAGGTCCACGTCTGGCGCCGCTCCTACGACGTCCCCCCGCCCGGCGGCGAAAGCCTCAAGGACACCCTCGCCCGCGCGCTGCCCTACTACGTCCAGGAGATCCTCCCCGGCGTCCTCAACGGTCAGCGCACCCTGGTCGCCGCCCACGGCAACTCGCTGCGCGCGCTGATCATGGTGCTGGAAAAGCTGACCCCCGAAGGCATCCTGAAGCGCGAGCTCGCCACCGGCGTGCCGATCATCTACCGCCTGAAGGCGGATTCGACTGTCGAGTCGAAGCTGGACCTGGCGGGCTAGCCGTCGCCCGCCGCGACCAGCCCAGCAGTGGACGGCGCCCTTTGTGAGACATGGCGCCCTTCGTGAGTTGAAGCCCCACTCTCGGCCCCGCCGCCGCTGCGCCCCCTCGCCCCGTTCTTACGGGGAGAGGGTTGGGGTGAGGGGCCGCCCCACGGGAAGTGCCTCTTAGAAGCACAAACGACACAAGTAATGAGTTGCTCGTCATGCCGGGCCGGTCCCGTCTGCGCGACCAAGGCAGAGGCCTCGCCCTTCGAGACGCCCACCTCCGGTGGGCTCCTCAGGGTGAGGGGCGAAAGTCGTTCCGGAGCTCTCCTCTTCATGGAGCATGCTGCTCCTTATTGGCAGCGCCATACTCTGTTGCCGACCCTCATGGTGAGGAGGCGCGCGCCCTTCTGCTCATGAGAGCGATGGACGAACATCCGCGCGCCGTCTCGAACCATGAGGCCCGCGACAGCGCCGCCCCGAATCGGCCCGCACGGATCTCCAGCGCTGCCGATCATCTCCTCGATTCACATCTCAAACAGCCCCGCCCACGGCTCCACGACCTCGCGGCGCATCCGCCCGAGTCGTGCTCGAACCATGTCCCTCCGACAAATCGAGAGGGCGCAGGGAATGCCGGATGCTGGCCGCACCCATGGCCCGCCTGCAGACAAAAAAGCAGGCGGCAGTCACCACAGGTTCAGCCGAGAACAACCGGCATTCCCTGCGCGATGGTCTTCACGCTTATACGCAGTCTCCCTGGTGCGCCGGGCTTGTTGGCCACCATGCGCGACAATGCTTGCGCATTGCGCGGGACACCAGCATCGGGGTGTCAGGACGCTGCGACTTCACGTCCACGGTCCCACCGTTCGTCGGCGCGCCCGAAGACGCGCTGCGGCAGACCGCGGCCATCGCCTCCCCACCTCGCGTGTCGTGACGATCGCGCGCAACGCCCCTCTCGTTGAGGCGGGGATGTGCGGATAAAACCATGGATTCCGAAAAGACGCAATAAGAATTTTGCTTATCCGAATATCGCTCGCGGCGAGCGAGGAACCGGATCGACAAGGAGTGGACGGCGTCAGCCTTGCCGTGACCGATCCGCCGCCAATGGACTATGCAGCCTGGAGCCGCTTGAGTTCGGTTTCGAACTCAAATCGCAATTGGCTGCCTTCTTCGTCGGACAGCCAATTCGTCATCTGCGGGAATATGGTCCGATACAATAGGAGTTTGCTCGGTTCCCACGTGAGTTTTTGGGCCGCCCGGGCTTCGGCAAGCATCTTCTGAAGATCGAGCCGCACGGAATCCGGATCGGGACGATATTCTGGGGTCTCGAAGCCTTCGCCGAACAGATCGGTTTGCTCTTCGATTTCGAAAAGATCTGGTTGTCTGGATGTCATGCCGGGCATTTCGTCGAATCGATCAATACAGGCCATAATGATTGATCTGGTGGTGATCCGCGAGCCGTCTCCCGAACTTGTCCCCGGAACACACCCAGTCACGTCAGTCCTTGCCTTTGGCCTTCGGTTGTGCGCCGCCTGCGTCTGCCATGGCGAGTGCGCCCTCAGTGGTCATTTCCTGGGCGGCTATGAGTGGTCCAGAACAGATTCTCTCCAGTAGATCCGCCTGTTTAGGTTCCAGCGCGATAAGCCGCCCAAGGACATGGAGCAGATCGAGAAGGTCTGTTGTGTATTCCGGTAGCCAGCCGTCAGGCTGAATGGCATCGAGGGGGGATGGCGGACGTTTGTCCCCAATGATCGGCTTAGTACGGTCGCGGCGACGATAGCTAAACCATTGCCATAGGACCTGCTTGCCTGAGATTTCATACGCCCACATTTCCGGAGTCACGTTGTCGACGTAGCCCTTGCCGACGATCAACCGCCGCTTCTCGGGCAAGTAGTCCATCGTATCTGGTAGAGGCTCAGATGATGATGGAAAAACGCCGTCCGAAGGGATCGCTGGTCCCTGCCCCTTTGGCAGCCGAGGTGGACCTTTGGCCCGCAGCGCCGATACGTCTACAAATCTTTCTCCGAAGCAGTGCAGCCAAATGACCTCACGTCCTAAGGCTGCGGATTCAGCAAAGATCTTGGCATCCGCAGTAACCGGAATTCGCAACCCGGGCTGAACTAGATCTGACTTAAAGCGCCTAACGAAGCCCGGGTGAGCCATGACCGCCGCAATATACGCCATGACGTCCTCGGCTCGGATTGCTTTCCCATAGATCTTAGCCAGAAAAATCAACAAGCCGGATCTGATGTTTGCCTGCGATGCCGATCGATCCTGCCACAGTGGATATACTCGTCCTCCCCGACCGCTATAGTGATCCAGATCAGGAATATGACAGGTGAAAGTCAACGCGGGTCCGGAAGACGGAGAAACGCGCTCGAGAGCCGTGAGGAAAATCTGCTGGGAAGAATACCCGTTCCACAAATTTGGATTAGGTCGATTGATCAATCTTGAGTCTGGTATAATCCATTGTCTATCGAATGACCTGAAACTGTAACGGACAGGAGTGATCGGCGGAGCATTGTCGCTGGCAACAGATTGCGTGCGCTGCTCGTGCCCTTGCAGACCGGACTTCGCTGGTTTGGCGACGGTTTTGTCGCCCCCCTCATGAGGGTGAAACAGCAATTCTTTCTTGTCTGCGTCTTTCTCCTGAATGAGATAGGTCCAACGGAGGCGCAGAGTTTCCGCGTCCGGTGCGATGATCCACGTACGCCCCGGCATAACGCCAGAACCACTGTATGCAAAACAGTCGTCGAGCAATGGGAACGTCGCCCAGAGGCCTGTCGCCGAAGGTAAGAACGGCGCGCGCCAGTCAGAGGGACAATTTGTCCAGGATACATCGCTCAATGAAAGCTGGGTTAGCGCGGCGAATTTGTCTTCTCGTCGTCCCTTTGGCAGCGCGACATAGAACGTCTTCGCTGGTTCTTCGGTGTTCTTGGTAAGCTTGCGTGCCGCAAGAACGATGCAAATCGGCTGTTGCACACCTTGAAAAATTCGGGTCGCCACTTCCGGCTGATGTCCCTCGGGCGAGCAGTCGACCACCCATATTTCAGAGCAAGTCCGCCTGAGATCGTCCCGCATCTTCTCGAAGCCGGGACCATTCAGGAACCCGGCGACCGTAATGAAGCAGACAACCCCTTCTTCGTCCTTGTCGGGAAATCCGGTCGCAGCATAGTTGCCCGAGCCGAACACTTTCCAGGTCGCCCAGCGCCAGAAGTAGATGTAGAGATTCTTAAGGTGTTTGGTATGCGCACTGACGCCCCACTCTGGAGGTGGCCTCCATCGGTCGAGGGGAGCGGCCAACTTGCCGCCCGAGCCAGCTTCGATCCAACCGCCGCGCCCTTCGGCCTTTTCCTTGTAAGGTGGATTGCCTATCACGACCGTGATGGGCCGCGTCTTTTTGATTGTGTTGGCGTCGCGGCGCGACTTTGCGATCGGCTCGTAGAGCTGACCAAGGTTCTCATCCTCGATGAAGGGATTGCCGAGCGTGTCCGTGACAAACAACCGAAGCTCTGGGATTGAGAGTGATGCCTTGGAGGGCGTCGCCATCAATGCTTGCATTTCCGCAATAATTCTAAGTTGGGCGACTGCGAAAGGGCCGAACTGAAGCTCGAACCCGATCAAGCGTTTTGCTGCTGCTTCGATTGCGCCACGAACCGCGCCTGGACCAAGGTCTTGCGAGATGGTTAAGGCAATGCGGCGGAGCACACCAAGCAGGAAGGTGCCCGTGCCTACTGCCGGGTCAGCCACGATGACGTCGGCTGCGGCAAGCCCGGCTGTACGTTCGAACAGCGGACCCCGCAATGCTTCATCGACAAGATTGACCATTGCTGCGACGACTTCCGGCGGGGTGTAGTAGGAGCCCGTGCGCTTTCTTAGTTTGTTGTCGTAGACTTCCAAAAAATCTTCGTAGAAATATAGCCAAGCTTCGGGCTTGTCTTTGCTGATAGTGTGCCAATTCACTTCTTCGAGGACGCGCGTGAGTGTAGCAAGCGACGTCTTCAGGGCCTCTTGATTGGTCACCTCATCGGTCAGCAGCCGCAACGCTGTCGCGATCAGCGAATTGGATTTTCGCAGTTCCTTGGCGGCGTGATCAATACCGTCGGCCAAGGAAATGTCTCGCGATCGAGCGACTAGAAGGCCGAATGCGACCGCCTGCGCATAACCGTCCGCAAATTGGGTATCGTCCGCTTGAGGAAATAGCAGCTTGCGCCAATCGTGGGCGAGCGCAGTGAGCCCGGCATTGCCATGCTGCATTTGCTCGATAACCTCGTCGCGCAGGAGGCGGCAGAGGCGGGCGCAGACTTCTGCCAATTTCTTCGCAGATCTTGGCGGGATGGGATTCCAACGGAAGAAGTCATCGATGGTCGGCGCCAGCGTGGCGGGAGCGGCGAGTTTCGTTCCCGACGATTCGATATCCCCGTCGAGATGAACAACCTTTCCGATCAGTTCTCCGTCACGCCAAAGGCTGAAGGCGTTGCCGTCAGTGTAGAGAAGGTTCGGCAACGATTTCAGCTTCTCCCATTGAGCTTTGTCGTGTGGGTCCGAAAACTTTCGCGGGTCCGCCCCTTTGCCCGGCGCCTTGATCTCCACAAATCCGACGAGTGCTTTGCCGATGGTGACCGCGTAGTCGGGACGGGTTTGCAGGTGAGACAACGTTGTCTCTCCCACCAAGGAAAGCGATGTGGACGGGAAGCCGCAGATGGCGGCCATATCATGTAGAAAGGACTCGAGCGGGGCACGTAGCTGGTCTTCGGGGGCGCCGGCGACTGCTGGGTTTTTGAGCTTTGCTCTCGCGCTGGAACCAAAATCCGAAACGGCGTGTTCAATTGTCTTGATGGGCAAATTGGTCCCCGGGCGCTAAGCCAAAATCGATTCCATAACGACAATCGGTACTCGAATGTAAAAGTACCCACAACCAATTCTTGACAAGGCGACACAACATGGCGACCCGTTGTTGCTCTCACCGGCCCTCCTTGCCCCGGCGGCTGCTTAGCTAAGTCTTCGTCAGCCCTCCTACCCGATCCCCACCTGCCCAGCCTCCCAGCCGATCATCGCCTGCTTGCGCGTCAGCCCCCAGTGATACCCCGTCAACGCGCCCGTCTTTCCTAGCGCGCGGTGACACGGCACCACGAACGAGATTGGATTCTTGCCGACCGCCGCGCCGACCGCGCGCGAGGCCCTCGGCGACTCCAGCCTGGTCGCGATGTCGGAGTAACAGACCGCCCGCCCCATGGGGATCTTGAGCAGGGCTTCCCAGACGCGGACCTCGAAATCGGTGCCGATCAGGACGACGCGTAAGGGCTGCTCGGGACGCCAGTGGTTCTTGTCGAAGATGCGTTGCGCCAGCGCCGCGGTGCCGGCGACGTCCTCGACGTAAGAGGCGCGGGGCCAGCGGCTCTTCATGTCGGCGAGCGCGGACGCCTCCTCGCCCGGGTCGGCGAAGGCGAGGCCGGCGAGGCCGCGCGGGGTGGCCATGACGAGCGCCATGCCGAACGGGCAGGGGTGGAAGCCGTAGCGGAGCGTCGTGCCGGCGCCGCCGGTCTTCCATTCGCCTGGAGACATCGCCTCGTGGGTGACGAACAGGTCGTGCAGGCGGCCGGGGCCCGACAGGCCGGAGTCGAGCGCGGCGTCGAGCACGGAGGCCGAGCCCTTCAGCAGGCCCTTGGCGTGGTCGAGCGTCAGCGCCTGCATGAACGCCTTCGGCGTCAGCCCGGCCCAGCGCCGGAACAGATGGTGCAGTTCGTCCGGCGTCAGGCTGGCGGCGTCGGCCATGTCCTCGATGGTCGGCTGCCGGCGCCAATGCTCGGAGATGAACGCGATCGCGCGGCGCACGGCGTCGTAGTCGCGCAGGGCGGCGGATTGTTGCGGGCCCGGCTTGGCCAGGGCGGAATCGTGAATGGCGAGGGTCATCATGACTCCGGATGTAGGGCGGCCGGGGAGGGCACTCCACCCGATTTCTGATTGGGGGGCTAGGGGGTGGATGTGAGCGGCCTCGACCCGCGCTCATGGTTGGTTTGCTCCGTCATTCCGGGGCATTCGCGCGCAAGCGCGAATGAGCCCGGAATCCATAACCACAGGATGATGTGTGAGGCGAGATGCCCGCCACCCGCGTGCGCTACACGACGTCCTGTGGGTATGGGTTCCGGGCTCGCGCTGCGCGCGCCCCGGAACGACGGCGGAGATGACGGCGGTGCTGCCGCCGGGCGGCGAGGTGAGGGGGGCCCTCGGCACGGTCGGTGGGTGGGGCGGCCCCTCACCCCAACCCTCTCCCCGTGAAGGACGGGGAGAGGGAGCGCACCGGTGTTGGGGCGAGCACTGCGGTCGACATCGCCGGCGTCATTCCGGGGCAATCGGCAATGCGCGGCAGCGCATTGGCGATTGAACCCGGAGTCTCGAGGTGGTTGGAAAAGAACGCAAGGCAGGCTCGGGATTCCGGGTTCAAGGCCTGCGGCCTTGCCCCGGAATGACGGTGGGTGTGGTGGGTCCACCCCAGTTAGTTACAGCGGATTGAGCACCGGGCCGCGTTTTGCGGCCTGCAACCCCGCCGTGAGCGCCTTCGCGAAGCTCGCCTTCTCCTCCGGCCCGAGGAAGCTCGCGATCGCGACGCGCTGACCGCGCGCCACCAGGTACAGCCGCTCGATGCCGAACTCCTCGTGGGTTTCCTGGTCGAGGCGAACCCAGAGCGGGTTGAAGCGCCATTCCATGACGTGGCCCTTGTGGCTGACACGGCGCAGGCGCAGCTCGGTCAGCGTGATGGTCACGTCCTCATAAGCGTTGGCGCGGCGGAAGTTGACGCGGAAGGCCCAGTAGATCGCCAGCGCGTCGAGGCCGAAGAAGCCGAGCACCGGCCAGGCGCCCATCATGACCGAGGCGATCCCGCCGATGAAGCTGATGGCGCAGACCACGGCCATCAGCACGATGAAGCCGGTGCGGCCGAGCGAGCGATGCGGCGTCAGCCGGGCCGAGAACAGCTCGGGATCAGCGGCGGCGTTGCCGGTCTCCTGATACGCAAAAGCATTGCCTGGCGTCATGGGGCCTCAGTATACCCGGATCATGGCCAAAATCACCCGCCCCCAACGCGCCAAGCCGGCCCCGGTTCGCACGCCCGCCAAAAAGGCGGCCAAGGCCGCGCCGGGAGCAGCGTCCAAATCCGCATCCAAAACGGCGAAGAAGGCCGGCAAGATCAGCCCGGCGGCCAAGCTCCCTTCTGCAAAGTCGAAGGCAGGCCCGGTCAAGCCGGTCAAGAAAGCGTTGAAGGCAACCAAACCCTGGACCCCGGCCGAGATCCGCGAGGCCTTCAGCCGGTTCGCGCAGGCCAATCCGGAGCCGAAAGGCGAGCTCGAACACGTCAATCCCTACACCTTGCTTGTCGCGGTGGTGCTGTCGGCGCAGGCGACCGACGCCGGCGTCAACAAGGCGACGCGGCCGCTGTTCGCGGTCGCCGACACGCCGCAGAAGATGCTCGCGCTCGGCGAGGACGCGGTGCGCGACTACATCAAGACCGTCGGCCTCTACCGCACCAAGGCCAAGAACGTGATCGCGCTGTCGCAGAAGCTGATCACTGACTTCGGCGGCGAGGTGCCGCGCACGCGCGCCGAGCTGGAGTCGCTGCCGGGCGCGGGGCGCAAGACCGCGAATGTCGTGCTCAACATGGCGTTCGGCGAGCACACGATGGCGGTCGACACCCACGTGTTTCGCGTCGGCAACCGCACGGGGCTGGCGCCCGGCAAGACGCCGCTGGAGGTCGAGCTCGGGCTCGAGAAGGTGATCCCGGCGGAGTTCATGCTGCACGCCCATCACTGGCTGATCCTGCACGGCCGCTACACCTGCCTCGCCCGCAAGCCGCGCTGCGAGCTGTGCCTGATCAAGGACCTCTGCCGCTGGCCGGAGAAGACGGCCTGACGTGGCGCGCAGCTGTTAGGCCGACCCCGCTGCCACCCTCCCTTGGACGGGGAGGGCGATTGCATGTGGAAATTCCGGGCTGTCGCGACGAACGATCCTGCAAGTTAGTTGCTCCGTCATGCCCGGGCTTGTCCCGGGCATCCACGTCGTTCTCAGCATGCCGACCGACGTGGATGGCCGGGACTAGCCCGGCCATGACGACGTGGAGAGAGACGAGCACAAAACGGCGATCGCACATGTACGCCGCGGCGGACGAGATTGAACCGTGATGTCACGGCGTACTGGATCGTCCGCCGGAGCCTCTCATCCGGCCGGCCGAAGGCCGGACCGGGTGGCGGACGATGACGGCGGGGGCCTACGTGGATCTCCCTTTCAGGTTGCAGCTCCAAATCGCATTTGACAGTCACTTTAGCGTCACGCGCCGACGCGCTCTCACCATGGCCGGGCCACATCGCCGCCCGCATTGGTCATAAGATGAAACCCGTCATCCGGGCGAAGTGAGTGGCGCGTGACTGAACCCCGCGTTCTCGGACGTCTGCTGCGCCGGGACGTGGGGAAGGATCAGTTGCATGGACAATACCGCCGCGCTCGTGTCGCTCGCGACCGCTGTGCCGCCGCATCAGTTTCGCCAGAACGAGGTGATGGAGGCGGCGCGCGTGGTGCTGTCGCCGCGCTTTCCGCAGTTCGACACGATGGCGAGCCTGTTCGCGAACACCGGCATCCGCGCCCGCTACGGCGTCAAGCCGATCGAATGGTACATGGAGCGGCGCGGCTGGCCGGAGCGGACCGAGGCCTATCTCGACGGTGCGGAAGCCCTGTTTGTCGAGGCAACCAACAAGGCGCTGGCGCAGGCCGATCTCAGAGCTGATGAGATCGACACCATCGTCAGCGTGAGCTCGACCGGCATCGCGACGCCGACCCTGGAAGCGCGTGTCGCCGGCCGCATGGGGTTTCGCTCCGACGTCTCGCGCGTGCCGGTGTTCGGGCTCGGCTGCGCCGGCGGCGTCTCCGGCCTGTCGATCGCCGCGCGTCTCGCACAGGCGCGGCCCGGCACCAATGTGCTGTTCGTGACGTTCGAATTGTGCACCCTCGCCGTGCGCCATGACGAGCTGAGCAAAGCGAACATCGTCGCGCTGAGTTTGTTCGGCGATGGCGCTGCCGCGGCGATCCTGCGCGCCGGCGACGGCGGCCAAACGCGCGTCGAGGCGACGGGCGAGAAGCTGTGGCCGGATACGCTCGACATCATGGGCTGGAGCGTCGATCCCGAAGGCTTTGGCGTGATCTTCCAGCGCACCATTCCGGACTTCGTCACCGAGAACATGGGCCCGGCGGTCAACGAGATCCTCGGCAACATGAAGCTCGCGCCCGCTGACGTCGATCGCTTCGTCTGCCATCCCGGCGGCGCCAAGGTGATCACGGCGCTGGAGCGCGCGCTGTCGATCGGGCAGGGCACGCTCGATCATGAGCGCGAGATCATCGCCGACTACGGCAACATGTCCGCGCCGACCGTTCTGTTCGTGCTGGAGCGCGCGCGCGCGAAGGGTTTGCCGCCGCGCTCGGTGCTGACGGCGCTCGGACCCGGGTTCACCGCAAGCTGCGTTTCACTGAGGCACGCCGCATGACCTTCGCCGCTTTCGTCCTCGCCCTCGTCACCATGCAACGGCTCGGCGAGCTCGTGCTCGCCCGCCACAACACCCGCCGCCTGCGCGCCATGGGCGCGGTCGAGGTCGGCGCCGATCATTATCCGCTGATGATCTCGATGCATGCGGCCTGGCTGGTATCGTTGTGGCTGCTCGGCATCGACCAGGAGGTCGATCCCTGGCTGCTCGCGGGCTTCGTGGCGCTGCAGGGCCTGCGCTGGTGGGTGCTGGCGACGTTGGGGCCGCGCTGGACCACGCGCATCATCATCCTGCCGGGCGCGCCGCTCGTCACCGACGGACCCTATCGCTACATCTCGCATCCGAACTACCTGGTGGTGACCGCCGAGATCGCGCTGCTGCCGCTGGCTCTGCATCTGCCGCTGATCGCGCTGATCTTCTCCGGCCTCAATGCGGCCGTGCTGTTCATCCGCATCCGCGCCGAATCCGAGGCGCTGTCCGGCGTCTCCGGCGGCGGCATCGGTGGCGGCCAGACCGCATGAGCGCAGCCGCCGCGCCGGAGGAGACGCCGAGCCTCGCCACCTGGCTCGGCTTCGTCCTGATGTGCGTCGGCATGTTCATGGCGATCCTGGACATCCAGGTGGTGGCGACGTCACTGCCGACCATCCAGGAGGCGCTCGGCATCACGCCGGACGCAATGAGCTGGATCCAGACCGCGTATCTGATCGCCGAGATCATCGCCATTCCGCTGACCGGCCTGCTGACGCGCGTGTTGACCCTGCGCTGGCTGTTCGTCGGCGCCGTCAGCGTGTTCACACTGGCGTCGCTCGGCTGCGCGTTCAGTGTCAGCTTCCACATGCTGCTGGCGTTCCGCGTGCTGCAGGGCTTCTTCGGCGGGCTCCTGATTCCCGTGGTGTTCTCCGCGGTGTTCCTGCTGTTTCCGGCGCGGCTGCATGCGGTGGCGACGACGATCGGCGGCGTTGTCGCGGTGCTCGCGCCGACCATCGGTCCCGTGGTCGGCGGCTTCATCACCAACACCTGGTCGTGGCCCTGGCTGTTCCTGATCAACATCGTGCCCGGCATCATCGCCGCGCTGATGACGCCGAGCCTGCTGCCGGCGCAGGACATGGAGCTCGAGGAGCTCGACAAGCTCGACCTGCTGGCGCTGCTGCTGCTCGCGGTGTCGCTCGCAAGCCTCGAGCTCGGGCTCAAGGAGGCGCCGAAGGGCGGCTGGCTGTCGTCGAACTGCATCGCGCTGCTGGTGCTCAGCGCGTCCTGCCTCACCCTGCTGATCCAGCGCCTGCTGGCGTCATCCGATCCGATCCTGCGCATCGGCAGCTTCCAGCGCCGCTCGTTCACGCTCGGCTGCCTGTCGAGCTTCTGCCTCGGCATCGGCCTGTTCGGCTCGGTCTATCTGATGCCGGTGTTCCTCGCCTTCGTGCGCGGCCACGACGCGTTCGAGATCGGCAAGATCATGCTGGTGACGGGCGTCGCGCAACTGGTCGCCGCGCCGGTCGTGACCGCGCTCGACGGCAAGGTGGATGCGCGCGCGCTGACCGCGTTCGGCTTCGCGCTGTTCAGCGTGGGTCTCGCCGCCAGCGCCTTCCAGCCGCCGACCGCGGATTTTCAGGAGATGTTCTGGCCGCAGGTGGTGCGCGGCGTCGGCATCATGTTCTGCCTGCTGCCGCCGACGCGGATCGCGCTCGGCGACCTGCCGCCGGCGGAGGTCGCCGATGCCAGCGGGCTGTTCAACCTGATGCGCAATCTCGGCGGCGCGATCGGCATCGCGCTGATCGACACCATCATCTACGGCCGCGTCACCCTGCATGCGCAGGCGTTCCGCGACCGGCTGATGGCCGGCGACAGCGCCGCCGCCAAGGCGATCGGGCTGGCGCCGGAACTGCTGCGCAACCGGCCCCGCAACATCTCGGAGGAGCAGGCGATCGCCTATGTGCGGCCGCTGGTCGAGAAGGCGTCGCTGGCGCTGTGCGTCAACGAGGCCTGGGCGCTGCTCGCCGCCGTTGCGCTGCTCGGCTTCGTGCTGATCCCGTTCGCGCGCAGCAAGCCGGCGGCGAGCGTGTCGCCGCAGCTGATGGCGCTAGAGGCTGCGCAGCCGGCGCTCCGGCGACGGCTCGATCAGCTCGGGCCGCGGCCCCGATAGCCGCTTGTGCAGGTGGACCATGAAGGCCATGCCGAACAGCGGCGTCGCCAGGTTCACGATCGGGATGGTGACGAAGGCGGCGATGATCAGGCCGGCGGTGAACACGGTCACCGCATTGTCGCGCCGCATCGCCTTGGCCTCCGCAGGCGAGCGGAAGCGCATCGCGGCGAGCTCGAAATATTCGCGGCCGAGCAGCCACGCCGTGGCGATGAAGAAGATCACGAGGCCGGCGCCGGCCAGGAACACGAAGGGCAGGGCGACCAGGTAGATCAGGATGGTGAGCCCGGCGGCCTTGAGGCCCTCGACGATGGCGATGCCGAATGGCAGCGCGACGCCGGGACGCTCGGCCGGATAGTGCTCGCGCTCGACGAGGTCGGCGACGTCATCGACAAAGAGGCTCGCGATCAGCGAGGTGATCGCCGGCATCAGCATGATGCCGCCGAACACAACGCCGAAGCCGGCCGCGATCGAGATGATCCAGGTCAGCACCTCGAGCGTGCCGTGCGAGCCCGGCCCGAGCATCCCCTCGGCCCAGCCCTCGCCCGCGGTGGCGAGCCAGCTCAAGAGCCGCTGCAGCCCGATCGCCAGCACCGTGACCAGCACCAGCGCCAGCCCGATCGAGCGCCACAGGATCGAGCGCATCGGCGGCGACAGAATCTGCGAAAGCGCCTTGACGGCGGCGTCGATCATGGTGGTGGACCCTCTCTGCGAACCCCACGTCAGGAGGTAGAGATGCCGGCGGGCTTCGGCAAGCCCATCCTCCCCACCCACCGCGGACGCGCCCCAACTGCTTCCCCGGTCATTGCGAGCGCAGCGAAGCAATCCAGGGTAGCGGGCGGGACTCTGGATTGCTTCGCTGCGCTCGCAATGACGTGGAGAGACCATTTGCGAAGCTAAACCCTCATGGTGAGGAGCGCGCCCCTTGGCGCGCGTCTCGAACCATGCGGCCCCCGATGCTGTCTTACAGCCTCGCCGCCCGCAGCCGCAGTGCGTTGCCGACCACGCTCACCGACGACAGCGACATCGCGGCGGCGGCGATGATCGGCGACAGCAGGATGCCGAACACGGGGTAGAGAATGCCCGCCGCGATCGGGATGCCCGCCGCGTTGTAGATGAACGCGAAGAACAGGTTCTGGCGGATGTTGCTCATGACAGCCGCCGACAGTGTGCGCGCCCGCGCGATGCCGCCGAGATCGCCCTGCAGCAGGGTGACGCCGGCGCTCTCCATCGCGACATCGGTGCCGGTGCCCATGGCGATGCCGACATCCGCGGCGGCCAGCGCCGGCGCGTCGTTGACGCCGTCGCCGGCCATCGCCACCACCTTGCCGCTGGCGCGGAGACGCGCGACCACTGCGCTCTTCTGCTCCGGCAGCACCTCGGCTTCGACCTCGGTGATGCCGATTTTGCGCGCCACCGCCGTGGCCGTGGTGCGGTTGTCGCCGGTCAGCATGATCACCTTGATGCCGTCAGCCGCCAGCGCCTTCAGCGCGTCTGGCGTCGATGCCTTGACCGGATCGGCGATCGCGAACAGCGCGGCGGGCTTGCCGTCGACGGCCATCGTGATCACGGTGGCGCCGTCCTCGCGCAGCCGCTTGCTCGCGACGCCGAGCGTGTCGGTGATGATGCCGAGCGACGCCAGATAGGTCGGATTGCCGAGCACGACCGCCTTGCCATCGACCTCGCCGCGCGCGCCCTTGCCCGTCGGCGCATCGAAGTTTTTCACATCGGCCAGCTTGAGCTTGCGCTCGCTGGCGTGGCGCACGATCGCTTCGGCGAGCGGATGCTCGCTGGCGCGTTCGACGCTGGCGGCGAGCCTGAGCGCCTCGGCCTCGTCGAGGCCATCAGCGGTGACGACGCCGGTCACTTTCGGCTTGCCCTCGGTCAAGGTGCCGGTCTTGTCGACCACGAGGGTGTCGACCTTCTCCAGCCGCTCCAGCGCCTCCGCGCTTTTGATCAGCACGCCGGCTTGCGCGCCGCGGCCGACGCCGACCATGATCGACATCGGCGTCGCCAGTCCGAGCGCGCAGGGGCAGGCGATGATCAGCACGCTCACCGCGGCGACGAGACCGAACGCGAAGCGCGGCTCGGGGCCGAATGCGTACCAGGCGACGAACGCGGTGATCGCGGCGGCAATCACCGTCGGCACGAACCAGCCCGCGACCTGGTCGGCGAGCCGCTGGATCGGCGCGCGCGAGCGCTGCGCATCGGCGACCATCTGCACGATCTGCGACAGCAGCGTCTCGCGCCCGACCTTGTCGGCGCGCATCACGAAACTGCCGGTCTGGTTCAAGGTGCCGGCGATGACGCGCTCGCCCTCGTCCTTGGTGACCGGCATCGACTCGCCCGTCACCAGCGACTCGTCGAGCGACGAACGGCCCTCGAGGATGATGCCGTCGACCGGCACCTTCTCGCCGGGCCGCACGCGCAGCCGATCGCCGGCCGCGAGGTCGGCGATCTCGACCTCATGATCGTTGCCGTCGGCATCGAGCCGTCGCGCCGTCTTCGGCGCGAGCTGCAGAAGCGCCTTGATCGCGCCCGAGGTGGCCTCGCGTGCGCGCAGCTCCAGAACCTGGCCGAGCAGCACGAGGATGGTGATGACGGAGGCCGCCTCGAAATACACCGCGACAGTGCCGCCATGGCCGCGGAAGGCCGGCGGAAAAGCCTGCGGCATCAAGGTCGCGATCACGCTGTAGACATAGGCGACACCTGTGCCCATCGCGATCAGGGTGAACATGTTGAGATTGCGGGTCTGGACCGACTGCCAGCCGCGCACGAAGAACGGCCAGCCGGCCCACAGCACCACCGGCGTCGCCAGCGCGAACTGGATCCAGTTCGACAGCACCGGATCGATCAGCCCGTGGCCGCCGACGAGATGCCCGCCCATCTCCAGAACCACCACGGGCGCGGCGAGCACCGCGCCGATCCAGAACCGCTTCGTCATATCGGCGAGTTCGGGATTGGGCGCGTCATCCAGGCTGATGACGTCAGGCTCCAGCGCCATGCCGCAGATCGGACAGGTGCCCGGGCCTTCCTGGCGGATCTCCGGATGCATCGGGCAGGTGTAGATCGTGCCCGCCGGCATCTCCGGCGGCGGCGCGCGCTCGCCAAGATACTTGTCAGGCTCCGCCGCGAATTTGGTGCGGCAGCCCGCGGAGCAGAAATGAAAGGTATGGCCCTGGTGCTCGAAGCGATGCTTCGACGTCGCGGGATCGACGCTCATGCCGCAGACGGGATCGATGACCTTGGCCGCGTCGTGGGCGTGATGTTCGTGGCCGCCGCAGCATGCGCCCGCAGCGGTGGGAGCGCCGGCCGGCGCGAGATATCTGGCGGGATCAGTCGCGAACTTGGTCCGACAACCGGCCGAGCAGAAGTGGAAGGTCTGGCCGCCATGCTCGAAGCGGTGCTTCGACGTCGCCGGATCGACCGACATGCCGCAAACGGGATCTTTCACCTTTGCCGGTTGAGGCGGTGCGTGGTCGTGGCCGCCACAGCAGCCGCCCGTTTCGGCGACCGGGGCAGGCTCGGCACGATCGCTGCAACACACATCGGACAACGCCTCGCTTTGTCGCGTTTCATCCGCGCTCGCACGCGATCCGCAGCCGCAACCGCCAGATGGGACAGCTGCGGCACCATGTCCATGTTCGGTTTCCGACATGCCAGCCTCGCCTCTTGAAACCTATACCCTGTAGGGGTATATAAAGCCCATGCGCGACGACATCAAGACTTCCTGTCAGAAACGTTTGAGCCGGATCGAAGGGCAGGTCAGGGGCCTGTCCAAGATGGTCGAGGACAACCGCTACTGCATCGACATCGTGACGCAGATCTCCGCGGTTCGGGCGGCGCTGCGCCGCGTAGAGGAGGAGATCCTGCGCGATCACGTTTCGCACTGCGTCGAGCATGCGATTGCGTCGGGCGACAAGGCTGACCAGCGGCAGAAGATCGCGGAGCTGATGGATGTGATCAGCCGGTCGGATCGGTGACCGTCGTCGTTAGTCAGTAGGCCCTAAGCTGCGAACGCGCCGAGTGAGAGAGGATAGGCGTCTCCACTGATACTGCCCGCGCGGCTGCCCCTCACCCCAGCCCTCTCCCCGTGAAGAACGGGGCGAGGGGGCGCACCGTCAACGGTGCGCGTGCTCGGGTCCTACTCACATCGGGTCAGCGAGAGTTTCAGACCGCAACCTTGTTGCGGCGGCGTACGGCCGGACGGGGTGGCAACTTCCGTACAGGCTCGGCGACGAGGAAATGCTCGTTGACCACGAGCCGCTCGATCACCTTTTCGGCCATCACTTCCTCAGCCGCAGCCGGCTGCGCCGTTTCTTCGTCAGCCGTCTCAGGAACGAGCGGCGGCGCAACGACGGATCCTGGAAACACGGCGAACTCGCCCGCTACCTCCGCGAGCGGCTTCTGCTTGTCGGCCCAGTGCAAGGTCGTGTAGTCGAAGCCGTTGACGATGGTCGGCTTGACGATTTCGAAATACGGCGAGATGTCGAAGTCGCGCGGCATGTACAGCGACGAATCGCGGATGTGGAGGATCTCGCGCTTGGCGCGTCGCGACGGCGCCCGCGTGATCTTCGGCAGGATCGGATAGCGCACCGCGTCGAACGCCTGCGCGATCAAGGCCGAGCAGATCATCTTGGTCGGATCGCCCGAGCCCAGCGCGATCATGCGCCGCCGCCAGCGTTGCGGGATCGGCATCGGGATCAAATAGCGCATCAGGTCGATGATGTTCTTGGTGTCGTAGCCGAAGCCGATCCGGTTGATGGCATAGCGGCACACCGTATGGCGATCCTCGAAGGTCAGCCCCACGGGGCGGCACACCCGTGTGTGATAGGAGAAGTATTTCGACAGCGGCGCCGAGATCACGCCGTCGCCGACATAGGCCTCCACCAGCACATGCGGCTCGCCGTCGGGCTCGACGGCGCCATCGATCGGGCCGACATAGAGCGCCGCATGCGACCAGGTCGACTGCGTGAGATATTTGATGATGCCGGAGATGCGGCTGTTTCCTTCGACCAGCAGCACGTCGCCCGGCTGCATGTCCTTGCGCAGATAATCCGGATCGCTTGGGGTGAACGGCTCATAGCCCGGTATCTCCTTCTGGAGATAGGCGGCAATCAGCTTGCCGATCTGGTCGAGCACGATACCCATGACGCTCCCCGGTCGGCCTTGTCCGGCCGCCTGCTTTTCCCTTCTTCCATGATGGTCGATTGCGGTTGCAATTTGGTTCATAGTCGAACTGATTTAGACGGTATGGGATTCACCACCCGGTTGCCGCAGCGCGGCAGATCCGGCAAATTCCGACCGAACGCGTTCTTTCAAAGCTTTCGGAAACCATGTCATGAGCTTTACGCGCCGCGGCTTCCTGACCGCTTCCGCGGCGCTGGCCGCGCTGCCCGTCTTCAGCCGCTCGGGCCGAGCCGCGGTTCCGCGCGATGCTGACATCGTCGTGATCGGGGCGGGCGCGGCAGGCATTGCCGCGGCGCGCCGCATCGCGGCCGCCAATCGCAAGGTCGTGCTGCTCGAAGCGGCGTTGCAGATCGGCGGCCGCTGCAGCACGGATGCTGCCACTTTCGGCGTGCCGTTCGACCGCGGCGCGCGCTGGCTGCTTAATGCCGAGACGAATGCGATCGGCAAGCTGGCCCGCGGCGTCGGTCTCGACGTGATCGCCGCGCCGGTCGGCCAGAAGATCCGCGTCGGTCGGCGCAATGCGCGGCCGGGTGAAACCGAGCAGTTCCTCGCCGGCCTCGTTCGCGCCAACCGCGCCATCGACGAGGCCTCTCGCGGCAAGCTCGACACCTCCTGCGCCGCAGCTTTGCCCAAGGATCTCGGCGACTGGGCCGGGACAACCGCCTTCGTGCTCGGCGCCAGCGCCACCGGCAAGGACCTCGCCGATCTCTCCGCAATCGACAAGGCCCGCGGCCAGGATCGCAGCGCGCCGCTCGCTTGCCGCCAGGGGCTGGGCACGCTCGTCAGCAAGCTTGGCGAGTCCCTGCCGGTGGCGCTGGCGACGCCGGCCACGCGGATTGTGTGGGGCAACCGTGACGTGGCCGTGGAAACCCCGGCCGGCCGCATTGCGACGCGTGCCGTCATTCTCACGGTGTCGACCAACGTGCTCGCATCGGGCGCCATCAAGTTTGCTCCGGAACTGCCGAAGCGACAGCTCGACGCCGCCGCGAAGCTGAGCCTGGGCAGCCTCGATCACATCGCACTGATGCTATCCGGCAATCCGCTCGGCCTGTCACGCGACGAGGTCATCGTCGAGCAGAGCAATTCGAACCGCACCGGTCTGTTGCTCGCCAATATCGGCGGCTCCTCACTGTGCACCGTCGACGTTGCCGGCAGCTTCGGCCGGGATCTCTCCGCGCAGGGCGAGGCGGCGATGACCGCTTTCGGCAAGGAGTGGATCGGCAAGCTGTTCGGTAGCGAAGCGGCCGCCGCAGTGAAGTCGTCGTCGGCCACCCGCTGGAATCAGGTGCCGGGCGTGCTTGGGGCGATGTCCGCGGCCGCACCCAGTGGCCAGGGCGCGCGCAAGATCCTCGGCGAGCCGCTGGGACCGTTGTTTCTCGCTGGTGAAGCGACGCATGAGACGCTGTGGGGCACGGTCGATGGCGCCTGGGAGTCCGGCGAGCGCGCCGCGGAAGCCGCGCTTCGCCGCATCGGTGCGTTGAAGGATCCCGAGCCGGAGCCGACGAGCGAGCGCCAGCGTGGTCGTCGTCGCAAGGTGCGGTCGGCCTCGCCGGAGGATTGATCTCGAACGCATCGCTAAGATCGCAACAAGATGCGGTGGGATTGACTGTGCCCTCTCCCCTTGTGAGAGAGGGCATGTAGGAAAGTTCAGCAGGCTCGGTTGGGTGAGGGGTATCTCACCGCGAATGTCACTGGCTGAGAGTACCCCTCACCCAACCGCATTCGCGGATAGGCCGTCCATGCCCTCTCCCACAAGGGGAGAGGGCGCATTCATGACCATCGCACCGGCATCTTGAGCCGTGCTTCGATTGAGAAATTTGTAGTTCCAAAGTCAACTACACCGGCAGCTTCAGCTCCATCAGATCCTTCGCGACGACGATGCGGCCCGTGTAGTTCTTCTTGACGTCGCGGGTCCAATCCTCGTCGGTCACCTCGGGATCGTCGCCCGGCACGAAGTGACTGAGCACAAGCACCTTCACACCGGCCGCAGCCGCGACGCGGCCCACGTCCTCCGTCGTGGTGTGGCTTTCCAGCAGATGCTTCTTCAACGTCGATCCGTTCTTGGTCTTGAGGACGAGACGATCGACCGCCGGCACGTAGAGACATTCGTGCACCAGCACGTCAGCGCCCTTGGCGAACTCCGCAAGCTTCGGGTTGTAGGCGGTGTCGCTGGAGAACACGATGGTGCCGTCCGGCGTATCGAACTTGTAGGCGAAATTATCGGTGATCGGCGGATGCGGCGTGCGGAACGCGGTCACCGTCACGTCGGCCGTCTTCACGACGACGCCGTCAGAATCGATATCCTTGGCAATCAGCAGCGGCCTCGGATCTGGCCGGCCCTCGTCATCGATGCGGGTGTCGACGTCGAACTTGTTGGTCTCCCAGAAGCTCCGCGTCATCGCCTGCAGGCCTTTCGGCCCGAACGACTGGATCGGCGTTGACAGCCCTGCGGCCCAGGCGTTGTAGAAAAGGTTGCCGTATTCCAGATTGTGATCGGAATGATGGTGGCTGATCAGGATGTATTTGATCGACGGGATCGGCACGCCGGCGCTGACGAGCTGTCGGCTGACTCCCATGCCGCAATCGATGACAAACGGCGTGCCGTTGACGACGACGAGATTGGCGGGGTTCGAGGCGCCGACACCGACGCGCGGCCCGCCCTTGGTGCCGAGGAATACGATGCGTGTTCCGGCCTTGGCGCCTTGCGCGAACACCGATGGCGCCGCGATGGCCCCGGCTGAGCCCAACGCAAGCGACAGCATCGTTCGACGATTGATCATGGCGTCCTCCCGCTGGTCTCGTTGCGCGGAGGCTATCCCCGGCCGAGCACGCCGTCGAGGGCCGGAAGCCCGAAGATCACGGCGATCGCGATCAGCGCATAGCAGATGATGCGGAACACGCGTTCGCTGGCGCGGCCGAACAGTGAGGCGCCGAAAGCGACGCCGATCGCGTAGACCGGCCCGATGAGCAAGGAGAGTTTGAGCGAGTCCCAGGTGATCAGGCTGCTGGCGGCGTAGCTGACCATCGCGAAGCCGTCAGAGGCACCGAAGAACAGCACGATGTTCGCCCGCGCGACCTTCGGCTCGATCGGGCGTCCCAGCCAGTAGCCGACGATCGGCGGCCCACCGGTCTGCGCCACGCCGCTACAGAAGCCGGACACGGCGCCGACCGCGACCGACAGCGCCGTGTAGTCCTTGCCGCGATAGCGCCAGCCGGAGATCAGCAGGGCAAGGAGTGCGACGACGAAGCTCGTGATGATCCAGCGCACGGTCACGGGATCGAGCCGGGAAAGGAAATAGGTGCCGAGAGGCACCCCGACCAGCGCGCCGGCAACGATCACCGCCGTCGCCTTGCGGTCGGCATCGCGCCAGGCGTTGGGCACCGTCGGCGCCATCGCCACGAAGTCGATCACCAGCAGCAGCGGCGCGACGAGCCGTGGCGCGGCAAAGCTGCTGGCCAGCGGCATGAAGATGAGCGCCGCGCCGAAGCCGGAGAAGCCGCGCGCGGTCGCTGCGATGAAGGCAACGACCGCCAGAGCGATCGTCGCGAACAGGCTGAGTTCGGCAGGGATGAGCCCGGAGAGGCTCATCCGCGCAACGTGCCGCCGGTCTTCTTGGCCACGTCGGCGGTGATCTTGGCCGCGACGGCGTCGATCTCTTCATCCGTCATGGTCTTGTCGCGCGGCTGCAGGGTGACGGCGATCGCGACCGACTTCTTGCCGTCCTCGATGCCCTTGCCCTCGTAGATGTCGAAGACGGTGACGTCGGTGATCAGCTTCTTGTCGACGCCCTGCGCTGCCTTCACGATGTCGCCGGCCTTGACCTTGCGATCGACGATGAAGGCGAAGTCACGCGACACCGGCTGGAACGCGGAGAGCTCCAGCACCGGCTTGGCGCGAGTGGGCTTTGCCTTGGCAGCCGGGACGCGATCGAGGATGACCTCGAACGCAACCAGTGGACCGTCGGCCTTGAGCACTTCCAGCGTGCGCGGATGCAGCTCGCCGAAATGTCCGAGCACGTTCTGCGGTCCCATCTGGATCGTGCCGGAGCGTCCCGGATGCATCCAGGCAGGTCCGCCGGCGACGATCTGCACCGAGGCCATCGGCGCGCCGGCGGCCGCGAGCACGGCGAGGGCATCAGCTTTGGCATCATAGGCGTTGGCCGGCTGCGAACCCGTCCAGTGCCGGCCGAGACCCTTCGACGAGGCGATGCCACGGCGGATGCCGCTGGCGGCGACGAACTGATCCTCCGGACGGTCGCCCTTGAATATCTGTCCGACTTCGAAGATCGCGGCATCACCGAAGCCGCGATCGGCGTTGGCCTGCACGGTGGCGATCAGGCCGGGCAGCAGGCTCGGGCGCATGTCGGACAGGTCGGACGCGATCGGATTGGCGAGCGCGAGCTCGGGCTTGCCGCCGCCGAACAGCTCGGCGGCCGGCTTGGAGATGAACGACCAGGTGACGGCCTCGACCATGCCGCGCGCCGCCAGCGCGCGCTTGGCGCGGCGGGTGCGCAGTTGCAGCGGCGTCAGCACCGGCTTGCGCGGCGCATCGCCGCGCTCGAACGGCGTCATCGGCACCTTGTCGACTCCGACGATGCGGACGATTTCCTCGACGATGTCCGCCTTGCCATGGACGTCGCTGCGCCACGAGGGCACCGCGACCTTCACGACCGGGCCGGTGCCGGCCAAGGTGAAGCCGAGATGCGTCAGGATGCGGCGCATCTCCGGGAAGGGCACCTCGATGCCTGCGAGGCGCTTCACCTCGGTGACGGGGAAGTCGATGATGCGGTCGTCGCCATAGGCGTTGCCGACGACGACGTTGTCGGACGGCGTGCCGCCGCAGAGCTCGAGCACCAGCTTGGTCGCCATTTCCAGGCCCGGCACCATGAAGGCCGGATCGACGCCGCGCTCGAAGCGGTAGCGCGCGTCAGAATTGATGCCGAGCTTGCGGCCGGTCTGGGCGATGTTGATCTCGTTCCACAGCGCCGATTCGATCAGCACGTCAGTGGTGCCTTCGTCGCAGCCCGACGCCTCGCCGCCCATGATGCCGGCGAGCGACTCGACGCCGGCGTCGTCGGCGATCACGCACATCGAATTCTCGAGCGTGTAGGTGCGGCCGTCGAGCGCCAGCAGGGTCTCGCCATCGCGGGCGCGGCGGACGACCAGATTGCCCTTGACCTTCTTGGCGTCGAACACGTGCAGCGGCCGCGCGCGGTCGAATGTCATGTAGTTGGTGATGTCGACCAGCGCGTTGATCGGGCGCAGCCCGATCGAGGTCAGCCGCTGCTGCAGCCATTTCGGCGACGGACCGTTCTTGACGCCACGCACCAGCCGCAGCGCGAAGCCCGGACACAGCTTCTCGTCCTCCACCGCGACCTTCACGGGGCAGGGGAATTCGCCCTTGATCGGCTTGATGGCGGGATCTTTCAGCTTGCCCATGTCGGCGGCGGCGAGATCGCGCGCGATGCCGTGAACCCCGGTGCAGTCCTGGCGATTCGGCGTCAGGTTGATCTCGATCATGGGATCGCCGAGGCCCGCCCATTCCGCGTAGGGCTTGCCGATCGGCGCATCCGCCGGCAGCTCCATGATGCCGTCGTGATCGTCGGAGATCTGCAGTTCGGCCGCCGAGCACAGCATGCCGCGGCTCTCGACGCCTCGGATGGTGCCGACCGACAGCGTGATGTTCTTGCCGGGAATGTAGGTGCCCGGCGGCGAGAACACCGACACCAGCCCCGCGCGTGCATTCGGCGCGCCGCAGACGACCTGCACCGGCGCGCTACCGTCGCCGGTGTCGACCATGCAGACGCGCAGCCGGTCCGCATTCGGATGCTGCTCGGCGGAGACGACGCGCGCGATTTTATACGGCGCGAGCAGCTTCGCCTTGTCCTCGAGATGCTCGACCTCGAGGCCGATCATCGTGAGCTTGTCGGCGAGCTTCTCCACCGGCTCATCGGTGTCGAGATGGTCCTTCAGCCAGGACAGCGTGAATTTCATGGCTCTGTTTCCGCGGACTCAGTCCTGTTCCCTCCCCCGCTTGCGGGGGAGGGTTAGGGTGGGGGCTCTCGCCGCAACGGCAGCGGCAATGGTGTCAAGAACGCCGGCCCGATTGGCCAGCACGTCGTTGTTGGCGAAGCGCAGGATCTGAAAGCCTTTCGCCTCGATCACAGCCGAGCGCGCGGCATCGCGCTGCTCGGCTTCATTTGAGAAATGCTGGCCGCCGTCGAGTTCGATGACGAGATGAGCGGCGTGGCAGACGAAGTCGGCGATGTAGCGGTCGATCGGGACCTGGCGGCGGAAGCCGACGCCGAGGAGACGGTGACCGCGTAGCTCCGACCAGAGGATGCGCTCGGCGTCGGTCGAGTTTTGGCGGAGTGCTCGTGCATTGGATCGAAGCCGTGAGGGGACTTTCCAGGCCGGCTTCTCGTCGTCCATCGAGACCTCCTGCGCGGAGACACCCCCACCCCAGCCCTCCCCCGCAAGCGGGAGAGGGAGCTCGACCGTCTGCTGGGAGAGGGCGAGGCTCATCACGTGCTCAATCCTCCCGCGAGGGTCGGCACCTCCAGCGGCTTGAAGCCGTAGTGGGACAGCCAGCGGACGTCGCCTTCGAACAGCTGGCGCAAATCGCTCATGCCGTATTTCAGCATCGCGATGCGGTCGATGCCCATGCCCCAGGCAAAACCCTGGTACTCGTCGGGATCGATGCCGCAGGCGCGCAGCACGTTCGGATGCACCATGCCGCAACCGAGAATCTCCAGCCAGTCCTCGCCCTCGCCGAAGCGGATCTCGCCCTTGTCGCGGCGGCACTGGATGTCGACCTCGAGCGACGGCTCGGTGAATGGGAAGAACGACGGCCGGAATTTCATGTTGATGTGGTCGACCTCGAAGAACGCCTTGCAGAACTCGTGCAGGATCCATTTGAGGTGGCCGAGATGCGAGCCCTTGTCGATGACGAGGCCCTCGACCTGATGGAATTGCGGCGTGTGGGTCGCGTCCGAGTCGATCCGGTAGGTGCGGCCCGGGCAGATCACGCGGATCGGCGGCTTCTGGGTCAGCATCGTCCGAACCTGCACCGGCGAGGTATGGGTCCGCAGCAGCATGCGCGAGCCGTCCTCCTTCGGGTTAAAGAAGAAGGTGTCGTGCATCTCGCGCGCCGGATGCCCTTCCGGGAAGTTCAGCTTGGTGAAGTTGTAGTCGTCGGTCTCGACATCGGGGCCTTCCGCGATCGAGAAGCCCATATCGGCGAAGATCGTGGTCAGCTCGTCCATCACCTGGCTGAGCGGATGAATGCGGCCGCTGTCGGCCGGCGTATCCTGCAGCGGCAGGGTGACGTCGATGGTCTCGGCGGCGAGGCGCGCATCGAGGGCGGCAGCCTTCAGCACGTCGCGGCGCGCGGAGAGCGCCTGCGTGACCTTGTCCTTGGCGAGGTTGATGGCAGCACCTTGAGTCTTGCGCTCGTCCGGGGACATCTTGCCGAGCGTGGCGAGCAGCGCCGAGATCGAGCCCTTCTTGCCGAGGGCGGCGACGCGCACGGCCTCCAGCGCGGCTTCATCGCCGGCGGCGGCGATCTGGTCGAGGATCGAGGTTTCGAGCGAGGCGAGGTCGGACACGGGCAAAATCTCCGCGGACAAAAGGCGGCTGGGTTGTCGCCGCGACGGCGACAGGGGTCAAGCGAAAGCAGCGATGGCACCGGACAGCAAAAAGCGGCCGAGAGCGTCGGCCGCTTTGCATAGTCCTTCGCGAGGCGGAGGCGATCAGGCGGCGAGCGCCGCCTTGGCCTTCACAACGATCGCCTCGAACGCGGCGGGCTCGTTGATCGCGAGATCCGACAGCACCTTGCGGTCGACGGTGATGCCGGACTTGGACAGGCCGTCGATAAATCGGCTGTAGGTCAGCTCGAATGGACGCACGGCGGCGTTCAGGCGCTGGATCCAGAGCGCGCGGAAGGTGCGCTTCTTGCGCTTGCGATCGCGGAACGCATACTGGCCGGCCTTCTCGACAGCGGCCTTGGCGGCGCGGATGGTGTTCTTGCGGCGGCCGTAGAAACCCTTGGCGGCCTTGTAGACCTTCTTGTGCTTGGCGTGGGCGGTCACACCGCGTTTGACGCGAGACATGACGGAAATCCTTGTTCAGAGGTGATGACGAGCCGCGTCGCGCGCGGCCGGGTTCGGAAGCGAGAGGCCGGTCAGGCGTTCGGCAAGAAGTACTTCTTGACGTTGTCGCCGTCGGTCTTGAACAGCACGCGGGTGCCGCGCAGCTGCCGGATCTGCTTCTTGGTCCGCTTGATCATGCCGTGGCGCTTACCGCGCTGAGCGTGCATGACCTTGCCGGTCCCCGTCACCTTGAAGCGCTTTTTAGCGCCGGATTTGGTCTTCAGCTTGGGCATTTGGCTCTCCTTGATGCCAACGGCAAGCCGCCCGCGAAAGCGGCGCCATCCGGCGAAAATGCTCGTTAGAGCGTTGGTTGTGCTCAGGTTTCGGGTCCAAACGAGGACCCACCCGCACAGGGACATCGCCACGGCAGCCCTTGATCAGCCGGGCGACGAAGGCCGCGCTTATGCCAGAGACGATCGAACTTGGCAACGTCGAACCATGGAATCAGCTATTCCGACCCATGATCAGCTTTCGTTAACCAAGCCGAGGTCCGCCATGGTCCGCATCGTTCGTCCCGCTGCCGTCGCCGCTGTCCTGGCCGCGGCTGCATTCTCGTCTTCCGCCCCGGCGCAAGCCGCCGGGTTCGATGGTCCCTGGACCGTCCTGATCATCACCGAGGCCGGCAGTTGCGATCAGGGCTACAGCTTCCCGGTGCAGATCAGCGGCGGGCGGGTGACCTCGGCCGGCTCCGCCAACATCACCGGCACGGTCGGCCGCGGCGGTGCCGTCACGGTGCGGGTCTCGCAGGGCGGCTCGTCGGCCAGCGGTAACGGGCGGTTGGGCGCGACCTCAGGGTTCGGCCGGTGGAGCGGGAAAGGCTCGGCCGGGACCTGCAGCGGGCGGTGGCAGGCGACGCGGTCCTGATACCGTCCAAAAGAACGGCCGTGATCGGTCCCCTCAAGAGAAAAGCCCGCCAACGCGTGGCGGGCCCGGTTTGAAGCGTCGTCTCTCGCCTCTCAGCGCGGGGCCAGAACCATGACGACCTGACGGCCCTCGAACTTGGCGTCCTGTTCGACCTTGGCGAACGCCGCCACGTCGGACTTCACCTTGTCGAGCAGCTTGGTGCCGATCTCCTGGTGCGCCATTTCGCGGCCGCGATAGCGCAGGGTGATCTTGACCTTGTCGCCCTCTTCGAAGAAGCGCTGCATCGCCCGCATCTTCACGTCGTAGTCGTGGTCATCGATCATCGGGCGGAGCTTGATCTCCTTGATCTCGACGACCTTCTGCTTCTTGCGGGCCTCGGCGGCCTTCTTCTGCGCCGAATATTTGTACTTCCCGTAGTCCATGATCTTACAGACGGGAGGCGAATTGTTCGGCGAAATCTCGACCAGGTCCATGCCGGCCTCGGCCGCCATCTTGATCGCGACAACGGTCTCGACGACACCACGGTTGGTGCCTTCGGCATCGATCAGCTGGATCTGCGCATTGCGAATCTCATCATTGGTGCGCGGCCCGTCTTTGACGGCAGCGGGCGGGGCTCGATTAGGGCGGCGAATGGGTAGTTCTCCAAGGTTGTGGAAGAAGGCGGCTAGTTTGAAGGAAGATGCCTTTGCGGGCAAGGTCGCGCAGGCCCGGTGCGTCGAAATTCCGCCCGGCAATTGCGGCACTTGCGTCGCACGCGCAGGATGTCGGCGTGGCGGCGTATTCCCCCAAAGGAGACCAACTGGCCAGGCGGGCGCGCGAACGCGCGGGTCCAGCCTTGTGGTTCCGCCCGCGGACATAGAGTGCGCAACACGCTTTCGCAAGCGGCAGCGTCGCTCCAAGCCGATTGACGGACACGGCCGGCTCCCCCACACAACGTCCGCCATTGGGTAACGATCCATGAACCAACCACTCGAATCGACCGACCTCCCAGCCTTCATCTCTGTCGGCGCCGGCGATGCCGGACGCCAGATCGCTGTACGGGCCCGCCCGGGGACTGCGCCGGGGCTGTTCTGGCTCGGCGGCTTCAATTCCGACATGAAGGGCACCAAGGCGGTGGCGCTCGAGGCCTGGGCGGTCGAGCGCGGCCGCGCCTGCGTCCGGTTCGACTATTCCGGCCACGGCGAATCCGGCGGGCGCTTCGTCGACGGCACCATCGGCCGCTGGCTCGAGGAGAGCGTGGCCGTGTTCCGGCAGTTCTGCCGCGGGCCGCAGGTGGTCATCGGCTCGTCGATGGGCGGCTGGATGGCGCTGCTGCTGGCGCGCGAACTGCTGAAGCAGCCCGGCGAGGCTTCGCTGGCGGGTCTGGTGCTGATCGCGCCGGCGCCCGATTTCACCGAGGAGCTGATGTGGAAGGGTTTTTCGGCTGATATCCGCCGGGAGATCGAGACCAACGGCGTCTGGATGCGTCCGTCGGAATATGGCGAGCCCTATCCGATCACGCGGGCGTTGATCGAGGACGGCCGGAACCATCTCCTGCTGGGCTCCGCGATCAATGTCGGTTGCCCCGTCCGCATCCTGCAGGGCGCGCAGGATCCCGACGTGCCCTGGCAGCACGCCTTCGCGTTGGCGCACCGGCTGCCGGCGGAGGACGTCGTGCTGACCATGATCCAGGACGGTGACCACCGGCTGTCGCGGCCGCAGGACATCGCGCGGATGCTGGCCGCCGTCGGCGAGATGGGTTGAGGCTGGCCGCGTCAGCATCGGGTTTGCCACTCCGCGCGGACGCTGTCGTCGGTTTCGGTGGCGAGCGCGGCCTCGGCCGTTTTCGTGAAGGTCTGCGGGTCGAGCAGTTCTCCGAGCGCCCAGGCCGCCGCGCCCCGCACCAGTGGATTCGGATCACGGGCGAGCCGTTCGGCCCCCGGGATCAGCGCGGCATCACCGGAGTTGCCGATCGCGATCAGCACGTTGCGCAGGAAGCGGTCGCGGCCGATGCGCTTGATCGGCGACTTCGTGAACAGTGCGCGGAAGGCGGCGTCGTCGAGGCCAGCCAACTCGGCCAGCTCAGGCGCGCGTAGCGCGTCTCGCGCCGCCAGCTTCGCTTCGCGCCCCTCCTGCGCGAACTTGTTCCAGGGACAGGCGGCGAGGCAGTCGTCGCAGCCATAGACGCGGTTGCCCATCGCCTTGCGGAACTCGCGCGGGATCGGCCCCTTGTTCTCGATGGTCAGATACGAGATGCACCGCCGTGCATCGAGGCTGTAGGGCGCCGGGAACGCCGCGGTGGGACAGCTGTCGAGGCAGGCCCGGCACGAGCCGCAATGATCGCGCTCCGGCGTGTCCATCGGCAGCGCGAGCGTGGTGTAGATCGCGCCGAGGAACAGCCAGGAGCCGAAGCCTGATGACACCAGGTTGGTGTGCTTGCCCTGCCAGCCCAGGCCCGCCGCTTCCGCCAGCGGCTTCTCCATCACGGCGGCGGTATCGACGAACACCTTCACGTCGCCACCTGTGCTGGCGACCAGCCAGCGCGCCAGCGTCTTGAGGTTCTTCTTGATGACGTCGTGATAGTCGTCGCCGCGGGCATAGACGGAGATCGCGGCGCGGCTGCGCTGGGCGAGAATGGCGCGCGGATCCTCATCGGGCCCGTAATTCACGCCGAGCATGATGACGCTGCGGACCTCGCTCCACAGCGTCCTTGGATCGGTGCGCCGCGACGGCTCGCGGGCGAGCCAGTCCATGTCGCCGTGCCGGCCCTCGGCGAGGAAGCGCTCGAAGGCGGCGATTCGCTCAGGGCTCACCATCGGCGCGGTGATGCCGATGGCATCGAAGCCGAGCTTCAGCGCCTCGGCTGCCAGCGCTGCCTTGAGGGCGTCTGGCGCGTTGGCGCTCAGAAGTCGAGATCCACGTAGGTCCGCGACGCCGGCACGCCGGCCAGCCAGTCGGACAGCAGCGGCCGGAACGACGGCCGCGACTTCACCCGCGCGTACCACGCCTTCGCGGCGTCGTCCTCGATCCATGGCACGTCGCCGAGATAGTCGATCGCGGAGAGATGCGCGGCGGCGGCGAGGTCGGCATAGGTCAGGCGGTCGCCGGCCAAAAAGTTACGCCGCTGCGCCAGCCAGCCGATATAGGCGAGGTGATAGCGCACATTGGTCTTGGCGGCGCGAATCACGTCGGTCGACGGCGGTCCGCCGCCATCCTCCTCGCTCATGAAGCGCTTGTAGATGCGCTCCGTGACCAGCAGGTTCGAGGCCTCCTCGAAGAACTTGGTGTTGAACCAGTCCATGAGACGGCGCACCTCGACGCGCTCGGCCGGCGATGATGGCATCAGCCGGCGGTCGCCCGCCTCCGGCCCGCAGGTCTCGTCGAGGAATTCGGCGATCACGCCGACGCCGGGCACCGGCGGCATATCGTCGACCGACAGCACCGGCGTCGTGGCCGCCGGATTGAGCACGAGGAACGCCTCGCGACGCTCCCAGGCGCGTTCCTCCACCAGGCGCAGATCGAGCCCGTATTCGCCGAGCACCAGGCGGACGAAACGCGAATGCGGGCAGAAGGGATGGTGGTAGAGCGTGTACATGAAGCCTTTCGACGATTCCGCAGCCACTGCGCTTAACGAACGATCAACCACCGGCTTGCGCCGATGCATCGTCCCGATACCGCCGGGCGGTGGCCCTCGCGAATCGGACCATTAGCGCATGGTCGGCGAAAGTGTAAGCAGTAGGGCTGCGGGCCGGCATGCTGGAAACGACGCTCCGGGGAACAACGCGCCAGATCCGCCGCCCGGCCGTGCGTCCTCTTGATTCGTATGTCCGATCACGCACCGGTTCATTCATCCGATGTGGCCGCTCGCAGCGCTTTTTGCAATTGCGGGCGTGGGCCGAATAGGCGAGAAGGGCGGCGTTTTGCCGGCAAGGTTGGATCGGATCAATGATGTCAGACACGCTGCGGGCGGTGATTCTCGGGATCATCGAAGGCGTCACCGAATTCCTCCCGGTCTCCTCGACCGGCCATCTGCTGCTCGCGGAGCGCTTCTTCGGCCTCGGCGACGAGGGCTTCTGGAAGAGCTTTGCGATTCTCATCCAGCTCGGCGCCATCCTTGCGATCGTCGCGCTGTACTTCTTCAAGCTGTCGCGCGTCGCCGTGGGCGCCCTTACCAACCCCGACGACCGCCGCTTCATCATCGGCGTGCTGATCGCCTTCCTGCCCGCCGTCATCATCGGACTCATCGCCGGCAAATACATCAAGGCGCTCCTGTTCGACCCCTGGGTCGTCTGCTTCTCGCTGATCGTCGGCGGCGCCATCCTGCTGTGGGTCGACCAGATCGACCTGAAGCCGCGGGAGCATGACGCCACGCGCTATCCGCTGCTGATGTATCTCTGGATCGGCGTCGCGCAGTGCATGGCGATGATCCCCGGCGTGTCGCGCTCCGGCGCCACTATCGTGGCGGCGATGCTGCTCGGCGGCGACAAGCGCTCGGCCGCGGAGTTCTCCTTCTTCCTGGCGATCCCGACCATGGTCGGCGCCTTCGTCTACGACTTCTACAAGAGCCGCGCCGAGATGACGTCCGATCATCTCGGCCTCATCGCGATCGGCTTCGTCGTCTCCTTCATCACCGCGATGATCGTGGTGAAGGCTTTCCTCGGCTACGTCACCCGCCACGGCTTCGTGCTGTTCGCCTGGTGGCGCGTCATCGTCGGCACCCTCGGTCTGATCGCGCTGGCGCTCGGGAAGTAGTCAGGCCCCAGCTCTATCCACTCGTCATTGCGAGCGAAGCGAAGCAATCCAGAGTCGCGCGTGACGCCCTGGATTGCTTCGCTACGCTCGCAATGACGGCGGTTAACAGATGTGCCCCTCACGCATTCTTGCGCTGAAACTGACCCGCCGGGCGGAAGCGCCAGAGATATTGCGGGCCGACGGCCTCCAGCGAATCCGGCGTGATGCCCAGGCCCTGCAACGTGAGCCCCGCCGCCTTCGCGGCCTCCGACACCACGTTGTCATGGCGCAGCAGCTCGACCTGGTCCGGCGTCAGCTTCAGCGGGCCCGGCGCGAACTGCAGGAACGCGGCCTGCAGCTTCGCCAGACCGAACGGCAGCGGCAGCAGCATGCGATCGCGGTCGGTGATGTCGAGGATGATCTTGAGGATCTCGCGGAAGCTCAGCACCTCCGGTCCGCCAAGCTCATAGGTTGCGCCGGCCTGCGCCTTGCCGTCGACAGCGTCGGCCACGGCATTCGCGACGTCGCCGACATAGACCGGCTGCATCTTGGTCTCGCCGCCGCCGACCAGCGGCAGGAATGGCGCGATGCGGGCGAGTCCCGCGAAGCGGTTGGTGAACTGGTCCTCGGGGCCGAACACCACCGACGGCCGCATGATCACGGCCTCCGGCACCGCGGCCAGCGCGGCGGCTTCGCCGGCGGCCTTGGCGCGCGCGTAGCTCGAGGCCGACTCGGCATCGGCGCCGATCGCCGAGACGTGCACCAGGCGGGCGCCGGCGGCCGCCGCGGCCTTCGCCACGGTGGCGGCGCCTTCGGCCTGCACCGCGTTGAAGGTCTGCGCGCCGCTCTCGGTCAGGATGCCGACGAGGTTGATCGCGACATGGCTGTCGCGCAGCGCCGCCGCGACCGAGTCGGGATAGCGCAGATTGGCCTGCACGGTGTGGATCTGGCCGACGCGGCCGAGCGGCTGCAGATGGCCGGCGAGCTCCGGCCGGCGCACCGCGACGCGGATGCGGTAGTCGCGCTTGGCCAGCGCCCGGACCACGTTGCGGCCGACGAAGCCGGAGCCGCCGAACACGGTGACGAGGGTGTCCAGATTCGATGCCATTGGGATCATTCCTGGGATAGCCGGGCGGTCGATCCGCCCCGGACGAGAAGCCTGTCAGCGGCGATTCGCACCCCGCGGCCCGCCATCTTGGACCGCTGTATAGCCCATCGCCCGCATCGCGGAAAAGGGAGCCGTGTTTTTGCGCCTGGGGTGAGAAAAATTGTCATCTTGGGCTCGGAGTGGTTTGACAAGCCGCCGTTCGATCCGTACACACCGCCTCCACATGCCCAGGTGGCGGAATTGGTAGACGCGCTGGCTTCAGGTGCCAGTGGCTTAACGGCCGTGAAGGTTCGAGTCCTTTCCTGGGCACCACGCTTCGCTCTTCGAGCTCCGCGTGGCGCCGCCGAGCTGAAGCTCCGCTTGTGAATTTCCCCTGATATCGCTGTCGCTGCCGAAGTCGCCGGTCCACGCATTGCGTGGGTCGCAGACGCTTCGTCGCGCACTGGCGGCTTTCGCCGTAAGCTCCATTCGAGGCATGACATCCATCTCGTTGCACCATCTCGTTGCAGTTCTCGATCTCGCCGCGCCGACGGTCTGCTCCCCTCCCCCTTGCGGGGAGGGGTCGGGGGTGGGGGTCCACGAGTCCCGCTGCACATGATGCGCGCCTCGCTTCCGTTCTTTGAAAGTGACGGCGCTCACCATTGGCGTCAGCGCCTGGAGACCCCCACCCCCGACCCCTCCCCGCAAGGGGGAGGGGAGCGCACTGTCGTCGCGGCGATAGCCTGGCTCAATCGCGCAACGACCATGCGCCCCGCGTCTGCGATCCCGATCGGCGTCTTGCATGCGGATCATTCTCATCATCGCGAACGGCGCCCTGTGCTTGGAGAATCTCGGACAAACATCCTCAGCCTCGCGACGCATTCCGCGCCCGAGCCATGCTTGTCGTCTCGCCCCCAAAACACTGAGGGCGCAGGGAGAGCCGGGTGCCGACTGCACCCATGGCCCGCCAGCGAGAAAAACTGCTGGCGGCAGGAACCACAGGTACGCGCCGGATCATCCGGCCCTCCCTGCGCAACGGTTTTAACGGCTGCTTCGCGTTCTCCCTGGTGCGCCGGGCTTGTTGGCCACCATCCCCATGTGAAGCGAAAGCCTCGACATGGGTTGATATCAGCATCGGGATATCAGGACCGCGCGACTTGACCGTGCGTGCATCCTTGTTCGTCCGCGCGATTAGCTCACGCTGCAACGACACACGCCCATCGCATCCCACTGCCAACGTCTCGTGACGGTCGCGACACGCCCCTCATGCGGCAGCAGGGACGCGCGGAAATGTGCAGGTGATTTGCCCGACGACACAAGGCCTAATGCTGCGACAGACTGGCACGACGGGCAATTTGGAGATGGCTGCTATGCGGACTAAAAGCAATGCCAGGATGAGGGAGCGTTTGGTTCGTCGTGAGGGCCCATGAGCACCAGGATCATCTGTGATGCGATCGCGACGCGAGCACTATTGGCCTTCGTCTATCAAGGCAGACGCCATCTCGTAGAACCTCACTCCCTCGGTTACGAGCTGAGAGATGAGCAGACCAATGGGCCCTTGCTGCTTCGCGCCTGGTGCGATGGCAGCTGGAGCGACTTTCAGGTCAAGTTCATGAACCGGCTGCAACTCGCGGACGAGATGTTTGTCGATGCCAGACCGGGGCATCGGTCGATGGCTGTCGTGCTATGCGACGTCTATGGAAAGCGCAGGTCGGCCGATTAGCAAGAATTCTGCTCTCGGCTAGCTGAGCGTCAACACAAGCGACGCTACGCCCAGCACCGCAATAGGTACGCCCATCGTGTGGCATACAAATATGTTCGTCTCCATCTTTCTCTCGGCATAGAACACGAATTCTCGCAGCCGTGGTCTTCCACGAAACGCCCAGATCGCCCCCAAGAGGACGTAGAAGGTCAGGAATGGAAGACCGAAGAGGACGCCACACAGCCATTCGTTGCGCCAGGGCGCGTTCGCGCTCCCCGTCGCGAGAGCCAGCAGCGGCAGGAGAAAACCAAGTAAGAAGGGCGCCTCCTGCACCGCGATAAAGCCATTTGTTCCGCTGCCGGATGGCATCAAAGGGAACGTGAGCCAACTCGTGTTTCTCCTGCGGTGGAAACACCTTCGACATGCCCTTCGCGAGAAGGCCACCGATCAAGCCGCTCAACACGTCATCGAGCATATCTTGCGCTTCCTTGTGATCCTCGCGCGCCGCGCATGAGCCTCCCGCGTCGTGCAGCCTTTAGCCCCCTTACGTGAAGTTCAGCGCGGCACTGCGACCCGGCTCCGGCTGGGACTGATCATACGGCATGCGGAGCGCGTCATCCTTCAAGTTGACGCCGCGGTTAATGCCGGGTTGTTGCTTCTCGGCAGCCGCCCGCCGGTGGCCATGCGCGCGCACCCAGCTCCTATCGATGCGTTGCACAACGCCGCAGCTCCCGGATAATCAGTAAGGACGACCGCCAACCAGGGGAGGTGACGGAGGCGGCTTTGCGCATACCGGAATCTGCTAGAGTATGCTTCGTCTTCGCTTCCGTCACGAAGACTCGTTCGGCGGCATAGTGCGGGTACATCGTAGGCCTTGGTCTCAGCAGTTGCTGATGCCAGAAGCCGGACAAGATCCTTGATCATCTCAGGTGGAAATTGGGCGCGCATCTCGCATGGGCCGTTCTAGTTTTTCTACCATCTAAGTTGTCAGTAGCTTGTCTTTCGATGGAATCAGTTGTGCAGCAAGCGGGCGGCCCAACCGAACCAGCTGAGTTTAGCGGCCCAAAGGGGGCTGCTCAGAACGATGGCTGATGCCAATCCCATCACGCGTACGGGCCGCGTGGTCATATATGCAAGCAGCAACGTCAGCAGCATGCCCCGATTGGCGCCATAGTTACGCTTGAGATCGCCGCTGCACTTAGCGATCTCGACCAGGGCTGAATACTTCGCATTGTTTTCCGACAACTCGACCTCCTGTCTCTGTCGGCGATGCGACGCACGATGGCAAGTTGCCTCCGAGCCGCAACGCACCCAGGTCTGAGAGATCGAGCTTGCGGAAATGTCTCGGAGACTATCTTGTCAATTAGCTTAATAATTACAGCAACTTAGGTTGCTAGTATGGGGCGGGGCGCTCGTTGCGTACAGGATTGTTTAAGAAGATGTTCAGCGAAGGACCAACCGCCGGTGTCCTCCCCGCGAGGCGGAATATTCATACCGTGTGACCCGTTCCGCTTGTCTCCATCAAAGCCGTCAAAGGGAGCTCTGGATCAGCCCCAGCGATGCGGCGAGGCGGGTTTATAGACGAAAGAGGATGCCTCTTATCAGTTCGTCGCCACGGACGCTCTTCGCGGTCGAGAGCGACCAATAAGCTCGATGGGTCACGCCTCGCGCGACGCCGCGATCACGCGCGCCAGCACCGGCCAGTACAGATCGCCATACCCCGCCTCGGTCGCCTCTCCGAGACGTCGGTCCGCAAGCTCCGCGCCGGGCAGGTCGATCTGCACGGACCGGGCGAGATCGAGGGCATAGCCGATGTCCTTGCGCGCATATTCGGTCGAGAATGCGCGCTCGGGATATGTATCGGGCAGCATCGCCTTCATGCCGTGGTGGCGCAGCGCGAAGCTGTCGGCGGAGCCCTTGGCGAGGGTCTCGAACAGCAGCGTGGGATCGAGGCCGGCGCGCTTGGCGGTCTCCAGCGCTTCGCCGAGCGCCACGACGGTCTGCATCAGCACCATGTTGTTGAGGATCTTCACCACCTGGCCGGCGCCGACGCCGCCGCAATGGGTGATGTCGGTGGCGAACATCGCAATCAGCGGCCGCAACCTCTCGAACGTGGCCGCGTCGGCCCCCACCATCACGCTCAAGGTGCCGTCCTCGGCCGCCTGCCGGGTGCGGGCGATCGGCGCATCGGCGTAGGCGGCGCCCTTGGCGGCGAAACGCGCCGCCAGCTCGCGGGTGGCCTGCACCGGCGAGGTGCCGAGGTCCACGATGGTGTGACGCGCTTCGGCGTGACGGAGCAGGCCGTCGTCGCCGTCGCATACGGCCTGGACGTGCTTGCCGCTCGGCAACGCCATGAAGATCAATTCGGCCTCGCGCGCCAGCTCCGCGAGCGACGTGGCCCTGACGACGCCGACGTGGGCTAATCGCTGCAGCGGCGCATCCGCGCGATCGAAGCCGAGCACCGTGGCGCCGGACTTGAGAGCGAGATTGCGGCACATCGGCTCGCCCATAACGCCCAAACCGATGAATCCGATTGCGCCCATTGCAAGTTCCTCTTCATTGGGCCCTGCCATCTCGACGATGGCGCGCCAGCGCTGCCGGTTGGCGGAGGCACGCTCGGAATAGTCGTCTGAATATTCGTTGGTGTCGATCGAGCAAACGACCTGCTGGTGATGTCGGCGATGCGGATGTGGATCAAGAGCAGGGCGCCGCGCGCCGGACCGTGACCCGGCCGACGCGGATCGCAAACCCATGAATCTGCCGCGATCAGGGCAATGGCCGACTACTCGGTCTCCGCCTCGCCGCTGACGCCCAGCCGGCGCAGCATCACCGTCAGCGCGATCGCCGGCAGCATGATCCACAGCGTGACATCATCCGGCCGGCGCAGCGCGCCCAGCGTGGCGTGACGGACGAGGAAGCGTCCGAGGGCGGTGCGGCGCGAGGTCACGCTGCGCAGCAGCAGCGGGACGCCAAAGACGAAGGCCAGGATGACGACCGTCATCGCCAGCGGCCATCCGCCGGGAAACCGCTCGACGCCGCGGGCCGCGAAGCCCACCAGCAGCAGTACGCCGACCAGCGTCACCATGCCGCCGCACAGGCCGGAGGCGACACGGATGAGCAGGTCGTCCTGCATCAGCTCGTGCTCGACCTGGCTGATCAGCTGCTTCATGGCCCTCGCTCCAAGCGCGCGGTTACAGTGAACCGCGATCGTCACTCGAATTCGTGTCGGGAGCACGGTGCAGGTTCGACGCGGGCGTCGCTGTCGGGTGAGCGGCCGCGATGCCGAGCCCTGCGATCTCAGATTGCCGAAGGTAGCATTCTCCCGCTCGGGCTCTGGATCGCCGTTCGCCAGCCGATCTCATTGTCTCGTTCGTTGTCACGGACACATCCGTTCGGCGCCGGCGGCGCCTATGTCGAGATCGTGAGCCGGACGACCTTCGCGAGCTTCCGCCATCGCCTGTATTGCAAGGGCGACACCGCGCATGTCTATCTGGCGATGATCCCGAACTCGAAATACGACAGCAATTTCGAGACGACGATGCGCGGCATCATGGCGGAGCGCGCGGTCGAGCTGATCAGCGACGCCGGCAAGCGCCGTTTTCCGCTCATGCTGGCGGCGCTGGAGGCTGCGCCGTAGGGGCCCCAGACCTCCGTCCAGATCGTCGGCGCGACCATGGCGGATCTGCAGGCGGCCAAGCGAATCGAACTCTCGGATGACGGGCTCGGCAAGGTCGATCCGAGCTGCTGATGGGGCTGCAGTTCGACCTCACCGGCGACCGCCGCAAGATCGGCATCGTCGCGCGCTCCTGCGTGAAGTGAGGGCGGCGGCGATTTCGTCACTCAGCCGGGCCGTCCCGGCTCAGAGCATGTTGTGCGACCCTCCCGTGGAGGGCAGGGCCATCGAATATGACGATCGAGGTTATGTGCTCGTCTCTCTCCGCGTCGTCATGGCCGGGCTTGTCCCGGCCATCCACGTCGTCCGGCATGCTGAGAACGAGGTGGATGCCCGGGACAAGCCCGGGCATGACGGAGTAACTCACGTGCAAGATCGTTTGCTGCGACGGTCTAGAATATCCATATGCGATAGCCCTGCTCTCCGTGGGAGGGTGAGAGTGAGGATGTCGCTGTCAGCAAACCATCGCATGCGCGGTTCGCCGGCCGACGCCGGCGACAGCGTTTCACCTATCCCTTATACCCCATCAACAGCCGCGGCAGCCAAAGCGAGAACGCCGGGACGTAGGTCACGAACATCAGCGCGGCGATCAGCGCGGCGTAGAACGGCAGGATGGTGCGCATGACGGCGCCGACCGAGATGCCGCCGATGGCGCAGCCGACGAATTGCGTGGTGCCGACCGGCGGGGTGTTGAGGCCGAGCGCGCAGTTGATCAGCATCAGCATGCCGAACTGCACGGGGTCCATGCCCGCCTTCATCGCGATCGGCAGGAAGATGGGGGTGCAGATCAGGATGGTCGCCGCCATGTCCATGAAGGTGCCGAGCAGGAACAGGATGATGTTGATCAAGAGGAAGATCATCCAGGGCTGCGACGACACCTTGTTCATCAGGTCGCCGGCGAAATCGGCGACCTCGTAGAGTCCCATCAAATACTGGAACATCGTGGAGACGCCGATCAGCAGCAGCACCACGCCGGTGGTCTTGACCGCCTTCGCCGCGGCCCGCAGGAAATTCTGCAAGGTCATGGTGCGGTAGATGAAGAACGTCAGCAGGATCGTGTAGGTGACCGCAACGGCGGCGGACTCCGTGGCGGTGAAGACGCCGGACAGGATGCCCGCGAGGATGATGCCGACGATCAGCAGGCCGGGCAGCGCCGCGGCGAACGAGCGGAACACTTCCGACCAGCCGGGAAACTTGCCGGCGGGATAGCCGCGCTTCACGGCGACGGCGTAGGCCGCGACCAGCATGCAGACCATCAGCACCAGCGCCGGCAGCAGGCCCGCCGCGATCAGCGCGCCGATCGACACCTTGCCGCCGGCGGCGAGCGCATAGATGATCATGTTGTGGCTGGTCGGCATCAGCGCGCCGACGAGCGAGGCGTGGGTGGTGACGTTGACGGCGTAGTCGGTGTCGAAGCCTTCCTTCTTCATCATCGGGATCATCACCGCGCCCATCGCCGAGACGTCCGCGACCGGAGAGCCGGAGACGCCGCCGAACAGCGTGCAGGCGACGACGTTGGACATGCCCAGCCCGCCGCGGATGTGGCCCACGAGGTTCTTGGCGAGCTGCACGATCTTGTCGGCGACGCCGCCATGCAGCATCAGCTCGCCGCTGAACACGAAGAACGGGATGGCGAGGAACGAGAAGATGTTCATCCCCGACATCATCTGCTGGAAGATCACGGCGACCGGCAGGCCTTCGTAGAGAATGGTGCAGATCGCGGAGAGGCCGATCGCGAACGCAACGGGGACGCCGAGGATGAGGAAGCCGAAGAAGGTGGCGCCGAGAATGATCAGTTCCATGACGGGACGACCTCTTCACCGCGCAGCAGGGCGATGATGTGCTCGATGGAGAAGGAGACGATCAGCAGTCCGGACACGACCAGCGGGATGTAGCGGACGAGCTCGGGCAGGCCGAGATTGGCGATCTTCACGGTGCCGACGGAGGCACCGAGGATCCAGCCGTTATAGGCCATGGCGATGCCGAACAGCGCGACCAGCACGTGGATCACGAGCTCGATCTTCTCGCGCGTCGAGTCCGGCAGCATCACGAGCAGGCTGTCCATCCCGATATGGCCGGCGTCGCGGACGCCGACGGCGGCGCCGATCAGAGTGACATAGAGAATGAGGACCAGCGCCAGATTCTCGGTCCAGGTCGGGCTGGAGTTGAGCACGTAGCGGCCGAACACCTGGTAGAAGACGATGGTGACGATGACGAGCAGGCCGGCGACGGACAGATACATGCCGAGCCGCGCGATGATCGCGTTGATCCGCGACAGCGGACCGCGCGACGGCCGTCCTTCCCCGTGCTCGTGGTCGCCGACATGTGGGTCCGTCATTCCCGTCCCTCCCCTGGCTTTGCTCCGGCGCCGCCTGATGGCGACGCCGGATGTCTGTTTGTTGTTCTTGGTCGATGTCGTTGACGTCGCGACTTTGACGTCGCGACGTCGAAGTCGCTTACTTCGTGTCCTGGATGCGCTTGACGAGGCTCGAGAGCTTCTCGTCGCCGGCGAACTTCTGGTAGACCGGCTTCATCGCATCGACGAATTCCTGCTTGTTGGCGACCGTCACGACCTGGACGCCGGCGGCTTCGACGATCTTGCGGGAAGCCTGCTCGCGCTCGTCCCACAGCTTGCGCATGACCGGCACGGACTCCTTGGCGGCCTTGCGGACCATCGCCTGGTCTTCCTTGCTGAGCGTGTCCCAGACCTTCTTCGACATCACGAGGACTTCCGGCGCGAGCGAGTGCTCGGTGATGTTGTAGTACTTGGCGGCCTCGAAATGGCGCGAGGATTCGTAAGACGGCCAGTTGTTCTCGGCGGCGTCGACCAGGCCGGTCTTGAGCGCGGTGTAGACCTCGCCATAGGGCATCGGGGTCGGGTTGGCGCCGAGGCTCTGGATCATGCCGACCCAGAGATCGGACTGCTGGACGCGGATCTTGAGGCCCTTGAGGTCGGCGAGCGACTTGACCGGCGCCTTGACCGTGTAGATCGAGCGCGCGCCGCTGTCGTAATAGGCCAGGCCGATCAGGCCGGCCGGCTCCATGGCGGCGAGGATCTCGTCGCCGATCGGGCCATCGAGCACGTTGCGCATGTGCTGGGTGTCGCGGAACACGAAGGGCAGGCACAGCGCCACGGTCTCGGGCACGAAATTGTTGAGGGGCGAGGAGTTGATGCGCATCATGTCGAGCGCGCCGATCTTGAGCTGCTCGATCGTGTCCTTCTCGGAGCCGAGCGCGCCGTTCGGGAACACCTTGACGCCGAGCTTGCCGCCGCTCGCGGCCGCGAGCTGCTTGCCCATGAACTTGACGGCTTCGACGGTCGGATAGTCGGCGGGGTGGACGTCGGCGGAGCGGAAGTCGCGGGCGATCGCCAGGGGGGACGTCACCGCCAGCACGGCGGCCGCAATGATCCCGGTCAGTGTCTTCATCTCGGTTTCCTCCTGTGATTGTGTCGTTGGTGGGCAGATACTGCAGGCCGCCTTGGGTCGCTCCACTCCAGATGCGAAGTCAAGCGCCATCGTCGTGCCTAGGGGGACCGGCATTGTCTGTCCAAGCCAAAGGCGGCATCGATCAATGCAGGACTTGCATCGATCGACGGACGCCGATTTTGCTGCGATGCAAACGGGGGACGCGCCTGTTCTCGCCGGAGGTGGTCGTCGCGCAGGACAACCGCGGCGATGCGGCCGGCGGGTGTCTGATGCGGGCAGTGCGCGTCCGGTCCGGCCCTTGCGCCGGGGCGGCCGGGCTGGCATTCCCTCGGCAGATTTCGCGGTCCGGCGCCCGCGTTTGCCGGTTGGTTACCGGCGCCGGGCTACAGCCGGCGTCTGAGCGCTTCCTGCGGCGTCGCTTCGGCCCGTCGCGTCCGACACGATTCGACCGAGGTTTTGACATCCATGACCGTCCGCCTGCACCGTGGCGACCTGCCTGATCTGTCCCGCTACACCTCGTCGGTCGCGATCGACACCGAGACGATGGGACTCAATCCGCACCGCGACCGTCTCTGCGTGGTGCAGCTGTCGCCCGGCGACGGCTCGGCCGACGTGGTGCAGATCCCCAAGGGGCACACCGACGCGCCGAACCTCAAGGCGCTGCTCGGCAATCCCGACGTCACCAAGATCTTCCACTTCGCGCGCTTCGACGTCGCGACACTGTTTCATACGTTCGGCGTGATGCCGCAGCCCGTGTATTGCACCAAGATCGCCTCGCGACTGGCGCGCACCTACACCGATCGCCATGGGCTGAAGGATCTCGTCCGCGAGTTGCTCAATGTCGATCTGTCGAAGCAGCAGCAGTCGAGCGATTGGGGCGCCGATACCCTGAGCGAGCCGCAGCTCGCCTACGCCGCCTCCGATGTGCTGCATCTGCATGCGCTGCGCGAGAAGCTCGACGTGATGCTGGCGCGGGAAGGGCGGCTGGCGCTGGCCCAGGCCTGTTTCGCGTTCCTGCCGCATCGGGCCACCCTCGATCTGGGCGGATTCGAGGCGGAGGACATCTTCGCGCATTCCTGAGGTCGGCAGGGCGTTCAGGATCATTAATGTCTCTTAATGATCCAAGGCGTCCTGCGTCGTGATTTCGCGGCAGTTCCAGGCTGCAATGGCCGGCATGCCCATGGTAGGATGAGCGCCGTTGCGCGCGCATCCCGTGCCCGTCGGAGTCCTGGTGAACTCGGTCCACAACCCCGTCTACGATCCCACCCTGCAGGCGCGTTTCGCGGTGGCGGCGCGCCACAGCCGGCTCGTGCGCCTGCTGCGGGTGGCCGTGCCGGCGGCGGTTGGCGTGGCCATGGCTGTGGTGATCGGCATCGCACTGTTCAATCCGTTCAAGATGAAGGTCGACACCGGCAACCTGACCGGCAATCTCGTCATCTCCGGGCGGAAGATCACGATGGAGACGCCGCATCTCACCGGCTTTACGCCGGACCAGCGGCCCTATGACCTCGTCGCCCACAGCGCGGTGCAGGACCTCACCGACCCCGATCATGTCGAGCTCAACATCCTCCGCGCCAAGGTGCTGATGGAGGATCAGTCGACGGTGACGCTCAAGGCCAACACCGGCGTGTTCGACACCAAGCAGCAGCAGCTCGAATTGAAGAAGGACATCCTGCTGACGACCTCCACCGGCTACGAGGCGCGCCTCAGCCGCGCCTCCGTCGACATGGCCAAGGGCACCGTGAGCTCGGACGAGCGCGTCGACGTCAAGCTCACCAACGGCACCCTGTCGGCGGACAAGCTGCGCATCACCGAGAATGGCGATGTCATCCGCTTCGAGGGCAATGTCGTGATGAACCTCGACACCGTGAATGCCGCCCCGGCTACGACCGCGAGCGCCGATGCCGGCCGTGCGGCCCGCAACACGAAGTGATCCAATGACCCCGTGCCGTTTCAACTCCGCCCTCATCCGCGCCGCCGGCTTCGCCGTGCTGGCGCTGCTCGCGCTGCCCGTTCCGTCGCAGGCCCAGAGCTCGATCACCGGCCAGCAGAATGCTCTCCAGGGCTTCTCGCAGAACCGCGACCAGCCGATCCAGATCGAGGCGGCGTCATTGGAGATGCGCGACAAGAAGAAGGAGGCGACCTTCTCCGGCAATGTGAAGGTCGTGCAGGGCGACACCACCATGACGTCGAAGTCCCTGGTGGTGTTCTATGACGGCGGCGCCCAGCAGGGCGGCGCCAAGCCGGCCAAGGCGGCGCCGGCGGCAGCGCCCGGACCGGAGGGCAGCTCGGCGATCCGCCGCATGGAGGCGCGCGGTGACGTCAAGGTGACCCAGAAGGACCAGGTGGTCACCGGCGAGACCGCGGTCTACGACACCAAGACCAACATGATCACGATGCAGGGCGGCGTGGTCATGACCCAGTGCAAGAACGTCATGCGCGGCGACCGCCTGACCGTGGACATGACGACCGGCGTGTCGCGGGTCGAATCCGACGGCGGCCGCGGCGTGCAGGTGCTGCTGCCGAATGCGGGCTCAGGCTCGGGCAACGGCGGCGGATGCGGTCCGTCGACAGCCTCGGGCGCCGGGTCTGCCCCGCCGCTCCAGCTCGGTCCGGGCAAACCCAAGTGATCCTAAAGCCAAGTGATCACAAACTGAGTGATCTCAATTATTTACCGGAACGCTCGCGGCTGCAGTTGAACCCTGCCGCAAGCGCCTCTATCTAGCGGTCGGCGGATTCTGTTGCAGGACGGTACAGTTGGCGTATCTCGACGCCGCTGCCTGGACCGCGGCGGGTGATGCCGGACACGATTGCGATCTTGCGATCGGTCGCCAGCTCTCGCGACCGCGACTTCGCCGTCAAACGATGAACTCCGGAGCGCGGGCGTTGCTCGCGCTTTGGCCGGCCTCGCGGCTCCTGTGATCCGCGGGTGAGGTGACATGCGTTCGCTCGCGGTGAGCGGGCGAGCCAGCGCTGCGGCCGGTGACGGGCAGCTTCGAAGGGCGTAAGCGAAGCGGGGATGGTGGATCTACTCGGCATGTTTCGTGGACGTCCCGCCAAGCGCGGCCAGCGTGGCTCGGCGCGCCGACGCGACGACATCACGGCCATGGACGATCCGTTCAATCCCTCGCAGGTCGACGATCCCCTGGCCGCGCTCGCCGACTCCGTCCGCAATGAGTCCGCTCGTAACGAGCAGCAGCCGGCGATGCGCATCAATCCGCGCTCGCCGCAGAACACCGAGCAGATCCAGCGCAAACGGCCGGCCTCGCAGCCGGTGCCCGCCAAGCCGCGCAGCAACGGTACGGGCGGCGGTGTGCAGCTGTTGCGCCGTCCCGGATTCCTGGCGGTGCATTCGATCGAGAAGAGCTTTGGCAGCCGCCAGGTCGTGCGCGGCGTGTCGATCTATGTCCGCCGCGGCGAGGCGGTCGGATTGCTCGGGCCGAACGGCGCCGGCAAGACCACCGTGTTCTACATGATCACCGGGCTGATCAAGGCCGATCGCGGCGCCATCGAGCTCGACGGCCACGACGTCACGCGGCTGCCGATGTATCAGCGCGCGCGACTAGGAATCGGCTATCTGCCGCAGGAGGCCTCGATCTTCCGCGGCCTCACGGTCGAGCAGAACATCCGCGCCGTGCTCGAAGTGGTCGAGCCCTCGCGCAAGAAGCGCGAGCGCGAGCTCGATGCGCTGCTCGAGGAATTCACCATCACGCGGCTGCGCAAGTCGCCGTCGATCGCGCTGTCCGGCGGTGAGCGCCGCCGCGTCGAGATCGCGCGCGCGCTCGCCACGCGCCCGAACTACATGCTGCTCGACGAGCCGTTCGCCGGCATCGATCCGATCGCGGTCGGCGACATTCAGCAACTGGTGCGCCATCTCACCAATCGCGGCATCGGCGTGCTCATCACCGACCATAACGTCCGCGAGACGCTGGGCCTCACCGACCGCGCCTACATCGTCTATGCCGGGCAGATTCTCACCGAGGGCAGCCCGGAGGAGATCGTTGCCGATCCCGACGTGCGAAGGCTCTATCTCGGCGAGGAGTTCAGGCTGTAGGATACCGGACGCGGTCTTTGTCGGCTTTGTCGTCGGTATTGTCGCGGGTGTGACAGCCGACGGAAATGCTGCAATTCACGCTGTTTCCGTTCGGCTCCCGAGGGCCGGTAACCTCGTCTTGTCAGGCGCGCCATACTCCGTTTTTCTTATTCGTCAAGCCGTGTACATCGCGCGCAGATTAGGATAAGCAAGAATTGGACCAGTAAGGGAATGTTCTTGCTCCCATGGCGTTGACGCAGAGATTAGAATTCCGCCAGTCACAGTCGCTGGTGATGACGCCGCAGCTGATGCAGGCGATCAAGCTGCTGCAGCTGTCCAATCTCGACCTCTCCACATTCGTTGAAGAGGAACTGGAGCGCAATCCGCTGCTGGAGCGCGCGAGCGACGGCCCGGAAGCGCCGGTCGCCGGCGAGCAGCAGATGGCCGAGCGCAGTGAATTCTCCGAGGGCGGGGAAGCCGGTGGCGAGGATTTCGGCGACGGCGGCAGCTCTGCCGGCGAGAGCTATGAGAGCGCCCCCGAAGACTGGATGAGCCGCGATCTCGGCACGCGTACGGAGATCGAACAGACGCTCGATTCCGGCCTCGAGAACGTCTTTTCTGAAGAACCTGCGGAAGCGGCGGCGCGCAATGCGCAGGACGCCGCGCCGACGACCTACACCGAATGGGGCGGCGGCGCCTCCGGTGACGAGGACTACAATCTCGAAGCCTTCGTCGCCGCCGAGACCACGCTGTCGGATCATCTCGCCGAGCAGGCCGCGGTGGCCTTCGTCTCGCCGGCCGATCGCATGATCGGCCAATATCTGATCGATCTCGTCGACGAGGCCGGCTATCTGCCGGCCGATCTCGGCCAGGCCGCCGACCGGCTCGGCGCCGAGCAGGCCGATGTCGATGCTGTCTTGGGCGTGCTGCAGACTTTCGATCCGCCCGGCATCTGCGCGCGCAATTTGAGCGAATGTCTCGCGATCCAGCTGCGCGAGCTCGACCGCTACGATCCGGCGATGCAGGCGCTGATCGAGCATCTCGATCTCCTTGCGAAGCGCGACTTTGCGGCTTTGCGCAAGCTGTGCGGCGTGGACGACGAGGATCTCGTCGATATGATCGGCGAGATCCGACGGCTCGATCCGAAGCCCGGCCTCAAATTCGGCACCACGCGCACGCAGACTATGGTTCCCGACGTCTATGTACGGCCGGGTCCGGACGGCGGCTGGCTGGTCGAGCTCAACAGCGACACGCTGCCGCGCGTCCTGGTGAACCAGGTCTATTACTCCGAGCTGTCGAAGACGATCCGCAAGGATGGCGACAAGTCCTACTTCACCGACTGCCTGCAGAACGCGACGTGGCTGGTACGCGCGCTCGACCAGCGCGCGCGCACGATCCTGAAAGTGGCGACCGAGATCGTGCGCCAGCAGGATGGTTTCTTCACGCATGGCGTCGCGCATCTCAGGCCCTTGAATCTCAAGGCCGTCGCGGACGCGATCCAGATGCACGAATCGACGGTGTCGCGCGTCACCGCCAACAAATACATGGCGACCAATCGCGGCACGTTCGAGCTGAAATACTTCTTCACCGCCTCGATCGCCTCGGCCGATGGCGGCGAGGCGCATTCCGCGGAAGCGGTGCGGCATCACATCAAGCAGCTGATCGATGCGGAAGATCCCTCCGCAATTCTCTCCGACGATACCATCGTCGAGAAGCTGCGCGCCGCCGGCATCGACATCGCGCGCCGCACGGTCGCGAAATACCGGGAGGCGATGCGGATCCCGTCCTCGGTACAGCGCCGACGGGACAAGCAGAGCATGCTGGCGCATGCGATGTCGTCGCCGGCCAGCGCCGACCGGACCCGGGATACCGCGTCAGTTTGACCGTGCCGCGCGATTGCGCCTTAACCAAATAGGCTTAGTGTCGTCATCGGTTCACATGAATCGAGGCGACACATGACCCTGCGGATTTCCGGAAAAAGCATCAGCGTCAGCGAAACGCTGCGCGGCCGCGTCAGCGAGCGCACCGACGAGGTCTTACGCAAATACTTCGACGGCAATTATTCCGGCCACGTCACGCTCTCCAAGGACGGCTTCGGGTTCAAGACCGATTGCGCCCTGCATCTCGATTCCGGAATCACGCTCGAGGCCGAATCGAACGCTGCGGATGCCTATGCCAGCGCCGATCAGGCGCTGCTGATGATCGAAAAGCGGCTGCGACGCTACAAGAGCAGGTTGAAGGACCGCTCGGCGCGCAAGACGCATGCGGCCAACGCCGCGCTGGCCGGGCTCGACGGCGAGGTGCTGGATGCGCCGAGCTATGTGATCGAGGCGCCCGCCGAGGGCGACGAGGAGATCACCGGCTACAATCCCGTCATCATCGCCGAGAACACCACGGCGCTGAAGCGCCTGTCGGTGTCGGAAGCCGTCCTGGAGCTCGACCTCTCCGGCGCGCCCTGCATGGTGTTTCAGCACGGTTCGAGCGGCCGGGTGAACATCATCTACCGTCGCGCCGACGGGAATATCGGCTGGGTCGATCCGCCCGCCGTGAAGCCGTAATCGTACGGGTGACCCGGCCCGTCAGCGGAGCGAAAACGGGTTCCCGGTCAGGTGCTTGACCGGGGCTTGCGACGCCACGCCACGGCGGCGAAACGGGCGGCCGGGCGTTGGCGCCTTCAGACCGCCACGCTCGGCGATCTTAAGGATAGGCCGGGGGAACATGCTTGCGGGAGTTGGCACCGCCGTTGCGTTGGGGTAGAAGCCCCCGCATCGGACACGGGTTAAGCCCGCCTGCCGCCTCAGCTTCTTGACGCCGGTCTGTCCCGACCTATTTCGCACACTGACGGTTCAATCACCTCGGAACGCCCTATGCCGATTACCGATCTGGTCGCACCCGAGGCGATCCTGCCGGCTTTGAAGGTCATCAGCAAGAAACAGGCGCTCCAGGAACTGGCGGCGCGTGCGGCTGCGCTGACCGGGCAGAATGAGCGCAGCGTGTTCGAGGTGCTGCTGCAGCGAGAGAAGCTCGGAACCACGGCCGTCGGCTATGGCGTCGCGATTCCCCACGGCAAGCTGCCGAAGCTGGAAAAGCTGTTCGGCCTGTTCGCCAGGCTGGAGCGGCCGATCGATTTCGAGGCCATGGACGGCCAGCCGGTCGATCTCGTCTTCCTGCTGCTCGCCCCCGAAGGCGCCGGCGCCGATCATTTGAAGGCCCTGGCGCGGATCGCCCGCCTGCTGCGCGATCAGGACGTCGCCAAGAAGCTGCGGGCGTCGCGCGATGCCCAGGCGATCTATTCGGTGCTGGCCCTGCCGCCGGCCTCGGCGGCCTGACGTCATCTCAGGGCGCGCCGCAGCGACCGCGACAGCCGGCCAGCAAGCCTTCGCGCGGTACCGAGGCCGATCGCTCGCACGGGCTTGGGCGGTGGTGTCGGCTCATAGCCGAACTCGACGACAAGCTCCTGGAAGTCCTCGCTGCGGAGCAGGTCGAGATGCTGCGGCATCATGCGCTCGGTGTAGATGCCGACCTTCCGATCGCGCCCTGACGACGTGAGACCACGGCCGAGCACATCGAGCTCCGCGGCCGTCTTGCGTGGAAGACCCAGATAGTCGCAAATCCGGTGCAGGACCGGAGACGGCGACGTCGCCATCTCGCCGCCCGCGAGCTCCGCATAAAGCTCTTCGAACCTCACGGTCAGGCAGGCGGGCGAGTCCAGCCAGCTGATGAAATTCCTGATACCCGATCCTGGCCACGAGAGGAGGGTCGACGTGATTCGCGAGGCATCATCGGGATAGGCCGCCGATCCGGCCATCCGTCGGTAGGCGTTCAACTTCCGCATCTTCGGGTAGGCAGCCGAGTGGTAGACGAAGTCCACCCAGCTCACGACGATATCGCGAGGATCGCGGACGATGAACAGCATCTTGTGTTCCGGCCGGCCCAGCAGATATTGCTCGAGATACGGACAGTACTCGGTATGCGAGGCGCAGAAGTAACCGGGCCTGAGGGCGGACGCCCAGAGCGGCGCCGGAAGCGCGCGTCCCTGATCAAGCGAGCCATCCGGATTCAGCTTGCTGATCGATGACGTGTAGGTGTGGTAGCCGACGTCGACATGACCGCCCAGCGCTTTGACGAGTTCGACCAGCAGGTACGTCCCCGCCTTGGGCACGCTGTTGCAGATCACGTAGTATGGGCTCGGCCCTGGCTGAGGACTGTCCAGGAAAACGTGCTGATTGGGTACGGTCCCGCGCGCGAGTTCCCGATAAACGCCCGTGTCGAGCGCTGATCCATCCATCGTCATCCCCCGGCTTGCTCGTCGTGTATCGACTAGCGCCTCCCGCGGGAGGGACAACTTAAGGATTGGACAGCTTCGGTCTAACTCGCTTCAGATGGTGTCGGCTTGTAAATGCGGCTGCTCGGGACATCGATAGAGACAAATTTCTCGAATCCGCTTTGAGGGGCCGCTCAGTTGTTCCCCGACCGGTCCAATGATCTCGCCACTGATCTCACCATGTAGCGGACCGTCTTGGCGCCGCTATGGATGCTGGCTGTCGCCACCGGCTCGAAACCCAGCGCGGCGTGAAACGAATCAGACTGCGGGTTGGGCGGGTCGACATTGACCTCGCAGACGATACGCCGATGCCCCGCGGACCCAGCGTCACGAATCAACTGCGCGTAGAGCATCCGTGCGAGCCCCTGGCCGCGTGCCGTCTGCGCCACCACGATCCGGTCGACATAGACGAATCGGTCGTAGCGCGCCCGGAACCAGCGATAGTTGGGGCTGTCGTAGTCGGCAGTCTCGTCCAGCGCGATCAGCAGCGCATCCGCCGTCCCGATTCGCTGCGCACGCCAGGCCTGATCGATCAGCCGGGCGAACGCCTGCGGGGTCAGCCATGAGAGCTCGGCAGCATGGGTGTTGTTGAGCACGAGCAGCGTGGCCGCGAGCGCAGGCTGTGCCGTCAATTCGGCTGACGTGAGCGGCGTCATCACCGGGGTCATCGAGGGATGTCCAGCAGAGGCTCTCCATGGTCGGAAAAAAGGCCGCCCTCTTCGCAGAGGGCAGCCCTTGAATCAGTGCATGAGCCGCATGGGTCTCACAAGACGCCGTCGTTGCGACCGCGCGCGGCCGGCTTTTCCTAGTGCACGCTCACGGCCTGGAGCTCGTGGCTCCATGCATTCGCAATCGCGGCTTCGCGGCTGTCGGTGAGCATGATCGGCGTGCCGTCGGCGGCATGCAAGGCGAACAGCTTCAGGCCCGGCGCGATGCGCGGTGCTTGCGGAAACAGGCCCGGCACGTCTTCGGAGCGGATCTGCTTCACATAGGCGATGTGACCCTCGCCCAAGGTCGCCAGCGACTCCGGGGAGACGCTCGATTCAGACGCAACATTACCAGTCATGGTCTCGACTCCTTCTGAGACTCAAGCGGTCGAGTCCGCTACTCGTTCCATCAAACCATTATTCGTGTTCATTGATAGCGATTGTCTTAACGATACGCTCAGGCTCGGGCCTGGCGAGATCGACCGACAACAGCCCGTTCTTCAGGTCCGCACCAAGCACATGCATTCCCTCCGCCAGCACGAAGGTGCGCTGGAAGTGGCGCGCGGCGATGCCGCGATGAATGTATTGCCGGGTCTTGTCGTCCTGCTGACGGCCGCGGATGACGAGCTGGTTTTCCTCAATGGTGACATCGAGTTGGTCGCGGGTGAAACCCGCCACCGCCAGCGTGATCCGAAGGCGCTCGGGCTGGCCATTGGTGCGTTCGAACCGCTCGATATTGTACGGCGGATACCCGTCGGCACCTTTGACGACGCGGTCGAGCACGCGCTCGATCTCGTCGAAGCCCAGCAGAAACGGACTGGAGAGCGAAGGAACACGAGACATGGTTTACAAAGTCCTCTCGAAGCGACTTTGACGTTTCGGGACCCTGATGGCATCCCTTGAGCAGCAATATGGGCACGATCCCGGGCGCGTTCAAGCGCCGGAATGTCGGGGGAATCGGCCTGTCTGTGGAAGGGCTTAAACCGGCAGCCTCTGCCGCCCATCGGCCGAGAACAGATGCAGCTTGGTGCGCGGCGCCACGGCGCGGATCCTGGCCCCGATCTCCGGCGCCGTGACGCCGGGCAGCCGCACGATGACGTCGTTGGCGGTCGCGGTCAGCCGGTCATCGCCGTCCGCGTCCTGCCGCGACCCGTAGACATAGGTCTCGGCGCCGACATGCTCGATCGCGTCGACGCGCAGGTCGAGCCCGACACCACCGGCGGGCACGGTCTCGCCGAGCTCGAAATCCTCGGGACGGATGCCGAGCTGGCCGGCCTCGGCCGGGACGGCGTCGGCGCCGTGCAACTGGCGGCGAAGGCCATCCAGCGGCATCAGGTTCATCGGCGGCGCGCCGATGAAGGAGGCGACGAAGGTCGTCGCCGGCTTCTGATAGATGTCGAGCGGATTGCCGATCTGCTCGACCTTGCCGCCGTTCATCACCACCAGGATATCGGCGAGCGTCATCGCCTCGAGCTGGTCGTGGGTGACATAAATGGCCGTGGTGTTGAGCCGGCGCTGCAGCTTGCGGATCTCGACCCGCATCGCGATGCGCAGCTTGGCGTCGAGATTCGACAGCGGCTCGTCGAACAGGAACACTTTTGGCTGGCGTACGATCGCGCGGCCCATCGCGACGCGCTGGCGCTGGCCGCCGGAGAGCTGGCGCGGCTTCCGCTGCAGCATGGTGCCGAGTTCGAGAATTCGCGCGGCGTCCTCGACCCGCGTCTTGATCTCCGCTTCCGGCATGCGGCGATTGCGCAAGCCATAGGCCATGTTGTTGTAGACGGTCATGTGCGGGTAGAGCGCGTAGTTCTGGAACACCATCGCGATGTCGCGCTCGGCCGGCTCGATCGCGTTGACGACGCGGCCGCCGATGTCGATCTCGCCGGACGAGATCGTCTCGAGGCCGGCGACCATGCGCAGCAGCGTTGACTTGCCGCAGCCGGAGGGACCGACGAGCACGCAGAATTGGCCGTCGCCGACCTCGATATCGACGCCTTTGATGGCCTCGAATCCGCCGGGATAGATCTTGCGGACGTTGCGGAGCGTGACGTTGGCCATGGGTTACCTGGAAGCGAATATCGAATAGGGGGTAGGGAATAGGGAAGGGGCTGAAGCGAACCGTCGGGCGAATATCCCTATTCGCCACTCGCACTTCGCCATTCGCCTCCTCTTCACTTTTCCGTCTCCACGAGGCCCTTCACGAACAGGCGCTGCATGAAGACGACGACGGCGACCGGCGGCAGCATCGCCAGCACGGCGGTCGCCATCGCGAGCTGCCATTCGGCGAGCTCGTCGGTGGTGGTCAGCATCTTCTTGATGCCGATCACGATGGTCTGCATCGAATCCTTGGTGGTGATCAGCAGCGGCCAGAGATACTGGTTCCAGCCGTAGATGAACTGGATCACGAACAGCGCCGCCACCGTCGTCATGGACAGCGGCAGTAGCGTGTCCCAGAAGAATCGCAGAGGACCTGCGCCGTCGATGCGCGAGGCTTCCAGCAGCTCGTCGGGGACGGTCATGAAGAACTGGCGGAACAGCAGGGTGCCGGTGGCCGAGGCGATCAGCGGCAGGATCAGGCCCGCATAGGTGTCGAGCATGCGCAAATCGGCGACGACCTTGTAGGTCGGATAGATGCGCACCTCGACCGGCAGCATCAGGGTGATGAAGATGATCCAGAACGCGGTCTTGCGGAACGGAAAACGGAAATAGACGATCGCGAACGCCGACAGGATCGAGATGATGATCTTGCCGACGGCGATGCCGATCGCGGTGATGAAGGAGTTCGCGAGCAGCACGCCGACGGGCTGGTTCATGAACCGTGAGCCGCCGACGAACACGGCGCGATAGTAGTTCTCCAGCATGCGGCCGCCCGGCGTGAGCGGCAGGTTGCCGCTGACGACGGTCGCAGCGTCATAGGTCGAGGCGATGAAGGCGACGTAGACCGGGAAGGCGAAGATCAGCACGCCCAGCGAGAGCACGATGTAGGCGACGAGGTCCCGGAGCGGGCGATGCTCGACCATCAGTACTGCACCTTGCGCTCGACATAGCGGAACTGGATCGCGGTCAGCGCGATCACGATCACCATCAGCACGACCGATTGCGCGGCGGAGCCGCCGAGATCGCCGCCGAGCCGGCCGTCGGCGAACACCTTGTAGACCATCGTGGTGGTCGAGCCGGCCGGGCCGCCGGCGGTGACCGCGTCGATGATGCCGAAGGTCTCGAAGAATACGTAGACGATGTTGACGACCAGCAGGAAGAAGGTGGTCGGCGACAGCAGCGGGAAGATGATGGTCCAGAACCGGCGCAGCGGGCCCGCGCCGTCGATCGCGCCGGCCTCGATCACGCTTTTCGGGATCGCCTGGAGGCCCGCGAGGAAGAACAGGAAGTTGTAGGCGACCTGCTTCCAGACCGCGGCCATCACGACGAGGATCATGGCGTGGGTGCCGTCGAGCATCGGGTTCCAGTTGAAGCCCATGACGCGCAGCGGGCGCGCCAGGGTGCCGAGCGTCGGGTGGAAGATGAAGAACCACAGCACGCCGGCGATCGCCGGCGCGACCGCATAGGGCCAGATCATCAGCGTCTTGTAGGCGGAGGCGCCCTTGAGGTTCTTGTCGGCCTGCGTCGCGAACAGCAGCGCGACGCCGAGCGACAGCACGGTGACCAGCGAGGAGAACACCACGGTCGTGCCGATGGCGGTGTAATATTCCGGCTGGGCGAACAGCGCCTGGTAGTTCTCGAACCCGACGAATTCGGAATTGAGGCCAAACGCGTCCTCGCGCAGGAACGACTGCCAGATTGCCTGGCTGGCCGGCCAGTAGAAGAAGATCAGCGTGATCGCGAGCTGCGGCGCCAGCAGCAGGTAGGGCAGGAGCTTGCCGTTGAAGACGACCGACTTTTCCATGGAGCGCGCCGCGTGAGGGATAGAAGTGAGGCTTCCCCTCCGGCGGGAGAGGAAGCCTCTGGGACGGCCTGACTTTGCCGTTTCCTTACTTGGCCGTTTTCTCGAAGGTGCGCAACATCGCATTGCCGCGGGCAACGGCGGAATCCAGCGCCTCCTTGGCGGTCTTCTTGCCGGCGAGCGCGGCCTCGATCTCCTCGGCCCAGACGTCACGCATCTGCACCATGTTGCCGAAGCGCAGGCCGCGCGAATTCTCGGTCGGCGGCTTGTTGGTGAGCTCCTTCAGCGGCGTCTGCGGCACCGGGTTCTTGTCGTAGAAGCCGTCCGCCTTGGTCTTCTCATAGGCCGCGGTGGTGATCGGCAGATAGCCGGACTCCTGATGCAGCCTGGCCTGGCGGTTGGTGTCCGACAGGAAGGTGAAGAACTTGGCGACGCCCTTGTACTCGTTCGCCGTCTTGCCGCCCATCACCCACAGCGAGGCGCCGCCGATGATCGAGTTCTGCGGCGCGCCCTGCACGTCCGGATAATACGGCATCGGCGCTGAGGTGAAGTCGAACTTCGCGGTGCTCTTGGCGGTGGCGTAGTAGCCCGACGAGGTCATGAAGATCGCGCATTCGCCGGAGCCGAAGCGGCTCTCGGAGGCCGAGCCGCGGCCGGAATAGTCGTAGGTCTTGTCCTTTTGCAGCTCGACGAGGTTCTGCAAATGCTTGATGTGAAGCGGGGTGTTGAATTCCAGCACCGTGTCGAAGCCGTCGAGACCGTTGGCCTTGGTGCCGATCGGCACGTTGTGCCAGGCCGAGAACTGCTCGATGTGCGCCCACGACGCCCAGGCATTGGAGAAGCCGCAGGTGTCGTGACCGGCTGCCTTCAGCTTCTTGGCGGCCTCGAACACCTCCGGCCAAGTCTTCGGAATCTCGGCGACGCCGGCCTTCTTCAGCTCGTCCTTGTTGATCCACATCACCATGGACGACGAGTTGAACGGGAACGACAGCATGTCGCCCTTCGACGTCGAGTAGTAGCCGGTGATCGCCGGCAGATAGGCCTTCGGATCGAACGGCTCGCCCGCTTCCTTCATCAGCTCATAAACCGGCTTGATGGCGCCCTTGGCGCTCATCATCGTCGCGGTGCCGACCTCGAACACCTGCATGATATGAGGCGCGTTGCCGGCGCGGAACGCGGCGATGCCGGCGTTCATCGTGTCGGGATAGGCGCCCTTGAAGGTTGGCACGACCTTGTAGTCGCTCTGCGAGGCGTTGAACTCTTCGGCGAGCTTGTTGACGATGTCGTTGTTGCCGCCGGTCATGGCGTGCCACCACTGGATTTCAGTCACCGCGAGTGCGGGCGAAGCAGCAAAACCAAAGGTGGCTGCAACGGCAGTCGCGGCAGCAATTTGTCGAAATGACATCAAAAAGATCCTCCCATGAACGTCATCGGTCGTGGCGGCCGTTAACAGCGCCAGATGACAGTTATGTGAATGTATAGACGTATGACCTGACGCGGGAAAGCCACGCGCAGTGCGTCCGCGAAAAGCGGTAAATCGCATCTCTCCGTCACCGCGTCGTGGTGCGACGCGGCGACGCAGCGCGTGCGATGCGATCAGCGTTTGCGTTCCGTGCAGACGGTTCCAGCTTTCCGCAACGCTTCGATCTCGCTCGGCGTGTAGCCGAACTCGCTCAGCACCTCCTCGGCGTGCTGGCTGTATTTCGGCGGTGTCGAGCGCAGGCTCGGCTTGGTGCGTTCGAGCCGGATCGGCGACGCCACGCCCTTGTACCAATCCTTCTCGATGACATCGCCGCGATACAGCGTGTGCGGATTGGTCAGCGCCTGATCGATCTTCTGCACCGGGCCGGCGGGCAGGCCGGCGGCGAGCAGGCGGTCGCACAGCGGCTCGGCCTCGAACTGCCGGAACACGGCGGCGAGCTCGGCGCGCAGCGCCTCGCGATTGGCGACGCGGTCGCGGTTGCGGGCGAAGCGCGGATCGGTGCCGAGCTCGGGGCGGCCGATCTCCTTGGCGAGCTTGCGGAAGGTGCCGTCATTGCCGACGCCGATGAAGATGTCGTCGGTCTTGGTCGGGAAGATCGCGTAGGGCACGAGGTTCGGATGCTCGTTGCCGGTCAGCTGTGGCGGCTTGCCATGCATGAAGTAGTTGGCGGTGTGCGGATGCATGATCGCGAGGCCCGTTTCGTAGAGCGTGACCTCGAGGAACTGGCCCTCGCCGGAGCGCTGCCGTTCCGACAGCGCCATCAGGATGCCGATCGCGGCGTAGAGGCCCGTGGTGATGTCGACCAAGGGCACGCCGATCCGCATCGGGCCGCTCTCGGGCGAGCCGGTCGCCGCGATCATGCCGGTCATCGCCTGGATGATCGCGTCATAGCCGGGATTGCCGCCGCGCGGGCCGTCGGCGCCGAAGCCGCAGATGCGGCAGTGCACGAGCTTGGGGAATTTCTCGCGCAGCACGTCGCTGCCGATGCCCCACTTTTCCAGGGTGCCCGGCTTGAAGTTCTCGATCAGCACGTCGGCATTCTCGAGCATCTTCAGCAGCACGACGCGGCCGCCCTCGGAGGCGAGGTCGAGGCCGATCGAGCGCTTGTTGCGGTTGATGCCGACGAAGTAGGCCGCGTCCTCGTCGTGGAACGGAGGGCCCCAGTCGCGGACCTCGTCGCCGGCGGGCGGCTCGACCTTGATCACGTCGGCGCCGTGGTCGGCCAGGATCTGCGTGCAATAGGGGCCGCCGAGCACGCGCGTGAGATCGATCACGCGCAGGCCGGCCATGGCGCCGGGAGCAAATGGGAGTGTCATGGACATCGCGAGGTTGGTTGCAACTCGCGGCCATTAAGCATTGCTGCGCCACTGGCGCAAACGGGCTTACGCGAATGCAGCCCTCGCGAAAAGGCGAGGGCTGCATGGTGCGTGGCGATCTGCCGCAGCAGAATTCAGGCTCAGACGACAGTCAGCTTGACGTCGACATTGCCGCGGGTGGCGTTGGAGTAGGGGCACACCTCGTGCGCCTTGGCGACGAGCGCCTCGGCGTCGGCCTTGGCGAGGCCGGGCAGCGAGACCGCGAGCTCGGCAGTGATGCCGAAACCGCCTTCCGAGCGCGGACCGATGCCGACCGTGGAGGTCACCGACGCATCGGCCGGAACCTTCGGGCCGCCCTGCGAGGCCACGAACTTCATCGCGCCGATGAAGCAGGCGGCGTAGCCGGCCGCGAACAGCTGCTCCGGATTGTTGCCGGCGCCGCCGCCGCCGCCGAGCTCCTTCGGGGTGGCGAGCTTGACGCTCAGCGAGCCGTCGAGGGTGGCCGCCTCGCCGTCGCGGCCGCCGGTGGCCTTGGCGCTGGTCTTGTAGAGCACGTTCACGGACATGGGGTGTCTCCCGATTGGGGTGGAGTGGAATTCAGTGAGGCGTATATTGCACACAAATCGATTGCGCACAATATAATTGTTCGGTAGAAAATTCGTGATCGGTGTTTTCCGGTCGTTGCCGCAGCCCTCGCGCAACGCCCAAGATGTGCCCGACGATCCATCCCTGGTGTGACCATGCCCAAGAAGACGACAGCCGACGTGCCCCTCCAGCTCGGCAGCCAGCTCTGCTTCGCGGTCTATTCGACGGCCCACGCGTTCAACCGCGTCTACAAGCCGCTGCTCGACCGCCTTGGCCTGACCTATCCGCAATATCTGGTGATGCTGGTGCTGTGGGAGGGCGATGGTCTTACCGTGAAGGAGATCGGCGCACGGCTGTTCCTGGACTCGGGCACTCTGACCCCGCTGCTCAAGCGCATGGAGGCGCTGCATCTGCTGACACGGACGCGATCAGCGGAGGACGAGCGCCAGGTGCTGGTGACGCTGACAGGGCAGGGGGCGGCGTTGCGGGAGAAGGCCAAGGCGATCGTGCCGCCGGCGATCCTGGACGCGACAGGCTGCTCGATCGCCGAGCTGGCGGATTTGCACGGCAAGCTGGTGAAGCTAAGGGAGCGGCTGGAGGCGGCGGTGGAGTGAGGGCTCAAGCCGGCCCGAGCAGGCGCTTCTTCGAGAACGCGCGTCCCGAGTGCGATTTCAGATAAGCCTCGAAGGCTAACGCGCGGTGCTTGTCCGGAAAGGCGCAGTACCAGACCAACGTCCAAGGCAAGAACTTGGAGGTGTGGGCTGAGCGGCCGGCGTTGTGATCCTTGAGACGCTGCCGGATGTCCGCGGTCGCGCCGATGTATTCCTGATCGGGAAAGCTGACGCTACGGATGATGTAGACGTACCACATGACGATGGGCTCGCCGCGAGGGATCGCAGGCGCGTATTTTGTGGCCGGGAAAAGAACTTGTCAGCTTGGCTTTCACGCCGTCGCGTCAGCCGAACTCAAACGAGAAGGAAGGACTTCGTTGCTGAGCAGCCCGGCTTCGCCAAGGGGCTTCGCCGGGCACCACGCTTCGCCCTCAGGGCTCCGTCGTGGCTGCGCCACGCGTAGCCCGGAGGGCGAAGCGTGGTGGAGCCAGGCGGGATCGAACCGCCGACCTCTTGCATGCCATGCAAGCGCTCTCCCAGCTGAGCTATGGCCCCTGAACCGAACCGGCGGTCTGGGCGACCGCCGGGGAGCACCGTGAACCACAGTTCGCGGCTGATCTCAAGTGGCTTCGACGATTATTCTTCGTCGCCGCCGACATCGCCGATGATGTCTGTGACATCTTCGTCGCCTTCTTCCTCGTCGGCGATGAATGTCGAGTCGTCATCCTCGTCGTCGTCGAGGGTCTCGTCGATCTCGATATCGTCCTCGGACTCGGGCACGACGGCCTTGACCTTGCCGGAGTTCTCCTCGGCATCGGCCTCCTCGAGCGAGACCAACTCTTCGGCCTCGGCCGGCTCGTGCGCCGTGTCCTGCGCCGCCGCGGCACGCGCCGCCTCGCCGCGCATGGCGCGGGTCGGCGCCACCGGAGCAATCGGCACGACCTCGCCGGTGTAGGGCGAAATCACCGGGTTCTTGTTGAGGTCGTAGAACTTTTTGCCCGTGGTCGGGCAAATGCGTTTGGTTCCGAGCTCGGATTTGGCCACGTGCAGGCGTCCTGGCAATGTCTGAAAAGCGGTGTCTCACTTGGCTAGTTGCCGCGCCGCTGTCAATAGCGCTTTCAACCGGATATCACGGCCGTGACGGCCGCCGGGCGCTGTGATACCTGCCGGCCCGAAAACCCGAGGATCCCGCCGTGAGCACGTCAGCCGCCCCCACTCCGCTCGAATCCCGCGCCTCCGGGCCGCTTTCGGGCACGATTCGCGTGCCCGGCGACAAGTCGATCTCGCACCGGGCGCTGATCCTGGGCGCGCTGTCGGTGGGCGAGACGCGGATTTCCGGCCTGCTCGAGGGCGAGGACGTCCTCAACACCGCCAAGTCGATGCGCACGCTCGGCGCCAAGGTCGAACGCACCGGCGAGTTCGCCTGGACCGTGAACGGCGTCGGCGTCGGTGGCTTTGCCCAGCCCATTGCGACGCTCGATTTCGGCAACTCTGGCACCGGCTGCCGGCTGGTGATGGGCGCGGTGGCCGGCTGTCCGATCTCGGCGGTGTTCGACGGCGACGCCTCGCTGCGCAGCCGGCCGATGCGGCGCATCCTCGATCCGCTGGCCCTGATGGGCGCCAAGGTGACCGCCAGCGCCGAGGGCGGCAAGCTTCCGTTAACCCTTCAGGGCGCCAGCAACCCCATTCCGATCGAATATCGCACGCCGGTCGCGTCGGCCCAGATCAAGTCGGCCGTGCTGCTGGCCGGCCTTGCCGCGCCCGGTGTCACCACCGTGATCGAGCAGGAGGCGAGCCGCGACCATACCGAGCTGATGCTCAAGCATTTCGGCGCCGAGATCGTCACCACGCCGGAAGGATCGCATGGCCGGCGGATCGCGCTGACCGGCCAGCCTGAGCTGCGCGGCGCGCCGGTCATCGTGCCGGCCGACCCATCCTCGGCCGCGTTCCCGCTGGTCGCCGCCCTGATCGTCGACGGCTCGGACCTCGTGCTCTCCGACGTCATGACCAACCCGCTGCGCACCGGCCTGTTCACGACCTTGCGCGAGATGGGCGCTTCGATCGAGGAGGACGACGTCCGCGGCGATGCCGGCGAGCCGATGGCCCGCCTACGGGTCCGCGCTTCCAAGCTGAAGGGCGTCGAGGTGCCGCCGGAGCGCGCGCCGTCGATGATCGACGAGTATCTCGTGCTCGCGGTCGCCGCCGCCTACGCCGAGGGCACGACGATCATGCGCGGCCTGCACGAGCTGCGCGTCAAGGAATCCGACCGGCTGGAAGCGACCGCGGCGATGTTGCGCGTCAACGGCGTCAAGGTCGAGATCACCGGCGACGACCTGATCGTCGAGGGCCGCGGCCATGTGCCGGGCGGTGGCCTCGTCGCCACCCACATGGACCACCGCATCGCGATGTCCGCGCTGGTCATGGGTCTCGCCTCCGATAAACCTGTCACCGTCGACGACACCGCCTTCATCGCCACCAGCTTCCCCGACTTCATTCCGCTGATGCGCAAGGCAGGCGCGGATTTCGCTTAAGGGAACGTTATGGCCTCCGCCTTCGACCGCGACGCGCTGCTGGCGGCCTTCGACGCGATCGGGCGGGCGGCGGCCCGGGCTGGGGCCAAACTGCAAATCGCGGTTTACGGCGGGTCAGCCTTGATGCTTGCGAGTAACTTTCGCTTCGCAACGGAAGACGTCGACGTCTCGGAGCTGCCGAGCCCGCTTCCTGCGTGGCTGGCGGCCACGCTTCATGACATCGCCCAGCAGAATGGCTGGTCGGACGACTGGTTCAACGACGGTGTTGCTTTCCACCTCAGCCCGCTGGCAGATCAGGCGGCCGACCATCTGGAGTTCGGCACTTTTCCGCGAGACGGTTCGCCGCCAGGACTGGTGGTCTCCGTGCCCTCGGCCGAGTATATGCTGGCGTTGAAGCTCAAGGCGGTCAGGATCCTCGACCCCGCGCGCGGCGAGGCCGAGCGGCTCGACATTCTCAACCTGATGAAGGTCGTTGGAATCACCGACGCGGATGCAGCGATCGCGCTGCTAGCGAGATACTTTCCGGCGAGCGCGGCCTCGGCGGAGAAGCAGCGCTTTCTGCTGAAGCACATGAACCCAGAGGGAGCCGTCGATGCGCCCAAATACCCTCGCTGAAGCGGTCGCCCGGATCGGTCGTGGTGAGTCGCGGGATCTCATGCTCGCCGAGTTCGTCGATACGTTCGATCTCGCTCCCTCGGATGAGGCACGTTATGCGGCCATCGCGGCCGAACCCGTCCTGACCGGCGATATTCGGACCGATGCCCTCGCTGGCGCCATCGCCGAATATCTTGCCAAGCAGCGCCGGCTGGGTCGGGTGCCGCCCTGGACGGGCGGTCCGGCTCGGCGTTTGAAGGACCCCTGGTTCACGACCAGTTCGACGTCCCCGGCGCTACGGGAGTACTTGACCTTTGCCAGCCCGGGAGAGTTCGCCTCCCGCAACATCTTTACCGACGAGCGGCCGCTGCGGCGGGCGCGCGAGACTTCAGGACAACACTCAGCATGATCATCGCGATCGACGGCCCGGCGGCTTCTGGCAAGGGCACCATGGCCAAGCGCCTCGCCGCGCATTACGGCCTCAGGCACCTGGATACGGGCGTGATCTACCGGGCCGTGGCCCATGCGCTGCTGACGGCTGGTCTCGATCTCAAGGACGAGGCGCGGGCGGCTGAGGTGGCCATGACGCTGGATCCCTCGACCTTCGACAACCCGGCGTTCAGGTCGCATGAGGTCGGCTCGGCGGCCTCGGTGGTCTCGGCCTTGCCCAAAGTGCGCGAGGCGCTGCTGGCATTCCAGCGGCAGTTCGCCAGCCAGCCGCCGGGGGCCGTGCTCGACGGCCGCGACATCGGAACCGTGATCTGCCCGGACGCCGAAGTGAAGATCTACGTGGTCGCCGACCCCAAGATCCGGGCGCATCGCCGCACCCTCGAGGCGCGTTCCCGGGGCGAGCCGGCCGATGAGGCGGCCATTCTGGCCGACATCCTGGCGCGCGACGAACGCGACCAGAACCGCCCCGTTGCCCCTTTGAAACAAGCAGCGGATGCTTACTTGCTTGATAACTCCCATTTGGATATAGAGGGCGGCGTCCGGGCCGCCATCGACATCGTCGAGGCCGTTCGAGCGGGCCGTCAGCGGGTTTGATTTCCGCTGATGTCATTGGAGGAACCGCCCGCTCCCGCCCTTGACCGTCGATAGCTCGATTGCAATTCAATCGGGTCCGATCAGCCGGACGAACTTCATACGTATCGCATGTGCAGGCATTGCCGGCCCGCGTCGTTCGCGCTTTTTGCGTGACCCGCGGACGTCTGGGGATTTGTGGACCTCCAGGCACTGTTCATCCGATGCGCCGATCAACCCCACGCTGGCGAGAATGTCCGCATCTGGAGAACCAATGGCTTCGAGTACGTCTGCTAATTCCTACAATCCCAGCCGCGATGATTTTGCCGCGATGCTGGACGAGTCCTTCACGAAGGGCAATCTTCAGGAAAGCTCCGTCGTCAAGGGCAAGGTCGTCGCGATCGAGAAGGACATGGCCGTCATCGACGTCGGCCTGAAGACCGAAGGCCGCGTGGCGCTGCGTGAATTTTCCGGTCCCGGCCGCGACAGCGAGCTGAAGGTCGGTGACGAGGTCGAAGTGTTCCTCGACCGCATCGAGAACGCGCTGGGCGAAGCCGTGCTGTCGCGCGACAAGGCGCGCCGCGAGGAGAGCTGGGGCAAGCTCGAGAAGGCGTTCCAGAACAACGAAAAGGTCAATGGCGTCATCTTCAACCAGGTCAAGGGCGGCTTCACCGTCGACCTGGATGGCGCAGTCGCCTTCCTGCCGCGCTCGCAGGTCGACATCCGTCCGATCCGCGACGTCGCGCCGCTGATGAACAACTCGCAGCCGTTCCAGATCCTCAAGATGGACCGTCGCCGCGGCAACATCGTCGTGTCGCGCCGCACCGTGCTGGAAGAGACCCGCGCCGAGCAGCGCCAGGAGCTGGTGCAGAACCTCGAAGAGGGTCAGGTGATCGACGGCGTCGTCAAGAACATCACCGATTACGGTGCGTTCGTCGACCTCGGCGGCATCGACGGCCTGCTGCACGTCACCGACATCGCGTGGCGCCGCGTCAACCATCCGACCGAGGTGCTCTCCATCGGTCAGACGGTCAAGGTCAAGATCATCAAGATCAACCACGAGACGCACCGCATCTCGCTCGGCATGAAGCAGCTGCTGGACGATCCGTGGCAGGGCATCGAGGCCAAGTACCCGCTGCAGGCCCGCTTCCACGGCCGCGTCACCAACATCACCGACTACGGCGCGTTCGTCGAGCTCGAGCCGGGCATCGAAGGCCTGATCCACGTCTCCGAGATGTCGTGGACCAAGAAGAACATGCACCCCGGCAAGATCGTGTCGACCTCGCAGGAGGTCGAAGTGCAGGTGCTCGAGGTCGACAGCGTCAAGCGCCGCATCTCGCTCGGTCTCAAGCAGACCATGCGCAATCCGTGGGAGGTCTTCGTCGAGAAGCATCCGACGGGTTCGGTGGTCGAGGGCGAGGTCAAGAACAAGACCGAGTTCGGCCTGTTCCTGGGTCTCGAAGGCGACGTCGACGGCATGGTCCATCTGTCGGACCTTGACTGGAAGCTGCCGGGCGAGCAGGTCATCGACAACTACAAGAAGGGCGACATGGTCAAGGCCGTGGTGCTCGACGTCGACGTGGAGAAGGAGCGCATCTCGCTCGGCATCAAGCAGCTCGAAGGCGACCCCTTCGCCGAGCCGGGCGATGTCAAGAAGGGTGCGGTCGTCACGTGCGAAGTGCTCGACGTCAAGGACGGCGGTATCGACGTCAAGATCGTCGGCACCGAGTTCTCGACCTTCATCAAGCGCTCCGAGCTGGCGCGCGATCGCAACGACCAGCGCTCCGAGCGGTTCGCCGTCGGTGAGAAGGTCGATGCCCGCGTGATCCAGTTCGACAAGAAGGCCCGCAAGGTCCAGGTGTCGATCAAGGCGCTGGAAGTCGCGGAAGAGAAGGAAGCCATCGCGCAGTACGGCTCGTCCGATTCGGGCGCGACGCTGGGCGACATTCTCGGCACCGCCCTCAAGAACCGCGACTCGAAGTAACCTTCGGTTCGTGTGACGAGATCAAAGCCCCGGCTCGCGCCGGGGCTTTTTTTGTGCAATCGCGGCTCTGACAGTCTTCCAGCTCTCACAGGGCTGCAGGGCGGTCGCATAGGAGCAAAGCTCGCGGCCGGCAGCGTGCCTACCACTGTCCTTCGAGACGCCCGCCTTCGGCGGGCTCCTCAGGACGAGGCCTGTTTTCGCGGTGGGATACTCAACCCTCTCCATGAACACGCCTCTCGGCGTGTTCATGGTCCGGTGTGCAGAACCGCCCCGGCTGTTGAACCTCATGGTGAGGAGCGCCGGCTTCGGCGCGTCTCGAACCATGAGGCCCCTGAGGAGTATCGAGCCACATGCGAGCGCACTGCTCAGGGCTGGGGCCCCCGCGCCGCGAGCCTTCCTTTCTTCAAATTGCGCCGCGATTGATGTAATCGGATAACGAGATATTCAGGCTGCGGCTGCAGAACGCGCCGAGACTTTCAGGAGCTGTCCATGTCGCTAGATTCGGATGTGATCGTCGATCGCCGCAGGCTGCGCCGCAAGCTGACGTTCTGGCGCGTCGTGGCGGTGCTGATCGCCATCGCCGCACTGTCCGCGATTGGTCTCGCGATGTCGCCGCGCGGGCGCACTGCGCTCTCGACCTCCGGCTCGATCGCGCGCGTCAACATCGAGGGCCTGATCCGCAGCGACCAAGAGCGCGTCGAGGCGCTGGAGCGGCTGGAAAAGTCGTCGGCTGAGGCCGTTATCGTTCATATCAACTCGCCCGGCGGCACCACGGCTGGTTCCGAGCAGTTGTACGATTCACTGGTGCGGCTGAAGGCGAAGAAGCCGCTGGTCGTCGTTGTGGAAGGGCTCGCAGCGTCCGGCGGCTATATCGGCGCGATCGCGGCCGATCACATCGTCGCGCAGAAGAGCTCGCTGGTCGGCTCGATCGGCGTGCTGTTCCAATATCCCAATGTCAGCGAGCTCCTGAAGACCATCGGCGTCAAGGTGGAGGAGGTGAAATCCTCGCCGCTCAAGGCCGCGCCGAACGGCTATGAGCCGACCAGTCCCGAAGCGCGCGCGGCGCTCGATGATCTCGTCAAGGATTCCTATGCGTGGTTCCGCGGCCTGGTGAAGGCCCGTCGCGGCATGGACGACGCTCAGCTGGAGAAGGTTGCCGATGGCCGTGTCTTCACCGGCCGGCAGGCGATCGAGCTGAAGCTGATCGACGAACTCGGCGACGAGAAGACGGCGGTCGCCTGGCTCGTCGCCAACAAGGGCGTCAAGAAGGATCTGCCGGTGCGCGACTACAAGCTGGTGCCGCGCTTCAGCGATCTCACCTTCCTGCGCACGGCCGCGTCGATCACGCTCGACGCCGTCGGGCTGTCCGGGATCGCGCGCCAGATCGAGCACGCCGGCGTCATCCAGGCGGTCGATCGGGTCGGCATGGATGGCATGCTGGCGCTCTGGACGCCTGCAACGGGAAATTGAAACCCGCCAAGACAATCGTGACGTCAATCTTCTCGCACAGCGTGTGTGTCCGGGTGGCCCGAGATCGGGCCCCGCAATGCGGCCCGCGGGCTCGATGAATGATTTAGCGTCTTGACAGTCCTGCATATTTTCACGGAAATGGGACTGTCTCCCCGGGTACATTTTCTCGATGATCAAATCCGAGCTTGTTCAGCGTATCGCCGAGCACAACCCGCACCTCTACCAGCGGGATGTCGAGAATATCGTCAATGCGATCCTCGATGAGATCGTCGCCGCGCTGGCGCGTGGCGATCGCGTCGAGCTGCGCGGCTTTGGCGCCTTCTCGGTCAAGCATCGGCCGGCCCGCGCCGGGCGCAACCCGCGGACCGGCGCACATGTCCCGGTGGACCAGAAGAGTGTCCCGTTCTTCAAGACGGGCAAGGAAATGCGTGAGCGGCTGAACCGGGACAACCCCGAGGGCGCTGGCGCAGATGCCGACGATTCGGACGAGTGACGCGTAGGTCGCGCCAGCCGCGAGAGTCGTCCGCGGCTGATTTCAAGGCCAACCTGGCCTGACTGATACGAGCGAGCGCATGCGAAAATTCCTCACGGTCGTGATCGTTCTTCCGCTGCTGGTGCTGTTCGTCATCTTCGCGGTCGCCAATCGGCATTTCGTTACCGTATCTTTTGATCCGTTCAATGCGGTGAATCCTGCGCTGGCGGTTTCGGTGCCGCTGTTCGCCCTGATCATTGCCGTTGCGATCGCGGGTGTGGTCGCCGGCGGTTTTGCGACCTGGATTGGCCAACACCGGTGGCGTCGCGCCGCGCGCCGCCACCAGGCGGATGCCGAGGCCGCCCGGGCGCAAGTGGCCCAGCTCAGCGCCGCTGCGCGCGCCAACCAGGGCTCGGGTCAGTCGCTGGTTCCGGCCGCCCCCGCCCGGCTTTTCGCCCCTTATGGGCGAGACAAGCAGGGCGCCGCGTTGTAGAAGGCGCCAAGCCAGCGCGGCCTCGACATCGCTTGTGGCTGGTGATCCCCTCCGTTCGGACGTGCGTTCTTATCGATGTCCCTGCTCGTCAAAATCTGCGGCCTGACCACGCCCGACACCCTCGGTGCGGCGTTGGATGCCGGCGCCGAGATGGTGGGTTTCGTGTTCTTTCCGCCGTCGCCGCGCCATATCGGGCTGACGGCCGCACGTGACCTCGGCCAGCAGGCGAAGGGGCGCGCGCTGAAGGTGGCGCTGACCGTCGATGCCGACGACGCGACCTTCGAGAACATCATCGAGACGCTGCGGCCGGATCTCTTTCAATTGCACGGTCGCGAAAGCGTCGCGCGTATTCGCGACCTCAAGCAGCGGTTCGGTCTGCCCGTCATGAAGGCGATGCCGGTCGAGACGGCTGCCGACCTCGCGCCACTGGCGGGCTATGCCGACGTCTGCGATCGCATCCTGTTCGATGCTCGCGCGCCCAAGGACGCGACGCGTCCCGGCGGGCTGGGCGCGACCTTCGACTGGCATGTTCTTCAGGGATTGAAGCTCGACCGCCCGTTCATGGTGTCGGGGGGACTGAGCGCGGACAATGTCGCCGAGGCGGTGCGGATCTCGCGCGCGGGCGGCGTCGACGTGTCATCTGGCGTCGAACGGACGCCGGGTGTGAAGGATTGCGATCTGATCCGGGATTTCATTCGTGCGGCGCGGGCCGCTGACAAGTTGAGCGTCCAATGACCACGACCATTCCCAATTCCTACCGCAGCGGTCCTGACGACCGCGGCCATTTCGGCATCTTCGGCGGCCGCTACGTCGCCGAAACCCTGATGCCGCTGATCCTGGATCTCGAAAAGGCCTATGCCGAGGCCAAGGCTGATCCCGCGTTTCAAGCGGAGATGAACAGCTACCGGACGCATTATGTCGGCCGTCCGTCGCCACTGTACTACGCCGAGCGCCTGACCGAGCATCTCGGCGGCGCCAAGATCTACTTCAAGCGCGACGAGCTCAATCACACCGGCTCGCACAAGGTCAACAATGTGCTCGGCCAGATCATGCTGGCGCGGCGCATGGGCAAGCAGCGCATTATCGCCGAGACCGGCGCCGGCCAGCATGGCGTCGCCACCGCGACCTTGTGCGCACGCTTCGGCCTGGACTGCGTGGTCTATATGGGCGCCGTCGACGTCGAGCGGCAGCAGCCGAACGTGCTGCGCATGGAGATGCTCGGCGCCAAGGTCATTCCGGTGCAGTCCGGCGCCAGGACGCTCAAGGACGCGATGAACGAGGCGCTGCGTGACTGGGTCACCAACGTTCACGACACCTTCTATTGCATCGGCACGGTCGCGGGCCCGCACCCCTATCCGATGATGGTGCGCGACTTCCAGTCGATCATCGGCCAGGAGACGCGGACCCAGATGCAGGAGGCCGAAGGCCGGCTGCCGGATTCGCTCGTGGCCTGCATAGGCGGCGGCTCCAATGCGATGGGCCTGTTTCATCCCTTCCTCGATGATCCCTCGGTCGAGATCTTCGGCGTCGAAGCGGCGGGCCACGGCCTGACTCAGCTGCATGCGGCGTCGATCGCGGGCGGCCGTCCCGGCGTGCTGCACGGCAACCGCACCTATCTGCTGATGGACGAGGACGGCCAGATTGCCGAGGCGCATTCGATCTCGGCCGGCCTCGACTACCCTGGTATCGGCCCCGAGCATTCCTGGCTGCACGAGGCCAAGCGCGTGACCTATCTGTCGGCGACCGATGACGAGGCGCTTGACGCGTTCCTGCTGCTGTCCCGGCTGGAGGGCATCATCCCGGCGCTCGAGCCGTCGCATGCGGTGGCCAAGGTGATGCAGCTCGCGCCGACCAAGCCGAAGGACCATCTGATGGTCGTCAATCTGTGCGGCCGCGGCGACAAGGACGTGCCGCAGGTCGGCGAGATCCTGCGTAAGAGGGCGAAACAGTCGTGACCAGCCGGATGGATGCGCGCTTCGCGCAATTGAAGAGTGAAGGCCGCTCGGCGTTCGTGACGTTCGTGATGGGCGGCGACCCTGATCCCGAGACGTCGCTCGCGATCGTCAAGGCGCTGCCGCAGGCAGGCGCCGACATCATCGAGATCGGCATGCCGTTCACCGATCCGATGGCCGACGGTCCGTCGATCCAGGCCGCGGGCCTGCGGGCGCTCAAGGCCGGCATGACCTTGAAGAAGACATTCCAGCTGGTGCGCAGCTTCCGCGAGAGCGATGCGGCGACGCCGATCGTGCTGATGGGTTACTACAACCCGATCTACATCTACGGCGTCGACAAGTTCCTCGTCGATGCAAAGGGCGCCGGCGTCGACGGCCTGATCATCGTCGACCTGCCGCCGGAGGAAGACGACGAGCTGTGCATTCCCGCGCTCAAGGCCGGACTCAACTTCATTCGCCTGGCGACGCCGACAACCGATGATAAGCGGTTGCCCGCGGTGCTCGCGAACACCTCGGGCTTCGTCTACTACGTCTCGATCACCGGCATCACCGGTGCCGCTGCCGCCGACTCCTCCGCAGTGGGAGCCGCCGTGGCGCGAATCAAGCGCCATACCGCGCTGCCGGTCTGCGTCGGTTTCGGCATCCGGACACCGGAAACCGCCCGCGCCATCGCCGCGAACGCCGATGGCGCCGTGGTCGGTACCGCCCTGGTGGATGCGCTGAAGGCGAGCCTCGATTCGGAGGGTCGCGCCACGCCCAAGACCGTCAGCGCGGTCGCCGACCTTGCCGCAGCCCTGGCCCAGGGCGTACGCGGCGCCCAGCAGGCCGCGGAATAGCCATCAACCACCCGTGTAAGGAGCGCCGCGGCACGGCTTGCCGTGGCGCTGCCGTCCCGCCATATATCCGGGCGACCGCCAAACGGAGCTTTTCATGAACTGGCTTACCAACGTGGTCCGGCCGAAGATCCGCAACATCCTGCGCCGCGAGACGCCGGAGAACCTCTGGATCAAGTGCCCGGATTCCGGACAGCTCGTGTTCTACAAGGACGTCGAGGCCAACCAGTTCGTCATCCCCGGCTCCAACTATCACATGCGCATGGGCGCGGCCGCCCGGCTGAAGTCGATGTTCGACAACGAGACCTGGTTCGACGTCGCGCTGCCCGAGGTCGCGCCCGATCCGCTGAAATTCCGTGACGAGCGCCGCTATGCCGACCGCATCAAGGATGCGCGGGCGCGCACCGGCATGAACGATGCCGTCAAGGTCGGCTTCGGCAAGCTCGAAGGCATGGGCGTCGTCATCGCCGTGCAGGATTTCGACTTCATGGGCGGCTCGCTCGGCATGGCCGCGGGCGAAGCGATCGTGCGTGGGCTCGAGCTCGCGGTCGAGAAGAAATCGCCGTTCATCGTGTTCGCGGCCTCCGGCGGCGCGCGCATGCAGGAGGGCATCCTGTCGCTGATGCAGATGCCGCGCACGACAGTGGCCGTGCAGATGCTGCGCGAGGCCAAGCTGCCCTATATCGTCGTGCAGACCAATCCGACCACCGGCGGCGTCACCGCGTCCTATGCGATGCTGGGCGACGTCCACATCGCCGAGCCCGGCGCGCTGATCGGCTTTGCCGGTGCGCGCGTCATCGAGCAAACCATCCGCGAGAAGCTGCCCGAGGGTTTCCAGCGCGCTGAATACCTGCTCGACCACGGCATGGTCGACATGGTCGTGCATCGTCATGATCTGCGCCCGACTCTGGCGCGGCTGTGCCGGCTGCTGACCAAGGCACCGGCCGTCGAACACGCAAAACCCGCGCCGCAGCTGCCGCCGCCGGCCAAGCCTGCCGAGGCAGCGGAAGCGCCGGCGGTCGCAACGAGCGCGTGAACGCTTCTGCCGCCAAGCCTTCGCTGGACGAGCTGATCACGCGGCTCTCCGCGCTGCATCCGAGCAAGATCTCGCTCGGGCTGGAGCGCATGCACCGGCTGCTGGCGCAGCTCGATCATCCCGAGCGCAGGCTGCCGCCGGTGATCCACGTCGCCGGCACCAACGGCAAGGGCTCGACGGTCGCCTATCTGCGCGCGATGCTCGAAGCGGCTGGGCTGCGCGTCCACGTCTTCACCTCGCCCTGGCTGGTGCGCATCAACGAGAGCTATCGTCTCGGTCACGTCGGCGGCGGCGTCCTCGTCGATGATGACGAGCTGATATCAGCGCTGCTCGAATGCGAGCGAGTCAATGCCGGCGCGCCGATCACCTTCTTCGAGGTGAAGACCGTCGCGGCCTTCGTGCTGTTCGCGAAGCATCCGGCCGATGTCGTGCTGCTCGAAGTCGGCCTCGGCGGCCGGCTTGACTCCACCAATGTCGTCGAGCAGGTCGCGGCCTCCGTGCTGACGCCGATCAGCATGGACCACATGGAATTCCTCGGCGATACCCGCGCGCTGATCGCGGCCGAGAAGGCCGCCATCATCAAGCGTGGCTGCCCGGTGATCTCGGCCGCGCAGGAGCCCGACGCGATGGCGGTGATCGAGCGCGAGGCCAGGCGCCAGCGCGCGCCGCTGTTCGCCGCGGGCGAGAGCTGGCACGTCAGCGTCGAGCGCAATCGTCTCGTCTATCAGGACGATCGTGGTCTCCTGGATCTGCCGGCACCAAAACTGTTCGGCCGGCATCAGTTCGACAATGCGGGGCTTGCGATCGCGACCCTGCGCGCGCTCGATCAGTTCAAGCTCACAACGAAGGCATTCGAAGACGGCATCGTCAATGCCGAGTGGCCGGCGCGCATGCAGCGGCTGTCGAACGGCGCGCTCACCGCGATCGCGCCACAGGGCGCGGAGATCTGGCTCGACGGCGGCCACAATGCCGAAGGCGGCCGCGTCGTCGCCGCGGCCATCGGCGATCTCGAAGAGCGCGTCTCGCGGCAGCTCGTCGTCATCGTCGGCATGATGGGCAACAAGGACGCCGCCGGCTTCCTCGCCAATTTCGCCGGGCTGACGCGGCACATCATCGTCGTTCCCATTCCGAACGAGAGCAAGGCGATGGCCCCGGCCGATCTCGCTGCTGCCGCGCGCACGCTCGGCATGCGCGTCGAGATCGCCGACGGTGTTGCTTCCGCGCTCGCCGGCATTGCGCGGCTTGCCTATGAGGTGCCGCCGCGTATTCTGATCACGGGGTCACTTTATCTCGCAGGCCACGTGCTCGACCTCAACGGCACGCCGCCGACCTGAGGACAACACCATATGCGTTTTGCCGCGATCGCCGACGTCCACGGCAATCATCTCGCACTCGAAGCCGTGCTCGCCGATATCCGTGCGCAAGGCGTGACCGAGATCGTCGATCTCGGCGACATGGCGAGCGGCCCGCTCGATGCGCGAAAGTCGCTGGACAGGCTGATGGCGCTCGATGCGGTGCATGTGCGCGGCAATCATGATCGCTGGCTGATCGATCGGCCGTTCGAGAAGATGGGCGCGTGGGAGCGCCCCGCCTATCCGCAACTTGAGACCAGGCATCTCGATTGGCTGCGCACGATCCCGGCGACCGCGGTCTATCGCGATCAGGTGTTTCTGTGTCACGCGACGCCTGAGGACGACAACGTCTACTGGCTCGAGAGCGTGGCGCCGGATGGCGCGATCACCTGTGCGCCGCTCGATGAGATCGAGAAGCTGGCCGCAGACATTTCGCAGTCGCTGATCCTGTGCGGCCATACCCACACGGCACGCGCCGTCCGCCTGCGTGACGGGCGGCTGATCGTCAATCCCGGCAGCGTCGGCAGCCCCGGCTATTCCTACAACGTGCCGCATCCGCATGTCGTGCAGGTCGGCACGCCCGACGCGCGCTACGCCATCCTGGAGCTGACGCCGGCCGGTTGGAGCGTGAGCTTCCGCCACGTGCCGTACGACCATCGCGCGATGGCCGATCTGGCGCGCGCCAATGGCGACAACGAATTTGCCTCGGCGCTCGCGACCGGCTGGATCCGCTGATCAGGCGAGCAGCTTGATGGGATCGGCGACCTTCTGCGCGAGCTGCTCGAACGTGCATTGCTTCGGCGCCTTGTCCGGACGCCAGCGCAGGATCGAGGTGCCGTGGCGGAAACGCTCGCCGGAGAAGTGGTCGTAGCACACCTCGATCACCAGCTTCGGCTTAAGTGGACACCATTCCGCCGAGCGCTCCGTCGACCAGCGGCTCGGCCCGCCCGGGGCATTGCCGGTGAAGCCGGGCGTTGCGATCAGCGGTTCGAGCTTGTCGGTCAGCGCGGGCTTCTCTGCGGCCTTGAGCGCGGAGGTGAAGCCGACGTGATGCAGCAGGCCGTCCTCGTCGTAGAGTCCGAGGAGCAGCGAGCCGACCAGCTTGCGGCCGTTCGCCGCTTTGTTCGTGGCGTAACGGAAGCCGCCAATCACGCAGTCGGCCGAGCGATAGCGTTTGATCTTCTGCATGCCGTCGCGGTTGCCCGCCTGGTAGGGCAGGTCGATCCGCTTGGCGATCACGCCGTCGGAGCCGCCGCCGGAATGGGCCAGCCAGTCCTGCGCCGTCGCGAAGCGCGTGGTCGCGGGTGACAGCCGGAACGTCGGATGCCCGGCAAAATTCGCCTTCGCGAACGCCTCCAGCGCCGGGCGCCGTTCGTGCAGCGTCTGCGCGACCAGCTCCTTTTCCTTCGCCGTCGCCAGCAGGTCGAAGGCGAGGAAGAGCGCGGGCGTCTCCACGGACAGCTTCTTCACTCGGCTCGCGGCGGGATGAATCCGCTGCAGCAGCGCGTCGAACGAGAACGACTTCGCCTGTGGCACCACCAACTCGCCATCGAGGATGAAGCTCGTCGCCTTCAGCTCGCGAGCCGCGGCGACCACCTCCGGAAAGTAGCGCGCGAGATCCTCGCCGGCCTTGGACTGCATCGTCACATGAGCGCCGTCGCGCGACAGCAGGCATCGGAAGCCGTCCCATTTCGGCTCGTACTGCCACTCCTCGCCGCGTGGGATCACATCCACCGAGCGCGCCTCCATGGCCAAGAGGCCTGACTTGCGGGAGGGCGAGCGATGGGCGCGGGCGGGCATGGCGACATCCGGAAACGCTGAAACACCCCCTCTCAACGCAAACGGCCGGCGAATCCGCCGGCCGTTCAACAAAAATCCTGGTTCGGAATCGTCACATCGACGACGAGATCCACTGCTGCAGCTTGGCCTTCGGTGCGGCGCCGACCTGGCGGGAGGCCATCTCGCCGCCCTTGAAAACCATCAGGGTCGGGATCGACATCACGCCGTACTTCGAGGCCGTCTTCGGGCTCTCGTCGACGTTCAGCTTCACGATCTTGACCTTGTCGCCCATCGCGCTCGCGATCTCGTCGAGGGCCGGAGCGATCATGCGGCACGGACCGCACCACTCGGCCCAGAAATCGACCACGACCGGACCGTCGGCCTTGAGCACTTCGCTTTCGAAATCGGCGTCGGAAACCTTGGCTACGGCGGCCATGGAATTTACCTCTGTTCTGTTGGAGGGAGCGGCACGGATGCGCCGCTTCAGCGTGGGTGTCAAAGTATGAATGGCCTGTTGCCGGGTCAAGCACGCTCACTCAGTCGTGCTGGGATGGCAGCATGGCGTCCAGCGCGGAGGCAGGAAGCTCCATGAATTCAGGGGCTTCGGTCCAGAGCAGGGCCGCCCGGACGGCCCGTCCGGGGTACAACTGGCCGAGCACGGCCCGGTACAGCGCGAGCTGGCGGAGATAGGCCTCGGGCACCTCGGCCAGCGCCGAGGGCGGCTGCTGGTTGGTCTTGAAGTCGACGATCAGCACTTCGGTCTCGGTGACCACCAGACGATCGATCTGGCCGGAGACCAGCGCCGCCGGCTGCCCGGCTTGTGCGAGTCTGCCGACGATCGAGACCTCGGCCCGGCTACCGGGGGCAAACACGGCGGCGAAGCGCGGGTCCTCGATCACGGTCAGCACGCGCGCGGTGAGCGCGGCACGGTCGTCCTCTGGCCAGTCCGGGGCATTGCGAAGCAGATAACGCAACGCGGCGTCGCGCCGCCGCTCGGGCGGCACATCTGGCAGCGACTGTAGCAGCCGGTGCACCAAGGTGCCGCGTTGCATGGCGAGACTGCGTGCGGCCAAGGATTCGCCCGAGCGGACCGGGCGCTCGTCGGCGGACGGGTCGGATGGCCGGAGCACGGCAACCTCGCCAGGTGCCTCGATCGCCGCCGTGCGCAGCCAGGACGGCAGTTCGACGGCTGTCTCCACAATCTGCCGCGCCTCGTCCTTGGCGGTCTCGGCGATGTCCTCGGCCCGTGCGTAGCGCTTGACCGGCCCGTCCTCGGTCTCGATCACCTCGACCTGCAGGCCCGCCGCGTCGAGGCCGCGCGCCATCAGGTCGTACCAGCTGCCGCCGCGGACGTTGTTCATGTTGCCCGGCATGCAGCCGCCGATGACGAGGCGGTCCGCGGCGCGGGTCATCGCGACATAGAGCAGCCGGCGATACTCGTCCTCGGTCTCCTTGAGCATTGCCGCGCGCGCCGCCACCACAGCTTGCGGATCGTCGGCCTTGCGTCCGGCCCAGACCACGATCTCCCGCTCGCCATGCGGCACGTGGATCAGCCGCAGCCGCTGCGAATCCGCCGGCGACGAGGTCGTGTCGACCAGGAATACCACGGAGGCTTCGAGGCCCTTGGCGCCGTGCACGGTCATCACGCGCACTTCGTCGCGCGAGATCTCCATGTCGCGCTTCACCTCGGTGTCGGCGGCGCGCAGCCAGGCGACGAAGCCCTGCAGCGAGGCCGGCGCCTTGTGCTCGTAGGACAGCGCGAGCTCGAGAAATTCGTCGAGCGCGTCGTTGGCCTCGTGGCCGAGCCGTGCCAGGATGCGCCGCCGCCCGCCATCGCCGCCGAGCAGCCAGGCATAGAACGCGAATGGCGTATCTTCTGCCGACCGGCGCTCGCATTGTTGCATCCTTCGAACGACCGCCTGAAGGCGCGGATCATCAGCAGCATGCGCGTTGAGCGCCTCGCGCAAGCTGCCGCGGCGCTTCCAGGCCAGCTTGAACAGATCGTCATCATCGAGGCCGAACAGCGGGCTCTTCAGCGCCGTTGCCAATGCGAGGTCATCCTGCGGCAGCAGCAGCGCGTCGGCGAGGTTCATCAAATCGATGATCGCGATATGCTCGGTCAGTTTCAGACGGTCGGCGCCGGCCACGGGAATGCCGGCGTGCTTCAGCGCCTGAATGACGGCATCGAACGCGGTACCGCGCCGGCGCACCAGGATCAGCATGTCGCCATAGCTCAGCCGCCGCCGCGCGCCGTCATGGCCGGTCATCGTGCCTGCGCGGATCAGCCGCTTGATCTCGGCCTGGATGCGCCGCGACAGCTTCACCTCGGGACTGGTCACCGAGACGCCGTCGAATGGCGCGCGCCAGCCCTCGATCTCCTTGCGGTCGTCGCGCTCGCACAACGACCACAGCTCGACCAGGCTCGGCCCGGCATCGGTGAGCGCATTGTGGATGGGGTAGCCGATATCGGGCGAATGGATGCTGCTGTAGACCTCGCGCTCCCGGAACACGTGGTCGACCGCGTGCAGCACGGTCGGCCCGGAGCGGAACGAATAGGTGAAGGACACCGGATCGAACAGCAGCCCTGCGTCGGTGAATCGCTTCTGCAACTGCCGCCGTCGCGCATCGAACTCGTGCGGATCGGCACCCTGGAACGAGAAGATCGACTGTTTCTCGTCGCCGACCGCGAAGATCGTCCGCGTCAGCCCGTCGCGCGCGCCGGCGCCTGAGGTGAACTCCTCGATGATGTGGGCGACGATGTCCCATTGCCGCGGGCTCGTGTCCTGCGCCTCGTCGATCAGCACATGGTCGACGCCGCGATCGAGCTTGTAGTGCACCCAGCCGGCGGAGACGCGGTTCAGCATCGCCAGCGTCTTATCGATCAGGTCGTCATAGTCGAGCAGCCCGCGCTCTTCCTTCTCGCGGCGATAGTTCGCGGCGGCGGCGGTCGCGATCTGCAGCAGCGCCTCGGTGCGGTCACGCACGACGGCGGCGCGGCGCTTCTCGATCAGGCGATCGAGCCGGCGCGCTTCCGACTCGAACAGGCCGGCAAGGCCGGGATTGTTCTCGGCGAACTTCTTGGTCAGCACCGATTTGCGCGGTTCCTTGTCGTCGGTGAGGAACACGCGAAGATATTCGTCGACCTGATCGCTGCCCGAGAACGCCAGCGCCGCACGCAGTTGATCGGCCTGCTTCTGATCGGTCTTGGCCCCGCCGTCGAGACGCGCGGCAATCTCGGTCCAATCCGCGCGTGGCAGATTGGGGCCATCCACGATGTCCCGCTCGATCCCATCCAACGTCTCATCGGCACTGATGCCGAGGACCTCGCCGAGATGCTGCGCGGCGACCTCGACTCGGCCGGCGCCATCGGTCCAGGCCATGAAATGATCGCGGCTCAGACAGGCCTCGCGCACAACCTCCTTGAAGGTGGAGTCGGCGGCATTGGCCATCGCCACCTGCAGCGCGCGCCCGACCGCGCTGTCCGGTGCCCGCGCCGCATCCAGCAGCACCTTGAGATTGGCGCGCTCCATCATCTCGGTCTGGTCGCGCTCGTCGAGCACCGAGAACCGCGCCGGCACATTGGCCTCGAACGGAAACTGCTGCAGCAGCCGCGTGCACAGCGCGTGGATGGTCTGAACTTTCAGCCCGCCCGGCGTCTCCAGCGCGCTGGCAAACAGCTTTCGCGCTGCTGCACGGAGCTTCTTGTCGGATGCAACAATGCCGGTGGACTTGATCGCGCTGTCGAGCGCGTCGTCGTCGAGCGTCACCCAATGTCCTAAGGTCGAGAACACGCGCTCGGCCATGTTGGCGGCGGCGGCCTTGGTAAAGGTGATGCAGAGGATCTTCTCCGGCGGCACGCCGTCGAGCAGCAGCCGGATCACCCGCTGCACCAGCACATGCGTCTTGCCGGAGCCGGCATTGGCCGACACGAAGGCCGAGGCGGCTGGGTTCGATGCGCGCGTCTGCGCGTCGCGTACGGCCTGCGGAATGGGGCGGGGCGCCTTTACCATTCCTCCACTCCCAGGCCGCCGGCCGCCGACCATTCCTTGATGCGCGCGAGGTCGTCATAGCTGCCGTAGCGGTTCGCCCACATCGACAGGTTCAGCGAGGTGTAGCCCTGATTGGGATCCTCGAAGCTGCGGATCAGCTCCTCCAGCTTGGTGCGGGCCTCCTGCGCGGCCTGGTCCGGATGCTGCGGCGTGTCGCTCTTGTTGATCTTGAGTTCAAGGATACGCTCCTCGCCGGGCGGATTGTTGCCGGACAATCTCACATAGACCAACTGACTGATCAGGCTGCCGGCGGGAATGCCGTCGAAGCCGCCCTCGCGCAGGATCGCGGCCTCCAGCGTCAGCTGCGGCGACAGGCCCATGCGCACCTGCTTCGCCGTCGGCGGCTGTCCCGTCTTGTAGTCGAGGATGGCGTAGGTGCCCTCGGCGCGCTGCTCGATGCGGTCGGCGCGCGCCGACAGCATGAAGATGCGATCTTTGCCGAGGGGAATGCCGATCTCGCCGCGGATCTCCGCGGTGATCGCGCCGATCTGCTCGCGGCGCGCGGTCTCCCAGGCCGCGAACCAGCCGGCGATGCGCTGGAAGCGCGGCCACCACAGCGCGCGCGCTTCGGGCCGCTCCATCAATGGCGCAAAATGCTTCTCGCCGATCACGCGCAAAGCATGCGCGGGATGCAGCGGCAGCGCCTCCGCATATGTTTGCGTGAATTCGCCGATGGCTTCGTGGATCGCAGAGCCGCGATCGGCCGCCGACAGCGGCATGTCGACGGGATCGAGCGGATCGAGTCGCAGGATGTAGCGCGCGAAGATCGTGTAGGGATCGCGCAGCCAGTCCTCGATCGCGGTCACCGACATCCGCAGCGGGCGGGCCTCCAGCGGCGGCTTCGGGGCCGGCTGCTCGACCGGCTTCACCTCGCGCGGCTGGTCCAGCACCTCGGCATAGCGGACATAGGTCTCGCCGCGCGCCTCCGCCGCTTTCCAGCGCTCGGCGCCGGCGACGGCTTCGAGGCGATGCAGGAAGCGCGAGGCCACCGCCGGCGCGCCGCCGGATTTTGCCGCATGCGTCAGGATCACTTCGGGCGCGCCGAGCAGCTGCGCGAAATCGTGCGCGGAGAGGCCGATGCGACGCTCGGGCAGATCGAGGCCGAGCTGATGCCGCATCGGGCGGCTCAGCCAGGGATCGATGCGCGGCGCCGGCGGCCAGATGCCCTCGACGAGGCCGCCGATGATCATGCGGTCGGCCTGCATCAGTCGGGCCTCGAGCGGACCGTAGATCTGCAACTGCGCGCCGTGGCGCTCGGGCCTGCGCACCGCGCGGTCGGAGAAGGCGGTGTGGAAGAGGTCCGGATAGTCCGACAACGGCGCCATCAGGCCGCAGCGTTCGCCGGAGGCGAGCAGATCGTCGAAGCAGCGTGCCAGCGCCGCGCCGTCGCGATCAGCGAAGGCCGTGGTGAGTCCGACATCGTCAGTGGAGAGCGCAATCAGCACCTCCCGATGGCGTGCGGCGAGCTCGGCGAAATCCTGCGGACGCGGGGAGGCGAGATTTTCCAGCGGTGCGAGCGCCGCCTGCAATTGCGCGATCAGCGCCGCCGCCTGGTCGAGCTGCTCGGGCTTGAGCCGCGCACGTGGCTCGGCACGGTGCAGCGACGACGCTTCGCCCTGGCTCAGCTTGGTATGCTCGTCGCGGAAGCGCGCGAAGTCGCGCGCGAGCCCGCTGCTGCCGGCCTGTGGCCGGGTGCCGCGAAGCAGCGCGAGCTCCAGCGTCTCGATCGCCTGCTTCCAGCCATTTGCCGCGCGGCCGAGCCGGCACAGCGGATGTTTGAGCAGCGCCAGCAAGGTCGGCGGCTCCAGGCCGCGCGCGGCGGCTTCGGCGGCGAGCCGCGCGAAGATGCCGGCGGGTGTTTCCAGCAGCGCATCACCGCCGGAGTCATCGAAGGTCAGGTGCCAGCGCGTCAGCGCCGCCATGACGCGGCGCGCCAGCGCGCGGTCCGGCGTCACCAGCGCGGCGGACTTGCCGAGATGGCGTGCCTCGCGCATCGCGATCGCAATCGCCAGCGCTTCCATCTCCGGATTGGGCGCGGCGACGACGGACAGATTGTCCATCGCCTCGGCGATGTTGGCGGCGATGTCGAACTGGCGCAGCCGTTCGTGCCACACGGCGGTGGCCTCCGACGGCCGCATCGCCTCGGAGATCAGCACCTCGCGGCCGCCGCGGCCCGGAGGCGCGAGGCGGACGACATCGCGCCGCTCCAGGCCGAAGCGCTTGAGCAGCAGGTGCATCGCGTATTGCGGATGATTCACCGCGGGTGGGGTGATCACGCGCCCGGCACGATCCTTGGCGCCGCCGATCGAAGCCCATGCCGCTTCGTCGAGATCAGTGTCGAGCCCGGGCAGTACCACGGCGCCGTGCGGCAGCTTGGCAACCGCGAGCAGGAATTTTGCGGTCGCCGGCATCGAGCCGGTGGAGCCCGCCGCGATCACGGGTCCATCGGGATGCGCCGACAGCCGTGCCGCTTCAGCCGCGATTAGCAGATCGCGCCGAGCCGCCGGCTCGATGCGCTCGATCTCCTGCAGATAGGCCGGCCACGCCGTGCGCGCGATGCGCAGGAACTCCAGCGAATACTGCCAGTATTTGTCGAGCTGATCCGGCACCAATTCGTCGAGCGCATCCCAGGACACGCCGCGCGTCACCATGTCGTCGATCAGACGCGCGAGGTCGCCGGCGAGTGCAAGCGTCGAGGCGGGGCCGCCGATCACCAGTGGCGCCGAGACTGGCGTCTTGGCCCAAGCCGCCACCAGCCGCGCCAGCGTCAGTCGACGCTGCAGATCGTCGAGCCGCTCCGGGATCTCCAGCGGCGCGGGGCCGAGGAATGCGTCGCGATCCTCAGCAAACGCCAGCTCGTCCTCGTCGATATCGCCGAGTGCGACCAGCCGCGGCAGCACCGCGGCATCGGTCTTCAGCTCGTCGAGGAACATTTCGCGGGCAACACGGAGCGAGCGCCGCGTCGGCAGATACAGCGTGGCCGTCGCCAGCCGCGCCGGATCGCTGCGCGCCTCAAACCCGTCGACCAGCCGGCCATCCACCAGCGCGGCGATCACGCTGCGCAGGAACGGCGCCGAGATGGGAACGGTGAAGACGCGCATGGCCTGCGATTCGCGGGTGGACTCTCGGCGTCTATATAGGGAGCGGGGGACGGAAGGTCATACCCAGGGTGTGGATGGGTGTTGATAGGTGCGTGACCTTCCCGCGGGTGAGGCACCCCGTGCGGGAAAGTCCCAACTGCAGCTCCGTTTTCCGCTGTCATCGCCCGGTTCAACCGGGCGATCCAGTACTCCGTGACGGTCGGGTTTCGATCGATGGGCCGCGGCGTACTGGATCGCCCGCTTTCGCGGGCGATGACGGTGGATTTGTGGAACGAGCTACTCACCCACCGTCATTGCGAGCGCAGCGAAGCAATCCAGGGCCACGCCTGGAGCCCTGGATTGCTTCGCTGCGCTCGCAATGACGGAGACAAACGTAAGCGTCGCCGCATCGGGTCGGGCTGTGCGTCGGGACGGAGATTACGCCGCGCTCTCCAGCAGCGCCTCTTCGGCTTCCTTCACCGCGGCTGGCGTGCCCACATGCATCCACACGCCTTCGAGGCGCAGGCCGAACAGGCGGTCCTGCTCGTTGGCCTTGTCGAACATCTTTGTCAGCGAGAACTCGCCCTTCGGCGCCCCATCGAAGATCGAAGGCGAGATGATCGCGGCGCCGGCATAGACGAACGGGACGACCTGATGTTCCCGGCGCTTCCGGAGCGTGCCGTCGGCGAGCATCGCGTAGTCGCCCTGGCCGGAATAGCCGATCGAGGTCGCGGTGGGCGCCATCAGCAGCATGATGTCCATGCGCTCCGGATCGAAGGCGTCGGCGAGACGCGAGAGGTTCTGGCGCACGCCCTCGATCCACATCGTGTCGGAATTGACGTGGAAGAACGGCGCGTGGCCGAGCAGCGGCAGTGCCTTGACGACGCCGCCGCCGGTGCCGAGCACCTGGTCCCGCTCGTCGGAAATGGTCACGCGCGGCGAGCTGCGCGTCGCGGTGTGTTCGATGATCTGGTCGGCGAGGTAGTGGACGTTGACGACGGCCTCGGTGACGCCGGCTTCAGCCAGGCGGTCCAGGACATGGTCGAGCAGAGGCCGTCCGGCGACGCGCACCAGCGGCTTGGGCATCGTCTCCGTCAGCGGGCGCATGCGCAATCCGAGACCGGCGGCGAGGACCATGGCTTTGTGCGGCTTGACGGGCATCTCAGGCAATCTCGATCAAAGGTGGTATGCGCGAATCATACCACGCCAAAACATCTATCGTCTCGGCCGGTTGCGATAGCCTGACGCCATGACGAATATGCGACGGCGTCCCGCTGCCGTCGTGATGCAAGATGCCGCAGAGGTGTTTTGCCCGCCGTCAGGCCTCGGCGGCGGCGCGCTTGTTGGTCTTCTTCTTGCCCTGCTTCAGGAAGGTGACGCCGATCTGGTCGCCATTGACCCAGGCGAGCTCGCAGCGGCGGTAGGCGAGGCCGGTCGACGACAGCAGCAGGAAGAATTCCTTGAGGTGCAGGCCCTCGACGGAGCCCTCGACCGTCAGCTTGGCGCCGGTCTCGGAGACGTCCTCGATGGTGCAGTTGCGCCGCCAGGTGCCGTCGATGCCCATCATGAAAGCCGGGATGCCGCGCTCGAAGACGACGCGCTCGCCCTTCATCCGCTCTGCCATCGCACCCTCCATTCCGCACGGCGCAACGGGGCGCCGTAGGGCGCAAGGTAAGCGGGGATGGCTAAGAAGCGGTAAAGCTACGGGAGTATGTCTTGGGCCCAAACTGTCGCGCCAGCGGCTGTCCGCTCCCCTCCCCCTTGCGGGGAGGGGTCGGGGGTGGGGGTCCGCGAATGCGGAATGTCGTTGGGTGACGAGGTCCAGCAGCTCTCAGTTTTCATCTGCTGATGATCCCGGTTCTGCGCTCTTCACGCACGGCGTCGCCTGGGGACCCCCACCCCCGACCCCTCCCCGCAAGGGGGAGGGGAGCGCAGCGGTGGTGCCGTAACAGCGTGCCTCAAACGTCGGCCGGAGGCGGCACGTTGGCCGCATACCAGTCGCGGATCGGATCTAGCGCCGCATGCACCAGCGACCGGTGCAGATAGTCCCAGATGCGGGGCTGGTGCTTGAGGTAGTGCGGCTTGCCGTCGCGGCGGTTGAGGCGGGCGAAGGTGCCGAGCAGGCGGGTGTTGCGCTGGGCGGACAGGATGGCGTAGTCGGCACGGAAGGCGTCGGCGTCGAAGTCGGCGGACGCGGCCTGGCGCGCTGCGATGTAGCGGGCGAGCAGCGTCCCTTCGATATCGGCCGGCACGTCGATGCGGGCGTCCTGCGCCAGCGACACCACGTCGTAGGCGGGCGGGCCCATCACGGCGTCCTGGAAGTCGATCACGCCGACCCTCGCGATACCCTCTCGCGCGGGCAGCCAGAGCAGGTTCGGCGAGTGATAGTCGCGGATCACCCAGGTCTTCTCACCGGCGAGCGGTGCGTCCAGCAGGTCTCGCCACATCTCCAGGAATTCGGCGCGCAGCACCTGTGACGGCTCCACCCCGAGATCCGGCAGGTACCATTCGAGCATCAGGCTGATCTCGATCAGCATGGCGTCGACGTCGAAGGCCGGGACCTTGTAGGTGACCTGCGGGGCCAGCGGCAGTACCGAGGGGACGTCCTGCGCATGCAGCGCCGCAAGCAGATCGGTCGCGGCCTCATAACGCTCGACGATCGGGCGCGGCGGGTTGCCTTCGATCACGCCCTCGCGTCCGAGATCCTCGGTGATGAGAAAGCCGTGGTCGAGATCGGCATCGTTGATCTTCGGCGCGGAGATGCCACGGCCGCGCAGCGCGCCGGCGATCGCGACGAAGGGGCGAACGTCCTCGGCCAGATGCACGGCGCCGCTATACGGCTTGCCGTTGTAGATCGCCGGGCCATCGGGGCGCTTCGGGGAGTTCATCAGGATGAAGACGCGCTCACCCTTGTAGAGCCTTGCATAGGAGCGGGTCGAGGCATCGCCGGCCATGCGCTCGCGGCGCGACTTGGCGTGCCCCGCTTCGGCGAGGAAGCCGCGCAAGGCTTTCAGCCGCGCGACGATCGGCGCCGCCTTGCCGGTGCCGGTGATCTCGACGCTGCGCGCGCTGTCACCCTGGGATGGATCGTGGCGCAGCGCGATGTCGATCCGGTCCTGCGGCAGCGCATTGCCGGCGCGCTCCGGCCATTCGATCAGCACCACCGTCGCTTCGGGCAATGGCGAGAGCCCGATCTCCTCCAGCTCGGAAGGATCACTGATGCGATAAAGGTCGGCATGCACCAGAGGGAAGCTCGGCAGGTCGTAGCTCTGCGCCAAGGTGAAGGTCGGGCTCGGCACCTCGAGGTCGGCATCGTCGGCGAGATAGCGGATCATCGCCCGCGCGGCGGCCGTCTTGCCGGCGCCGAGATCGCCGGTGAGCGTGATCAGCACGCCCGGGCCGATCAACAAAGCGAAGTCGGCCATCAGTGCGGCGGTTGCCGTCTCGTCCGCCAACGGCGTGGTGAATGTCTGCCGGTCCGTCATTCCGCGGCGTTGCGTTGCGCGATGTGGTCGGTCGGGAAGTCACAGGTGACCGTGGTGCCCTTGCCGACCACCGAATCCATCCGCACCTTGCCGCCATGCAGCTCGACGAAGGAGCGCACCAGCGACAGGCCGAGCCCGGCGCCGCGATGCCGCGAGCCCTGCGAGCGGCTGACGAACCAGTCGAACATCTGGTCCTTGATGTCGGCCGGAATGCCCGGGCCGGAATCCGTGACCGCGAAGGCGACGCTGTGATCGGTGCGGCGGGCCGACACGATGACGGTGGAATCCTGCGGCGAGAAGCCGACGGCATTGGCGAGCAGATTGTACAGCACCTGCACGACGCGGCGTTCGTCGCCCACGAAGCTGCCGACATCGGCGGCGACCGCGACCTCGAGGCGGATGCGATCCGTGGCGAGGCGGTCCTGCACGCCCTCGGCGGCGGCCTCGATCGCCTTGGCGGCATCGACGGGGCCCAGCTCGAGCTTCATCGCGCCGGCATCGATGGTGGCAAGGTCGAGAATGTTGTTGGTCAGCGCCAGCAGCGCGTTGGTCGATTTCGTGACGTAGTCGAGATATTCGGCCTGCTTCGGCGTCAGCGGGCCGGTCGACGGATCCGACAGGAAATGCGCGAAGCCGATGATCGTCGTGAGCGGGGCGCGCAGCTCGTAGGACACGTGGTGGACGAAGTCGATCTTCATCTGGCCTGCGGCTTCGAGCGCCTCGTTGCTCTCGCGCAGGGCCCGCTCGACATTCTCGGTGTCGGTGATGTCCTGGAAGGTGAGCATGGTCGCGCCGTCGGGCAGCGGACGGCTCATGCAGTCGAGCACGCTGCCGTCCTTGCGCTCGAGCTTCAGCGCGACGTCGAGCCGGTTCTCGATCGAGGTGATGGCCTCGCGGATCGTGCGCCAGGCGACGGCGTCGTCGTAGAGCTGCAGGCACCAGGATTCGACGGTGTCGATATGCGGATGCTCGCGCAGGCGATCCGGCGACAGCCGCCACATCTTGGCGAAGGCCGGATTGAACAGCTCGACCCGGCCGTTCGAGCCGAACACCGCGACGCCCTCGGCGAGGCTGTCGAGGGTCTCGCGCTGGACGCGGATCAGGCCGTCGAAGCGGCGGGCGAGCGCAAAGCTTTCGGTGACGTCGTCGAACAGATAGGTCACACCGCCCTCGGGGTTGGGCGTGGTGATGACAGACATGGCGCGCCCGTCGGGCAGGAACCAGGTGTCCTTGGCGGCCTCGACGGCGCGATAGGCCTCGTGCAGCTTGGCCTTCCAGGCGCGGAAGTCGGCCTGCTCGGGCAGCTTGCGCGCGGCACGCAGGCGGTCGAGCACAGAGGAATCGTCCGGCTGGCTGTCGAGGAAGCTCGTCTCGAGATCCCAGAGCCGGCGATAGGAGTCGTTGTAGAAGGTCAGGCGGCGCTGGCCGTCGAACACGGCGACGCCCGACGACAGCTGGTCGAGCGTGCGGCGGTGCGCCTCGTGCATCCGCACCAGCGCCTCGGTGAGCGCCGCGGCCTCGCTGGCATCGATGGCGACGCCGGCGCTGCCGGCGCCGAGCGTGAAGGCGCGCACGTCGTGCATGCGGCGCTCGCCGCCCATGACGATCGGCAGCCGGCCTTCGAAATGTCCGCCGGCGCCAAGCGCGCGCTGCAGATCGGTGCGATCGGCGGAATCGAGCAGCTCCAGATTGCGGCTGATCGCGTCGGGCACGTCGCGCGCATCCGCCGCACGCGCGTAAGCCGCATTGACATAGCTGAGCGTGCCGTTGGCCTGCCGCGCCCAGATCGGCCAGGGCAGTGCGGAAGCGAGCGCGCGCAGCGATTCCGTCTCCTCGCCGAGCGCCTTCAGCCGAAGCTGCGTCTCGGCGAGCTCGCGGCGCAGGCCGGACAATTCGCGGATGCGCACGATGGCCTGGCCGCCGATGGCGCGGCCCATCGCCTCGATCGCTTGGCCATGCGACGTCGTCAGATGCAGCAGGAAGCCTTCGCCGGCCTCGCGCAACGCATCCACCGCGCGATCGATCTGCAGCGCCGGTTCGGGCGGAAGCCAGGTTCCGAAGGCGAGGATGCGGTGCGGCTGATCCGCCGGCACGAGCATTGCGGTATCGCCGGAGATCTGCGGGCGATGGCCGCCCGCGGGCCAGGCGATCAGGATCTGCGGCTCGGCGAACAGCAGCGCGCGGTAGCGGTCGGCCTGCAATTGCAGCTCGGCGACATCGGCGCGAAGCCTTGCTTCCTTCCGCGCGGCGGCAAGACGCGTGCGTACCAGCGCGATCGCGGCGACGACCGAGAAGCCGAGCAGCGCCAGCATCGCCGTGATCTCGGCGATGTCGGAACGGCTCAGCTCGAACAGAGTAGAGATCGCATCTCCCGGCACGCCATCGCCCGCGAGGACCGGTGTGGCCGGCGCAAGCGCAGTCGCAGCGAGACCCATCAGGCCCTTGCGCGCGAGTGACGTGCACGACAGCAGCGTCTGACGCATCACCACGATCACGCCCGACATATTTGCCCCAAACCGCACGAAAGTTCCGCGCGGCGCCGATCGCATCGACCGCGCCGTTTCACGAATCAATCAACAATACCCGCATCGGGACTCCAGCGGTAAGAGTCCAGACCGTGAACGGTGGTTGCACGGGATGAAAATGCGTTCATCGATGGGCGTAGCCGAGTCGGAACTGTGGCGAAGCGCCCGTAGTTCAACGGCCCGTCGAGCCGAACCCGCCGCTGCCGCGCGCGGTCTCCGACAGCGTCGTGGCGACGCTGAGTTCGGCGCGCACGACGGCGGCGATCACCATCTGCGCGATGCGTTCGCCACGGCGGATCGTGAACGGGGTCTCACCGTGATTGATCAGCAGCACGCAGATCTCGCCGCGATAGTCGGCGTCGATCGTGCCCGGTGAGTTCAGCACGGTGACGCCATGCCGCGCCGCAAGCCCGGAGCGCGGCCGCACCTGCGCCTCGTAGCCGTCGGGAAGCGCGATCGACAGACCCGTCGGTACCATCGCGTGGCGGCCAGGGTCGAGTGTCAGCGGCGCATCGGCCGGCACCGCGGCGAGCAGGTCCATGCCGGCGGCGTGCACGGTCTGATAGGCCGGCAGCGGCATGCCCTGGCCATGCGGCAGGATCTGAACGTCGATGCGGATGCTGGTCGTCACGCGGATGGTCCTATCGTTCGGGCGATCTCGGCGACGAGGGCGGTCGCGACCTCGTCCTTGGTCATGATCGGCCAGGACGCGACATGGACGCCGTCGGCATCCTTCGTCAAGAGATGCACGGTGTTGCGGTCGCCGCCCATCACGCCGGTTGCGGGCGAGACGTCGTTGGCGACGATCCAGTCGCAGCCCTTGCGCGCGAATTTGGCCTTAGCGTTGTCGATCAGGTGTTCCGTCTCGGCGGCGAAGCCGATGACCAGGCCCGGTCGCTTCTCCGTGAGCTTGGAGATGGTGGCAAGGATGTCGGGGTTCTCGACCAGCTGCAGCGGCGGGATCGCCTTGTCGGTTTTCTTCAGCTTCTGCCCGCCTTCATTGGCCACCCGCCAATCGGCCACCGCCGCGGCAAAGATCGCGACGTCGGCCGGCAATTCGGCCTCGACGGCGTCGAGCATCTGCCGCGCCGATTCGACATGCGTGACCCTGACGCCCTTGGGATTGGCGAGATCGACCGGCCCGGCGATCAGCCGCACGTCGGCGCCTGCGGCCTGCGCGGCGGCGGCGATGGCAAAGCCCTGTTTGCCGGAAGAGCGGTTGGCGATGTAGCGCACGGGGTCGATCGGCTCGTGCGTCGGCCCGGCGGTGATCAGCACGCGTCGGCCGGCGAGCGGGCGCGGCACGGGCGGCTTGAGCATCGCGACCACGGCGTCCGCAATCTCGGTCGGCTCGGCCATGCGGCCGACACCGGCCTCGCCCTTCTCGGCCATCTCGCCGGCGTTCGGCCCGATCATGTGGATGCCGTCGCGCTGCAGGGTCGCGGCGTTGCGGCGCGTCGCCGGGTTGCTCCACATCATCGGGTTCATCGCCGGCGCCAGCAGGATCGGCCGGCTCGCGGCGAGCAGGATCGCGCTGGCGAGATCATCGGCCGCGCCTTGCGCCATCTTCGACATCAGGTCTGCGGTCGCCGGTGCGACGACGATCAGGTCGCAGTCGCGCGCCAGCCGGATGTGGCCGACGTCGAACTCGCTGCGGGCATCGAACAGGTCGGTGAAGACACGGTCGCCGGACAGCGCGGACGCTGCGAGCTCGGTGACGAACTGGGTCGCGGCCTTGGTCATGACGCAGCGGACATGGATGTGGCGCTCTCCGAGGCGCCGGATCAGGTCGAGCGACTTGTAGGCGGCAATGCCGCCGCCGATGATCAGGGTAACGCGAGCCTCACGGGCGAGGCCGGGCTGCGGCACCAGCGGCTCGGGCCGGGGCGTGGGTGGCGTCGACGGCGGCTCGGACGGATCGACCGGCTCAATGAGCGCGCGCAGAATGACGCGCACTTCCTCCTCGACGGAGCGGCCGTTCTGCGCCGAGCGCAGCCGGAGATAGGTCTTCAGCGAATCGTCGAGCTTGCGGATGGTCAGGCTCGCCATGACCGCCTCCCCAGCATTGTCGTTGTGAGCGCAATGCTAGCAGAAAGCGATTGCAGTGCAATCATTCGCTGGCGTCGACCACCGACCCGGCGGCGGCCTCGGTGCAACCTCGCCCCGCTTGCGGGGAGAGGTCGGATCGCATCGCGAGATGCGATCCGGGTGAGGGGGCTTTCCGCACGGTCGGTGGGTGGGGCGGCCCCTCACCCCAACCCTCTCCCCGTGAAGGACGGGGAGGGGGAGCTCACCGTTGGCGGGGAGATGGCTCGACTCTCACCCGATCACAGCCTGAGCACCGCGAATAGGATGCCGATGAAGGTCAGCGCGATGACCCACAGGGCGATGGCGCGCCAGCGGCTCTTCTTGCCTTCGGTGCGGCCCATGGCGGCGATGGTTTCGGGCGACAGGCGCAGGCCGTCGCGGGTCATCGTTTCCATGTGCTCGAGCACGGCGGCGGCGCGGGCGGCGAGAATTGGCAACGTGGCCGTGATGCGGGCGAGGTCGCCGATGCCGGTGACGGCGCCCTCGATGCGGCCGAGGGGCCCAAGATTGCGCTCGATCCATTCGCGGACCACGGGGTCGGCGACCTTCCAGATGTCCAGCTTGGGATCGAAACCGCGCGCCACGCCTTCGACCACGACCATGGTCTTCTGCAGCAGGATCAGCTCGGGGCGGGTGCGCATGTCGAACAGGCCGGTGACCTCGAGCAGCAGGGTCAGCAGCTTGGCCATCGAGATTTCTTCGGCCGTGCGGTTGTGGATCGGCTCGCCGATGGCGCGGATGGCCTGCGCGAAATTCTCGACCGAATGATGCGGCGGGACGTAGCCGGCCTCGAAATGCACCTCGGCGACGCGGCGATAGTCGCGGGTGATGAAGCCGAGCAGGATCTCGGCCAGGAAGCGCCGCTCCTTCATGCCGAGCCGGCCCATGATGCCGAAATCGACCGCGACGAGGCGGCCTTGCTTGTCCAGGAACAGGTTGCCCGGATGCATGTCGGCGTGGAAGAAGCCGTCGCGCAGTGCGTGGCGCAGGAAGCTCTGGATCACCTTGCGGCCGACATCCGGAAGATCGACATTGGCCTGGGCGAGGCGGACGTGGTCGTTCAGCGCGATGCCGTCGATCCACTCCATCGTGAGCACGGTGTTGGCGGTGCGGTCCCAGTCGACCGCGGGGACGCGGAAGTCCGGATCGTCCTTGATGTTCTCCGCCATCTCCGACAGCGCAGCGGCTTCCAGGCGAAGGTCCATCTCCATCGCGACCGAGCGCGACATCGTATTGATGACTTCGACCAGGCGCAGGCGGCGGGCCTCCGACGAATGCGCTTCCGCCTTCTCGGCGACGAAGAAGAAGTCGGCGAGATCGCGCCGGAAGCGCGCCGAGACATTGGGCCGGAGCACCTTCACCGCGACAGCATGACGGACGCCGTCGCGCTCGACCTCGCCGCGATGCACCTGGGCGATCGAGGCGGCCGCGACCGGCGGGCCGAGCGAGGTGTAGAGCTGGCTGATCGGCCGTTCGAGCGCGGTGGCAATGACGGCTTCGGCCTCGGCCTGCGGAAACGGCGGCAGCCGGTCCTGGAGGGATTCGAGGTCGCGCGCCATGACGACGCCGACGACGTCGGGCCGCGTCGCCAGGAATTGGCCGAGCTTGAGATAGGCCGGCCCCATCCGCTCCAGCGCGCGTGACAGCCGCGGCCCGGACTTGGCGCCAGGGCGTTCGACCAGGCGCGCCAGTTTCAGGGCGAGCTGTCCGGGTGGCGGCGCGAGGCTGGGATCGACGGCGCCGAACACGCCCTCGCGCGCGAACACGAAGGCGGCTCGGGCGAGCCGGGAGATATGAGTCAGTGCTGAGATCACAAACGCCAGCCGGAATGAAGCGCGACGATGCCGCCGGAGAGGGTCTGCCAGGACACGCGCGAGAAGCCGGCCGCCGAGATCATCTCGCCGAAGGCATTGGGTCGCGGAAACTGGCGGATCGATTCGACGAGGTAGCGATAGGACTCGGCATCACCGGTGACGGCGCGGCCAAGCTGCGGAATCACGTTGAACGAGAACAGGTCGTAGAGCTTGTCTAGCCCGGGCACCTCGACGGTCGAGAACTCCAGGCACAGGAAGCGGCCGCCATGCTTGAGCACGCGATAGGCCTCGGCCAGCGCCAGCTCGATCTGCGGCACGTTGCGGATGCCGAAGGCGATCGTATAGGCGTCGAAGGAGCGGTCGGGGAAGGCGAGCTTCTCCGCATTGCCCTCGACGAACGAGACCTTGTCGTCGAGATATTGCTTCAGCGCGCGCTGCCGGCCGACCTCGAGCATGTCGCCATTGATGTCGCAGACGGTCGCGTGGAAGCCGGCGCCGGCCTTCCTGGCGGCACGGAAGGAGATGTCGCCGGTGCCCCCGGCGACGTCGAGCAGCGCGAACGGCGCATCGCTCTTCGGCGGGTTCAGCGTGTTGATCATGATGTCCTTCCAGACGCGGTGCAGTCCGCCCGACATCAGGTCATTCATCAGGTCATAGCGCGAGGCGACGCTGTGAAACACGTCGTTCACCAGCGTCTGCTTCTCGCCCAGAGGCACGTCCCTGAAGCCGAAATGAGTGGTCTGGTCCGTCTGATCCATCACCCTTACTCCGATACGGCACCATAGCGCCGGTGCGGCCAAGGCGCTATCACGTCAGCCGGACAAGGTGAATGGTCGCACGACGCAAAAGGTGAAATGAACTGGGATGCCTGAGCTGCCCGAAGTCGAAACCGTCCGGCGCGGGTTGCAGCCGGTCATGGAAGGCGCCGTCATCGTCAACGCCGAGGCGCGGCGCGGCGACCTCCGGTTTCCATTCCAGCCCGATTTTGTGAAGCGCCTGCAGGGCCAGACCGTCCGGGGTCTCGGTCGCCGCGCCAAGTATCTGCTGGCCGATCTCGGCTCCGGTGACGTTCTGCTGATGCATCTGGGCATGTCCGGCTCATTCCGGGTGATCAAGCCCGAGCACGAGGAGACGCCGGGCGAGTTTCACTATCCGCGCGGCAAGGACAGCGTGCACGACCACGTCGTGTTTCACATGTCTTCCGGCGCCGATATCGTCTTCAACGATCCGCGCCGCTTCGGCTTCATGAAGATCATCGGCCGCGGCGAGATCGACACCGAGCCGCATCTGAAGGGACTCGGGCCGGAGCCGCTCGGTAATGCATTCGATGCGGCGATGCTGGCGAAGGCCTGCGCAAACAAGAAGACCAGCCTGAAGGCCGCGCTGCTCGACCAGCGCGTCGTTGCCGGGCTCGGCAATATCTATGTCTGCGAGGCGCTGTTCCGCGCGCATCTGTCGCCGCGGCGACTGGCCGCGACGCTCGCGACCAAGAAGGGCGAGCCGACCGATCACGCCAGGCGCCTGGTCGAAGCGATCCACACCGTGCTGAACGAGGCGATCCGTGCCGGCGGCTCGTCGCTACGCGACCATCGCCAGACCACCGGCGAGCTCGGCTATTTCCAGCACTCGTTCCAGGTCTATGACCGCGAGGGTGAGCCGTGCCGGACCGAAGGCTGCGAGGGCGTGGTGAAGCGCTTCGTGCAGAACGGGCGGTCGACCTTCTGGTGCCCGAAGTGTCAGCGTTGAGGTGACGGCTGGAACGCCCGCGGTGCGCTTGTAGGGGCTGGGTGCGGGCGTATACTCGCGCCATGGCTGTCAGCTCGCCCGACCTGAAGGCATTCCTGCTCGCCACGCCGTTCTTCGGCGGCCTGTCGGACGCGAGCCTGGATCGGCTCGTATCCATGCTGGTGGAACGCCGCTTCGAGGCGGGCGCCACCGTCGTCGCCGAGGGCGAGCCGGGACGCTCGATGTTCGTCGTTCACAGCGGCACGCTGGAGGTCAGCGAGCGTCTGCCGACAGGCGGCGTGATCCACATGTCGAATCTCGAGCCCGGCGATTTCTTCGGCGAGATGACCTTGCTGGAGATGCAGAACAGGTCGGCCACGGTGATCGCGGAGACTTCGACGGTACTGTACGAGCTGATGGCACGCGAGCTCTATGCGTTCTACAAGGCCGACATCCAGGCCTATGTCATCGTGATGCAGAACATCAATCGCGAGCTATGCCGCCGCCTGCGCCGCGCGGACGCGCGCATCAAGATTCTGGAGATGCGAGAGGGCGGGGCAAGGTAGAGCGACACTCCCCCTGTTGGTACGGGACTAACGCCATTGAGACGCTGGCATCGTGCAATGTGCTCAGTGCACCTCGCCCCGCCAGGGCGAGGCGAAGCTTCGCTGGGGCGGGGAGAGGTCGGATCGCATCATCAGTACAGGTCTCACGATTAGCACCACCCGTGCGGCTGCCCCTCACCCCAACCCTCTCCCCGCAAGAGCGGGGCCAGGGGGCATACCGCCTTTGCGGCGAGGGCTTCGATCTAACTAAAGGCCCGCCTTCCAGTTGATGCCGTTGTCGGCCCAGGTCGGGTAGGCGCGTGCCACTGGCAGCTTGGGATCTTCCGGCTGTGGCGTCAGCATGATCGGGAATTCGACTTCGGTGTGCTCGCTGGCGTCCTTCAGTTCGCCGGCCTCGTGCATGACGTGGTCGCCGGCGAGCTTGCCCGCGGTCCAGCGCCACAGGCTCTTGATCTCCTGTGCCGACTTGCCGCCGGGGTCGAACTCGCTGACGCCGAGGCCCGCGGCGAGCGCGTCCTGGTGGTCGTTGCGCATCATGATGAAGGGCTGCGCCAGCACCTCGGCGATGTCGCGCGGCGCGTCGGCATCAAGCGCGGTCGTCGCGTCGGTGATGCGATGTCCAGCGCGGATCGGCGCCTGGTTGAGGACAAAGGCGAATGGCTTGCGCCAGGCTCTGACGACGCTGAGCGTCGGCGCCGTGGCCTCGATGTCGGCGACGCTCGGCCGCGCCGGGATCAGGCAGAGATCGCAATAGCGGATTGCGGCCGTGCTCGATGCGGTGATGCCCGCGCCGGTGTCGATCACGCAGACGGTGACGCCGTCGCGCGCCAGTGCCTCGAGGCGCGGCTCGATCATCTTGGCGTCGTAGACGGCTTCGACGATCGGCTCGGCGGCGCTGCGTCGCGCCTGCCACTTCGTCAGCGTGCCCTGGCGGTCGGTTTCGATCACGCGCACCTTGTGGCCGGCCTGCTGGGCCGCCACGGCGAGACCGATGGCGAGCGTGCTCTTGCCGCTGCCGCCCTTCTGCGTGGCCAAAACGATCGTGTACATCGGGAGACAGTCCTTCGGATGTTGACGGAACTTATGAGAACGCCAAAGCTGAGTGCATCGCGACCCGCGCAACGCAGAGCTATTCTCGCTCAGGACAGTCCCGGCCCGATCCGACTGTGAGAAGAGGGATCGCGGTGGTCCGAATCAGCACGCCGACAAAACTGTTCGAACTATCTCATGCGCGGCCTGTGATTGGACAGACCGTTTGACTACGGCGGGAGCCGTTCCGAGCTGATAGCAAGGTGCTAGGAAGAGAGCGGCACGGAGCCGCGGGCGATCGTTCGGCATCGCCGGGCATCGTCCCGCGCAGTCGCGATGCTGCACATGAGATCCCCGTCGGCCGCCGTTGGGCCCTTAATTTTTTCTAAAAGGACATGCTTAATTTAGCGTAAACGCCGGCCGCAGCGCACAGCGCCGGGGGCGGTCAGTCTTCGTCCGCGAAGACGTCGATGCCGAGGCTGCGCAGCAGATGATGCTGCTGGCTTGCGGAGACCTGCAGCCCGGAAAAGCTCTGGATTGCCTGCAGGTCGAAACCGGACAGGTCGGCACCGCGGAGGTCGGCGCCGGTCAGATCGGCCAGCCGCAGCGCCGCGTTGCCGAGATTGCTCCCGCGCAGCGAGGCGTTGACCAGCGAGGTGCCCTGCAGTTCGGCGCCCGACAGGTCGCAGTCGAGAATGCGGAGCGAGGACAAGTCGGCCTCGCGCAGCACCGCATTGTCCAGCCTGCAGCGCTCGAACATGCCGGCCAGCCGGACCGCCTTTTTCGCCTTCGTCGCGCGGGGCGAGCGGAATGCGAAGGCCGGCTTCTCGAAGGTCGCCCCCGACATTCGGCAATCGGAGAACGTCACGTCCCAGAGATCGCAGGCGTTGAACGTCGCGAGCATCAGGTCACAGTTGCGGAACACCGCGCCACGCAGGTCGCAAAACCGGAACGTGCATCCGGCGGAGGCTGCCGTGTCGAAGAAGCGGCAGTCCTCGAAGTGCGCGCCGGACATGTTCACATTGGCGAATTCGCAGGCGCTGAAGCGGCAGCGCGTCCATCGCGATGTCGCGAGATCGCCGCCGACGAAGCGCGTGGCGCTCGCGCTGCAATCCTCGAACCGAGCCGAGTCCGGCAGGTCGTCGTCGAAACTGAAGTCCGACAGGTCAGCGCCGACGAGTCCCCCGGTCCTCTGCAGCGTGCGGCGATTGGCGTCGTCATCGTGCTCGGACATTCAGATGAGACTCCGCCCCCGCGACGATGTGGCTGCCGCCAGGAAATGGGCTACTTGCGGACGCAGATCACGCGAACCGTCGCCGCCCTGGCGTCGAGCGAACTGCCGTCGGGCTTGACGCCATGCGTCGCTAGAAAGGCGCGCGTCGCATCGGCGCTGACCAGCACGGCCTGGGCTGCCGGCACGCTTGCCGCGCCCGCCACCACCGCCGGCTTCAACAGCGTGACGCCGGCGAACTTGCCGTCGCCGTCGAGGGCGGCGGCGCCGGAGAAGCCGAGACCCGGTGCCGGCGCGAGCGCGGTGTCGCTGACGAGTTGCGCCTTCGCGATGCTGATCGCGGCACTTCCGCCCTGGCTCTGCGGATCGGCTATGCCGACGATCTCGATCGCTGATTTCGTCGTTCCGCCCGACAACGCCAGCGGCTTCAGGCCGCGCGCGCCATAGACGCGCAACAACGCCAGTCCACGCTCCTTGTCCTCGGCGATGCGCTCGGCGGGGCCGAGGCTGGGAATGGTGATCGCAACGCAGGCGTCGGTCACCTCGCGATCGGCGACGACGGCGCCGTCCTGGCTGACGATGATGCCGGTGCCGTAGTCGACGCTCCGCCGCGGCGCCGGCTGGGCCGCGAGCGCGGCCGCCGGGAAGGCGGTGAAGGCCGAGGACATCGCGATCACCACCGGCTCCACGGTGTTCTCGGTCGCCTGGTCGTAGAGGATGGTCAGGATGCGCACCTCGTCGCCCTTGAAGGCGCCGCGAATGTAGAACTTCTTGAGATTCTGCAGGCCCGACAGCACGAAGAAGTCCGGCTTCACGACGCTGTAGTCGACCGTGCGGCCCGGCTCCTTCTTCTCACGGTCGGCAAGCGCCGCTGTGGTCGGATTGGCCTCCTTGCGGCGTGACAGCACGACCTGCACGGTGCCGGTCGGCGAGGTCCATTTCGAGCCGTTGGCGTCGCTGGTCTGCTGCGGCACCAGCTTGGTCGGAATGCCCAAGCGCGCGCCGCTGGTCGGCTCGGTCACGAGTTTCCAGCCGACGCCCTCCTGCTTGCGTCGTGCGGTATCGGCGAGCACGGCCCGCTCCTGCGGGTTCAGCACGCCGGTCGGCTTGCCGCCCTTAAGCTTCTGATACTCCTTGATCGCATTGACCATGCGCTCGCTGACGTCGCCGGTGATGGCGCCGTTGTACTGGCCGACCCAGGCGAGATCGGATTGCAGCGCCAGCCGCTCGGCCTGAGACATCGCATTGGCGGTGTCGGCCGGCGCCTGGACACCAGGACGGATCGGCTGGGTCGCGACCGGTTTGGGCTGGGCGCCCGGCAGCGCGCCCTGCGTCGGCGGCGTCTGGGCCCCTGCCGACGAGCCTGCGGCGATCGCGCAGATGAAGGTTGCCGTGGCCAGCCGTCTCATGACAAATCCCGCTGCTCTTGCCGCTGACATAAATAAGCACATCTGCTTGGTCGGTCACAATCCGGCGAGGGTTCAGTGGGGAGATGTCCAGTCTCCATGGGTCGGCTGACCGCGATCCGGCAGCGGGAGGACGTGCGTAACGATGCTGAGCGATGAGGAAGTGGAGCGCTATGCCCGCCATATCGTGCTGCGCGATGTCGGCGGTCCCGGTCAGGCGGCGCTGAAGCGCGCCGCGGTGCTGGTGATCGGCGCGGGCGGGCTGGGCGCGCCGGCGCTGATGTATCTCGCCGCCGCCGGCGTCGGCACGATTGGCGTGGTCGATGACGACGTGGTGTCGCTGTCGAACCTGCAGCGCCAGGTCATCCATGCGACGCCGGATATCGGCCGTCCCAAGGTCGACAGTGCGGCCGAGCGGATCAACGCACTCAATCCGCATGTGAGCGTCGTCGCGCACCGGACCTGGCTCAACGCCGACAACGCGCTCGACCTGATCGGTGGCTACGATCTCGTGCTCGACGGCTCCGACAATTTCGATACCCGCTATCTGGCCTCCGATGCCTGCTTTCTCGCGCAGAAGCCCCTGATCACCGGTGCGCTCGGCACCTTCGATGCGTCGCTGACCACGATCCGCGCGCATGAGCGCAATGACCAGGGCGCGTTCAATCCGACCTATCGCTGCCTGTTCCCGGAGCCGCCGCCGCCCGGCACGGTCCCCGCTTGCGCCGAGGCCGGCGTCATGGGCGCGCTCGCCGGCATGCTCGGCTCGATGATGGCGCTGGAGGCGATCCGCGAGATCGTCGGCTTCGGCGAGGGATTGGTGGGGCGGCTGTTGATGCTGGATGCGCGCACCATGCGCTTCGAGACGCTGCGCTATGGCCGCGATCCCGCGAACCCGCTGAATGGGGATGGGCCCGTGATCGCGGATTTGAGTGCACATCGGAAGTGAAGTGCCGCGCGCGCCAAGAGGCGCGCCACACACTCCGCCGTCGTCCCGGACAAGCCCGCCGACGCAACGCGTCGGTGGGCGCCGATCCGGGACCTATCCTCCGCGGCGGTCGTGATGAGTAGAAGGCCAATGACCAGCGTGCCTCAAACTGCACCCTGGGGGTATGGGTCCCGGCGTTCGCCGGGACGACATTGCCACCGGGCCTACAGCATGCTCGGCAGCACGCGGTCCGGCGGGCGGTGGTTGTCGAGGAAGGTCTTGATGTTGATGATGACCTTCTCGCCCATCTCGACGCGGCCCTCGATCGTGGCCGAGCCCATATGCGGCAGCAAGGTCACCTTGCCGGCCTTGGCGAGCCGCACGAGACGCGGGTTGACGGCGGGCTCATGCTCGAACACGTCGAGCCCGGCGCCGGCGATCTCGCCGGCTTCGACCAGCCGCGTCAGCGTCTCCTCGTCGATCACCTCGCCGCGCGCGGTGTTGACGATATAGGCGTCCTTGCGGATCAGCTTGAGACGGCGCGCCGACAACAGATGGAACGTCGCCGGCGTGTGCGGACAGTTCACCGAGATGATGTCCATCCGCGCCAGCATCTGGTCGAGGCTCTCCCAATAGGTGGCGCCGAGCTCGTCGGCGATGACCGGGGCGACCGGGCGGCGGTTGTGATAATGGATCTGCAGGCCGAAGGCGCGGGCGCGTCGCGCCACCGCCTGGCCGATGCGGCCCATGCCGATGATGCCCAGGCGCTTGCCGCCGATGCGGTGGCCGAGCATCCAGGTCGGCGACCAGCCCGCCCAGTTCTTGCCCTCGGTGAGGATCGAGGCGCCTTCGATCAGCCGCCGCGGCACGGCGAGGATCAGCGCCATGGTCATGTCGGCGGTGTCCTCGGTGAGAACCTTCGGCGTGTTGGTGACGGTGATGCCGCGCGCGACCGCCGCGGCGACGTCGATGTTGTCGACGCCATTGCCGAAATTGGCGATCAGCCGCAGCTTGCAGTCGGGCTGATTGAGAATGTCGGCGGTGATGTGATCGGTCACGGTCGGAACCAGCACCTCGGCGGTGCGCACGGCGTCGGCGAGCTGCTCCTGGCTCATCGGCTCGTCGTCGAGATTGAGGCGCGCGTCGAACAGCTCGCGCATCCGCGTCTCGACCGAGTCCGGCAGCTTGCGTGTCACCACGACGAGGGGCTTTTTCCTACCTGACATGTGCTGCTCTCATGAGATCCTTCAGACCTCATTAACCGGGTTCGCCGAAACTACCGTCGTCGTCTGAGAAGGCGTGTCCCTGGACTGGTCGTGTCGGATCTCGCAGGTGGGCCGATCCGTCCCTGACAGGGGTTCGCGAGCGATTCTCAGGCGCTTCCTGGCCGCTTGTGTTCGGTCCTGTCTAGCAGAAGGCCGGGCCAAGACAAGAAGCCAACGGCGGGTCAGGAACCTGCGCCGCGGCAAGCCCTCTCTGTGCACGAAGGGGGGCAGCCCGGCGGTTCGATGGGGATCGGGCGAAGGATCATGGACGCGACCACGCGTCGATCCTTGCGAGGGAGAGTGAGTTGAGTTCAGTCGCGTTGGGACGTCTCGGTGCAGCCGCAATTGTCGTCGGCATTTTCTGCGTCAGTCTGCTCCACGGTTCGGTGAGCACCGGCGCCGTGGCCAAGGATTCGGTTCTCACCACGAGCGGCCTGCCTGTGCCGCGTTACGTCAGCTTGAAATCCGACCATGTGAACGTGCGCGCCGGTCCGACCAAGGACAATGACGTGGCCTGGGTCTACACGCGCTCGGGCCTGCCGGTCGAAATCACCGCGGAGTATGAGAACTGGCGGCGCGTGCGCGATTCCGAGGGATCGGAGGGCTGGGTCTATCACTCGCTGCTGTCCGGACGCCGCACCGCGGTCGTGACGATGAAGAACAAGGATGATCTGGCGGCGGTCTATGAGAGCGCGTCAGCGAGCAGCGCCGTGACGGCGCGGCTGCAGGCCGGGGTCATCGCGCAGGTCAAGAAGTGCACCAATGGCTGGTGCCGGGTGCTCGGCAACGGATTCGACGGCTGGATCGAGCAGCAGAGGCTGTGGGGCGTCTACGCGGACGAGCAGGTGAACTGAGGGGTGCAGCGCCGGCCGCCGCATTTCGGTCGGCGTCCAGACACGAAAAGGCCCGCCGGCGAGGGCGGGCCTTTCAAATGACCAATCTATCGTCGCGGCTCAGCGCTTCTTGCGCAGCCGCACCACCATGTCGATGCGCGCGATCTCGTAACCCTCCGGCGCTTCCGGCAGCTTCGACAGCGCCAGATGCTGGTCCGGAATGTCCACCAGCTCGTGATTGTTCTCGAGATAGAAATGGTGGTGCGCGGTGACGTTGGTGTCGAAATAGGTCTTGGTGCCGTCGACACTGACCTGACGCAGCAGGCCGGCGTCGGTCAGCTGGTTCAGCGTGTTGTAGACGGTGGCGAGCGAGACCGGGACCTTGGCCAGAGTCGCTTCTTCGTACAGCATTTCGGCCGTCAGGTGCCGCGCACCCTTGCCGAACAGCAGCCAGCCCAAGGCCATGCGCTGGCGGGTCGGGCGCAGGCCCGCCGATTGCAGCATCTCGTTGACGTCATGCCACGGGCAGCCGTTCAGCGCCGGCTGGCGGCCGCTGCCGAGACCCTCCGGGGTCCCCCGGTCATGGCCACTCATCGAGGCGTTGTTGCTCACATCCACTTCGCGCACCACGAAATTCGCACTCATCCACAACCGATATAGGAAGAAACCCCGTCAGATGCAAGCTTATCGCAACTAACGTATCTAGAACGCCCCTAAACTGCATTTGTGGGGCCGTTCGTTGACCGGCCGCAGTGCCGCGTCGATTTACCCGGATACGCGCATTGACGCCGCAATCCCCTATGTTAGAGAGCGCCCGGACCCCGATTTGCCCTGCCATGGCGCGGTTGGCCGCGAGGGCCATGTCCGTGGATCCGAGCTGCGATGCGCTCGCGATTGGCTGGTCATCCCGTCGGGTGCGATGGTCCAGCCATCGTACCGAGCGGCTGGCTGTCCGGCCAGGGCGCGCGAGGGTCGACGCGCGGAAGCGGTCCACGTCGCGCGGCACCATTTCCACCGGGGATCGTTGAGAAAGGCCATCGAGCATGCTGGATCGACGCAGCGCTTATGAATACGAGGACCTGCTGGCCTGTGGCCGCGGGGAGCTGTTCGGTCCCGGCAACGCGCAGCTGCCGCTGCCGCCGATGCTGATGTTCGATCGCATCGTCGAGATCACCGAGACCGGCGGCGAGTACGGCAAGGGCGTCGTGCGCGCCGAGCTCGACGTCAAGCCGGACCTCTGGTTCTTCGGTTGCCATTTCAAGAACGATCCGGTCATGCCGGGCTGTCTCGGCCTCGACGCGATGTGGCAGATGGTCGGCTTCTTCCTCGGCTGGAGCGGCGGCGAAGGCCGCGGCCGCGCGCTCGGTCTTGGCGACTTGAAATTCTCGGGCCAGGTTCTGCCGACCGCCCGCAAGGTTGTGTACAACGTCGACATCAAGCGCGTGATGCGCTCAAAGCTGGTTCTCGGTATCGCCGACGGGTGGCTTTCGATGGATGGCGAGATTATCTATCGCGCCAAGGACCTGAAGGTCGGTCTGTTCAAGCAGGGCAACGCGCCGTCGTGAACCGTCGGGCGCATGCCGCAGACAGTGAAGCAGGCACGATCACCACAGAACATATGAGCAAGGCGAGGCGGACATCATGAGGCGGGTCGTCATCACGGGCATGGGCATCGTCTCATCGATCGGCAACAACACCCAGGAGGTGTTGGCCAGCCTGTATGAGGCGAAGTCCGGCATCTCCCGCGCCGAGAAATATGCCGAGCTTGGTTTTCGTTCGCAGGTGCAAGGCGCGCCGACGCTGAACCCGGCGGAAGTGGTCGATCGCCGCGCGATGCGTTTCCTCGGCGAGGGCGCGGCGTGGAATCACGTCGCGATGGAGCAGGCGATCCTCGATTCCGGCCTGGAGCCGACCGACGTTTCCAATGTCCGGACCGGCATCATCATGGGGTCGGGCGGGCCGTCGACGCGCACGCTGGTCGAGGCGGCCGATATCACCCGCACCAAGGGCCCGAAGCGGGTCGGTCCTTTCGCAGTGCCGAAGGCGATGTCGTCGACCGCGTCGGCGACGCTCGCGACCTGGTTCAAGATCAAGGGCGTCAACTACTCGATCTCCTCGGCCTGCGCGACCTCCAACCATTGCATCGGCAATGCCTATGAGATGATCCAGTACGGCAAGCAGGACGTGATGTTCGCCGGCGGCTGCGAGGAGCTCGACTGGTCGCTGTCGGTGCTGTTCGACGCGATGGGCGCGATGTCGTCCAAGCACAACGATACGCCCGCCACGGCCTCGCGCCCCTACGATGTGAGCCGCGACGGCTTCGTCATCGCCGGCGGCGCCGGCGTCCTGGTGCTTGAGGAGCTCGAGCGCGCCAAGGCGCGCGGCGCCAAGATCTATGGCGAGATCGTCGGTTATGGCGCGACCTCGGACGGCTACGACATGGTCGCGCCGTCGGGCGAGGGCGCCGAGCGCTGCATGCAGATGGCGCTGTCGACGGTGAAGACGAAGATCGACTACATCAATCCGCACGCAACCTCGACGCCTGCCGGTGATCCGCCGGAGATCGAGGCGATCCGCAAGGTGTTCGGCTCGGGCGAGAAGTGCCCGCCGATCGCGGCGACCAAGGCGCTGACGGGCCACTCGCTCGGCGCCACCGGCGTCCAGGAGGCGATCTATTCGCTGCTGATGATGAAGAACGGCTTCATCTGCGAGAGCGCCAATATCACCGAGCTCGATCCGGTGTTCGCCGACATGCCGATCGTGCGCAAGCGCATCGACAACGCCAAGCTCGGCACGGTGCTGTCGAACTCGTTCGGCTTCGGCGGCACCAACGCGACGCTGGTCTTCAAGCACCTCGACGCCTAGGATTTTCGAACAGGATCGTTCCAACGGCATGATGGCCGGGCAACAGCGCGAGGCAACGTCTTCGCACCGATGTCCGGCCATCGGCTTATTTGGCGGGCGGTCGTTTCAAGCTGCCAGGGCAGGCGCCCGGCATGACGAAGGAGACACATCATGCAGGGTCTGATGGCAGGCAAGCGCGGTCTGGTGATGGGCATCGCCAACGACCATTCGATCGCGTGGGGCATCGCCAAGACGCTCGCCGCGCATGGCGCCGAGATGGCGTTCACCTATCAGGGCGACGCGCTCGGCAAGCGCGTGCGTCCGCTCGCCGATGAGCTTGGCGTCAAGCATGTGCTGCCCTGCGACGTCGAGGACATCGCCAGCGTCGACAGCGTGTTCGCTGCATTGCGCGAGGCTTGGGGCGGGCTGGACTTCATCGTCCACGCCGTCGCCTTTTCCGACAAGAACGAGCTCAAGGGCCGCTACGCCGACACCTCGCGCGAGAACTTCTCGCGTACCATGCTGATCTCCTGCTTCTCGTTCACCGAGATCGCCAAGCGCGCCGCCGAGCTGATGCCGGAGAGCGGCGGCAGCATGATCACCTTGACCTTCGACGGCTCCAACCGCGTGATGCCGAACTACAATGTGATGGGCGTCGCCAAGGCCGCGCTCGAAGCCTCCGTGCGCTATCTCGCCGCCGACTACGGTCGCCGCGCGATCCGCGTCAATGCGATCTCGGCGGGTCCCGTGCGCACGCTCGCCGGTTCCGGCATCGGCGATGCCCGCTTCATGTTCGCGTTCCAGCAGAAGCACTCGCCGCTCGGCCGCGGCGTGACCCTGGAGGAACTCGGCGGCTCGGCGCTCTACCTGCTCTCGGAGCTGTCCGGCGGCGTCACCGGCGAGATCCACTACGTCGATTCCGGCTACAACGTCATCTCGATGCCGCGTCCCGAGGATCTCAAGGGCGAGTAAGCGCCGCCGGTCATCGACGGGACCGCTCCGCCGCCGGATGGTACCGACGGCCGGCAGCGATGCGCCCAATTTTTCCCAGTTGAACGCGCCCGAAGGCTGCGGATAATCGCAGACCATTTGGCACGCCCACGCATTGCTGCCGTGCCGGCAGCACGACTCGCCGCGGGCGTGCTTCGGCTCCGACGCCGGCGCGCGGTGGTCGTGCCGTCAGCCAGGCAAAGTCGTGGGGGCGATGATGCTGCATGCGAGATCCTGCGTCGTCGCTCTGTGCGCGATGACTGCGATGATGTTCGGTGCGGGATGCCCGGTACGGGCGCAGTCGAATGTCTGGGATTCCACGATCTCCAATACGAACTGGTATGTGCCGACAGCGCAGCTGCTGGCTTACATGTCGCCGAAGACGGGTTTCAGCAACCCGATCCCGATCGGCGACCAGACATTGTGGACCTTGGGCACCGCGACCAACGGCGCCTTCACCGGGACCAGCGTCGCGCAGCTCAGGATTGGCCCGGCGCTGTTGACCGACACCTCGACGATCCAGGGCTTCGTGACGACCGCCGGACAGATCACCATGCTGTTCACGCCAGCGGGCGGCGGCGCCGCGACAGTCGGGTTAGGCTACATGCGCTCGGTGAACGGCGTCACCAGCATGGAAATGCAGATGATCACCGGCGACACGCTTCTGGTGACGCATTGGGCCTATATGCTGCCCTACGATCCCGCGACCTTCACGCCACCGCCGTCGGCGCCCGTGCCGGCCAATTCGGTGCCGCAATGGGCGTGGACGGCCGGCACCCCCTGGCGCATCGCGAGCCCGGCGCTGTTCGGCACGCAGGCGCCCGGCCGGTTCGTCATCACCAACTATCAGAACGGCTATTTCTGGGGTGCGGGCGTGGCCCCGGTCGGCAGCGGCGCCGGCGCCTTCACGCTGCTCGGTTCGGTCACGCCCGAAGGCAGCGTGCTGTTCAACACGCTGTCGCGCGGCAATCTGACGAGCCTCTATGGCGCGGCCAGCGGCAACGCCTCCGGCGCGCAGATGGTCGCGTCGACCTATGATCTCACGGGCAGCCTCACCGGAAATTGGGCGACGATGTCGCTGATCCAGCCCTACGGCGAGACGCTGCGGGCCGCCGGCGGTCGCGTCGGCCTCGAAGCGGCTGACGCGCTGTACCGGCTGTCCATGACGCCCGCGGGCTGGAGCGGTTCGATGGTGCCGGGATTCGCCGCGCTCGACGGCCTCAGCGGAGCGTCGCTTGGCAATGCGGTGATGCAGACGTTGCCGGTGCTGACCGGCGCCGCCTCCCAGGCGACCTATGTGACGCAGCGCGAGGTCTGGAAGACGGTGGCCAACCGGCTCGACGGGATCGGCAGCCTGAGCGACGCGGCCGGTCGAAACGTCTGGATGCAGCCGCTCGGCGGCACCGCGCAACAGTCTGCGCGCGATGGCGTCCCGGGCTATCATGGCTCCGGTGGCGGCCTCGCGTTCGGCGCCGACGCCGTGATCTCGCCTCGCGCCCTGATCGGCGGTGTTGCCGCCTATTCGCGCCAGACGATCACGGGAAGCGAAGACGCCGTCCCAAACCGCCTGTCGGTCTCATCCTATCAGCTCGGCCTCTACGGCGCCTACGCCGTCAGCCGCGACGTCGCGTTCGACTATCAGCTCGACGGCGGATACAGCGACAATGGCGAAAGCCGGTCGCTGAGCTTCATGAACGCGACCGCTGCGGGCAGCTATCGGTCCTATACGGGCCATGCCGGTATCGGCGCGAAGACGCGCATTCCGATCCAGGACAAGGTCTGGCTCATCCCCACGCTCCGCATCGACTATGGCATCGTCAGCAGCGACGGTTACCGCGAAAACGGCGCCGGCGGATTCAGCCTCAATGTCGATGCACAACGCTATCAGAACCTCACGACCACCGCCAGGCTGAAGGCGGTCTATCAGATTGCCGAGAAGGTCCGCGTCACCGGAGATCTGGGCGTCGGCTACGATGCATTGAATCAACGGCTGAAGATCGGCGCGGCGTTCTCGGGCGGTGGAGACAGTTTCACGACCAGCGGCCTTGCCCTTTCGCCCTGGATCTACTCGGCCGGCCTGGGTCTGGTCGCCGCCGGCAACGACCGGCTCGATGTCAGTATCCGCTATGGTCTCAGCGCGACGCCGTCAGGACTGGTCCAGCAGTCGGGCTTTGCGACTCTCAAGATCAGGATATGACCGAGACCCGTTCGACGGTCGCCGGCCGATGAGACAGACTCACTCACGCCCGAAATAGGCCGGCAATCGCTGATCGAGGCGGAACTTGAGCATCGAACGCGCCATGTCGCGCAGCACGGTGTTGGTGGCGGCATCCGGCGGCGCAGCGGGAAAGTTGGCGTTGTCTACGTCGCCTGCGTGAGAGGGCGGGCCGACGCCCGACGTCAGTCGCGAGAGGAACGATTTCGAGCTCGTCGCGGGCTCGCGGGCCTCGAACGTCGTCCCGTCATACAGCTGGATGTCCATCATGACGAAGACGTGCGTGTAGCGCCCGAAGCCCTCGCCGCGATTGATGACACCGATTCCTGTCACCTCGTCATTGGTGGAGGGTTCGCTGTCGGTTCGACGGGTGACGACAAGATAGCGGGTGCAGCGCGCCGACTCCGCGAGCTTCCTGACAAGAGGAGCCAGCCTTCCATTCTCGGCTTTGATCGGCGGGGATTGATAGTAGGTGTCGAATGTTCCTTTGGGAACGACGAGACGGCGAACGCCGGCATCACCGGCAACGGCTCTCACCCGCGCAAAGACGAGATCGTCAAATCCCCAGGCTGCCGGGACCTCCGCATAGTCATTGGTCATCCGGGTGAGGCCGTTCTTCTGCACCGTAAAGCTGTCGCCCAGCGCAGCGATCACGCCTGTGTCGCAAGGGCCGCTGTCGACAGCCGCCGGCGGTTTCGGCGTCGCCGTTTTGCCGGCCGGCTTCTTCGCGGCAGCCGACGGTTTGGTCGCGGGAGCAGGTGCGGGTGGGACCTGAGCCAACGAGGGCTGAATGAGAGTGAAGGCGAGGAGGGCGACGGCGAGGCGACGAATCAGCATGAGCAATGCGGACAATTGTACGGTTCGAGAACGGCGGAGGCCGTCGGGAACCCGAGCCTAGTTCTCCCGGAACCGCCCGCGCAATGCCTTTCAGGCCACACGCGCAAGCGCGCGGTGATGCGCGCAACGCGATCAGGCTCGGGTCAGGCTTCAGCTCTTCCAGCGATAATACTTCATCATCCGGCCGTGCACGGGATCGACTTCCGTTTTCTCCAGCACGAAGCCTTCGCGCTCGTACCAGCGCCATGCCTTCTCGTTGCCCTCGGCGCAGCGCAGCCAGATCTCGTCTGGCAGGATCTCCCGTGTGAACGCAAGCAGGCGACGACCGAGCGAGCGGCCCTGATAGGACGGCGAAATCATCAGCTGGTCGAGATAGAGCCGCTCGACCTGGATCGCGAGCATCGCTGCGAGCGTGCCGCCGTCGTCGGCGACATAGAGGCTCCAGCCGCCGGCCACCTCGCGCGGCACGCGCTGCTTCAGCAGGCCGAGCAACGTCTCGCTCGGATGATCCAGCCCGGTCGAGCACCAGCTCTCCATCCAGAGGCTCGCGATCGCGTCATACTCGTCAGGGCGGGCCGCACGGATCATGAGCTCGGACATGGACTGTGACCTCCGGCAAGGCGATAGAGGCAACCTACGCGCTCTCATCCCTCATTGCGAGGAGCGAAGCGACGAAGCAATCCAGAGCGCCGGGAAGCGGCCATGGATTGCTTCGCTGACACCCGCAATGACGCGGCTCGACCGCGTTTCATAACAAAAAGGGCGGCCCGAGAGCCGCCCTTCGTCACTCATCGATGACTTGCCAGCTTACTCGCCGGCGGCTTCGCGCGCCTCGGCCGGAGCGTCCTTCTGCTTGGCCTCGAGGTCCTCGCCGGTGGTCTGGTCGACGACCTTCATCGACAGCCGGGTCTTGCCGCGGTCGTCGAAGCCGAGCAGCTTGACCTTGACCTTGTCGCCTTCCTTGACGACGTCGGTGGTCTTCTGCACGCGCTTGTCGGCGAGCTGCGAGATGTGCACGAGGCCGTCGCGGGTACCGAAGAAGTTCACGAAGGCGCCGAACTCCATCACCTTGACGACGGTGCCGTCATAGATCTGGCCGACCTCCGGATCGGAGGCGATCGACTTGATCCACTTGATGGCGGCCTTCATGGCCTCGCCGTCGCTGGAGGCGACCTTCACGGTGCCGTCGTCCTCGATGTTGACCTTGGCGCCGGTCTTCTCGACGATCTCGCGGATCACCTTGCCGCCGGTGCCGATCACTTCGCGGATCTTGTCGGTCGGGATCTTGAAGGTCTCGATGCGCGGCGCGTATTCGCCGAGCTCGGCGCGCGCGTTGGTCAGCGCCTTGGACATCTCACCCAGGATGTGGATGCGGCCCTCGCGCGCCTGGCCGAGCGCCACGCGCATGATCTCCTCGGTGATGCCCTCGATCTTGATGTCCATCTGCAGCGAGGTGATGCCGCTCTCGGTGCCCGCGACCTTGAAGTCCATGTCGCCGAGATGGTCCTCGTCGCCGAGGATGTCGGACAGCACGGCGAAGCGGGAGCCTTCCAGGATCAGGCCCATCGCGATGCCCGCGGTCGGCCGCTTCAGCGGCACGCCGGCATCCATCAGCGCCAGCGACGAGCCGCAGACGGTGGCCATCGACGACGAGCCGTTCGACTCGGTCACCTCCGACACGACGCGCGTCGTGTAGGGGAACTCGTGGTGCGGCGGCAGCACCGGGTGGATCGCGCGCCAGGCGAGCTTGCCGTGGCCGATCTCGCGGCGCTTGGTGCCGCCGAGGCGGCCGGTCTCACCGACCGAGTAGGGAGGGAAGTTGTAGTGCAGCAGGAACGTCTCTTTGTACGTTCCCGACAGCGCGTCGATGTACTGCTCGTCCTCGCCGGTGCCGAGCGTGGTCACGACCAGCGCCTGGGTCTCGCCGCGGGTGAACAGCGCCGAGCCGTGGGCGCGGGGCAGAACGCCGACCTCGCAGACGATGTTACGCACGGTCTTGGCGTCGCGGCCGTCGATGCGCTTGCCGGTGTCCAGGATGTTCCAGCGAACGATCTTGGCCTCGAGCTCCTTGAACACGGCGGCGACACGGAGCTTGTCGTATTTCGGCTCCTGGCCTTCCGGGAAGAAGTAGGCCATCACCTTTTCCTTGACGGCGCCGACCGCAGCGTAGCGCTGCTGCTTGATCGGAATCGCGTAGGCGGTGCGCAGGTCCTGCTCGGCGATGCCGAGCATCTCCTTCTCGATCGCGCTGTTGTCGATGATCGCGACGTCGCGCGGATCCTTGGCGGCCTTCTCGGCGAGCTCGATGATCGCGTTGATGACCGGCTGGAAGTGGCGGTGACCGAACATCACCGCGCCGAGCATGATGTCCTCGTTGAGCTCCTTGGCCTCCGATTCCACCATCAGCACGGCGTCCGAGGTGCCGGCGACGACCAGGTCGAGCTGGGTGTCGGCCATCTCGTCGAGGGTCGGATTGAGGATGTATTCGTCATTGGCGAAGCCGACGCGGGCGGCGCCGATCGGGCCCTTGAACGGAACGCCCGACAAGGTCAGCGCAGCGGACGCGGCGACCAGCGCCACGATGTCCGGATCGTTCTCCATGTCGTGCGACAGCACGGTCACGATGACCTGGGTCTCGTTGCGCCAGGCGTCGACGAACAGCGGGCGGATCGGGCGGTCGATCAGGCGGGAGACCAGCGTCTCCTTTTCGGTCGGACGGCCCTCGCGCTTGAAATAGCCGCCGGGGATGCGGCCCGCGGCGTAGGCCTTCTCCTGATAGTCGACGGTCAGCGGCAGGAAGTCGACGCCGTCGCGCGGCGCCTTGGCGGCGACCACGGTGGCGAGCACGACGGTCTCGCCGTAGCTGGCGACGACGGCGCCGTCGGCTTGGCGGGCGATCTTGCCGGTTTCAAGCTTGAGCGGACGTCCACCCCAGTCGATCTCGACGGAATGCTTGGTAAACATGGGTATCTTCTTTCATGAGATGATCGAAGGCAGACCCCCCAGAAACAAAAAAACCATGCGCAAGATGGCAGGGCGCTGGATTGCGATCAGCGCCCTGCGATCCTGCCATGGTTTTTTCATCTCGGATGGCGTCCATCCTTCTCGTGAGTAACGGGCACCTTGCCCGTCACGCCCAGCGGCCGGATTGCTGCTGAGCGTACTACATGGTCCGGGCAGGGCGGGCTTGGAAGCGTATCCGCTTCTTTCCGATGTCTGGCCAGACCGCATGATCCCGGACTCGTGAGCGCCGCAACGGGACGGCGCTCTCGGGATCATGCCGACAACACGCGCAAACCTTCGCGCGCGCTCAGTCCAAGTCGAAGCTCAACGACGGATGTTGTGCTTCTCGAGCAGCGCCTTGTAGCGCGCCTCGTCGTTCTTCTTCAGGTAGTCCAGCAGCGAACGGCGGGTCGACACCAGCTTCAGGAGGCCGCGGCGGGAGTGGTTGTCCTTGCCGTGGGTCTTGAAATGGTTGGTCAGGTTGTTGATGCGTTCCGACAGGATCGCAACCTGCACTTCCGGAGAACCGGTATCACCGGCCTTGGTGGCGTTCGCCTTGATGATTTCCGCCTTGCGCTCTGCGGTCACCGACATCGTCAGTCTCTTTCGTTGCGACCGGAGCTGGCAGTCAGTCCGGTCAGGTTGAACACGCGCTTGGGGATGAGTTCGCCATTGCCAATTTCGGCAAGCGCCAGAAGGCGGCCTGCGACCGTGACATAGACTGTGCCGCTACTATGGGGCGCATCCCGTCCGCGCAACAAAACGGCCTGGCCCCGATGGAGCCTTGCCGCATCAGCCCGAGTGACGGCCAGTGCCGGGATGTCGTCCAGCGCGGTCTCAACGGGCAAGAGTGCGTCGGCGAGGCTTCCCTCACCGGACGCGGCTCTATTGCACAAAGCCTCCAACTGTTCCAGCGGAATCATGTCGTTCTCGGTAAACGGACCCACCAGGGTCCGCCGGAGCGCGCTGATATGGCCGTAACAGCCGAGGATTCGGCCCATGTCACGGGCCAGCGCCCGGACGTAGGTTCCCTTGCCGCACTCGGCCTCGAACACCGAATGATCGGTGTCGGGCTGGTCGACCAGGGTCAATTCGTGGATCTCGACGGGGCGCGGCTGCAATTCGACCACCTCGCCGTCCCGGGCAAGGTCGTAGGCGCGCTCGCCCTGGATCTTGATCGCGGAATAGCGTGGCGGGGTCTGCTCGATGCGGCCGGTAAATTGCGGCAGCAGGGCGCGGATCGCCGCGACATCCGGGCGGTTGGGGCTGGTCTCGACGACGCGGCCCTCGGTGTCATCGGTATCTCGCTCCTCGCCCCAGGTGACGGTGAAGCGGTAGCGCTTGCGGCCGTCCATCACGAACGGGACGGTCTTGGTGGCTTCGCCGAGTGCGATCGGCAGGCCGCCGGAGGCGAGCGGATCGAGCGTGCCGGCATGGCCGGCCCGCTTGGCCTGGAACAGCCGCTTGGCGACAGCGACGGCCTGCGTCGAGGTCATGCCGATCGGCTTGTCGAGCACCACCCAGCCATGCACGTCGCGCCGGTCGCGGCGCGGCTGGTTGCCGCGTTGCTGCTTGTTGCGCGGATCATTGTTGTCGCGCGGACGCCCGTCGGCGGCGTGATTTTTTTTGACGTTGACGGCGCTCGTGTCGGCGTGAGGCGTATCGACAGTGCCGGTTTCGGGGGGGATGGTCATCAGCTCTCTTCCGAATCCGAATGGAGGTCTCGTTGCACCGCAGGTGTTCGCAGTAATTTCTCGATCCGTTCCGCTTCGTCGAATCGTTCGTCCGCGCGGAAGCGGATGTCAGGTGCAAATTTCAGGTTAACGCGCCGCGCGACCTCGCCGCGCAGGAACTTCTTGTTGCGCTCGAGCGCCGCGAGCACGACATCGGTGTCACGTCCGCCGAGCGGCATGATGTAGATCGTTGCAAGCTTGAGGTCGGGCGACATGCGGACTTCGGGCACCGTAATGATGTGTCCCTCGAGGTCCGGATCGTGCGCGTGACCCTGGCTGAGAATGTCGGCGACAGCGTGACGCACGGTTTCGGCCACGCGCAGCTGACGCTGCGAGCCGCCGGAAGAAGCCGTGCTTCCCCTCTGATGATGACGAGGCATTTTGCAAAAAATCCAATGGATCGTCGCCCGGCGTGCGCGCGGGCGAACGGATCATTCTGATTGAGTTCAACGACGCTTGGTAAAGTTCAAGACGGGCGGCGATTCCGCTGACACACGGAATCGCCGCTCACTTGAAAATGCAGCGCGCTCTGTAGGATTCGGACTTACAGCGAGCGCTGAATGGTCTCCACGCGATAACACTCGATGACGTCGCCGACACGCATGTCGCCGTAGTTCTCGAAGGCCATGCCGCATTCCTGGCCGGCCTGCACTTCCTTCACTTCGTCCTTGAAGCGCTTCAGCGTCGACAGCTTGCCCTCGTGAACCACGACGTTGTCGCGGATCAGGCGGACATTGGCGCCGCGCTCGACGGTGCCGTCGGTGACGCGGCAGCCGGCGACCTTGCCGACCTTGGAGATGTTGAACACCTCCAGGATCTGCGCATTGCCGAGCATGGTCTCGCGCAGCGTCGGCGCAAGCAGGCCGCTCATCGCCTTCTTCACGTCATCCACGAGGTCGTAGATGATGTTGTAGTAGCGGATCTCGATGCCGTTGCGCTTGGCGAGCGCGGCGGCTTCCTTGTTGGCTCGGACCGAGAAGCCGATGATCGCGGCGTTGAAGCCTTCGGCCAGCGTCACGTCCGATTCGCTGATGCCGCCGACGCCGGCATGCAGGATGCGGGCGGCGACTTCCTCGGTGCCGAGCTTCTCCAGCGAGCCGAGAATGGCTTCCAGCGAGCCTTGAACGTCGGCCTTGATGACCAGCGGGAATTCCTTGCGGCCCGCGGTCTTCAACTGCGACATCATCTGCTCGAGCGAGCCGCGCATGCCGGAGATCGAGGCCGCGGCGTTCTCGCGCTTCTGGTGCGCGCGGTAGCTGGTGACCTGGCGGGCACGGGCTTCGTTCTCGACCACGGCAAGACGATCGCCGGCTTCCGGCGGACCGTTGAAGCCGAGCACCTCGACCGGGACCGACGGGCCGGCCTCCTGCAGGGTCTCGCCCTGGTCGGAGATCAGCGCGCGGACGCGGCCCATCTCGGCGCCGGCGACGATGATGTCACCGACGCGAAGCGTGCCGCGCTGGACCAGCACGGTGGCGACCGGACCACGGCCGCGATCGAGCTTGGCTTCGATCACGGTGCCCTCGGCCGGACGATCCGAATTGGTCTTCAGGTCGAGGATGTCGGCCTGCAGCGCGATCATTTCCAGAAGACGATCGAGATTGGTCTTGTTCTTCGCGGACACCTCGACGTCGACGACCTCGCCGCCCAGGGACTCGACCTGCACCTCGTGCTGGAGCAGCTCGGTGCGGACGCGCTCGGGACGGGCGTCGGGCTTGTCGATCTTGTTGATCGCCACGATCATCGGCACCTTCGCCGCCTTAGCGTGGTTGATGGCCTCGATCGTCTGCGGCATCACGCCGTCATCGGCCGCGACCACCAGCACGACGATGTCGGTGACCTTGGCGCCGCGGGCGCGCATCGCGGTGAACGCGGCGTGGCCGGGCGTGTCGATGAAGGTGATCTTCTTGCCGGAATCCGGCGCCGTCACCTGATAGGCGCCGATGTGCTGAGTGATGCCGCCGGCTTCTCCGGAGACCACGTTGGCGTGGCGCAGTGCGTCGAGCAGCGAGGTCTTGCCGTGGTCGACGTGGCCCATCACGGTCACGACCGGCGAACGCGGCTCCGTGTCGGACGAGTCGTCGACGATATCGAACAGGCCCTCTTCCACGTCCGAGGCGGCGACGCGCTTGACGGTGTGGCCGAGCTCTTCGGCGATCAGCTGCGCGGTATCGGCGTCGATCACGTCGGTGATCTTGTGCATCGCGCCCTGGCGCATCAGCAGACGGATGACGTCGACCGCGCGCTCCGACATGCGGTTCGCGAGCTCCTGGATGGTGATCGCTTCCGGGATCGTCACCTCGCGGACGAGCTTCTCCTTCTGCTCATTGGCCGCGTGGCCCTTGAGGCGCTGGGTCCGGCGGCGGAACGAAGCGATCGAGCGCTCGCGCACGTCGTCGGCAGTGAGCGCAGTGACGACCGTCAGGCGGCCGCGCTGCTTCTGCGGGCCGGGCTTGTGCGTGGTCTTCGGCGGCGGCGCAGGACGCGCGGCGCCACCGGGGCCGCGGCGGATCTGGCGCGGACCTTCATCCTCGTCGGGACCGGCTGCGACGCCAGGCGCGCGGCCGAGCGGGCCGCCGCCGGCCGGACGGGCTCCGGCAGGGCGGGCGCCTGCCGGCTGAGTGCCGGGCGGCCGCGACGGACCACCGATCTGCGGCGGCCGGCTGCCGGGTGCACCCACCGGGCGGCCGGGTGCCTGGGCCTGGCGGGCCGGAGCGGTCGCGGTCGGCTGCGGCGCGGCGGCCGCAGTCGCGGCGGCCGGTACCGAACGCGGCGCCTCGCCTTCGCCGAAGCGCTTCTTGGCTTCGAGCTCGGCCTTGCGCTTGGCTTCCTCTTCGTGGCGGTGACGCTCTTCCTCGGCCTTGCGGCGCGCCTCGGCAGCCTCGCGCTCTGCGCGTTCAGCAGCCTCGCGCTCGGCGCGGCGGCGAGCCTCTTCCTCGGCCTGGCGGCGCTCTTCCATGTCGCGCACCCGCGCGTCGGCCAGCGCGCTGGCGCGCGCCGAACGCTCGTCTTCGGTCAGGGTGCGGAGAACGACGCCGGAGCCGCTGCGCTGAGAGCCGGACGGACGCGGTCCCGATGGCCGGTTGCTCGGCGGCGGCGGCGGTGGCGGCGCCTTGGCGACGGTCGGCTCCGGCGCGTGCGGCGCATCGGGCGCCCCATCGCCGACGCGGCGCTTGGTGCCGCGCTTCTCGACCACCACCTGCTTGCTCCGGCCGTGTGGGAAGCTCTGACGTACCGTGCCAGTCTCGACGCGCGGCTTGAGCGTCAAGGTCTTGCTCGGGACACCGAGTTTCTTGTCGCCCGGAGTGTTTTGATCGGCCATTCAGTCGTCCTAATCTCGTTTACCTGCGTGCGGGGCTGCCGCACCGTCCCATTCGTGCAATCGTCGTCGCTATGTCTTCGAAGTCGAAGCAGATTTCGTGGCCGCGGTTCCGGCGTTCTTGTCAGCGTCGGCCGACCGGTATCGGACCAGTGTCTGGCTGCGCGACAGGAATGTCCTGCTCGCCGGGCCTGCGAGCACGGCAGCATGTATCACATTTGAGCGCCCAAGTGCCAAATCCAATTCTGCCGAAGTGAGACAGCAGATGATCGGAAATGGCAGGGCTTGGTCGGCGTCCCCATCAGTCGGCCGCACCAGGGCATCGAGCTTGCGAATTCCGTCTGCGGCGCCGTCCGACGCGTGGAGAAGGGCGGCCAAGCCGGCCCTGGACTGCCGCTGCAACAGCGCCGCTTCCACCTTGGAAAAACCCGAGACGACCTGACCGGCCTTGGCGGCGATTCCCAGGGCCTCGATCGCGCTGCGAACCAGCAAGGCCTCCAGATCATCGGCAAGTGTCGGATGGACGCGAACGTTCGCCTTGAAGCCTCGGCTGAAATGGTGACGCCGCACCGCTTCCGCAACCGCCAGCTTCGAGGCCGCGATCCACAAGCCCCGCCCCGGAAGCTTGCGCTTGATGTCGGGCACGACCTCGCCCGTTGGACCCACGACGAAGCGGATCAGCTCCTCGATCGGCCGCACCTCGCGGCTGACCGCGCACATGCGCATGGTCGCGGACTTTTCGGTCCGCGGTCCATTGTCGAGCTCGGGGTCGGCCAAAGCGAGCATGCGGTGGTGCGGCTCCTCATCTCAAGCCAGCAGCGTCATGGCGGGGATCGTCGCGACTGTCGTCATGGGTCAGGCAGGCTGTCCTTCGGAGGCGTCTTCGTCTTCGGCCTCGGGCTTGGCCAGGTCGGCTTCACTGATCCAGCCGGCCTTGACGCGGGCCTGCATCACCATGGCCTCGGCATCGTCACGCGACACGTCGAGGCCGTCGAGGAAGCCGGCAAATTTGGTGGACTCGCCGCCTTCCTTGCGCTCGACCCAGCCGACCAGATCGTCGGTGGCGCAGCCGGCGAGGTCGTCGACGGTCTTGATGTCGTTCTCGCCGAACTTGACCAGCATCTTGGAGGTCACGCCGGGCACGTCCTTCAACGCGTCCTCGACGCCCAGCTCCTTGCGCTTGGCCTCGAGCTCGGCCTCCTGCTGCTCCAGGAATTCGCGGGCGCGGGTCTGCAGCTCGGTCGCGGTCTCCTCGTCGAAGCCCTCGATGCCGGCGAGATCCTTCAGATCGACCAGCGCCAATTCCTCCACCGAGGTGAAGCCTTCGGACGCCAGGAGCTGACCGACGACCTCGTCGACGTTGAGCGATTCCATGAACACGCGGGTCGAATTCTCGAAGTCGGCCTGGCGGCGCTCCGATTCCTCCTGCTCGGTGAGGATGTCGATATCCCAGCCGGTCAGCTGCGAAGCGAGGCGGACATTCTGGCCGCGGCGGCCGATCGCCAGCGACAGCTGGTTGTTGGTGTCGGGGACGACGACCTCGATGCGCTCGCGGTCCTCGTCGATGACGACCTTGGCGACTTCGGCCGGCGCCAGCGCGTTGACCACGAAGGTCGCGATATCAGGGGACCACGGAATGATGTCGATCTTCTCGCCCTGCAGCTCGTTCACCACGGCCTGCACGCGCGAGCCGCGCATGCCGACGCAGGCGCCGACCGGGTCGACCGAGGAGTCGCGCGACACGACGCCGATCTTGGCGCGCGAGCCGGGATCGCGGGCGACCGCCTTGATCTCGACGATGCCGTCATAGATCTCCGGCACTTCCTGCGCGAACAGCTTGGCCATGAACTGCGGATGGGTGCGCGACAGGAAGATCTGCGGGCCGCGGGTCTCGCGGCGTACGTCGAACACGTAGGCGCGGACGCGGTCGCCGTTGCGGAACACCTCGCGCGGCAGCATTTCGTCGCGGCGGATGATCGCCTCGCCACGGCCGAGGTCGAGGATCACGCTGCCATATTCGACGCGCTTGACGACGCCATTGACGATGTCGCCGATGCGGTCCTTGAACTCCTGGTACTGCCGGTCGCGCTCGGCCTCGCGCACCTTCTGCACGATGACCTGCTTGGCCGACTGCGCGGCGATGCGGCCATACTCGAGCGGCGGCAAGGTGTCGGCAATGGTGTCGCCGATCTGCGCGCCCGGATTGGCGCGACGCGCATCGTCGAGCGAAATCTGGTTGGAGGGGTTCTCGACCTTCTCGACCACCAGCATGTGGCGCGACAACCGGAGCTCGCCCTTGCGCGGGTCGATCTCGGCATGGACGTCGGTCTCGCTGCCATAGCGGGCGCGGGCGGCCTTGGCGATCGCGTCTTCCATGGCCGCGATCACGATGCCGCGGTCGATCGACTTCTCGCGCGCGACGGCGTCGGCGATCTGCAGCAGTTCCAACCGGTTGGCGCTGACGGCCATGGGTCTAGTCTCCTCTAATCAGGATCGATCTCGCCTCTGCGCGCGCGGTCGGCGGCGAGGCGATGTTTCTTGGTGTTGGTCGGCAGCGGCTTCTTGGCCGGCTTGCTGTCCTTGGTGCCATCCTTGGCTTTCGGCTTCGGCTTGGCCTGCGCGGCCGGCTTGGCGTGCGGCGCCAGGGGCGGAGCGATGCCCAGCTCGCGCTTTCTTTCGCGCTCGGCGGCCTTGCCTCGGCGCATGGACTCGGCGATCAGCTCGTCGGTCAGCACCATCTTGGCATCGCCGATGTCGGTCATCGGTAGCACGACATCGGGGTCGACGTCCTTGGCGACGTCGTCGCGGGTGATGCGCACGCCGTCACCTTCGACGCCCTTGATGATGCCACGGAAGCGCTTCCGGTTCTGATGCGCCACCGCCATCTCGATCTTGACGAGATGGCCGATGTGACGCTCGAAATCGGAGCGGCGCACCAGCGGCCGGTCGATACCCGGCGACGAAATCTCGAGACGATAGGCGCGGTCGATCGGGTCGGCGATGTCGAGCACGGGCGACAGGGCCCGCGACACCGCTTCGCAATCCTCGATCTGCATCGTACCGTCGGGACGTTCGGCCATCACCTGCACGGTGCAGCCGGCCTCGCCGGAAATCCGGATCCGCACCAGCCGGTAACCCATTCCCTGCAGCACCGGATCCGCCACCGCGGCCACGCGCGCCGCAACGCCCGGCTCGACGACGAGGCGGGGCTCGGTCAGGAGGTCGGTGTCAGCGGTTGCGAACGTAGGTTCCGTCATCGAGGCGTCGATCGCGTGTCTTGCTTGTCTGGGCCGTTTGGCCGCTCCGACCGCGCTCACCGGATCAATCGCGCCCTCGGCGGAGCGATCCAGGTAACAAAAAAGAGCGGGTCCGGAGGGGCCCACTCTCACTACGCGATCGTATATGAGATGATGTTTGATGGCGCTGATATAGCCGCTTTGCCGGCCCGCGGCAAGGGTCGTGTCGGCTGAAAGCGGCCCGCGGAACTGCCAAATCGACGCCCGATCTCGCCATTTTGCCCGGCAATCGCATCCGGAGCGACAGAGCCGGCGGTCGCGGGCCGATAACCGGTCGTTCACCAAGATCGTCTAAATTTGAATCATGTCGCCGTGCCCGTCGTGCCGGACCTGTCTGACGATCATCTGAAGCAACTGATGGCCGGCACGCTCGATGTCGTTAAGCGGCGGCTGTTCGACGTGGTGAAGCCGGACAGGCAGGCGATCTCCGCGCTCGCCGCGATGACGGGGCTGAAGATCGCGACGTTGGACCGGCTGGTCTCCGGTGATCGCCACGATCTGCTGCTGATCCTCGGGCGAACAATCGGACTCGAATGGCACACGGTGCATGCGCTGATCCAGCTTCGGCTCGGGCCGAAGCGCGTTCCTGCGCAGCGCGACATCGAGGCCATCAAGCTGGCCTATGCGCGGCTGGCATCGTCGACCGCCGAGCGCGTCGTCGCATTCTGGCAGACGCGGCACTGAGCCCGTTCAGCGGCGCCGGAAGATTAGGTAGCTGGCGACGCGACCCTCGCGCGTTGCTTTCCGCCCGTAACGCGTCATCGTGTAGTTGGGCCAAGGGAGGCGCCAGTCGTCGGCGCGTTCCGCGGTCCAGACGAAATCGGGCGCGCGGAGCATGTGCCATAGCGTCCAGTCGCAATAGTCGGCGATGTCGCTGACGAAGCGGAATTCGCCACCCGGCTTGAGCGCGCGCGCCATCGCGGCAATCGTCGCATCCTGCACGAAGCGCCGCTTCCAATGCCGCCGCTTCGGCCAGGGATCGGGATGAATCAGGTCGATCCGCTGCAGCGATTGTGCCGGTAGCCAGGCCAGCAGTTCGGCCGCATCGCCCGCGAGCAGCCGGATGTTGCCGATGTTGTCGGCTTCGATCGCGGCGAGGATCTTGGCCATGCCGTTGACGTAGGGCTCGCAGCCGATGAAGCCGGTGGCCGGATGCGCCTTGGCCTCGGCGGCGAGGTGTTCACCGCCGCCGAATCCGATCTCCAGCCGCAGCGCCTCGACCGGGGGATCGTACAGCGTGGGCAGCACGTCATCGGCGGGAGCGGCAAGGTCGAGCGCAAGGTGCGGCAGCAGGTTGTCGACCAGATCCGCCTGGTGGGCGCGCAGCTTGTGACCCTTGCGCCGGCCGAAGAACGAGCCATGCCGATGCATGGCTTCGGCGTCGGTGTGATCGTCGTCAACGGGCATGAGATCGGCGGTTCTCATCGCAGGGTCTGATAGAGGCGGTGAAGCAGGCGAGCCCTCGGCTCGATCGACGAGATGTACATCTGCTCGTAATGCGTATGCGCGCCCTTGCCGTCGACGCCGAGGCCGTCGAGCGTCGCCGTGAACGGCGCGGTGAAATTGCCGTCGGAGCCGCCGCCCGTGTAGGTGTCGGCGAGTTCGAAGCCGATCTCCTCCGCAAGCGACCTCGCGTGTTCGAACAGCGCCGCGCCGGCATTGCCCTTGACGTAAGGCGGCCGGTTCACCTCGCCTCGGACCTCGACCGTCACGCCCTCGCTACGCGACTTCAGCCCAAGGATCTTGGGCACGATCTCCTCGGCATCCGCCGGGCTCGGCAGCCGCGCGTCGACTTCCGCGAAGGCTTCTTCCGCAATCACGTTCGGACGGGTCCCGCCGCGAACGACGCCGACGTTCACGGTGATGCCGCGCTTGGGATCGTTGAGCGCCTCGAGTGCTTGGATGACGTTGGCGAGTTCGCGGATCGCACTGCGTCCATCCTGCGGACGCGCGCCGGCATGGGCCGGCACGCCTTTGATCGCGACGTCGAAGCGCGCCACACCTTTGCGCCCCGTGACGATCTTGCCGCCGTCGCGCGCCGGTTCGGTGACGAGCACATACTTGGCCCTGCGGCCCTCCTCCTCGATCAGCGCGCGCGAGGTCGGGCTTCCGATTTCTTCGTCGGAGACGAACAAATGAGTAATGCCGAGCAGCGATCTCTCGCCGTTGGCGCACAGCTCACGGAAGGCGTGAAAAGCAAGATAGGCGCCGCCTTTCATGTCGTAGATGCCTGGCCCGTAGGCCACGTCGCCATCGATCGAGAACGGCAGGCGCTGGATGAATCCGATCGGATGCACCGTGTCGAGATGGCTGAGCACGAGGATGCCCGGCGCGTCCTGGCCCCAGCCCGATCGCGCAACCAGGTGGTCGCCGCAGCCATCGCGCCCTGCAATCCGTTCGATGGTCGCATCGAGCCCGCGATAGCCGCCGGCGACCAGATCGGCGAGCCGATTCACCTGGTCTGGCGCCTCGGTCGGTGTCTCGATCTCTACCCACTGGCGGATGCCCTCGAGGATTGTGCGACTATCGAACGGATTGTTGGCGGTGGTCATGCTCTTTGCGAATAGTTTTGCAGGGTTACGAAATGGTAGCGGGTGAGGGCGGCCGGCGGGTTCCGGCGCAGCCGCGGTTGGCGCGTTCAGAGCGCCACATGTGCATAAAATGACGAAGAGCGCGACAGCATTTCCCGAAGGAGGCCGTCGCGCTCTGTGTCGTGATCCGGACTGTCTATTGGCTCATTCGTCAAGCGAAACGTCGCGTGCCCAAGGCGTCGTTCGCAAGACGTGGTTCAGCTCATGGCCCCCCGAGGCGCTGACATTCATATGAGAGTAACCACGATAGGAATGTCAGCGCCGGCGCATCAGCTAGCCTTCTTCCGGTGCCTCGCGATCTGCAATCTGCTCGACCAGGTCGACGATGCTGCGCCGAAGCTTGGAATCGTGGATCCGCGTGAATGCGCGGGTCAACGCCAGTCCTTCGGAGGTTGCCAGAAAATCAGATACATAGGCGGGGGAAGCGCCCTCGCCGAAAGCCTCACCATTGGTCCCACCACTCGGGACGCCTTCGAACAGGAACGAGACCGGGACCTGCAGAACCTCTGAGATCTGCTGAATCCGGCTGGCGCCGACTCGATTGGTGCCTTTTTCGTACTTCTGTATCTGCTGGAACGTGAGACCGAGAGCCTCACCAAGTTTTTCCTGGCTCATGCCCAACATGATACGGCGCATCCGCACCCGGCTGCCGACATGCTTGTCAACAGGGTTGGGCGCTTTCGTCGACATCTCTCAACTCCTTAGATCAGGGCCTCGGAACGAGGCGGTCGCAGTATGCCTCAGGCGCTCACACCGTCAATTTCAGCTCCCATGTCGTACTAACGAACGAGAGCTGAGTAACGAACTCGACGGTTCATGCTGCCGCGCGAGAATGCGAATTGCAGCAGCTATCTGTCAACACTTGGGGTTTTGCTTGTCAAAAAAAATCTTACGCACCCGGAAAGAATCGAGATCTTGCGATCGTCAGGGAAGCTTTTGAGCAACACGTCTGCGAACGACGGTGCTCAGGGCGAGCACTAACAGGATTGCAGCCGGGATGTCGCTGAGTCGCGCGTAGATCGTCGGCTGCAGCGCAACCGGCAGCATGGAATCGAGCACGCCCTCTGCACCCAGCGGCAATTGCGCGATGATACGGCCAACAGGATCGATCACAGCGGAGACGCCGGTGTTCGCAGATCGAACTAATGGAAGCCCCTGTTCGATCGCGCGCCACTGCGCTTGCTGCAGATGCTGATGAGGACCGGTCGAGATGCCGAACCATCCGTCATTGGTCAGATTGACGATCCAGCCCGGCCGCTCCTCACTCGGGACACTATCACGCGGAAAGATGGCTTCGTAGCAGATCAAAGGAAGAACACGCGGAGCGTGTGGCACGTCCAGGTTGCGTCGTGTTGTCCCAGCAATGAAGCCGCCTTGCACCCGGGTCAGCTGCTCCAGCCCGATCCGTTCGAGCCAGTCCTGGAATGGAAGGAATTCGCCGAAGGGAACCAGATGAAGCTTATCGTAGACTGACAACACCGTGCCGTCATGATCGATGACGTAGATCGAGTTGTAGGCGCGGGTGATGGGGCCGTTGCGCGGGCCGTCCGGGGCGCGGACCGAACCGGTGATGAGCACCGTGCCCGGTGACAGCAGGTCGGCAATCTGCGCCATCGCGTCGGCTTCCCGCGTGAGGAAGAACGGGAATGCCGACTCTGGCCAGATCAGCACATTGGTGTCACGCACGCCGGTGGCCTTCGGGCCGGAGGCGCGGTCGGACAGCGTCAGATAGCGCCGCATCACGTCGGCCTTGGCGCCGTAGTTGAATTTGACGTCCTGCTGCAGGTTCGGCTGCATGATCCGCAGCTTGAGGTCGGCGACGAAGGCAGTCGGATGCAATCCCAGCCGGATCGCGCCGAACACGCCCATCAGAACGAGGAGCGCAAATGCTGCGGTTGGCACCCGCCAGCACTCGCGCCAGTCCTTGCCGTCGATCAGGACCGCAGGGCTGGCAAAGATCGCGACCGTGAGGAACGTCATGCCCCAGATCCCGATCAGCGACGCCGATTGCGCCAGCGCCAGCGGCTGAGACAGCGCATAGCCGAATGTGTTCCAGGGAAAGCCGGTCAGCGCGTGACCGCGCAGCCATTCGCTGGCCGTGAGGCACACCGCGAGCGCAAGGATGCGGCTGGAGTCGCGTGTCCAGATCAGGCGCGCCAGGGCAAAGCCTAGGGCGGGAAACAGCGCCAGATAGGCCGGCAGCCCGAGCACGGCGAACGGCATCAGCCAGGCAAAGGTCTGCGCGTCGACCAGGAACGCGTTGCCGATCCAATACAAGCCGGGCACGAAATAACCCATGCCGAAGCAGAAGCCGGTCAGCGCTGCGGCGGGAATGCCGCGCCGCCGTCCCGCAGCCGCGCCGTCGATCAGCCAGACCAGGACCGGGAAGGTGATCGCGAGCACGGGCCACGCATTGAACGGAGCCATGGCCAGCGACGAGAGGGCGCCGGCTGCGAGCGCGATCGCTGCGCGCTTCCAGCCCCAGGCGAGCACGACACCGAGGGCGAGGCCGCGGAACATGGAAAGGCGGATCACTGGGAGCTCGCTCCGTCATTCTGTGCGGGCGGGCTGGTGTCGTCCTGGCGCGGCGGCGCAGTGCTGTCCGCCGGCTGCGGCGGCTCCGCCGGGGTGCTTGTGTCGGGCAGCGCCTCGCGGCGCCGGCTCTCGCGCGGCGGACGGGGCGTCGGTCGCTCCCTGCGCGGCGCGATCCTGAGCCGCTTGACGCGGCGCGGATCGGCGTCGAGCACCTCGACCTCGAAATTGCCTGGGCCGGAGATCAGCTCGCCGCGCACCGGCAGCCGGCCGACGTGATTGACGAGATAGCCGCCCAAGGTCTCGACGCCTTCGCCGGCCTCGCCGGTCACGAACTCCTCGCCGATCACCCGGCGCACGTCGTCGAGGCTGGCGCGGGCGTCGGCGATGAAGGCGTTGTCGGCCTGGCGCATGATCGCCGGCGGCTCGTCGCTGTCGTGCTCGTCGTCGATCTCGCCGACGATCTGTTCGACGATGTCCTCGATCGACACCAGCCCGTCGGTGCCGCCATATTCGTCGACCACGAGCGCGAGATGGATGCGCGAGGCCTGCATCTGCGCCAGCAGGTCGATGGCGCGCATCGACGGCGGCACGTAGAGCAGCTTGCGGATGATGTTGGCTTCGAACAGCGGCATCGACAGCTCGACGCTCTTCAGGTCGAGGCCGGCCGGCAGCGGCTTCTTGCGCCGGGCTTTTGCATCGTCGGAGATGCGGGCCTGCGCGGTCATGTAGGCGAGCAGGTCCCGGATGTGCACCATGCCCTCGGGATCGTCGAGCGTGTCGTTGTAGACGACGAGGCGGGAATGCGATGCGCTCTCGAACAGGCTCATCAGCTCGCCGAGCGTGATGTCGCGCCGGACGGCGACGATGTCGGCACGATGCACCATGACGTCGGCGATGCGCCGCTCATGCAGATCGAGGATGTTGCGCAGGAGCGTGCGCTCGACCGCGGAAAAGCCGATATCGTCGGGCGTCGACGCGTCGAGCACGACCTGCAGATCGTCGCGAACGGAGCCGCCGCCCTTCCAGCCGAACAGGTTGCGCAACGCGCGAAACAGCCAGTTCTCGCTGGCCGAGCGGCCAAGCTCGGCCGGCGGCACCACGGCCGGCAGATTGCGCGTCTGGCGCGGATTGTCGTGGATGGGTTCGGAATCGGCCATGGTCAATTGATCCGTTCCCGGTCGGCATAGGGATCGGGGATGCCGAGATGCGCCAGGATCTCGGTCTCCAGCGCCTCCATCTCCTCGGCTTCGTCGTCCGTTTCGTGATCGTAGCCGATCAGATGCAGGAAGCCGTGCACGGTGAGGTGGCTGAGATGATGCTCGAACGGCTTCTGCTCGTCGGCGGCCTCGCGCCGCATCGTCTCATAGGCGATGGCGATGTCACCGAGCATGCGCGGGGCGTCGTCGTCGCTGCGCGGGCCGGTCGGCTGCAGCGCCGGAAACGACAGCACATTGGTGGGCTTGTCGACCCCGCGCCAATTGCTGTTCAGCGTGCGGATGCCGGCATCGTCCGTCAGCATGACCGCGATCTCGGCGTCGCCGACATCGGCCTCGACCATCTCGGCGGCAGCGAGGATGGCGCGTTGTATGACGTCTTCGGCGTCGGGCTGGTCCTGCCAGCAATCGGCGGCGACAATGACCTCGGTAATGGGAATGGGACTTTGTGGCATCCTGGTCGATATCTGTGCGGATGGCGCTGGAACGACGCGACCATCGGCGTGCTTGCTCTCGTCAGCGGGCTTTCGGGCCCTCATAGGCGGCGACGATGCGTGCCACCAATTCGTGGCGAATGACGTCCTCGCCGGTGAACCTGACCTGTGCGATCCCCTCGACACCGTCGAGCAGGCGCGCGGCCTCGGCCAGTCCCGAGGTCTGGCCGTTCGGCAAATCGACCTGCGAGGGATCGCCGGTGATGATCATACGGCTGTTCTCGCCGAGACGCGTCAGGAACATCTTCATCTGCATCGATGTGGTGTTCTGCGCTTCGTCGAGAATGATCGCAGCATTGGTCAAAGTGCGGCCACGCATGAAGGCGAGCGGCGCGATCTCGATCTCGCCGGCCTGCAGCGCGCGCTCGACGACGCGCGCGTCCATCAGGTCGTACAGCGCGTCGTAGATCGGGCGCAGGTAGGGATCGACCTTCTCGCGGAGATCGCCCGGCAGGAAGCCGAGCCGCTCGCCGGCTTCGACGGCGGGGCGCGACAGGATGATGCGATCGACTTCCTTTCGCTCGAACAGCTGTGCGGCATGCGCGACCGCGAGCCAGGTCTTGCCGGTGCCGGCCGGGCCGATGCCGAACACCAGCTCGTGGCGCTTGAGCGCGCGGATGTAGGAATCCTGCGCGGCGGTGCGGGCACGCACCGGGCGCTTGCGCAGGTTGATGCTCTCGAAGGCGTTCTTCGCATTCTTCGGGTCGAACTCGAACAGCGAGCCCTGCGCGACCACGGCGCGGATTGCGCCATCGACGTCGCCCTGCGACAGATCCTGTCCCTTCACGGCCTGCGCATACAGCGATTCCAGCACGCGGCGCGCGGCGTCGCAGCTGTCGCGAGAGCCGCCGATGGTGATGTGGTTGCCGCGGGAATCGACGACGACGCCGAGCCTTCGCTCGAGCAGCGCGAGGTTCTGGCCGTAGGGGCCGACCAGGGCGGAAGCGGCGCGGTTGTCGTCGAAATCGATGACGACCTGGGTCTCGGGGGGCATGGACATGTCGCGGTCGAACTTGCGGCTGGGAGCGAGGGAAGATGAATCCGATGCGCTCTTGGGCAAGTGCTCAGCCTCCGATGGACATGAGGGATGCGGCGTCGGAACGGAGCGCGGCGCCTGGCGTGACGAGCTCGCCGAGCAGGCTGTAGCGCTCGAGACTGTCGATGCGCACCGGCAGCACCTGGCCGATGATGTCGTGGGACGCCATCACATGGGCTGGTTGCAGATAGGCCGTGCGTCCGACCAGCTGACCCGGCTTGCGCGCGGCGCGTTCGAACAGCACGTCGACGACCGAGCCAATCGCGGCCTTGTTGAAGGCGGCTTGCTGGCTGTCGATCAAGCTCTGGAGTCGCTCCAATCGCTCGTCCATCTCGGTCGCTGACACCATCTCCTGCATGTCCGCCGCCGGGGTGCCCGGACGCGGCGAATATTTGAAAGAATAGGCCGCAGCGTAGCCGATTTGATCGATCAGCGCGAGGGTGGCGCGAAAATCTTCCTCGGTCTCGCCGGGGAACCCGACGATGAAGTCCGAAGAGAATGCAATATCGCTGCGCGCGGAGCGGAAACGGTCGACCACTTTCCTGTAATCAGCCGCGGTGTGCTTGCGATTCATCGCGTCGAGGATGCGATCCGATCCCGACTGCACGGGAAGATGCACGAACGGCATCACCGACCGGAGGTCGCGATGCGCCGCGATCAGGCTGTCGTCGACATCGTTGGGATGGCTCGTGGAGTAGCGGATGCGCGCCACGCCCGGAATCTCAGCGATCCGGTACAGCAGGCGGCCAAGCGTCCAGGTCCGTCCATCCGGCCCGTCGCCATGGTAGGCATTCACGTTCTGGCCGATCAGCGTGATCTCGCGGACTCCGCTCTCGGTGAGCTGCACGACATCGTCGACGATCCGCGCCACCGGCCGCGACATCTCGCTGCCGCGCGTGTAGGGCACGACGCAGAAGGTGCAGAACTTGTCGCAGCCCTCCTGCACCGTGACGAACGCCGAGACGCCGCGCGCACGAATGGCGTCTCGGCTGGGCTTCGGCAGAAAGCCGAACTTGTCCTCGGCTGGGAATTCCGTGTCGATCGCGCGCTCGCCGCGGCGGGCCTGGGCCAGCAGTTGCGGCAGATGGTGATAGCTCTGCGGGCCGACGACGACGTCGACGGTGGGCGCGCGGGCGATGATCTCGCCGCCTTCCGCCTGCGCCACGCAGCCTGCGACCGCGATCTGCATGGTCCGGCCGGCCTTCGCCGCTTCCTCCTTCGCCACCCTGAGCCGCCCGAGCTCGGAATAGACCTTCTCGGAGGCCTTCTCCCGGATATGGCAGGTGTTCAGGATTACGAGATCGGCGTCGCCGGCCTCGGCGGTCTCGACGAAGCCCTCAGCGCCCAGCGTGTCCACCATGCGCTGGGCATCGTAGACGTTCATCTGGCAGCCATAGGACTTGATGTGCAGCTTGCGCGGCGACGACATGAACCCTTGCATACGGTCGGAGGCGCGCCAATCGCGGCGCCGCGCTCAGATATAGGCTAGGGGGCCGAAAATCCAGCGAGCGAGGCGGTTTTCTCGCCAAGCTGGCTGAGAATCATTGGCAATTGCCGCATATCGTCGAAAACCAGCGTCGCGCCGGCGGCCCTGAGGTCGTCGGCATGGCCTGTCCGGCAGTGGCTGCCGCCATGAAACCCGAGCACCGTCATGCCGGCGGCGACGCCGCCCCGGATACCGGCAATGCTGTCCTCGACCACGACGCAGGCCGCAGGCCGCGCGTTCATCTGCGCGGCCGCGAACAGGAACAGGTCGGGCGCCGGCTTGCCGTTTTCGACCTGGGACGACGAGAAGATGTGCGGGGCGAGCCGGTCATACAGGCGGGTGGCGCCGAGGCTGACGCGCATCCTCTGATGCGAGCCGGAGGAGGCGACGCAGACGGGAATGTCGAGGGCGTCGAGCGCGTCCGTGATCCCCGCCACGGGATGCAAATCCTGCTCGAAGGCGTGGAACAGCCGCTGCTGCAGCCGGGCGTTGAAATCCTCGGGCAGGCTGCGGCCGAGTTCGGCCTCGACTTCCATCGTCGCCTGCTTGGAGGAGCGGCCGAGAAAGCGCGCGAACACCTGTTCCGCCGTGATCGGATAGCCGCACAGGCTGAGCACGTCGGCGTGCGTTTGACAGGAGATCACCTCGCTGTCGACCAGCACGCCGTCGCAATCGAAAATGACGAGATCGAGCGCCGGAGCCGCGTTGCTAGCCATTCGACTCATCATCGAGCGGCACGCAATACAGCTCGAGCCGGTGGTCGACGAGCTTGTAGCCGAGACGGCGGGCGATCTCCGCCTGCAGCTTCTCGATTTCCTCGGAGGTGAATTCGATCACCTTGCCGTCGCGCAGATTGATCAGATGGTCGTGATGGCTGTCGCGCATCTGCTCGTAGCGGGCGCGGCCTTCGCGGAAATCGTGACGCTCGATGATCCCTGCGTCCTCGAACAGCTTCACGGTGCGATACACCGTCGAGATCGAGATCTTGTCGTCGACGGCCACGCAGCGGCGATACAGCTCTTCGACGTCGGGATGGTCGGAGGCCTCCGCGAGCACGCGGGCGATCACCCGCCGCTGCTCGGTCATCCGCATGCCGGTCGCGGCACAGCGGGCCTCGATCCCGGTGGAACTGGGCGCTGGCGTGGTTTTCAAGGAGGTCATCGTCTCTCGCCTCAAGGATGCGCTTTCTGCCACCAAGCGCAGGTTACGACAAGTCCCGGCGCATCAGAAGCGCGTTCAACTGTTCTCCGCCAGGTTGAAGGTAATAGCGCTCCCTCCGGCCCACGGTCGAAAATCCGGCGCGTTCATAAAGGCGGCGGGCTGGCTGATTGTTTTCCTCGACTTCGAGGAAAACCGTCCGGACGCCACGGCCTGCCAGATGTCCGAGATGCGTCAACAACAAATCACGAGAAAGGCCGCGACCGCGCTGATTTGGGTCAAGGGCGACCGACAAAATCTCGGCCTCGTCGGCGCCGATGCGCGAGACGATGAAGCCGATGAGTTTGCGACCGAGTTGCAACCGATGGATCAGCGTGTTGCGCTCCATCAGCATGGTCTCGAACTCGCCCTCGCCCCAGCCGCGGTGAAACGAGGCCGCGTGAATCTGCGCGAGCCTGGCGGCGTCGCGCGGCGAGGCCGCCTCGATCGAGGGCTTGGCGCGGCCAAGCCAGCGGAAGAACATGTTCATGACGAGGCGGCCGTCTGTGCCGGAGCTTGCATGCTTGCCGGCGGCTTGACGTCGGGCGCGCGCAAGTAGAACGGCCGCGCTGGCGCCTGCGCCGGATCTGCCGCCGCACCCAGCCACGCGACCCAGCCGATGTCGGGGCCGCTTTGGTTGTCGACCGCGACAGGCGCGCTGATCTCCGCGGGCCAGCGGCCGGCAAGGATCGCGGCCGCATTGCCGACGAGGTGCGGCGCGCCGTGGCGTGCCGCCGCGAGCACGTCGTCGATTGCGGCGACCTGCGGCGGCACCAGCTCCTCGCCGCTGCCGCTGACGACCTGGTAGTAGACATGATCATGCCGGGCATCGATCGCCGAGATCACCGGGCTCACGCCGTCCTCGGTCACCACCGGCGCGGCATAGGCCGACAGCGTCGTGACGCCGACCACCGGTTTGTGGGCCGCGAGCGCAATGCCGCGCGCGGCCGAGAGCCCGACGCGCAGCCCCGTGAAACTGCCGGGGCCGGTCGTGACTGCGATGCGGTCGAGATCGGCGAAGCCGATCCCGGACTGCTGCATCACGCGCGCAAGCAGCGGCATCAATGCCTCGGCATGGCCGCGCTTCATCGGCAAGGTCTCCTGCGCGATCATCTCAGCCGAATCAGTATTGAGAACGCCGGCGGCGCAATGGTCGAGTGCAGTATCGATGGCGAGGATCAACATCCGGTCTGGTTCGCAGTCAGAGAGCGCCGAATACCTTTTTCGGTATTTTGATAAAGTCAGTTGCCGTCTTCTTACATCCTGATCAGGAAAAACGCATCACGCGGCAACCACCGAGCAGGTAAACTACTGAATTGGCAATCATTTAAGCAAATCTTTCCGGGCATGTGGGAGTTGTCCCCTGCAGAGATTGCGACGGCTGGCGCGCGACCCTTCGGGCGGCGCTGCCCCGCCTCCCGAAAAGAGGATCTTCCATGTCATTCTGGTCAGGCAGCTCGGCGTCGCGCGATGCGATGGCTCAGGTCGAGGCGATCAACCGCTCGCAGGCCGTGATCGAATTCGGCACCGACGGCACGATCATCACCGCCAACAAGAACTTCCTCGACGCGATGGGCTATACGCTGGACGAGATCAAGGGCAAGCACCACCGGATGTTCGTTGCGCCGCAGCTGCGCGACAGCGCCGAGTATCAGGCGTTCTGGGCCGACCTGAAAGGCGGCAAGTTCCGCTCCGGCGAGTACAAGCGTTTCGGCAAGGGCCAGCGGCCGGTCTGGATCCACGCGAGCTACAATCCGGTGCTCGATGGCGGCAAGCCGGTCAAGATCATCAAGTTCGCCGCCGACATCACGGCGCAGAAGATGCGCAGCATCGAGGATGCCGGGAAGATCGCGGCGATCGGGCGGGTGCAGGCGGTCATCGAGTTCAATCTCGACGGCACGATCATCGATGCCAACGACCAGTTCCTCGGCGCGATGGGCTATACGCTCGCCGAGATCAAGGGCCGCCACCACAGCATGTTCGTGCTGCCGGGTGACCGCGACAGCGCCGCCTACAAGGAGTTCTGGGCCAGCCTTAATCGCGGCGAGTTCCGTTCCGGCGAGTACAAGCGTTGCGGCAAGGACGGGCGCGAGGTCTGGATTCTCGCCTCCTACAATCCGATCCTCGATGACGATGGACGGCCGTTCAAGGTGGTGAAATATGCCTCCGACGTCACGCAGCAGAAGCTGATGGCCGCCGATTTCGCCGGCCAGATCGCCGCCATCCGAAAATCCCAGGCGGTGATCGAATTCGATCTCAACGGTCTCGTGCTCGACGCCAACGACAATTTCCTCAGGACGCTCGGCTATACGTTGGCCGAGATCAAGGGGCAGCACCACCGCATGTTCATGCCGCCGGGCATGAGCGACAGCGCCGACTATCGCGAGTTCTGGGCCGGGCTGGGCCGCGGCGAGTTCCAGATGGGCGAATACGAACGCGCCGCAAAGGGCGGACGGCAGGTCTGGATCCAGGCCACCTACAACCCGATCAAGGACCTCAACGGCAAGCCGTTCAAGATCGTGAAATTCGCCACCGACGTCACCTCCCAGGTGATCACCCGCATGAAGGGCGACAAGGTGCGCAGCATGATGGAGCATGTCGCCGCCGGCGCCGAGCAGCTCAATTCCTCGGTGCAGCAGATCGCCGATGCGATGGCCAAGTCCAAGGAGACCGCGACGGCCGCGGTGACGCGCGTCGAGGACGCCGACCAGCAGGCCAAGCGGCTATCCTCGGCGGCGGGGTCGATGAGCAGCATCGTCGAGCTGATCGGCAACATCACCGGCCAGATCAACCTTTTGGCCCTCAATGCGACGATCGAGTCGGCGCGCGCGGGCGAGGCCGGTCGCGGCTTCGCCGTCGTGGCCGGCGAGGTGAAGAACCTCGCCAACCAGGCCAAGCAGGCCACCGACCGCATCGGCAGCGAGATCGGCAATCTCAACGGCATTTCGTCCGATGTCGTCGGGGCGCTGGACGCGATCAAGGCCGCGATCCAGAGTGTTGATCACTACGTGTCGTCGACGGCGCAGGCGGTCGGCGAGCAGAGCACCGTCACCGGCGAGATGTCATCGAGCATGCGCCAGGCGGCGGCCGAGGCCGCCACCATCGGCAAGGCGGCGTGAAGCCAGGGGTGGCGAATAGCGAATGGCGAGTAGCCAATCGACGTTTATACTCGCTACTCGCTACTCGCTGCTCGCTCTCTCACATCGGACGGACTTCGACCACTTCCGGCACGAAGTGCTTCAGCAGGTTCTGGATGCCGTGCTGCAGGGTCGCGGTCGATGACGGGCAGCCGGCGCAGGAGCCCTTCATGTTGAGATAGACGATGCCGTCCTTGAAGCCGCGGAAGGTGATGTCGCCGCCATCATTGGCGACCGCCGGGCGGACGCGGCTCTCGATCAGGTCCTTGATCATGCCGACGGTCTCGGTGTCGGCCTCGTCGAAGAACTCGTCATCCTCGTCGGCGGAGGCATCATTCTCGGCGCTGCCGTCGGCGAGCAGCGGCGCGCCCGACATGTAGTGCTCCATGATCGCGCCGAGGATGGCCGGCTTGAGATGCTGCCACTCGCCGTCGCTCTTGGTCACGGTGATGAAGTCGGCGCCGTAGAACACGCCGGTCACGCCGTCGACGGCGAACAGGCGCTCGGCCAGCGGGGACCGCGTGGCGGCGTCGCGGCTCGCAAATTCCATCGTGCCGGTGGGCAGCACGACGCGGCCCGGGATGAACTTCAAGGTGGCGGGATTGGGGGTGGCTTCGGTCTGGATGAACATGATTTTCTCCGGCAGCGCCGGTTCAAGGCCGGCCTGTGGTGTCGTCATAGCAGATGGCAAGGCGGCGCGCACGATCAAGAGGGCGATGTCCGCGTTCCCGCGCCAACCCTATGAAAGAGCGTCGATATCGGCGTCGTCGAGGTCGCCGGGGACGATCACCAGCGGGATCGGGAAGGCGCCGCTGGTCTTGGTGACGTGGGTCACCAGCGGCCCCGGGCCTTCCGGGCCGGAATGGGCCGCGAGCACCAGCAGCGCGATGTCGCTGTCATGCTCGATCGTGGCCAGGATCTGTTCGGTCGGTTCGCCCTCGCGGATGACCCGCTCCGGCGCGGCCACGCCGAGCGTTGCCAGCAGCGCCGCCGCCTGATCCAGCTCGGCATTGGCCTCATCCTGGGCCTCGGCCCGCATGAGGTCGGCGACCCCCAGCCATTGCTGGTTCTGGTCCTCGGTCTCGATCACGTGCAGCATCACGATGCGGCCGCCGGACCGGACGGCCCAGCGTCCGGCATAGCGGATGGCGCGATTCCATTCCTCGCTGTCGTCGACGACGACGAGGCATTTCGGCGCGTGGCCGGTCTGGTAGCTCTGCCGCTGCACCGCCATGCTCGGTCCCGCCTGCTGTGCGAGTCGAAGGGGACGTTATGCTGCCACAGCCCGCCTCGGTTGGGGAGAGGGGCCGCAGGTTCCATCTGACGTTGGGGACATGTTGTGCGCGCTGACCTTGCGGGTTCAGCGCAGTGCGTTGCCGCAAAACAATCGGTGGTGCGACGCTGTAGCCCGGTTGTCGCTTGCTCATCCGGGCTGCGGCTGCCCGATCAGCGCTTGCGAATGAAGCCGACGATGTCCTTTGCCGTCTTCATGGTCTCCGCGGCGATGGACTGGGCACGCTCACCGCCGTCGACCAGCACCGAGTCCACATAGCCCGGGTCGGCCGTCAGCCGCTTCATCTCGGCGGCGATCGGCCCGAGCTTGGTGACGCACAGCTCGACCAGCGCATTCTTGAAGCTGGAGAACTGGCCGCCGCCGAAGTCGCGCAGCACGTCCGCCTTGCTGCGGTCCGACAGCGCGGCATAGATGCCGACGAGATTGTCGGCCTCGGGCCGCGTCTCCAGGCCTTTCTCCTCGGTCGGCAACGGCTCGGGATCGGTCTTGGCCTTGCGCACCTTCTGCGCGATCGTGTCGGCATCGTCGGTCAGGTTGATGCGCGAATAATCCGAGGCATCGGACTTCGACATCTTCTTGGTGCCGTCGCGCAGCGACATCACCCGCGTCGCCGGGCCGGTGATGAACGGCTCGGGCAGCGGGAAGAACAGGCCGTCGCCGAAACCTTGCGCCCGGATCGCGTCGCCGAAATCATTGTTGAACTTCTGCGCGATGTCGCGCGAGAGCTCGAGATGCTGCTTCTGGTCCTCGCCGACCGGAACATGGGTCGCGCGGTAGAGCAGGATGTCGGCCGCCATCAGCACCGGATAGTCGTACAAGCCCACCGATGCGTTCTCGCGATCCTTGCCGGCCTTCTCCTTGAACTGCGTCATGCGGTTCAGCCAGCCGATGCGCGCGACGCAGTTGAAGATCCAGGCGAGCTCGGCATGGCCGGAGACCTGGCTCTGGTTGAACACGATGTGCTTCTTCGGATCGATGCCGGCGGCAATGAACGCGGCGGTCACCTCGCGGGTGTTGCGCGCCAGCTCCGCTGGGCCGCCCCAGACGTCGACCGGCATCGTGATCGCGTGCATGTCGACAACGCAATAGATGCAGTTGTGCGTCTCCTGCATCTTCACGAAGTTGACGATCGCGCCGAGATAGTTGCCGAGATGCAGGTTGCCGGTCGGCTGGACGCCCGAGAAAACCCGTTCCACGAAGGCCATGGTCACTGTTCCGGATGATGGATTTGGGCGTCGTTTGGCACGAGCGCCTCAAACGTGCAAGTCGCGCGCGGGCTTTTGCCGGAGCGCCCGGACGGTTTCGCGCCAGTCGACGAGGCCAAAGGCGAGGAGCAGCGCCGCATAGAGGACCACGGCGCCCGCAATCAGGGCCAGCAGCACGACCGCCGCGCCGAGATGATGTCCGCCGGTGGCGCCGAGCACAGGTGACGAGACTCCCCAGAGCGCGCCTGCCATGATTGCCGCCGCGAGCGCGATCCGCGGCAGGCGGCGCCAACTTTCCGGGCGGACGGAAAACCCGAACTGCGCGGCGCCGCGCCGAAGCAGCACGGCGGCATTGGCCCAGGCGCCGAGCGCAAGGCCCGCGGCAATGCCGGGGGCGGCGAAGGATTGGCTGAGCAGGAAGGCCAGTGCGATCGCCACGCCGCATCCGATCAAGGTCGCGCGCAGCGGCGTCTGGGTGTTCTCGCGCGCGAAAAAGGCGGGCTGCAGCGCCTTGGTCAGCACTTGCGCGGGAAGAGCGGCCGCGAGCCACGTCAGCACCTGCGCCGTCGCCTTAGCATCATCGGCGGTGAACGCGCCGTGTTCGAACAGCAAACGGACGACCGGCTCGTTCAGGATCATCAGCCCGAGGCTCGCCGGCAGTGCGAGCCCGATCGTCAACTCGAGACCGCGCGACTGCACCTCCGACAGCGCCTGCCGATTGCCGGACTGCAAGGCGCGCGTCAGCTCCGGCACCAGCACGACGCCCATGGCGACGCCGACGAGGCCGAGCGGCAGTTCGACGAGGCGGTTGGCGAAATACAGCCATGACACCGCGGACGGCGAGGTCGAGGCGACGATCGCGCCGCCCACCGCCAGCAATTGCGGCCCGGCGCTCGCGACCATGCCGGGCAGCGCCTTGGCGAAGAAGCCGCGCATTTCGGCATCGAGCGTCACGCGCATCGGCGAGGCTATGCGGCTGCCGCGCTTGCGTTGCGCCAGCATCGCGAGCTGCAGCAGGCCGGCGGCGCCGACCGTCGCGGCGAGCAGCAGCGCGCCCTGCGACGGATCCGGATGTTGCATCAGCAGCACGATCGTCATCGCGATCAGCGCGACGTTGAACAACAGCGGTGCGAAGGCAGCGAGCGCGAAATGCCCCTGCGCGCTCGACAGCGCCAGCAACACCGTCGAAGGCCCTGCGAAGGCGAGATAGGGCAGCATCAGTCTTGCGTCGTTGACGGCGAGAGTGAGTGTCTCGTCACCGGCGAAGCCAGGCACGAGCACTGTCATTGCGAACGGCATCAGCACAGCCAGCGCGATGGTTGCGATCAGCAGGCCGGTGCTGACGGTGCCGAGCACGCGGCCGGCAAAAGCTGCCGCCTGGGTCGCGCCTGATTGCTGGTATATCCGCAACCACATCGGCACCAGCGCTGCGTTGAGCGCGCCCTCCGTGAGCAATCGCCGGATGACGTTGACGAGCTGAAACGCCGCGAGAAATGCGTCCGCGACCGGGCCTGCGCCGAGCAGCGCGGCCATCAACGCGTCCCTGACGAAGCCGAGGAGACGCGAGGCGAGTGTTCCTGACAACACAGTCACGAATGAGCGGATCATCAGGCTTCTATAGCAGCGCCGCTTGTGATAGGCCGCAGCGTTTGCAAACGCCGTAAACGGGGCCAGTGGATGACTGACGCGAAATACGATGTTCTCGGGATCGGCAACGCGATTTTCGACGTGCTTGTACAGACCGATGAGGCCTTTCTCGCCAAGCATGGCATGACGAAAGGCAGCATGGCGCTGATCGACGAGGGCCGCGCAGCCGCGATCTATGCCGATATGGGGCCGGCGACCGAGATGTCGGGCGGGTCGGGCGCCAATACCATCGTGGGGCTGGCGAGCCTCGGCGCCCGTGCCGCTTATGTGGGCAAGGTCAAGAGCGACCAGATCGGGCGCATGTACACCCACGATATCCGTGCCGCCGGCGTCACCTTCGATACCGCGCCGGCCTCCGACGGCCCGGCCACCGGCTGCTCCTACATCCTGGTGACGGCAGATGGCGAGCGCACCATGAATACCTATCTCGGCGCGGCCCAGAACCTCACCGTCGCGGACATCGATCCCGCTCAGATTGCGGCGGCGCGTATCGTCTATCTCGAAGGTTATTTGTGGGACCCCAAGGACGCCAAGGATGCGTTCGTGAAGGCGGCGACGATCGCGCATGACGCCGGACGCGAGGTCGCGCTGACCTTGTCGGATGCGTTCTGCGTCGATCGTTATCGCGAGGAGTTCCTCGACCTGATGCGCGGCGGCACCGTGGATCTCGTCTTCGCCAACGAGGCCGAGCTGCATTCACTGTACCAGACATCCGATTTCGACGGCGCGCTGAAGCAGCTGCGCGAGGATGCCACGCTCGGCATCGTCACCCGCAGCGACAAGGGCTGCGTCGTGGTGTCGAACGACGGCGTGATCGCGGTGCCGGCGCATCCGATCGAGACGCTGGTGGATACGACCGGCGCCGGCGACCTGTTTGCCGCGGGCTTCCTGTTCGGGCTGGTGCGCAAGACCGGCTACGAGATCGCCGGCAAGCTCGGCGGCCTCGCCGCGGCGGAGGTGATCCAGCACATCGGTGCCCGGCCGCAGGTGTCGCTGAAGGATCTGGCGGCGCAGAACGGGTTGAAGGTTTAACTCACAGGACTGCGTGGGACGTAAGCTGGCCCCGCTTGCTCGGTCCTTCTTACCTCTCCCCGCGTGCGGGGAGAGGTCGGATCGCATCGCCAGATGCGATCCGGGTGAGGGGGCTTTCCGCACGGTCGGTGGGTGTGGCTGCCCCTCACCCCAACCCTCTCCCCGTGAAGGACGGGGAGAGGCGGCGCACCGGTCGTGCGGCGGACCGTGTCGTTCTCGGAACGTCAACTAATTAGTTTATGTCGCCTCGTGTGTGGAGGCGCAGTGATCCCGCGATCACTCGCCTCCGCACGCCCCTCAGCTCACTACGCCGCCTTCTGCCCGCCCGCGGCGTCCAGCTCTGCATACACCCCGCGCTCGAAGCCGGCGAACGTTTCCAGGCACTGCCGGTCCGCGAATGGCAGCAGCTGCATCAGGATGACGCCGGTGACGTCGCGTGCGGGATCGATCCAGTAGTAGGTGTTGGCGAGGCCGGCCCAGGCGAGGCTGCCGGCGCTGCGGCCTTCCGGCGTCTGCGCCGTCGTGATCATGAAGCTGAGGCCCCACTTCTTCACGATGTCAGGATAGAGGTCGACGTCGTTGGTCACGCCGGGCACGGCGGCGGCCATCTTGGTCATCTCCAGCTCGCCGATGTGATTGTCGCGCATCGCGGCGACGGTCTCGGGCTTCAGCACCTGGTTGCCATTGCCGCGGCCATTGTTGAGGATCATCCGGGTGAAACGGATGTAGTCGCCGGCCGTGCCATACAGCCCGCCGCCGCCCATGTGGAATTCCGGCTCCTGCTCGATCTCGAACGGGATCGGCGCAAGCGCGCCGTCCTCGCCGCGCGCATGCATGCCGACCAGCCGCGACCGCTGCGACGGGCCGAGCTTGAAGCCGGTATCGTTCATGCCGAGCGGCGCGAACAGATTGTCGCGCAGGTAGGCATCGAGCGTCTGGCCGCTCGCGGCCTCCACCGCCTTGCCGACGAAGTCGATGTTGATGCCATATTCCCAGCGCGTGCCCGGATCAGAGGCGAGCGGCAGCTTCAGCGCGTCGTTCTTGCAGGTAATGATCCCGGGCGTGCCAGCCTTCTGCACATAGGCCGCCATGTCGCCGTTCCACATATCATAGCAGAAGCCGGCGGTGTGGGTCATGAGATGGCGCAAGGTGATCGCGGTCTTGGCCGGCCGCAGGATCGGCTGGCCATTCGCATCGAAGCCGTCGAGCACCTTGGGCGCGGCGAGGTCGGGCAGCACCGCGCCGATCGGCGCGTCCAGCGACAGCTTGCCCTGCTCGACCAGCTGCATGCCGGCGGCGCAGGTGATCGCCTTGGTCATCGAGGCGATCCAGAACACGCTGTCGGTGGTCATCGGTTCGTCGCGGCCGAGATCGCGCTTGCCGAACGCGCCTTCGTAGATCACGCCGCTGCTGTCGGCCGCCATGGCGACGACCCCTGGTATCTCGCCCGCGTCCGCCCTCGGGCGCAGCACGCCATCGATATTCGTCTTGCTCAGCATGGTGTCCTCCGTTCCGCTCTTATTGGCGGTACCGAATTGTTCCCCGGCCGGCGTTGGGCAGCAAGAACCCGCAGGGACGCAGCTGATCGCGATCTCGTGATGATGCGGCGCGATCACAGGCCCTGGGGGACTTGTTCGTTCAATCGGCCACAGCGCTTCAAATTGTTCAGAGAATCATGATTAGTTCCATGAGGTCGCTGGTCCGACACATAGGCGCCATGTTCCCGCCGCGGGCTTGGGACTGTTGTGAGTTGCAACCATTTCTGCATTAAAGGGTTCAAGAACCGGCCTTTTCCGGCCGGACACACGTGTTTTGGCGGCAACGTCCGCCGTTGGGGGCGATATGATTTCGACTTGGAGCGAGTGGAAGCGGTATCCGCGGCCGGGCCGCGGTGACAATATCGAGGCACCGATCACGCCTGGGATCTACGAGGTCCGCATTGCCGCCACTGGCGCGCTGTATTCGTTCGGCGCGGTGGACAATGTGGCGCAGGCGCTGGCGCTGCTGCCCGTGGGGCAGAAATCCTGGTTCGGCCGCCGTGATCCCGCGGCTTTGCCCGATCTCGAATACCGGACCTGCGCGACCTCGACCAAGGCCGACGCCAAGGCCGCCGCGGAGCGGATGATCGGCCGCCGCGAGACCTACATGAGCGGCGCGGCCTAAGGCGCGGTGCCACTTCGTTGAGCACCGCCTTTGGTGCCGTCAAGGCACGGTTGGCCCGGTCGAATGTACCGGTCCCGAGGCGCACACGCGGTGCGCCTATGGCCGGCGGTGGCTATATTCGCATGCGACAGAACGATCGCTTCGAGGGAGCCGCCAGATGACATCGACCGCCACCGCCCGCGTATCCGCCACCGCCAGCCTGCGCGACCGCCTGAAGGATCCGTCGCTGCTGCGTGAGCAGTGCTACATCGACGGCGCCTGGGTCGGTACGCCGGTGTTCCCGGTCGTCAATCCCGCCACCGGTGTCGAGCTCGCCAAGGTCGCCCAGCTCGGCGCCGCCGAGACGACGCAGGCCGTCGAGGCCGCCGCGCGCGCCTTCCCGCTATGGGCCAGGCAGACCGCCAAGCAGCGCTCCAACATCCTGCGCAAATGGTTCGAGCTGATCGCGGCCAACCGCGAGGATCTCGCGCTGATCCTGACCTCCGAGCAGGGCAAGCCGCTGGCGGAAGCGCTCGGCGAGGTCGATATCGGCGCCGCCTATATCGAGTTCTTCGCCGAGGAGGCGCGCCGCGTCTATGGCGAGACCATCCCGACGCAAAAGCCGGACGCGCGCCTGCTCGCGCTGAAGCAGCCGATCGGCGTCTGCGGCGCGATCACGCCGTGGAATTTCCCGAACTCGATGATCACCCGGAAAGTGTCGCCGGCGCTCGCCGCCGGCTGTACCGTGGTGCTCAAGCCCGCCAACGAGACGCCGCTGTCGGCGCTGGCGCTGGCCGTCCTGGCCGAGCGCGCCGGGATTCCGAAGGGTGCACTCAACATCATCACCGGCGACGCGCCGCCGATCGGCAAGGTGCTGTGCGAGCATCCGGCGGTGCGTTTCGTCGGCTTCACCGGCTCGACCGAGGTCGGCAAGATCCTGTATCGGCAGTCCGCCGGTACGGTGAAGAAGCTCGGCCTCGAGCTCGGCGGCAACGCGCCGTTCGTGGTGTTCGACGATGCCGATGTCGATGCGGCGGTCGAAGGCGCTGTTGTCTCGAAGTATCGCAACATGGGCCAGACCTGCGTCTGCGCCAACCGGCTCTATGCGCAGGATGGCATCTACGACGCCTTCGTCGAGAAGCTCGCTGCCAAGGTCGCGGCGATGAAGATCGGCGAGGGCACCGAGGCCGGCGTTGTGCAGGGGCCGCTGATCAACGCCGAGGCGGTCGAGAAGGTCGAGCGCCACATCGCCGATGCGGTGAAGGGCGGCGCCAAGGTCGTCACCGGCGGCAAGCGCCATGCGCTCGGCCGCACCTTCTTCGAGCCGACCGTGCTGCGCGACGTCAAGGCGGACGCGCTGGTGGCGCATGAGGAGACCTTCGGCCCGCTCGCGCCCGTCATCCGCTTCAAGGACGAGGCCGACGTGATCGCGATGTGCAACGCCTCGCCGTTCGGTCTCGCGTCCTACTTCTACGCCCGCGACCTCGGCCGCGTCTGGCGCGTCGCGGAGGCGCTGGAATCGGGCATGGTCGGCGTCAACACCGGTCTCATCACCACCGAGGTGGCGCCGTTCGGCGGCGTCAAGGAGAGCGGCCTCGGGCGCGAAGGCTCGCACCACGGCATCGAGGAATATCTCGAGATCAAATATGTGATGATGGCCGGGGTGTAAGCCCCGGCCCGCCGGCCGGCCGCTAAACGGCCGAGGGCAGCTTGTTGACCGGGACGGAGTAGGATTTGTTGCCGAGCTGGTAGATGACCGTCCCGCTCTTGCCGTCCTTGGTCGAGAGTTGCGTCTGCTCGAACATGATGACGTCGTTGTAGACGAGGCCGGTGCCCGTGCGGGTGATGCCGTTGTTGGTCACGCTGACCTGCGCCTGCTTGCCGTTGACCGACAGCACGCGGAAGCTCGCGCTCATGCCGTTGTCGCCGGAATAGCCTGCCCAGCTGCCGGCGAGATTGCTTTCGCTGGCGGGCGGCGCCTGCTTCTCCAACACGGCGCTGGCCTTGCCGCCGCCGGCCGAGAACAGCAGCACCGCGTTCTTGCCGTTCTTGGTGCCGAGCGTGACCGCGCCGAAATCGATGGTGGAGCCGTTGACCTGGCCGATGCCGCGTTCGGTGCGGCCATTGTGGGTGTATTCCACCGTCGCCGCCGCGCCTCTGATGTTCACGACCTTGAAGCTCACGGCCTGGCCGTTGGCGGTCCAACTGCCCTTCCACTCGCCGAGCAGATTGCTCTGGCGGTAGACCCGCTCCATCGCGGGTGAGATGTAGCTCGTGCTGGAAACGACGGCCATGGGCTCGACTGAAGCGCGCGAACGCTTCCTTTCCTCATGTTTCAGAACGTGACAATCGATGTCCTCCGAGCCGTACGCCCGCCCGGTTACCAGGGCGTTAATTCCCGGGGGGTGACGGGGATCGCGGCGCGATGACCTATCGTCGCAGCACGGCGATGGTGCGGTTGGCGAAGCTCAGCCGCTCCGCCATGATCGTCACGAAATAGGTGAGAAGCTTCTGCGCCAGCGCCGGATGCTCGCGCGTGATCGCCTCGAAGCGCGGGATGGTCAGCTCATACAGCACGCTGTCGGTCTCGGCCTGAATCGTGGCGCTGCGCGGCGTGTGCGCCACCAGGCCCATCTCGCCGATCGTGGTGTAGCGGCCGAGGCTGCGCACCCGCGTGGTGCCGCCATGTTCCGCCGGCACCATGATGCCGACCCGGCCGTCGAGGATGAAGTGCATCGAGGCAGCCGGGTCGCCGGCGCGGACGATCGTCGTACCGGCGGCGACGTCGAGCCGCTCGCAGCGGCCGATCAGCTCCTCGGCGTCGGCGGCGCTGCCGAGGATGCGCGCGAACCAGTCGCGCAGCGATGCCTCGTCCTGCGCCTGGCCCTGGTGGCGCGCGATGATCGCGTTCTCGCACCATTCGAGCGCGTGATCGAGCTCCGGCGCGACCGAGACCTCCTTGCTGATGAATTCCCCGGCGCGCAGCGCGCGTGCCACCGCCGGCGACAGATGCACCAGCACCAGGCGGATGTCGCGCTCCTCGGCGAGGCGCTTGATCTGCGCGAAGCTGTAGGCGGCCGACGAGTCCATGCCGGTGACGAGCTTGAAGTCGAACACCAGGAAGCGGCACTCCGGTCGCCGCGACAGCAAGGCCTTGACCTGCTGGTAGAGCCGGTTGGCCGAGCCGAAGAACAGGTAGCTCTGCAGGTTCAATCCCTGGATCTCGCGGCCATGCGCCGACAGCACCGCCTGGTCGTCGCGCGAGCGATCGAGCGAGGAACGATATTCGCTGCCGTCGAAGGCGAATTTCACGGCATTGATCCGCGCCGCGCTCAGCGCAAAGGCGGCGCAGCCGATCACGACGCCGATCAGGATGCCGGCGATGAAGCCCCAGGCCAGGATGATCGCGATGATCAGCAGCAGCGAGGCGTAGTCGGTCCTCGACAGCCGCCGCCGCGACTGCACCGTCCATTTGTGCAGCGTATCCGCGCCGAGATACAGCAGCAGCCCGCCGAGCACGAATTTCGGCATGTAGCCGAGCAGCGGCTGCGCCAGGGCCAGCATCAGCAGCGAAATGACGGCGACGGTAAGGCCGGAGATCCGGCCAGAGCCGCCGGCCTTCACGTTGAGCACGGTGCGGCTGATCGAGATGCAGCCGGTATAGCCGCCGAGCACGCCGGCCAGCGCATTGGCGACGCCGGTGACCGCGAGCTCGCGCTCGATATTGGCCTCGTGATGGGTCGCGACCTCGATGCCCGCGGTGTTGAACAGCGTGCTCGCCGCGGTAACGAACACGACGGCGACGAGATTGCCGGCGACGTCGGGCAGCGCCGCCCAGGGGTAGCTGCCGAGCTCCGCCGCCGTCCACGGCCACACCAGCGCGACATGCGGCGGCGGCTGGAACGTCCAGCCCATCGTCTGCGCATCGGCCGGGCTGATACCGGAGAGCCAGAAGCCGAGATGCGCGGCGACCGTGCCGCTGACCAGGATCACCGGCAGGCCGAACGGATTGCGAGAGCGGTGCCACGTCAGATAGAGCAGCAGCGCCATCGCCGCCGCGGCGGCGAGCTCATAGGCGGCCTGCGCGTGCGCCAACGTCGACAAGGTCGAGAGCTGCGGCCGCTGTCCGGTGATCACGCCGACCGCGCCGATCACGATCAGCGCGCCGGTGGCGCCGAGAAAGCCGCCGACCACGGGATAGGGCACGTAGCGGATGGCGCGGCCGAGCCGGCTCATGCCGCAGGCCCACAGCACCAGCCCGGTGACGAGGCTGGTCAGCCCGAGCGTGATGACGACCGGCATCAGCAGCGGCGCCGCCGGATCGGTCGCGACCAGCCGCTCCACCAGCGAGCCGGCGAGAATGGCCGTCACGGCCGCGGTCGAACTGTCCGGCGCGCCGATCGCAAATGGCAGCGAGCTCGCGAGCGCCAGCACCAGGGCGATGACGGCCGAGACCGCGAAGGTGATGCCGATGCCCTGGCCAAGATGCGGTGCGAGCGGGCCCGCGAAGATCAGCAGCGCATAGGACAGGCCGTAGGTGACGCTCAGGACGCTGGCAGCCGATCCGCCGAGAACGTCATCGAAGCCGCGCCGCGCGAGCGGGCCGCTGCGGGCTGAAAGAGAATTGTCCACGTTCGAATATGCCTCAAACCAATCGACGGCCTTGGTACGGCGGCGCGAGCGCGGCGCAAGCGAAATCTTCGTCCATGTCGCCGGCGCGCAGGCGGCGCTTGCGCGTCGCAGATGCTTCGTTGAGGATGCGGCCTGGCCGACACGACACCTTGGGGCTGCATGACCGCCGCGCTGACCACGACCGCCACGACCCGCGTCGCGACACTCGATGCCGCCGATGCGCGGCGTCTGGATATGGACGGCTATCTGCTGTTGCGCGGCGCGATCCCAACTGCGTGGATCGCCGCGCTGCGTGGGGCGTTCGAGCAGGGATCGTTGCCATCGGACCAATGGCCGGTCCCGCGCGGCCGCGACTGGCGCCATGCGATGGTCGATGCCGACGCGACCGTCCAGCAACTCTGCCGCCTGCCCGCGATGCTGGCCGCCGTGCATCACATCCTGCAGGCGCCGTTCTTCCTTGGCCAGGTCGAGGGACGCGAGCCGCTGCCTGATGGCGGCCAGCAGCCGCTGCATCGCGACAGCGTCACGCGCGGGCGCAAGGAGGCGGTGTCGACGCTGGCCTTTCTCGATTCCTACGGTCCCGACAACGGCGCCACGCAGATCGCGCCCGGCACGCATCGTCTCGACGCCGATGACGCGCAGGCGGCGCCGTTCGTCACGGCGGGCCAGGCCGGCGACATCCTGCTGTTCGACGTCGATCTGCTGCATGGCGCCACGCGCAACCGCAGCGGCGCGCGCCGCCGCTCGCTGCTGATCACCTACGCGGTGGCGACGCAATTGGAGGAGTGGCGGCGAACGCGTGACTTGCGCGCCGTGCGCCTGGCGTATGATGAGGTGTTCGCCGGCGCGTGAGCGCCTCACCCCGCGAGCTTCGCCAGTCCCTCCCAGTCGAAACGGATGCCGTGACCCGGCCGCGACGCGGCCTGCGCCATGCCGTTCTCGAGCACCAGCGGATGCTCGATGTAGTGGTCCAGGCCGAAGCCGTGCGCCTCGAGATAGGAGCGGTTGGGGCAGGCGGCGAGCAGGTGCACGGTGATGTCGTGCGCACCATGGCTGGTGACCGGCAGGTTGAAGGCCTCCGCCAGCCGCGCGATCTTCATGAAGGCGCTGACGCCGCCGCAATTGGTGACGTCGGGCTCGGGATAGGACACGGCGCCGGCGGCGATGTAGTTCTTGAAGTCCCACAGCGAGCGCAGGTTCTCGCCGGCCGCGATCGGCACGCCGCCGGCGGCGAGAATCCGCGCGTGGCCCGCGATATCGTCGGGAATGGTCGGCTCCTCCAGCCAGGTGAGGTCGAACGGCTGCAACGCCCGCGCCGCGCGGATCGCCTCCTCCACCGTCCACTTCATGTTGGCATCCGCCATCAGCGGAAAACCGTCGCCGAGATGCTGGCGCATCGCCCTGACGCGCGCGACGTCGGCGCCGAGATCGGGCCGTCCGACCTTCATCTTGATGGCGCGAAAGCCGCGCGCGAGATTGTCGTCGGTCTGCTTCAGCAGCGCATCGATCGAGAGATAAAGATCGATGCCGCCCGCATAGCATGGCACCCGCGCATCGAAGCCGCCGAGCAGGCGGAACAGCGGCAGGCCGGCCCGCCGCGCCTTGAGGTCCCACAGCGCGATGTCGAGCGCCGACAGCGCCAGCACGACCGGGCCGCCGCGCCCGCCATAATGCAGGCCCCACCACACCCGGTGCCAGATGGCCTCGGTGTTGTCGGCCTCGTAGCCTGCAACCAGCTCGGTGATCTCGCGCTTGAGAATGTCGGCCACGGCATAGCCGTTGCGGCCGACCGTGTAGGTGTAGCCTGTGCCCTCGGCGCCGTCGGCATCGCGCACCCGGCAGGTGATCAGCTCGAACGCCGTCATCTCGCCATGCGTGCTGTCGGACAGCGCCACGCTGAGTGGAATGCGATACAGCCCGGTCTCGATCGTTGCGATCTGTGCCATCGATGCGGTTCCTTCCTGGATTTTTCAGCAAGGTTATGCTCGTGGTGGGGGCAGGGCAATCGCGAACGGCGCATGACCGACACCGGCCTTCAGACCGATCGGCCCGCCCTTGAGGATGTGATGAGAGTGCATGGTGGGTGAGCGCGACATCCTGGCCCTGGGTGACCTCGACGGCTCCGATATCCTCGGCATGCTGACGCGCGCGCAGGAACTCGCCGCCTGCTGGCGGGCGCGCGCGATGCCGCAAGCGCTCGCAGGCCGCCGCATCGCGCTCGTGGTCGATGATGGCGGCTGGCGGAACACCACGGCCTTCGATCTCGGCGTGCAGGCGATGGGCGGTCTCTGCGTGCACGCGCCGATCCGTCTCAACGCGACGGAGGCGGTCGAGGATCTCGCCGCCTATCTCGACAACTGGTTCGATGCCGTGGTCTGCCGCACGCCGGAGCTCGAGATGCTCTATGCATTGTCGCACTGGGCGCAGGCACCGGTGATCAACGCGCGCACGCGGCAGAATCACCCTTGCGAGACGCTCGGCGACCTCGCCTTCCTGTGGCATCGGCGCGGCGCGATCGACGGATTGAAGATCGCCGTCGTGGCGCCGGCCGCGAACATCCTGGGCTCGTGGATCGAGGTCGCGCAGGTGCTTCCGATCGACGTCGTCCAGGTCTATCCGGCGCGATGGCACGCGCAGGGCGAGTCACCGCGCTTCCACGTCACGACCGATCTCGCCGCCTTGCAGGACGCCGACGTGATCGTCACCGATTGCTGGCCGAGGGATGAGGAACCCGGCCTCTTGCAGGACTATCAGATCACCGCAGATCTCCTCGACGGTCTGCGGCCGGATCTGGAGTTCCTGCCTTGTCCGCCGGTGACGCGGGGGCAGGAGGTCTCCGACGATGCGATGCGGCACCATGCCTGTCGCGTGACGCAAGCGAAGGCATTTCTGTTGCATGCCCAGAATGCCGCGCTCGAATGGGTGTTCGGCAGGGGCGCGGATTGAAGACTTGACCCTGATCTACCGTGCTTTCGACTCCGTCGATTCTTCGATCAAGTCGGCGGCGCGGCCGGATCGCACGAGCTCGTGGACGGCCTGTTCGATCGCAGCGCGCGTCACGGATTCGACGACAACCAGATTCGGTTCGAAGAACGGCTTCCCGCGCTTGAGGTCGGATTGAATTTCCTGGCCGAGGCGAGCGGGATCATAGACGTTCAGGCAATATCGTCGGTCTGAAACGATCATTTTCAGCGTAAACCACCCCTTCGCCGTCACTTCCCATTCGTAGTTGGCAAAGTCGTCCGGCCATTCGATGGAGAAGTCCATTCGTGTGATCCTCCAGTCATGCTGGGCGTTGAAGGCCAGCCGGCGCATCCTGCGTCAGAAGAGATTGGACGCAAAGGACCGCGTGACGAGCCGCCCACGCGACGCGGCGATATCGACGTTGGCGCTTTGGCCGCCCGGCGCTATGCTCGGCCATGTCTTCGCTTCACTCTTCCATTCATTTGGTTCTGCTCGATCTCGACGGCACTCTGATCGATTCACGCCCCGGCATCGCTGCCAGCACGCGGGCCGCCTTACGATCGCTCGGACATACGCCCGAGGACACGCTCGACATCGCCGCCTTCATCGGGCCGCCGTTGCAGGACATGCTGCGTGCGCTGCTGCAGGCCCGTGGCGACGGCCGTGTCGACGAAGCCGTTCTGGCCTATCGCCGGCATTATGGCGATGTCGGCCTGTTCGACTGCGCGCTCTATCCGGGTATCCGCGAGGCGTTGCAGGAGATGCACGGCGCCGGCCTGCGGCTCTATCTCGCGACATCGAAGCGTGAGGTGTTCGCGCGCCGCATCCTGGAGCATCTCGAGCTGGCATCATTGTTCACCGCCATCCATGGCTCGGTGCCGTCAGGCGCATTGGATCACAAGCCCGAGCTGCTCGCGCATATTCTCTCGATGCGGAATATCTCCGCGCGCGACGGCGTCATGATCGGCGATCGCCGCCACGACATTGCCGGCGCGCACGCGGTGGGACTGCGCAGTCTCGGCGTGCTCTGGGGCTATGGCAGCCGTGATGAGTTGGAAACGGCCGGCGCAGACCGTCTGGTGGAAAGTCCCCTGGATCTGGCGCGCACGATTGCGTCGATGGTGACGCGATAGCGCGCGACGAGGCGCTGCTGGCGGTCGTCAATCTTGCGCCGGAACTCAAAAGCCGCGAAGATCGCGACCAAACAAACTCAGGGCAGGAATATCACGCACATGGAATTCGACGACGTCATCCTCGGCCGCCGCAGCATTCGTGGCTACAAGCCTGATCCGGTGCCGCGCGCGCTGATCGAGGAGATCATCACGCTTGCGATGCGCGCGCCGTCGTCAATGAACACCCAGCCCTGGAATTTCTACGTCATCACCGGCGAGCCGCTGAACCGCATTCGCGCCGGCAACACCGAGCGCATGGTCGCCGGCGTGCCGCAGTCGCGTGAATTCCGCACGGGCCAGCCGTTCGCGGGCCATCACCGCGACCGCCAGGTGCAGGTCGCCAAGCAATTGTTCTCCGCGATGGGCATCGCGCGCGACGACAAGGACAAACGCCAGGACTGGGTGCTGCGCGGCTTCCGCCAGTTCGACGCCCCGGTCTGCATCATCGTCACCTATGACCGCGTGCTCGACGGCAGCGACGACACGCCGTTCGATTGCGGCGCGGTGACGACGGCGCTGGTCAACGCCGCCTGGTCGCGCGGCCTCGGCGCCGTCATCAACAGCCAGGGCATCATGCAGTCGCCCGTCGTCCGCGAGCACGCCGGCATCGCCGACGACCAGATCATCATGAAGAGCATCGCGCTCGGCTGGCCGGATCATGATTTCCCGGCGAATGCCGTGGTGTCGGAGCGCAAGTCGGTGAAGGACGCGACGGTGTTCGTCGGGTTCGACGATTAGCTCAGGCACGCGAACTATAGGCTGGGCAAAGCAGCTGCGCAGGCGGCCGCGTGCCCACCGTCTATCCGCGCATGCTCCAGCAAGACGGTGGGCACGGCGTCACCGCGAACTCGCCCGGAGATGCACTGCGCTCTCGCCTTTGCCACCCTGCCGATTCAATCGTGAACGGGTGCAACGCGCTCGCAGAACGCATCGATGACCATGGCAGCAGCTTTGGCATGAGTCGCCAGCAACATGTGGGGCGCATCAAGCTCGCACAGCTCGCAATCGGGCCGAGCCGCAAGGATGTCCGAGATTTCTCTCTGACCAATGAGCAGGTCCGCACTGCCGTGCATGCACAGCATCGGGCAGGTGGTCGCACGCAATCGGTCGCGCCGGTCGATCCGGAGCGCGTCTTTGGCCCGCGCGCGCAGGACCGCCGGCGGCAGCGAGCACAGGACGTCTTGCAGCCGTTGCCTGAGCTCCGGCGTTGTCGCCGATCCCATGATGGCTGCGGCCATGAGCGTGGACGGCATCCATCGCGCATCGAGCAGCCAAGTGAGCGGCGACATCCACCGCGGCAGCGGATGCCGCGCAAAGCTTGACGCAAGGATGAGCCCGGCGACTCGCGGGTTCGTGGCTGCGATCTCGATTGCAATCGGTCCAGAAAATGACTCCCCCAGAATGACGAAGCGATGCCGAGGCAAGCGCTCGCCGACGAACCGTGCGAGCTGGTCGTAGTCGAGGTACCGATCGAAGGGATAGGCGATGATGTGCGTAGGGCGGTTCGCCGACAGACGTTCGGCGAGGGGCTTCAGCAACTGTCCAGTCCCGTCCATGCCGGGCAGCAGGATGATCGGGGCGTTGGTGCTCAGGCCCATGACCAGGCTGCCGCGACCTCTTGCGCACGACTCCTCGAAATCATTGCTCTCACTCTCCGACTGTCCACACCCTCAGAGCGGTTCTGAAAGCGGCAACGGGGCCGTTGCCTTGCGGGTCTGAATGGCGATATTGCTTTTGACCTCCCGGACGATCGGCAGGTTCAGCAATCGTTCGACCAGGAAGCGCCGGTAGTGCTCCAGATCGGCCGTCACGACTTCGAGCAAGTAGTCTGAGTCGCCGGACACCAGATGACAGGCGAGGACTTCGGGCATCGCGCAAACGGTGTCCTCGAAGTCGAGCGCGTGCACGTTGGCATGTCCCTCGATCTTGACGGCGAGGAACGCGGAAAAGCCCAGCCCCACGCTGTCGCGGTTGAGCACCGCGCGGTAACCTTGAATGATGCCATCGCGCTCCAGCCGCTTCACGCGCCGAAGGCATGGAGAAGGTGACAGTCCGACGCGATCCGCAAGCTCGACATTGCTCAGCCGTGCATCAGCTTGCAGCTCGCGGATAATGCGATGGTCGATGGCATCGAGCGTGATTTTTGGCATGTCTCGCCCAATCCGGCTGCTGAAGGGACAATTCATTGCGCCGAGGATCGGGAGGTTAGCACAGTTCGCAAGGACATGCTGCGGCGTTCCGCGCCAAGATCAAGGGCAGTCAACACCACCCGTGAGCTGAACATGACAGATCCTGCACCGCCCCACACACTGCTTTCTACCGTCGATCGTTACTTCGACATGATGTTCGACTTCGACGTCAGCCGTTTCGATCGTGTGTTCGCACCCACAGCGCAGTTGCACGGCTTCCGCGATCAGGCGCTGCGCGTTCTGACCGCGGCCGAATATCGCCATGTGCTGGAAACAACTCCCTCGCCGGAAGCGAAAGCGGCGCCGCGTCAGCAAGAGGTGCTGCTGGTCGATCTGGCATCGGCAACGCAGGCGCTCGTGAAGGTGAGGGTCAGGATCGATCGGATCCTCTATCTCGACTATCTCTGTTTTCATCTGATCGACGGCGCATGGCGGGTGACCGCCAAGTCATTCCATGTCGAGCATCAGTTTGCGGAAGGCGATTGATGGCTGAGTGGTGTCGATCGCTGGCTGGGGTCGTGGCGCTTGCGCGAACGGTGACCCATCCGGGCGGGCAAAAAGCCGCTTGCTAAAAATCAGAAATCATGCTTTGATGCGCGCATCCCGTCCTCATGCAGAGGGGCGTACGCGTCGTCACGATACGTAGAGGCGGGGAGCGGTGGCCGCTTGTCTGTCAGGTGCTGATGCGCTGGACGATGGACAGCTCGCGGACGTTCAAGCCGTGTGGTCCTGGCGCCCCGATGCTGGCGCCAAGTCGGTGTGACGTGATCCTTGACAGGACGTGTCGCACTGGCGACGGGGGCAAGAAAGCCCGGTCCCCGGGGAGAGCTCGGAGCAGACGTTAAACCCATCGCGCAGGGAGGGCCGGGATGTCTCGGCTGAACCTGTGGTGACCGCCGCGTGCATTCTTTTTCGCACGCGGGCCATGGGAGCAGCCAGCTCCCGGCCTTCCCTGCGCCCTCGGCATTTTCGGAGGGCTCTGTTTTGATCAACTCGGGCGCGACGGCGCTGCGGGCGTATTGGTGCGCATCATGATGATCTCGCCGAGCGGACCCCCACCCCCGACCCCTCCCCGCAAGGGGGAGGGGAGACGACAGAGCGTGCCTCTTGCCACAAGATTTCGAGCAGAAAGGCTGAGGAGTTCGAATTGACCAAGAAAGCGGCCGCAGATTGGCCCCTCCCCCTTGCGGGCCCGCAAGGGGGAGGGGTCGGGGGTGGGGGTCCCCGATGCACACTGTCGATGATGCGCTAAGACAAAAAGCCCAACCCAACCGTCAACGCATGAGCCTGCGATCCTCAGATCTTCAGCTCACTCCCCGTCACGCGCCGGAACGCTTCGAGATAGCGCTGGCTCGTCGCGTCCACCACGTTTCGAGGCAGCGGTGGTGGCGGGGCTTCGCCGTTCCAGCGGCCCGCCTTGCGTTCGGAATCCAGATAGTCGCGCAACGGCTGCTTGTCGAAGCTCGGCTGCGGCTGGCCCGGCTGATAGGCATCGACGGCCCAGAACCGCGAACTGTCGGGCGTCATCACCTCGTCGATCAGGATGATGTTGCCATCCTTGTCGCGGCCGAACTCGAACTTGGTGTCGGCGATGATGATGCCCTGCTCACGCGCGAGCGTTTCACCCAGCGTATAGACCGCGCGCGTCATGCTCTCCAGCGTATAGGCCGTGTCGTCGCCGACCACCTCGCGCATCCGCGCGATGGTGATGTTCTCGTCGTGGCCGGTCTCGGCCTTGGTCGCCGGGCTGAAGATCGCGGGCTCGAGCTTCTGGCTTTCGACCAGCCCCGCCGGCAGCTGCTCGCCGGCCAGCGTGCCGCTCGCGGCATATTCCTTCCAGGCCGAGCCGGAGAGATAGCCGCGGATCACGCATTCGATCGGAAACACGGTGGTGCGCTTGCACAGCATCGCGCGGCCCAGAATCTCCTTGCGATGCGGCTTCAGCTCGGGCACCGCGGCGATGATCTCATCCGTGTCGGCCGAGATCATGTGGTGATGCACGACGCCTTCGAGCGCGCTGAACCAGTAGGCCGAGATCTGCGTCAGCACCGCGCCCTTCATCGGGATGGTCTCGTCCATCACGACGTCGAACGCGGAGATGCGGTCGGTGGTCAAGAGCAGCACGCGGTCGTCGCCGACGGCATAGATGTCGCGGACCTTGCCGCGGCCGATCTTCGGAAGCGGCAGATTGCTGGCGAGAAGCGTGGTCATGGTTCAAGGCCTTCGAAAGGGAGCATCGGCTCCCATAGCCTATTCCGGCAGCGGAATGAACTCGTGCTCCTGCGGAACGGCGGCGAAGCGGCCGGTTTTCCAGTCCTGCTTGGCCTGCTCGATCCGCTCCTTGCTGGAGGAGACGAAATTCCACCAGACGTGGCGCGGTCCCTCCAGCGCATCGCCGCCGAGGAACATCATCCGGGTCGGCTTGATGGTACGAACGCTGATCGCATCGCCGGGCCGGAAGATCAGCAGCCGCGGGCCCTCATGGCGCTCGCGCGCGATCTCGATTTCGCCGTCGACGATATAGATCGCGCGCTCCTCGTGGTCAGGATCAAGCGGCACGACGGTGCCGGCCTGCGCTGTGACCTCGACATAGAACCACGGCGAGACCATCGTCACCGGCGAGGCTTTTCCGAACGCCTTGCCGGCGATGATGCGCGCCGAAAAGCCGGTGTCGCTGACCGTCGGCAGCGCGCCCGCCGCATAATGCTGAAAGCTCGGCGCAATCTCCTCGGATTCCACAGGGAGCGCGATCCAGCTCTGCAGGCCCAGCATCTGCTGCCCGTTCTGCCGCTGCAGGTCCGGCGTGCGTTCGGAATGCGCGATGCCGCGGCCGGCGGTCATCAGGTTCATCGCGCCGGGCTGGATCTCCTGGACGTTGCCCTCGCTGTCGCGATGCATAATGGCGCCGTCGAACAGATAGGTGACGGTGGCCAAGCCGATATGCGGATGCGGCCGCACGTCCATGCCCTTGCCGGAGACGAACTGCACCGGGCCGAAATGATCGAAGAAGATGAACGGTCCGACCATCTGCCGGCGGCCATGCGGCAGCGCGCGGCGCACGGCAAAGCCGTCGCCGAGATCGCGGGTGCGTGGCACGATGACATGCTCCAGCGCATCACAGGAGGTGGGGTCGCCGAATTCGGGATCGATCGATGGCTGCCAGCTCATGGGACGCTCCTGAAAAGTGGTTGCGCGAGCTTAGCAGTTTCGTGAAGGCGAGGGCAGGGCATGACGTCGCGACATCCGTGCGATTTGAAAGCCGCAAAGGCCCGGCCTAGAGTTCCGGCGCTGATATTGGACGTGTGATGATGCCGCTCGACCACCTCGATCTCGCCCTCCGCGCCGCAGCCATCGCGCTGCTCGCCATGCTGGCCGTGTCGTTGTGGCGTGATCTCGGCAGGCAGTCCGTCGGCCGGCTCGCCGTCGCGCTGGCGCTCGGCTCGGCCGCGCATGCGGCGACGTTCAACATCGGCGGCACCGCGGTGCCCTCGCTCGCCGCTGCGCCGCTGATCGCGCTGGCGACCGCCGACATCGTCGTGCTCTGGCTGTTCTGCCGCGCGCTGTTTGATGACGGCTTTGCGCCGCGATGGCAGCACGGCCTGATCTGGCTCGCGGTGTCCAGCTTCAGCCTGATCAGCTGTCTCGTGCTCGGGCCGGCGGGGCATGCGAGGATCGTCATCGTCGCGAACAATTTGCTGGCGCTTGGTTTCGTCGGCCTGACTCTGGCGCAGACGATCCGGTCGTGGTCGGCGGATCTCGTCGAGGGCCGCCGTCGCGTCCGCGCTTTCGTCGTCATCGCGGCGCTTGGTTACGGCGGCGTCAACGCGCTGCTGCAGATGGTCGCGGCTGGCAGTGGTCCGTCGGAGCTCGCCAATGTCGTCAATGCGGCGATGTTCTTGGCCGTCGTCGGCGCCGTCGCGGTGATGCTGCTGAAGGTCGGTGCGTCCGACGTGTTCGCTCCCGAGGCGCCGCATGACGCGATAAGCGTGCCGGAGCCGGTTGTCGCGGCCCAGCCTGCCGCCAACCGCAAGCTGGTCGACGCGCTGATGCGGCTGATGGCCGACGAGCGGATCTACCGGCAGGAGAACGTCACCATCGGCATGCTGGCGACCCGGCTCGCCATTCCCGAATACCGGCTGCGTCGTCTCATCAATGGCGAGCTCGGCTACCGCAACTTCAATACCTTCCTGAACAACCACCGCATCGAGGAAGCCAAGGCCGCGCTCGCCGATCCCGCCCAGGCCGAGGTGCCCGTGATCACCATCGCAATGGACGCCGGCTTCCAGTCGCTCGGCCCCTTCAACCGCGCCTTCAAGGCCGCGACCGGGGTGACGCCGACCGAGTTCCGGCGCATGAGGCTGGCCGCGGCGTGATGGTTCGAGCGCTGACATCAAAGGAGAATTCCGAAATCGGCGAGCTCGCCGCGCGTTTCGGCGGGTGCATGTTTCGAAATCGGCGAGCCGTGCGACAGCCGCTGCGGTGTGGTCCGGCAGGTTCATCTACCGGAGCTTCCCATGAATCGCCGCCGCCGGCTTCTCGTCTTCGTGTCGACTGTCGCTGTGACCGCCCTTGCGCTCGGCGCCGCCCGTGCCCGCGATGTGCCGCAAGTGGCGACGGGCTTCATCGCCAGCGTCGTGTGCTCGGAGACCTTCGTCTCCGGCCTCGATCCGGACCGTGTGCTGGCCGAAACCCGGGATGCGATGCCTGGTGCTGGCCTGCTGACCTGGGCCATGAATGTCCAAGTGGATCGGGCCGCCAAGGACGTCACCGTGACCTTGCTCGGCCTCGGCCGCAGTCATGCGGTCTATCGCGACGGCCTCGGTTGCCATCTCGATCATGGCGGGGCGGAGGGATGGCCGGCCATGCGGCTGCCCGCGTCGCAGCCGGCTCTGCTGGCCGAGATCGGCCCTTCGCGCCTCGTGGAGCCGGCCACGCCGGCCTTGGCCGCCGCCCTCGACCGGGCCTTCGCCGAGCCGGAAGCGCCGCCCTTTCGGCGCACCCATGCGGTCGTCGTGCTCAAGGACGGCAAGCTGATCGCCGAACGCTATGCCCCCGGCTTCCCCGTCGAGACGCCTTTGCTCGGCTTCTCCGCGACCAAGTCGATGACTGCGACCCTGATCGGCATCCTCGTTCGCCAGGGCAAGCTCGCGCTGCATGGGCCCGCGCCGATCGCGGCGTGGCAAGATGAGAAAGATCCGCGCCATGCCATCACCGTCGACCACCTGCTGCGCCACACCGCCGGGCTCGCGCTCGGCAGCTCGCTGCAGGCCTCGTTGCTGTCGGCGTTCGAGCCGGTCAACCGGATGAAGTTCGTCGAGCCCGACCGCGCGGCGTTTGCCGAATCCATGCCGCTCGAAACCGCGCCGGGCGCGGTCAGCAACTATCACGACGGCAACACCGTCATTCTCTCGCATCTCATCCGCGCCGCTGCCGGCGGCAGTGCCGCGGATGTCCTGCGGTTTGCGCATCGCGCGTTGTTCGATCCGCTCGGCATGCGCAACGTCACCATCGAATTCGATGCCGCCGGCACGCCGGAAGGATCGAGCCAGATGCTGGCCACCGCGCGCGACTGGGCGCGGCTTGGCCAATTGTATCTCGACGATGGCGTGATCGCCGGCCGCCGCATCCTGCCCGCCGGCTGGGTCGATTACGTCAGCACCCCGACTCCCGGAGCCTTCGTCGGCCTCGGCGCCGGCTTCTGGACCAACCGCGGCGACAGCTTTGGCGCTACCTATCGCGTCTCCCACGGCTGGCCGCGCGATGCCTTCTTCGCCAAAGGCACGCTCGGCCAGTATGTCGTCGTCATCCCTTCGGAGCGCCTGGTCATCGCGCGCTTCGGCCGCACCGTGAATTGGCCGCCGGAGGCGGACGGCGTCGGCCAGCTCGTGAGCGAGGTGATCGCCGCGACGCGTGGGGAGTGATGCTTGGATCAGGCCCTCCCCAAGGCGGTGGCCTGCTCGACGCGATCGAACCGCTCCAGCGACAGGATCGCATCGGCAAAACTCTGCGCGCGACTGCTCAGGACCGGCCGCGCCAAGGTGATGAACTTGTCACTCATCGCCTGCGCCGTCGGAAACGACGTCGGCTCGCCCGAGGGATCGTCGTGCAGCCGCTCGTGCACGCCGTCCTCGGTGGTGATGGTGACGCGCGCGCCGAAGGGATGGCTGCGGCCTTCCAATTTGTCATCCTGCACGACATCGAACTTGTCGGCGAGGCTGTTGATCGCGCTGTCACCCAGACGCGTGTAGTCATCCCAGCCGAAGCGGCCCTGGTCGAGCGCCAGCGCGCCGGTGAAGAACATCGAGAACTGGCCGCCGACGATCGAGGTCGGATGTCGCTTGGTGCTCGCGTCGCCGGTCAAGGTGATGCCGTTGCGATGCAGGCCGACTTCGACACGCTTGACCTGGTCCGGCGTCAGATTGTGCTCGCGGCGCAGCGCGATGATCGCGTCGATCGCGGCATGGGTATAGCGGCAGCTCGGATACGGCTTCACGCCGATCTTCATCGTCTCGTAGGTCGTGCCGAGACCCGCGACCGCCTTCTCATGATGCGGCGTGTCGGTGTAGCCGACCAGGAGCCCATGCTTGCCCTCGACGGATTCGATCGCGCCGACGAAATCATTCTTGGCGAGCGTCGCCGCGATCACGCCGTTCATCGCCGACGCCCCGACCTGATAGCGCTTGTTCCAGGCGCCGTTGACGAGAAACTGCAGCGAGCCCGCCGCCTGGCTGCCGGAGACGCCGAAGGCGTAGACGAGCTGCTGCTCGGACAATCCGAACAGCTTGCCCGCGGCCGCCGCTGCGCCGTAGGTGCCGGCGGTCGCGGTCGGGTGGAAGCCGCGCGCATAATGCGAGGTCGGATCGAGCGCGTTGCCGAGCCGGCAGCACACCTCATAGCCGGCGACGATCGCGGTCAGCACCTCGCGGCCGGACGCGCCGACCATCTCGCCGACGGCGAAGGCGGCGGGTACCACCGGCGCGCTCGGATGCAGCGAGGAGTCCGCGTGGGTATCGTCGAAGTCGAGCGAATGCCCCATCGTGCCGTTGAGCAGCGCCGCCACGGCGGGCGTCCATGTCCTGCTGTCACCGAACACGGTGGCCTCGCCCGCGGCATCCAGCTTCAACGCCGCCAGCATGTTGACGACCGACGGCGTCGATTCCGCCTCGCGCCGGGCGCGGATGGCGCTGCCGAGAAAATCGAGCGTCAGCACCTTGGCGCGGTCGAGCACCTCGGGCGGGATATCGTCATATTTCAGGTCGGCGACATAGGCGGCGAGCGTTGCGGTTTCCTGGGCCATCGTGTTTCCTCACATCGTTGCGGCGACCGTAGGCAGACTGATTCCGGCTTTCAAGCCGGTTCCGCGTTGCGAAGAGCTGCCATGCCGGGACCGCGCTGGTCCGTTCGAGGTGAGTGACTGATGCCGTCGATCAAGGAGCTGTTCGGCCGGGTGTATGCCCGCAGGGCGCAGATGTCGCTCGCCGTGCGCGGCACGGTGGCGGCGACGCTCGCCTTCGCGATCGCAACCGCTCTCCAGCTCAAGCTGCCGCTGTGGGCGGTGCTGACCTCGCTGATCGTGACGCAAGGCAGCGTCGGACGCTCGCTGAAGGCGACGCGCGACTACATGTTCGGCACCATCGGCGGCGCGATCTATGGCGGCGCCATCACCGTGTTCATCCCGCACTCCGGCGAGTTGCAACTGCTGGGCATGCTGATCCTGGCGGTGACGCCGCTCGCCTTCATCGCCGCGCTCAATCCGAGCCTCAACGCCGCCACGGTGACGGCCGTCATCGTGCTGCTTGTCCCGACCATGGGCCATCTCGATCCGTTGGGCTCGGCGGTCGACCGCGTGTTCGAGGTCGCCGTCGGCGCGCTCACCGGGCTTGCCGTATCGTTCGTGGTGCTGCCGTCGCGCGCCCACGTGCAGATGCGCAGCGCTGCCGGGCGCCTGCTCGAGCTGATCGCGGCCGCCTTTACCGAGTTGCTGGCCGGCCTGTCGCGCGGCCGCGACAACGACGCGCTGCATCGAATCCAGGACGGCATCGGCACCGCCCTGAGCGAGCTGAACGCCACCGGCGCCGAGGCCGAGCGCGAGCGGTCGGCGCGGCTGTCGTCGGGCGCCGACACCGGCCCGCTGTTGCGAACCATCCTGCGGCTGCGCCATGACGTCGTGATGATCGGCCGCGCCAGCGTGGTGCCGCTGCCGTCGGAGCTGCAGACGCGCCTGTCGGGCCCCGTCACGCGCGTCAGCGACGCCATCGCCGGCTATCTGCGCGGCTGCGCCGCCGCCATCCGTAACGGCTCCGGACCGCCGGCGATCTGGCCGGTGCATGTCGCGGTCAAGTCCTATGCCGAGGCGGTCGCCGCGTTGCGCAGCGACGGCCTGACGCGGGGTCTGCCGGGCGACGCCGCCGAGCGCTTCTTCGCGCTCGGCTTCTCGCTCGATCAGATGCGGCAGAACCTGATCGATCTCGAACGGGTCATCGCCGAATGGGCCGAGACATCGCCCGGCAAGCCGCATCGGCCCGAGCCCGAGGAGACGTCCGATACCGCCGGCGCCTGACATCATCGCGACAGCCTGAGGAAGCGCAGCACGAGCAGTGCCGCATAGATGCTGGTGCCGAGCGACAGCCCGATCCAGATGCCGATCGCGCCGAGCGAGGTGTGCAGCCCGAGCCCATAGGACGCAGGAAAGCCGATCAGCCAGTAGCCGAGCACGGCGAGCAGCAAGGGCACGCGCGTGTCCTTGATGCCGCGCAGCGCACCGACGGCGATGGTCTGCAGCGCATCGGTGATGAAGAAGGTGGTTCCGACCAGCAGCAGGGTGGCGGCGAGCGCGACGGTCGCTCCGACATCGGCGACGCCGCTGCCGAGAAACAGCTGCACGAGCTCGAACCGCGCGAGGATGATGCCGAGTGTGAAAAGCAGCGCCAGCGCAAGGCCGAGCAGCAGTGCCATCAACCCGGCGCGGCGCACGCCCTGCGCATCGTTGCGCCCCGCGGCGTGGCCGACGCGCACCGTCGCCGCCATGCTGATGCCGAACGGAACCATGAACAGGATCGCGGTGATCTGCAGCGCGATCTGATGCGCGGCGAGCGCGGGCGTGCTGATCAGTCCCATCAGGATCGCGGCCGCCGAGAACAGGCCGTATTCCAGCAGGAACGACAGCGAGATCGGCGCGCCGATGATGAGCAGCTGCCGCAGCAGCCGCCAGTCGATCTGTCCCAGTCGCGCGAGCACGCGATAGTCGCGGAAGGGCGGACGAAACACGGCGAACCAGAGCCCCGCTAGAAACGTCGCCAGGTTCACGGTGGAGGTCGCAAGCCCGACGCCGGTCAGGCCGAGCTGCGGAAATCCCCACGCGCCGTACAGCAGCGGATAGACCAGCAACGCATTGAGCGGGATCGCGGCGAGCGTGATCCCGAGCACCGGCTCCGGGCGATTGACCGCGCCCATGAAGCTGCGCAGCGCCAGGAACCACAGCATCGGCGCGACGCCCCAGGCGAGACCGGCCAGATAGTCCTGTGCGAGATGCGCGACGCCGGGCGTCTGCCCGAGCGCGAGCAGGATGGCTTCGCCGTTCAGCGCGATCAGCATGATCGGCAGCGCAATGAAGAGACCGGTCCACAGGCCGACTCGCAGCGCGCGCCGGACCAGCCCGGCGTCTCCGGCGCCGAACGCCTGCGCGGCCAGCGGCGCCACCGCCGACATCAGGCCCATGCCGAAGGTCGAGCCGACGAAGTAGACGGTGCCGGACAGCGCGGCCGCCGCGACCGCGTCGCCGCCGAGGCGGCCGATGAAAGCGAGGTCGGTCGACATCATCGCGATCTGCGACAGCTGCGTCAGCGCCATCGGCGCAGCGAGCCGGATCGTCTCCCAGAGTTCGACGGTGAACGAGGCAGGCGGCGCCGCCGGAAGCGGCGCATGATCGGTTGCAACGATAGGGGTCATGGACGCGGCTATAGCAGCCTCCGCCGGTTCCTGCACATCACGGTCGTTGTTCCCTCTCGAACTCATGCGGCGTATGAACGCAGCCTGCGGCAACGGTGAGAGCCGTCGGATCGCACGGCCGCCGCATGCGCGTGCGTTGTCATTCTCGCGGCATGCTTCGCGCCCGAGCTTTGCAAAGTGTGCGGCCCTTGGAAGTGAGAGGGCGCAGGGAAGGCCGGGTGCTTGACCACACCCATGGCCCGCCTGCAAAAGAAGTAGCAGGCGGCAGTCACCACAGGTGGGCCGCACAACCGGCCTTCCCTGCGCAATGGTTGGAACGGCTTATACGTACTCTCCCCGGTGCGCCGGGCTTGTTGGCCACCGTCACCGACAGATCGTTCGCCGGCTTGACCTCAGCATCGGGAGGCCAGGACCATACGATTTCGCCGTATGCGACCGCTCCTTCGTCCACGCGCCGACCTCGAGTTGCCCCAAGCGCGCGCTGAAAGCCGCCGCATCCATCGCATCCCACCCTCAACGGTCCGTGACGATCGCGAAGCGTCCCTCTCAGCGAGGGCGGGATGAGCGCATTGTTTCCGAATTTCGGAAATAAGGCAAGCGAATTCTTGGGCAACACCGATCTCGCCCGAAGCATGCTGCTGACGCTGCTAACGAATCTCGTTTTTCCACGCAGGCTCGCTTAGCCGGTCTGCCGATGATCGATAGCGCTCTCGTCGCCGGTTGGCGGGGAGATGCGCATGGTGAGTCGATCGCGCTCGCGACGGCCGATGCGGGCAGCGACGACGCAGCATACTTCCGGGAGGCGATGGGCTTTGGCCGCGTCGCAGATCGAGATTGGTCGCGCCAGAGAGCGCATTGTATGACATACGCCGGGCGGTAGGCCCTCACGACTGAAATTGGTCGGGCCCTCTGAAGATCCCCGTCAGAACCGAAATCTCGTCGGCGAGCTTCGCTGCGAGGGCGAGGCTGGCCGGCTGCACCGGAACCTCATGGGCGCCTCTTTCACCGAGTTCGAAGTAGACGCTGACCCGGCGCTCGCCGTCTCCGACAAGGTGCTCGTCAGCCCGGATTTGACTGCATTCGTCGAAAGACCAGTGGGCCGTGAAAGTCGGCCAGATGTGGAATAGCCGGCTTGTGATGATCAGACGACGCGCATTCGGATCAATCTCCACCGTCCAGCGCCTGGTGGCTTTGGCGGCTACGAGGCCGAGCAGGATGAAGAGAAAGAGCATGCCGAGGTCGGACGAACCCGAGGTTTGGGTCATTCCGATTCCGATCATCAAAGCCAGGACGCTTGCGAATGCGATTTGGAGTAGGCTGGGGCGCCCGGGTACGAAGATCAATTTGCAAACCGGGTCTCGAGTTTGTTCTTGCGACATGGCTGGGCTTCTCGGCGCGTTTGTGGAGGCTACCACAGGCGTCGGTGTGAGAGCCAAACCGCGCGCGGCCGACGTTCTTTCTGCTGCCCGTACGCCGCTTTGTGTTAGACTCAGCTGCTAAATTCTTCGGAGGACAGGCGTGCGCGGCGGGACGGACGACACAGTCGGGCCAACTGACCCGCAGCAGGCTCGGCGGCCAAACCCCGAATTGCTGGCGTGGATCGACGTGCTCGGCGCGGTGCCGAGCGGGGCGGTCACGGAGGATCAGATCCTGGCCTGGGTCGAGGGGCCGCTGCGCCGGTTCCTTCCATTCCAGCGCTTTCTCGGCGCCTATGGCCGGCTCACCGGCGGGCGCATCCGGATGCGCAGTCTGGTGACATCGGGCTATCCGGACGACTTCGTGTCGGGGCTCGAAGAGAGCTTCGACCTGGGCGCGCGCGGCTGCTTTGCGTGGTGGGTGCAGAACCGCGCGGCGTTCATTCTCGATCCCGCCGATCCGCCGCCGTTTGCGACCGCGCGGGAGCTCGATGAGATCAGACAATTGTCGCTCGGCGTCGTCGCGGGTCACGGCGTCATCGATCCCTTCGCCAGTGCCGGCACCTATCTCAGCTTCGCCGGCGTCGCAGCCGACCAGCCGCAGCATGTCCTGATGTCTTTGAACCTGATTGCGCCGGTGCTGCACGCGTTGTTCCTCGCGACCGAGCAGGTGACGGCGCCGCGGCTGGATCTTGGCAAGCTGACGGAGCGGCAGCGCGAGCTGGTCGATCTCGCGCTGATGGGGCTGCCGGACAAGACGATCGCCTCGCGCCTCGGGATCTCCGAGCATACGGTCGGCAATCATTTCCGAGTCATCTACGAGCGGCTCGGCATCAGCAAGCGCAGCCAGTTGATCGCGGCACTGAGGTAGTCGCCGCCGGGTTCGAGCCGTCCGGCATAGCACGTATGTGCCATCGACCGGCGCACCCGTCTGGTGCTGTCGTAGCGGCCAGAGCGGATCCGGATCCTGGATCCGCGATCCCAGGGTGAGCCGCCATGACCTCGCTCGTCATTCCTCCACTGCTGACCGCCGCCAGCGCCGCTGCTTTCATGACGCTCGAACGCGTCGCGCCCGGCCGCGAGCTGCCCAATGCGCCCGGCTGGTACGGCCGCGCGCTCATTGTCACGCTGTCGCAGGTCGGCATCACGCTCGTGACCTGCGGACTCTGGATGCATCTGGTAGACAGCCGCTCGCTGTTCGAGCTGCGCGCGCTACGTTCGGCGGCGCTGCAGGGATTTATCGCCTGGTTCGTCGGCACTTTCTTCTGCTACTGGTGGCACCGCATCCGGCACATGAACGGCTGGTGGCTGCTGTTTCACCAGGTTCATCACTCACCGAGCCGCATCGAAACGGTGACCTCGTTCTACAAGCATCCGGTCGAGATCCTCGCCGATGGCGTGCTCGCCGCGCTCATCCTGTTCCCACTGCTCGGCTGCTCATTGTCGGGCGCGCTGTGGTTCAACCTGTTCGCGGCGACAGGGGAGTTCTTCTATCACGCCAACTACAAATCTCCGCGCTGGCTGAAGTATATCATACAGACGCCCGAGCTGCATTCGCTGCACCACGAACTCGACGTGCACGCTGGCAACTACGGCGACCTGCCGATCTGGGACCGGCTGTTCGGGACCTATCGCGGCGCCGATGAGTTCGCGGCGCGGTGCGGGTTCCCAGGCGAGAGCGAACGACAGCTGGGGCGCATGCTGGTGTTCCGCGATGTGTATGGCGATATCAGGCGGTCACTGCGACCTGCCTCAGGGTGGCCTTCACCACGAGGCGATGAAAAGGCGTGATGACCGTGAGATAGATGCGGCCGAGCGCGTTGTGGGTCTGTACCAGGGTGGTGGCGGTCACCTGCGAGCTCGCGCCGATCGTCGCGACGTCGACCAGAACGCGGAAGTCCAGATGCTTGTCGTCGAAGCCCAGCACGAGTTGCTTTGGCGTCTCGTCGATCACCGGGAACATCCCGATCATGGGACCCGGATGGCGTGCGTCCGCGCCCGAGGTCTTCAAACCGAACGGCCGGACCAGCGCATTGCGTAGTTTCAGCAGGACGGCCATCCACCAGGGCGTATGACCGAGCATGCGCTCGGCCGCGGTGCGCGCATCGAGAATTGCGCCGTCGATCGTGACGCGGAAGGCATCGGCGAAGTCAGCACCAGCGAGCCATTGGCCACGGTCGACATCGGGAGTGATCTCGCTGATCGTCATGCGTGCGCCTCGAAGGTTGGTCGTTCCTGTATGGCGGGTGACGCGTCTATGCCTGCTGTCGACATCAAGCCCAACCGAAGTGAGCGAGAACTTGGCGTGCCTCCTGATCGAGCTCCTCGCAACGCTCGGCATCGCTTGGAGTGTAGCAGAGGCGCTCGAGCTCCGGACGAAATTGGAGTGCAATGTCGTGCGGAAGGCCGGGAAGCAGTAATTGGATGATCCAATATTTCCAGATGTGATCGTCGGAGTTCAAGACATGCCAGATGTGCGGAACCATCGGCGGGCCGATCGACGACAGGAATGGCGCAATGATGTGAGCGGTGGGCCAATTGTAATCTTTGAGCCAAGCCGTCAGTTCGCCAAGTATCGGGGCGACTGCAGGATAGCCAGCTCGCACGGCGTTGCGCGCCCGTTCGACATCGTTCTTGCTGCGCGGGAGGAGGTGGGAGGGGGCATCCATGGAGCGCCTAAACGTTGACGACGACGTTATCGACTGCCGAAAGTGTATGCGCTTCTAAAGCAGCGATGGCCTTCGCCGCCGCCTTTCGCACATGGCCATCGCGATCGGTGCAGAGCGCGTTGAGGAACGCGAGGATGTCCGGTTGCCCGAAGGCGATGGCAAGATCGCATGCCCATCCACGATGTCGAGGCAACGGGTCGGTGCGGAAGGCGTCGAACAAGAGCCGCCAATCCACGCTGGAGACGTTGCTTCGAAGGGTCCACGCGGCTTCGCGCCGGACCGCGGTCTCCGGGGCCGTCTTGTAGATTTGAAACACCGGCTGAAAATCCGTCTGCTGCCAAATCGCGCCCAGTGTGCGTATCGACACCTGTCGCGTGGACCCTGACGGGCTCGTGATAAGTTTCGAGATGGCGTCATGAGCAGCGTCCCATCTCCAATCTTCGACAACCTGGCAGCCGGCGCGTACGACATACTCGGATTGATCGGCCAAGGCACACAAAATCACGTCGCCGAGAGTCCGGCCGCTCGCATGCCGGCCGATGACTTCGACTGCGGTTCGACGAATGAATTGATCGGCCGACGCAGCCGCGCCGCGCAACAACACCAGCGTCTCGGCGTCATCGCGTGTCGAAAGAGCGCGGATTGACTCGTGCGTGAGCGGCATTGTTTGAACACACATCTCGAAATCGGACCAGCTGTTGACGGCACGACCAGTAGGCTCCCTCGCCCCTCTTGCGGAGAGAGGGGTGAGGTGAGGTGGCTCTCCACGAGCATCGCACTCGCTGAGAGCAAGGAGTAGGGTGGGCAAAGGCGCGCCACTTTGTCACGATTCGCGCGCGATGTTGGTCGCGCCGTGCCCACCATCAGTATCATCCCGTCGCTCGACGGTGGGCACGAGCCGCCTGCGGCTGCTCTTTGCCTACCCGACGGTCCTTCGGTTCGTCATTGCGAGCGCAGCGAAGGCAATCCAGGGCTGCGCAAGGACTCTCGATTGCTTCGCTACGCTCGCAATGACGCGGAGAGAGCAGAGCGAACGTCTAACGTCCCCGCTCCGGCACCCGCGTGATCTTCGCGCCGAGCGCGTTCAGGCGTTCGTCGATGCGTTCGTAGCCGCGTTCGATCTGGTCGGCGTTGTCGATATAGGACGTGCCCTCGGCGCAGAGCGCGGCGAGCAGCATGGCCATGCCGGCGCGGATGTCGGGGGAGACGACGCGGGCGCCGCGCAGCTGGCTGGGGCCGGCGACGATGGCGCGATGCGGGTCGCACAGCACGATGCGGGCGCCCATCGAGATCAGCTTGTCGACGAAGAACATCCGCGACTCGAACATCTTCTCGAACATCAGGATCACGCCCTCGCATTGCGTGGCGGTGACGATCGCGATCGACATCAGATCAGCGGGGAAGGCCGGCCAGGGCTGGTCCTCCAGCTTCGGCACGTGGCCGCCGAAATCGTCCTTGATCTTCATGGTCTGGTCGGAGGGCACGATGAGATCGTCGCCAGCGACCTCGCAAACGATGCCGAGCCGCTCGAAGCCCATGCGGATCGAGCGCAGATGCTCGGTGCCGGCGCGCACGATGCGGAGCGGCGAGCGCGTCACGGCGGCCAGCCCTATCAGCGATCCGACCTCGATGTGATCAGGCTGGATCGCGTAGGACGCCTGGCCGAGCGTGCTAGCGCCGTGGATCACCATCGTGTTGGTGCCGATGCCCTCGATGTTGGCGCCGAGCGCGACGAGGAAATGCGCGAGGTCCTGGACGTGCGGCTCGGAGGCGGCATTGCGCAGGTAGGTCGTGCCGTGCGCGGCGACGGCCGCGACCAGCGCATTCTCGGTGGCGGTCACGCTGGGCTCGTCGAGGAAGACGTCGGCGCCCTTCAGGCCGGAGGCGCGCAGCTCGATTTTATCGCTCGCGGTGACGGTGGCGCCGAGCTGCTCGAAGGCGAGGAAATGCGTGTCGAGGCGACGGCGGCCGATGACGTCGCCGCCGGGTGGCGGCAGCGCCACCTCGCCGCAGCGGGCGAGCAGGGGACCTGCGAGCAGGATCGAGGCGCGGATGCGCGCGCACAGGTCCGGATCGAGATCGCCGGCGCGGATCTCCTTGGCATGGATCGCGAGCCGGTTGCGGCCGCGCCATTCAGCCGACGCGCCGACCGAACGGACCAGCTCGACCAGAGTCTCGGTGTCGCGGATGCGCGGCACATTATCGAGCGTCACCGGATGGTCGGTCAGAAGCGCGGCTGCGATGATCGGCAGCGCCGCGTTCTTGTTGCCCGACGGCTCGATCGCGCCCTTGAGCCGGTGACCACCCTCGACGATGTATTGAATGGGCGCCATGTGTCGGTCCGTTTTTGATGCTGAGGTCAAAGGCGGCGCCGGCTACAGCGGAACCTCGCTCCGGCGTGCAATTATCACGGAAGCCGCACGCAGACCACTGTCCTAAAGAGTCTCCGGGCCGAGCAGGTTTATTCGGTGTGGGGCCTTGCGGCAGGCTAGCAGCTGCCGCTCCAGCAACTCGATGTCGGCAGTCGTGAGGCCGATTGTGCGGCTCATCTCCGAGAGTTTGCTGCCGATGCGCAGCCTGTCGCTCGGACTTGTCGCTTCGTCGAGAATGGCGCGGATTTCGGCCTCAATGCTGCGGGCATTTTGCGTGGCGCGCAGCTTGAGAGCCCGATGGATTTCGTCGGAAAGGTCACGAACAGTGATAGTGGTCATGACGATGTCCTCCGTAAGAACAGCGAGAACGCCAATATCACATGCCGAGTTGCACAGCAGCCTATCGAGAACCGCTGCGGCGCCCGTACCTACACGTCCACATTCGCCGACAGCGAATTGTCCTGGATGAATTCGCGGCGGGGCTCGACGACGTCGCCCATCAGCTTGGTGAAGATGTCGTCGGCCTCGTCGACCTCCTTGACCTTCACCTGGAGCAGGGTGCGCGCCTCGGTGTCGAGGGTGGTTTCCCAGAGCTGCTGCGGGTTCATCTCGCCCAGCCCTTTGTAGCGCTGCATGGCGATGCCCTTGCGGCCCGCGTCGGTCACGGCCTCGAACAGGTCGACCGGGCCGTGGATCACGGTCTGGGTATCGCCGCGGCGCAGGAAACCGGGCTTGGCGTAGGCGTCCTGCAGGCGCGCGGCGTAGTCGTCGAGCTTGCGCGCGTCGGCCGAGGCCAGCAGAGCGTCGTCGATCACAGCCACGTCCTTCACGCCGCGCACGGTGCGCTCGAACGTAAAGCCCTGGCCTTCCACGAAATGGCCGATCCAGCCGCGTTCGACTTCGTCCGCCAGCACGTCGAGCCGCTTGGCGATGTATTCGGCGGCGGCGTCGGCGGTGGCGATGTCGCGCGTGATGTCGGCGCGCAATACGCCGGCGATCGCCGCCTGCTCGACGACCTTGCGGTCGTAGCGGCTGTGCAAATTGCGCAGGATGTTGCGCACGAGGCGCGCCTCCTCGACCAGCGCCAGCAGGTCGCGGCCCTTGCGCTCCTCGCCCTCGGCGGTCCTGAACACGCAATCGTCGAGGCCGGTGCCGATCAGATAGTCCTCGAGCGCGCGCTCGTCCTTCAGATACTGCTCGGACTTGCCGCGCGTCACCTTGTAGAGCGGCGGCTGCGCGATGTAGAGATGGCCGCGATCGATGATCTGGCGCATCTGCCGATAGAAGAACGTCAGCAGCAAGGTGCGGATGTGGGCGCCGTCGACGTCGGCGTCGGTCATCACGATGATCTTGTGGTAGCGCAGCTTGTCGATCGAGAAGTCGTCGCTGATCCCCGTGCCGAGAGCGGTGATCAGCGTGCCGATCTGCTCGCTCGACAGCATCTTGTCGGGACGCACGCGCTCGACATTGAGGATCTTGCCGCGCAGCGGCAGCACCGCCTGGAACTCGCGGTTGCGGCCCTGCTTGGCGCTGCCGCCGGCCGAGTCACCCTCGACGATGAACAGCTCTGACTTGGCCGGATCCTTCTCCTGGCAGTCGGCGAGCTTGCCGGGCAGCGAGGCAATGTTGTTGAGCGGATTCTTGCGCGTCAGCTCGCGCGCCTTGCGCGCCGCCTCGCGCGCCGCGGCGGCCTGGATCACCTTGCCGACGACGGTCTTGGCCTCCGACGGATGCTCCTCGAACCACGCCGACAGCGCCTCGTTGAGGACGTTCTCGACCACGGGGCGCACTTCCGAGGATACCAGCTTGTCCTTGGTCTGCGACGAGAACTTCGGGTCCGGCACCTTCACCGAGAGCACCGCGGTGAGGCCTTCGCGGCAGTCGTCGCCGGTCAGCGCGATCTTTTCCTTCTTCGCATTGGCCTCGGCATAGCCGTTGACCTGGCGCGTCAGGGCGCCACGGAAGCCGGCGAGATGGGTGCCGCCGTCACGCTGCGGAATGTTGTTGGTGAAGCACAGCACGTTCTCGTGGTAGCTGTCGTTCCACCACAGCGCCGCCTCGACGGTGATGCCGTTCGACTCCGAGCGCACCATGATCGGATTGGGAACGATCGCCTTCTTGTTGCGGTCGAGATATTTGACGAACTCCTCGACGCCGCCGGAATAGAACATCTCCTCGCGCTTCTCGACCGCGTGGCGCATGTCAGAGAGGATGATGTGGACGCCGGAATTGAGAAAGGCGAGCTCGCGCAGGCGATGTTCGAGCGTCGCGTAGTCGTATTCGACCATCTTGAAGGTCTCGGTCGAGGCGAGGAACGTCACCTCGGTGCCGCGCTTGCCGGGTGTATCGCCGACGACCTGTAGCGGTGCCACCGCGTCGCCATGGGCGAACACGATGAGGTGCTCCTTGTCGTCGCGCCAGATGCGCAGCTCGAGCTTGCTCGACAGCGCGTTGACGACGGAGACGCCGACGCCGTGCAGACCACCGGAGACCTTGTAGGAGTTCTGGTCGAACTTTCCGCCGGCGTGCAACTGGGTCATGATGACCTCGGCCGCCGAGACGCCTTCGCCTTTGTGGATGTCGACCGGAATGCCGCGGCCGTCGTCGCGCACGGTGACGGAGTTGTCGGCGTTGAGCACGACCTCGACGCGGCTCGCATAACCGGCGAGCGCCTCGTCGATGGCGTTGTCGACGACCTCATAGACCATGTGGTGCAGGCCGGAGCCGTCATCGGTGTCGCCGATATACATGCCCGGGCGCTTGCGCACGGCATCCAGGCCCTTCAACACCCGGATCGATTCTGCGCCGTATTCGTTCGCGGTGGCAGGCTCGTTGTCGGCGATGGTTTGCCGGGCGGGTTCGGTCATGTGAGGCCTTTGAAGGGGTCCCGGAAGGGGTGCCGATGGGCGATGTCGCGCAAGGGTGCTGAGAGCACTCTTTGTGCCACGAAAGCGGGGGCGCGCCTAGCGCAAAAAGACGTGCCTTAAGATATTGAAGAGATGGGTTTTTTTAACGGTTTTTCAAGCCGTCCGGGAGCCCTCTTCGGGGCCTGCGCAAGGCCGATTCGGACGGCCATTCGCAGGCGTTCGGACAGCGCCTGGGACGGCCGCTTCAGGCGGGCGCTCCAACGGCGTCAGGCCGCCCGTTGGAGCGGCCTGACGATCCACGCAATCGCTGGCGGAGGGCGCGCTGCCGGGCGCCCTCAGGCTCAGTACAGCGGCAAGGGCAGGGCCTGGCCGGTCGGGCCGATCATCAGGCCCCAGGCGTCGCCGGCGCCGAGCTCGATGGTGTCGCTCACGGGCGCACGGCTGGCGATCTTGATCTCGTAGCGGTATTTGCCGGGCGGCAGATCGAGCAGCGGGCCCTTGGGCGTCTTCGGGCTGCCGGTGCCGGCTGCGATCTTCACCGCCTGCCTGTTGATCGTGAGCACCGCATCGGTGTCGCCGGCATTGCCGAGCATCAGCTTGGCCTGGCCGGGTTTGGGCAGGATCTCGGCCTTCGCGGCGGCGTCTGCGTTCTTCTGCACCAGGTTGATCGAGGTCTCGCCACGCGCGCGGCCGAGCGTCAGCACGGCGGGCCCTTGCGGCGAGGTGAAGGCGAGCCTGGCCTTGTCGGCGCTGGTCTGCGCGCCCTCGGGCTTCTCCTGCCAACCGCGTTTGGTCAGCTCGGCACGGTAGAACGCCAGCACGGCGTTGAGATCGGCGGGCACGCTGGCTTCGAGCTCCAGGCGGACGGGCGTGTCGAAGCCGGGCGCCTTGGAGGTCGCCATCGAGGTGGCGCTGCGCTCCTTCGGCACCGGCAGCGCCGACGACGGATCGGCTTCGAGCGGGGGCGCGTCCTTGGCCTGTTGCGACGCCGCCTGCGCGGCGGCCGCTGGCTTGGCTGCAGCGATCAGGGCGCTGCCGTCGGCGGTCACGTTCACCTTCGGGCCCATCTGCATGATCGTGAACGCGACCGACTTGCCCTTCGCCGAAAACTCCAGCCGCGCCATGGTCGGATTGTCGATCACGGTCGGCGCTTCCCTGTAACCGGTCGCCTTCAAGGTCGACCGGAAGAAGCCGGCGAGGGCCTTCACCGACGAGGTCGACTTGAACTCCAGCCGTCCCTGGCTGCCGTCGAACTCCACCGCCTCGGCGGTCTCGGGCAGGGCGATCGGGGCGGGATTGCCGGCCAGCGCCTTGACCGGCGCATCCGACATCGCGCCGGCCTGCTGCGCCCGCCGGACCTCGTCAGCCGCGATCACCTGCTTGGCCATCGCGGCGGCGTCGGCCATGAACTTGTCGTCGGCGTCCTTCTTGGCCTTGGCCCGTGCGGCCAGCGCCGCTTCGGTGGCGCGCATCGAGAGTTCGACCATGGTGAGATCGTATTGCCGCGACAGTTTCAGCGTGCCGGTCTCCTCTGCCGAGGCGACCTTCAGCGTCACGTCATCCGGCGTGCCCGGCGCGGCCGCCTCGATCCGGAAGCCGCGCCCCTGCAGCTCGCTTCTGTAGAACGCGAGCACGGCCGGCAGCTCGGCGATGATGGCGCCCTTGGCCTGGCGGGCCGGCGAGGTCGCGCTGCCCAGGCTCTGCGACGATTTGGCCGGCTTCGGCATCGGCAGACCGGCGCGGTCGTCGCCGGCTTCGAGCTGCGCTGGAAGCGCGAATGGCGCAACGCGGATTTCGACCTTGATCTTGCCGTCGTCGCGGCGGGCCAGCGTCAGCATCACCGGATTCTGGCGGCGGTAGCCGTCGCTGTCGTCATGGCCGAAGAAGGCGCGCACGCCGTTCGGCGCGGTCTCGCCGAGATCGGCGTTGGGCCAGCGCGCGGCAGTCTCCGCGGTCAGCTTCTGCCAGCCGAGCGCGGTCATCTCCCTGGCGAAGAAGGCCATGGTCGCATCGAGCGGCGTCGCAACGATGCAGGACAGATAGGGCCGCGTCTCGTCGAACACGATCTCGGTCGCGCCGTCGGGGAACGGCACATTGGCGTAGATCCGCTGCGGCGAGTAGCTGACCTCCGACTGGTCCATGCGTCCGCCGCTGCCGGTGACGTAGGCCGACAGTCCCTGCTTGCCCTTTTTGTAGTTGAGCGTGGGATTGCGTTCCTCCAGTGGCCTGATGTAGCGCACCCAGCCGTCGGCGCTCAGCACCTGCTGGGTGGCGGCATTGGTTGCGGCAGGCGGCATCGGCAGTCGGTAGACGACACGATAGCGATCGGGGCGCGACGTATCCTCCACGGCGCCCTCGGCGCGCGGCAGCGCGTGGACGTCGACGATGGCGTCATCGGCGCGCGCGGGGACGATACAGCTCGCGACAAGCAGAACGCTGCAGGCAAACAGACGTAGCCGCGGCGCGGCGATGGCCTGCGGCCAAAGCTTGGACATCACAGATCTCCAGGATTTCGATTGCGGCGCGTAGGCCTGCGGGATGTCGGAGGACCTCGTCGTCGATCCAACGACAGCTAGTCGAAGCTGGGAACTGATAGGTTCAACGGCGGAAAACGTTACCGCCGTGCGCTGATCCGGCCGCCCTCGACGTCGAAGATCTCGCCGAGCTCGCGCAGCTCCGCGAACGCCGCGGGATCGGCGCCGGTCAGCCACACCTGGGCACCGAGCGTGCCGAGCTCGGCGAACAGCGCGGTGCGGCGGCCGGGATCGAGATGGGCGACGATCTCGTCGAGCAGCAGCATCGGCACGATGCCGGTGGTCTCGGCGACCAAGGTCGCGTGCGCGAGGATCAGGCCGATCAGCAGCGCTTTCTGCTCGCCGGTCGAGGCGTCGCGCGCCGGCATGTTCTTCGGCGCGTAGATCACGTGCAGGTCGGTGAGATGCGGGCCATCCAGCGTGCGGCCCGCGGCGGCATCGCGCGCGCGATTGTCGCGCAGCAGCGCGCGATAGCGGTCCTCGACGCCGAGCGCGGGCTCGGTCAGCAGCGCGTTCTCCATCCAGCCGTCGAGCGCGATCTCGGCCGAGGGAAACGCCGACGCCGCCCCGCGCTGGCGCAGCATCGCGGCGAGCTTCACCGCGGTCTGGCCGCGACTTGCCGCGACGGCCACCGCAAGCTCGGCGGTCTCGCGCTCGATCGCGTCACACCAATGGTCGTCGAAATTGCGCACCTCGAGCAGCCGGTTGCGCGAGCGCAAGCTACGCTCCAGCGCCGAGACGCGGCTGGAATGCTCGCTGTCGATCGCCAGCACCAGGCGGTCGAAGAAGCGGCGGCGGTCGGAGGCGGAGCCCATGAACAGGCCGTCCATGGCGGGCGTGAGCCAGACCATGCGGATGTGATCGCCGAACGCCGCCGCGGAGCCGACCGGCTCGCGGTCGATGCGGCAGCGGCGCGTCGTGTTGGCGTCGCTGCGCGGCGGCTCGATGCCGGTGCCGAAGGTGGTCAGCCCCAGCGCGCCCTCGACCTCGGCCGACACGGCCCAGGAGCCGTCGCCCTGGTTGTCGGCGACATCCTCGAGCGTCGCGCGGCGCAGGCCGCGGCCGGGCGCGAAGAACGAGATCGCCTCCAGGCAATTGGTCTTGCCGGCGCCGTTCGCTCCCACCAGCGCGACCATGTCCGCCTGCACGCTGACGCTCGCCGCGCGATAGCTGCGGAAATGCGTCAGCGACAGGCGATTGATGCGGGAGGGGGTCATCAGAAGGAGTTACAAGCCCAGTTCTGTCATTGCCGGGCTTGACCCGGCAATCCATCGTCCGCGTCAGCGGACTATTTCATCATAGAGATCGCGCCAATCTGGATTGTCTTTTGCGATCAGGCCGATCTTCCATTCGCGTGACCAGTGTTTGATGTTCTTCTCGCGCTGCAATGCTCCGGCGATCATCTCATGCGCCTCGAAGTAGACCAGCCGCTTGATTCCGTAGCGCTTGGTGAAGCTCTCTGCGAGGCCTGCGCGATGCTCGTAGACTCGTCGAACGAGATCGTTGGTCACGCCGACATAGAGCGTGCCGCCGGGCTTGCTGGCGAGGATGTATACCCAGTAGGCCATGAGTTGAGATGGATGGCCGGGTCAAGCCCGGCCATGACGAGTTTCCTTCAATCTCGCGCGCCGTACCTCACACCCGCATCGGCATCAGCACGTACAGCGCGTTGCGGTTGTCACGGTCCTGGATGAGCGTCGGCGAGCCGGGATCGGCCAGCCTGAGCACGGCGACCTGGCCCTCGATCTGGGCGGCGATATCGAGCAGATAGCGCGAGTTGAAGCCGATATCGAGCGCGTCGGAGGCGTATTCGACCTCGAGCTCTTCCGTCGCGCTGCCGGAGTCCGGATTGGTGACCGACAGCACCAGCTTGCCGGGCGACAGCGCGAGCTTCACGGCTCGGCCGCGCTCGCTCGAAATGGTGGAGACGCGGTCGACGGCTGCGGCGAAATCGGCCTTGTCGACGACGAGCTCCTTGTCGTTGTTCTGCGGAATGACGCGGCCGTAGTCCGGGAAGGTGCCGTCGATCAGCTTCGAGGTCAGCACCACCTGTCCGAGGGTGAAGCGGATCTTGCCCTGCGACAGCTCGATCTTGATCTCGCTGTCATTGTCCTCGATCAGCCGCTGCACCTCGCCGACGGTCTTGCGCGGCACGATGACGCCGGGCATCTCGGCGGCGCCGGCCGGCTGCGGCAGATCGACCTGCGCAAGGCGATGGCCGTCGGTGGCCACCGCGCGCAAGGTCGGCTGCTTGGCATTGCCGCCGGCATGCAGATAGATGCCGTTCAGGTAATACCGCGTCTCCTCGGTCGAGATCGCGAACTGCGTGCGGTCGATCAGGCTCTTGATGTCCTTGGCGGGAACGCCGAAGGCGTGCGTCATCTCGCCCGCCGCGAGATCCGGGAAGTCGCTCTCGGGCAAGGTCTGCAGGGTGAACTTGGAGCGTCCCGCGCGGATAGCGAGCACGGCGCGCTCGCCGTCGCTCTCCAGCACGATCTGCGAGCCGTCCGGCAGCTTGCGCACGATGTCGTAGAACATATGCGCCGGCACGGTGGTGGAGCCGGCGGTGGCGGTCTCGGCGGCCAGGGTTTCCGTCACTTCGAGATCGAGATCGGTGGCCCGCAGCGACAGACGGGCGTTCTCCGCACGGACGAGAACATTGCCCAGAATTGGGATCGTGTTCCTCCGCTCGACCACACGATGGACGTGGCCCAGCGACTTCAGGAGCTGCGCGCGTTCGACGGTTACCTTCATTGCACTACCCGCCCGTTCCCAACTGAGCTTGTCCTGGAATGCCGGCGGGCTGGAACAGCGCCGCGGCCGATGGCACCTCGCGCCCGAACGGCGCTTTTTCAGCGTCCAGGAGCGTGAGGGGGAGGCGTAAAGTGGCGCGGATGAGGCCCAAGCGCAAGGGAAAGCCAAGGGAAAGCGGGCCGATTTCCCATGTTTCGGCAGACGTTTCCGCGCACCGGGGAACGGACCGGAGGGCGTCAGAATGACGGGGGCAATCGCGGCCGGGGCCGGACCTTCTGTCCGTCCCCCCTGGCCGCTCGGGCTGGCCGTGCGGGCGAACTAGTCCTGCAGTTGCCGCTTCAGCGACTCGACCTCGTCGTTCAGCGTCACATCCTTGCCGACCAACGCCTCGATCTTGCGGACGGCATGCAGCACGGTGGTGTGGTCGCGACCGCCGAAGCGGCGGCCGATCTCGGGCAGGGAGCGCAGGGTCAGCGTCTTGGCCAGGTACATCGCGACCTGGCGCGGCCGCACGACATTGGCGGTGCGGCGCGACGACAACAGGTCGGAGCGGCTGACATTGTACTGCCGCGCCACCACGCGCTGGATGTCCTCGATCTTGATCCGCTTCGGCTCCTGCGGGCGAACGAGGTCGCGCACCTCGCGCTCGGCCATGTCGAGCGTCACGGGCTGGTTGTTCAGCTTGGAATGCGCGAGCAGGCGGTTGATCGCGCCTTCGAGATCGCGGCCGTTATGGGTGATGGAACGGGCGAGATAATCGAGCACCGGCTCCGGCACGTCGAAGCTCGCATGGTGCGCACGGGCCGCCGCGACGCGCGACTTGAGAATGCCGAGCCGCAGGTCTTCGCCGAGCGTCGCCATCTCGACCACGAGGCCGCCGGCGAGGCGCGAGCGAACGCGGTCGTCGAGGCTTTCGAGGTCCGACGGCGGGCGGTCGGCGGCGATCACCACCTGGCGACCGGCATCGATCAGCGCGTTCAGCGTGTGGCAGAACTCGGCCTGGGTCGACTTGCCCTGCAGGAACTGCAGATCGTCGATCACCAGCACGTCGATGCCGCGCAGCGCTTCCTTGAACGCCAGCGCCGTCTGCGATTTCAGCGCCGCGACGAAGCCGTACATGAACTTCTCGGCGGTGAGATACAGCACCTTGCGCTCGCCGCCGGCATTGCCGGCCCAGGTCACGGCCTGCAGGAGGTGCGTCTTGCCGAGGCCGACGCCGGCATGGATGTAGAGCGGATTGAACATCACGGGATCGCCGCGGCGGCCGTCCGCGACCTGGCGGGCGGCGGCATGGGCCAGCGTGTTGGCGCGGCCGACGACGAAGCTTGCAAACGTCAGGCGCGGATCGAGCGGCGAGCCGCCGAGCGCATCATGGCTCGTCGCCAGCGATGCGGCGGCAGCAGAGCGCGGCTCCGTCGTGGTGGCCGGCTTGGCGTCGTTGCGCTCGGGCCGGCGGGCCTCGACGGCGACGGGAGCTTCCTTGGCCGGCGTCGCGCAGCGCATCGCGGTCCGAACCGACAGGTCGATCCGGTGGACCTCGGGCATCTCCGCCTGCCATGCCGACAGCACGCGCTCGGCATAATGCGCCTGGATCCAGCTCTTCAAGAAGCGCGTCGGCACCGACAGATGAACGCTTTCGTCCTGAACGGCTTCGAGGTCCATGCGGGCAAACCAGCTCGTATAGACGTCCTCGCCGACGGTCGAGCGCAGCCGACCCTTCACGCGAGACCAGCGTTCTTGTTCCGAATTTGTCATGGCAGTCGCAACTTTTCGAATTGAGTGGTGGTGTCGTGTGATCGCCGGAGAGACGTCTCGTTGAAGACACGTCTCCCGCAGCGAGACCTCGAGCGGAGGCTCAACTCCAGACATGGCTTGCCGTTCGGCGCTGGCGCCGTCTGGCCGATCAATGCTGGTGACGATAAGACTCCGCGAGGTCAGCGCATACTCGGACGAGCGGGAGGACCAATAGCCGTGCTGGCGATGGCCGTGCTGGTCGTATCGATCACGTCGGTGCTGACCGCCAAGGGTGCGCTGACCGCCAAGGGTGCGTGATCCGGAACCAGCCTCTGCTGTTTACCCGCAATGTGTCCGTCAAGCATGCAACCTCCCCGCCCTGCCGTGATTGCTCACGGCAAGTTGTCATCCCAATGCCGCCGCGTCTGAACCCCAAGATCCAGCCGCTACGCCGTACATCCCGTCCAAGTTGTCCACTCGGTGAGCGAGCCGCCACAAACGCTGGTCGGGTCGAGCAGTGTCGTATCTCTCTTGTTCAAAACGGCGCAACGATGATGCTGCACCCGAGAAATTTCGACAAAGCTCGGTCGTTCCCCATATTGCTATGGGTACAGATCCGGCCATCGCTTTGGAAAGCGTCGCCAACGCGCACACCGCCGCCGATTTGCACGTCCGCCCCGTTTCCTAAACCGCGCTGGTCTGAAGATCGTGGGCGCCGCGAGTGATTAAAGAAATACACGATGCATCGAGACTCGCAATCCATAAGATCGGAGCACGCGTGACGAGTCTCGGCGGCGGTTGCGACGTGGTGTTGCGCGTTAAGAAAGCAAGGTTTTGAATCATCGCGAGGAATCTCGCATGTGACAAACAACATCGTCTGCCCAAAATTTCTTCATAATTTTTTTACGTAGCGACCGCGTGCGGTGGCTTTTCCAATCACTTCACTGCGCTATGCGCTTAAGTCATTTTCGAGCCGATGTTTTTCGCGATTACTTGAAGCGGGTAACTCCCGCCACGTCGCGTCTGCGACGCGAACCGCGCATCGTGCGCTCTTGACATCAATGCGCAATCACCCGGCGCAGATTCGCGCCTGTTGCAGGTGAGACAAAATTATCACCGCGTAGAAATACGGAACAGTACGTATGACTACGGGACGCGTCATGTGCGCGCGACATCACACTTGTTCCACCACGCGCGAAGATCGCATCCGCACTGCGATGTCGCCATCAAATAGAACGCGCGCGACCATGAGATGGACGCGCGCGTGAGGACGGCGGGCAATAGCAAGTGCGCAAAGGAAGCGGGAACAAGGAAGCGCGAAAAAGAAAAGCCCGGCATGCGCCGGGCTGTTCGCGTCTTGATAGTTCGTCAGCCGATCGAGCGCGTCACTTCGCGGCGAGCTTGGCGATCTGGTGCGCGAGGCGCGACACTTTGCGGCTGGCGTTGTTCTTGTGAATGATGTTGCGCTGCGCGGCACGCATCAGCTGCGGCTCGGCGTTGACCATCGCCTGCAGCGCCGCGTCGCGGTCGCCCTTCTTGATCGCGTCCTCGACGGAGCGCACGGCGTTGCGCATCTGGGTACGGCGCGACTTGTTGATGATGGTGCGGCGGGCAATCTTGCGCGTCGCTTTCTTCGCAGAGGTCGTGTTGGCCATGCTCTCAAATATCCTTCGGCGGCGAGCGGTCGCCGCAATCAGCGGGTACGCGCGCGGCCCGCTCGTTTGCGGCCCGATCGACGCGATGGGTTGTTCGGACGCCTCTCTGAGAATGCCATGACCGGAGCGGGTGGGCTCGGCGGATCGGCGCTGCTCAAAGAACAGCGGCGGCGGGATTGCGCCCACCGCCAGTGGCGGACCTTATAGGCGCAGCCTCACCCACCGTCAACGGTCTCGGAAGTCGCATCTGGCGCCGGAATCCGCCAAAAGCCGGTTCTAAACCCCTGACGAGGTTGAATTTCTATGGAGCCCCCGCTATGGCCTTGCTGCCCGCAAGGGCATCGGAGAGAGGGCAGGTGAGGCATGATCCGCGGTTTTTTCCGTCTGGTGGGGCTGTTGCTGCTGGCCGGAAGCTTCATCTTCCTGGTCTATGACGGCGCGCGCTGGGTGGCCGACCAGACCCTGCAGTTCACCCGTTTCGGCCAGCTCTGGAACGACGTCCATCAGGCCAGCCAGGCCGCCTTCAAGGCCCAGGTCGAGGCCAAGGCGCCGTTCCTGTGGGACTGGATCGTGAAGGGGTTCCTGGACCAGCCGGTGTTCGCCGTGCTGGGCCTGCTCGGGATCCTCCTGATGCTGCTGTTCCGGCCGCGCAAGCCGCTGATCGGCTATGGCCGCGACTGACTGCCGGAAAGCGGCGTAACACCGCTGGGGTTGGCAGCGTAGAGACCTATATAATCCACCAGTGAAGGTCATCGCGCCGCGGGGCTCTCCCCCGCGGGCGAATGCCATGCCCGGAGACACCCATGTTCTTCATGCGCAAACCCGCCGCCATGCCGAGCGCCGCCGAGGCGCTGCCCGGCCGCGCCCAGCCGATCCCGACCGCGAGCACCCATTTCGTCAACGGCCGCCGCCTGCTGCCGCCCTATCCCGCCGGCCTCGAGCAGGCGCTGTTCGGACTCGGCTGCTTCTGGGGCGCCGAGCGCAAGTTCTGGCAGCTCGGCGACGGCATCCATGTCACCGCGGTCGGCTATGCCGGCGGCCACACGCCGAACCCGACCTATGAAGAGGTGTGCTCGGGACTGACTGCGCATACCGAGGTCGTGCTGGTCGTGTTCGATCCCAAGGTCGTCTCCTATGAGCGGCTGTTGAAGACGTTCTGGGAGAACCATGATCCGACCCAGGGCATGCGCCAGGGCAATGACGTCGGCACACAATATCGCTCGGCGATCTACACCTTCAGCGATGCGCAGCGTGAGGCTGCCGAGGCCTCGAAGGACGCTTACGAGAAGGCGCTGCGGGCCAAGGGTCTCGGCGCGATCACCACCGAGATCGCGCCGGCCGGCCCGTTCTATTTCGCCGAGGATTATCACCAGCAATACCTGGCCAAGAATCCGGCTGGCTATTGCGGTCTCGGCGGCACCGGCGTGGCGTGCCCGATCGGGGTCGGCGTCAGCGCCTGATCGCGCAGCGCTGCGGTCCAAGCATCGATCCCTCCGCCGCACCGCGGCGGAGGGATTTTCTTTTTTGCAGCCGATTTGCAACAGACCTCGCTTGCGCCCGGCGCCGGCCACACGCGCCAACGGTTTGTTAACCTTAACCGCGCATGACTAGGGCACATCCTCATTCAAGGATTGTTCGAGTGCGCGCGTTGTTTCTTCCGGTCATTGCCGTCTTGTCCACGATGCTGCTGTCGGGCTGCATGCACACGGCCTCCCCCGTTGCTGTCGGCCAGCCGCAGAGTGATCTCGACGCCATGGCCTATGGGACACCTTCGACCGGCCCGGTTGCCGCCACCGGGCAGGGCGGAGCGATCCCCGCGCTGCGCAACGCGTTCGCCGCCGCGCCCGGTCCGGGCGCTTATGTCATGCCAGCCGGCTATGCGCCCGGGCGGCGTGATGCCGCCTACCATCTCGACGCCGGCGACAAGCTGCGCGTCGTTGTCTACGGCCAGGAGGGCCTGACCAACACCTACGCCATCGATGCGTCCGGATCGATCACGATGCCGCTGATCGGCAGCGTGCCCGCGCGTGGCCGCACCACCGCCGGCCTCGCCGCCGAGATCACCGCCAAGCTGCGCAATGGCTATATCCGCGAGCCTTCGGTGGCCGTCGAGATCGAGGCCTATCGCCCGTTCTTCATTCTCGGCGAGGTGCAGGCGCCCGGCCAATATCCCTACGTGCCCAACATGACGGTGGAGAGCGCCATCGCGATCGCCGGCGGCTTCTCGCCGCGCGCCCGGCGCGACATCGTCACCTTGACGCATACGGACCCCTCGGGCGCCATGCGTTACGAGGTGCCGCTCGGCACGTCGCTGAAGCCCGGCGATACGATTCAGGTCGGCGAGCGCTGGTTCTGAGCTGAGCGGGCGCCGTCTGCGCCGGACGCTTTCGCGAGGAGTGGTGCAAGATTCCATCCACCGTCATTGCGAGCGAAGCGAAGCAATCCAGGGGCGTCATGCGCGGCCCTGGATTGCTTCGTCGCTTCGCTCCTCGCAATGACGGTGGTGTCGTTCAGCGCAAATGCGCCGCGAAGAACGCGAGGCTGCGCGTCCAGGCGAGATCCGAGCTCGCCTTGTCATAGCTGGAACGCTCGTCGCAGCCGAAGCCGTGCTGGGCGCCGGGATAGACGAAGATCTCGACATCCGGCCGCTTGGCCTTGATGGTCTCGACATCGGTCAGCGGAATCCCTGAGTCCTTCTCGCCGAAATGCAGCTGCGTCCGCACGGTCGGCTTGTCGTCGGCGAAGCGAACGACGGCGCCGCCGTAATAGCCGACAGCGGCTTTCAGTCCGGTGAGCTTGGTCGCGGCCGCATAGGCGATGCTGCCGCCGAGACAGAAGCCGATGATGCCGACCGGCCCTGCGCTCTTCACCGCATCGATCGCCGCCTGGGTGTCGCGCAGGAACGCCTGCCAATCCGGATTGGCGACGAACTTGCGCGCCACGGCGATCTCGTCCGGCGAATAGCCCGAGGTGAAGTTCGGCTCGACGCGATCGAAGATCGCCGGCGCAATCGCCACGTAACCCTCCGCGGCCAGACGGTCGCAGACGTTGCGGATGTGGTGATTGACGCCGAAGATCTCCTGGATCACCACCAGCGCGCCTTTGACCGCGCCGCTCGGGTCGGCGCGATAGGCGCCGAGCTGGAAGCCGTCCGATGCGGTGAGCTTGATGTCCTGTCCCACGTTCACTCCTTATAAGTATCGATACATCCCGGTCGGTGAGCGATCGCGAGACGCCTATCGCCACATCCAATTGGTGCCGTAGTCCTCTTTCCAGCCGGTGAGCCGTCCGTTGCGGAACTTGAGGAACAGGCGGTGATGGTGCGGGACCAATCCGCTGCCGCCGAGATTGCGCAAGGCGAGAAAGGTCTCGTTGCCCGGCGGGCCGTTGAGATAGATCAGCGGCTGCTCGAGCACGCGCGATGTCTCCCCGACATCCATGCCGAAGGCAAGCGGTGAGACGTTGGATAACGTCGCTGTGAAAGGCGCGCGGGCTGAGAGCAGTGAGGAATGCCCGGCTTCGGCTTGCGCTGGGATCAGCATTGCGGCGATCGGCAGGGCGGACGCGAGCATAGCGGCGGCAGCGTGCCGATTGGCGTAAGCCTGTAGTCTCATGAGCTGACGTCTCCTCGCGTGCCGTCGACTGCCGCCTTCTTAGCCGATGCGGCGCTGCAATCCCACAGCTTCTGCGCCGCACAACGAGAATTGCCGGTTCTTTCGCAAGCGCTGTTCCAAATTTCGTTGCGTCGTTCCGGCAACGCGATCATTCTTTCGGCTGGCTGGCATCGATCCGGTGGGTGCTGGCGTCGCATAAACCGAACTTCGCCGTAAGCGAAGTCGCACGCCGGGCGGGGAAGAAACCAAATGCCTAATCTCACCATCAACGGGCGGACCATGTCCGTCGACGCGGCGAACGATACGCCGCTGCTATGGGTCATCCGCGAGCAGTTGCAGATGACCGGCACCAAGTTCGGCTGCGGCGCAGGGCTGTGCGGGGCCTGCACCGTGCATGTCAATGGCGAGGCCGTGCGCTCGTGCCAGACCATGGTCGGCGACGTCAAGGACAAGAAGATCACCACCATCGAGGGCCTGTCGCAGAAGGGCGATCATCCCTTGCAGAAGGCATGGATCGCCGAGCAGGTGCCGCAATGCGGCTACTGCCAGTCCGGCCAGATCATGCAGGCGGCCTCGCTGCTCGCGAAGACCACGAGCCCGACCAAGGAGGAGATCACGGCGCATATGGACGGCAATCTCTGCCGCTGCATGACCTATTCGCGAATCCAGAAGGCGATCCAGCGCGCGGCATCGGAGATGCGCACCGCGTCGAACAGCAGCGACCGGAGGGCGACATGAACCAGCACGTGAAAGCAGCGCCAACCATGGCCACAGATCTCAGCCGCCGTTCCTTCCTGGTCGGCACCGCCGCCACCGGCCTCGTGCTCGGCTATGCCGGCCTCGCCGACAGCGCTGTTGCAGCGACGACGCCCTCGGCCTTCGAGCCCAGCGTCTGGTACTCCATCGCGCCCGATGGCCTGGTCACCGTGACCTGCGGCAAGGCCGACATGGGCCAGCACATCGCCTCCACCATGGCGCAGATCGTCTGCGAGGAGCTTGGCGCCGCCTGGAAGGACATGCGCGTCCAGCTCGCCTCCAACGATCCAAAGTTCAACGATCCCGTGCTCGGCGCCCAGATCACCGGCGGCAGCTGGAGCACGATGATGAACTTCGACGCCATGAGCCGCGCTGGCGCCGCCGGGCGCATCGCGCTGACTGAGGCTGCCGCCACAGCGATGGGCGTGCCGGCCAAGGAGCTCACGGTGCGCGACGGCATCGTGATGCATCCGAAGTCGAAGAAGCAGATGAGCTATGCCGAGATCGTCAAGAGCGGCAAGATCACCAAGAGCTTCACGCCGGACGAGCTGAAGGCGATCACGCTGAAGACGCCGGATCAGTACACCATGATTGGCGTCTCGGTGCCGCAGCTCGACATCCCCTCGAAGACCAACGGCACGGCGAAATACGGCATCGATACGATGCTGCCGGGCATGGTCTACGGCAAGGTGGTGACGCCGCCGGTGCGCTTCGGCGCCACGGTGAAGTCGGTCGACGATAGCGAGGCCAAGAAGGTCCCCGGCTTCATCAAGGCGGTGACGCTCGACGACAAGACCGGCTCGACGTCGGGCTGGGTGGTGGCCGTGGCCAACACCTATGCCAATGCGAGGAAGGCGGCGGACGCGCTCAAGATCAGCTACGACAAGGGCCCTTACGCGAATGTCAGCACTGACCAGATCATCACCGAGGCGATGCGGCTGCAGGCGCAGGAGGACTCCGGCCAGTTCTTCGTCAAGGACGGCGATGCCAATGCGGCGCTCGCCGGCGCGGTGAAGGTGCTGGAGGCGGAGTACACCACCAGCATCAACATCCACGCGCCGATGGAGCCGATGAACGCGACCGCCGAGTTCAAGGGCGACATCCTGCACATCTATTCCGGCAATCAGTTCGCCACCCGCTCCGGCGCGATCGCGGCGGGCGCGGCCGGGATCGATCCCAAATATGTCGTGATGCACCAGGCCTGGCTCGGCGGCGGCTTCGGCCGCAGGCTCGATGCCGACATGATGGTGCCGGCGGTGCAGGCGGCAAAGGCCGTGGGCAAGCCGGTCAAGGTGATCTACTCCCGCGAGAACGACATGACGATGGACTACTCGCGGCCGCTCACCTACCAGAAAGTGAAGGCGGGGATCGACGCCAGCGGCAAGCTGATTGCGCTGAGCCATGACGTCGTCTCGGCGTGGCCGACGGCGCGCTGGGGCATCCCGGACTTCCTGACGCCCTCGGTCGACAAGAAGGGCCCGCTCGACTCGTTCACGGTCAACGGCGCCGACTTCTTCTACACCGTCCCCAACCACCATGTGCGCGCGATCAAGAACGAGCTCGCGCACAATGCGACGCCGTCCGGGCAGCTCCGCTCGGTGGCGCCGGGTTGGACGTTCTGGGCGGTCGAGAGCATGATCGACGAGATCGCCGCCGCCTCTGGCCAGGACCCGGCGCAGTTCCGAATCGCGCTGCTCGACGGCAAGGGCAAGAACGATGGCGGCGCGCAGCGGCTGCGCAACACGCTGCTCGCGGCGATGGGCCTGTCCGGCTACGGCGCGAAGAAGCTGCCGAAGGGTGAGGGCATGGGCGTGGCCTGCGTGTCGTCGCAGGAGCGCGCGACCGCGAGCTGGACGGCCTGCGTCGCCCATGTCGCGGTGGCTGAGAGCGGCGAGGTCACGGTGAAGAAGCTCACCGTGGCGACGGATGTCGGTACGCAGGTGCATCCCGACAACATCCGCGCCCAGGTCGAGGGTGCGGCGCTGTGGGGCCTGTCGCTGGCGATGTACGAGAAGGCGACCTTGAAGGATGGCGGTATCGAGCAGACCAACTTCGACAGCTACACGCCGCTTCGCATGAGCCAGGTGCCGGAGGTCGCGATCGCCGTCATCGCCAATGGCGAGAAGGCGACCGGCGTCGGCGAGCCCGCCGTGACCGTGGTCGCGCCGGCGCTCGGCAACGCCATCTACAACGCCTGCGGCGCACGGCTGCGCGCGCTGCCGATGACCGCAGCGGCGGTGAAGGCGGCGATGAAGGCGTAGCCGTACCGCCGGGCCCACAACGACAGGAAACCGCCGGAGATGCTCTCCGGCGGTTTTCGTTTGGTCGGGATCGTGCCCGGGGAACATCCAATTTGAATGATTGCCTCAACCCTTTGCTCACCCGAACGCAGACAGCTTGAGCGATCCGATTAAGCCGCGTCGAACCCGTATCCCGGTAACCTGCTTCGGCAGCAAACCGTAGGGGCACGTATGAGCGCGACAGCCAAGCAGACCGCGACCCAGACCGCGACCAGGCGCCATCTCCTGCTCGCGTCCGATCGCGGTGATCAGAGCAGCGAGCTCGCGCGCATCCTGCGCTCGGTCGGCGACGTCGACCTGATGCCGACCACCGAGATCCCGGAAAATCCAGGCAACCGCTTCTCGGGCGTCATCGTCGACATCAATCTGCGTTCGCCCGAAAGTGTGCAGCGTGTGCGCAAGAAGCTGTCGTCGCGGGCCTATAGCGAGGTCCCGCGGCTGTTCGTGCTGGCCGAGGCGCTGCACCACGCCACCATGCAGGCCTGGGCGCTCGGCGCCACCGACACCATCGCGCGCCCGTTCAGCCCCGCCGACGTGCTGCAGCGGGTCCGCTCGGCGCTGCCGGCGGATGACGGTTATGACGAGACCGATCGCGGCAAGCTGCTGAACCGCGGCGTCGAGGCGGCGCAGGCCGTGATGGCCAAGATCTTCGAAAAGCTGCCGGCCGGCGTGGCGCTGACCATGGCGGACATCGTCGCCGCCGAGAACAAGATCCTCAAGGCGATCAAGCATTCCTCGTTGCGCGAATGGATGACCGTGGTCGGCTGCCACCACAACGATACATATCGGCATTGCCTGTTCGTCACCGGCTTTGCCGTCGGCTTCTCGATCCATCTCGGGATGCGCGAGGACGACCAGCGCCGGCTGGTCCGGGCGGCGCTGCTGCACGACGTCGGCAAGGCCTTCATTCCGGTCGCCATCCTCGACAAGCAGGGCAAGCTCACGGCCGAGGAGATCGGCATCCTGCGCCAGCATCCGCGCCTGGGCTATGAGGCGCTGTGGCGCCAGGGCGGCTTTCCGTCGGAGATGCTGGACGTGATCCTGCATCACCATGAATTCCTGGACGGCTCCGGCTACCCCGATGCGCTGCATAACGAGCAGATCAGCGACATCGTGCGTCTCATCACCATCGTCGACATCTATGCCGCGCTGATCGAGAACCGGGCCTATCGGCCGGCCTTCACCCATGCGCGCGCATTCCAGATCATGGAGAACATGGGGCCCAAGCTCGATCAGCAATTGCTGCAGGCGTTCCGCCCCGTGGCCATGGGCGCGCACTGACCGGGTAGCCGCTGGACGCAAGTGTGCCGCAATCGCGGTCAACTAGTCTTCCCGCCAATCAATGAGATCGCGGGAGGACTGGCATGGGCGCAGCGGCACTGGCCGACGAGGTCATTCCCGACCACATCGCGGCGACCCTGGTCGACCCGGCCTGCTATGCCGACCACCGCATCCATGAGTCCTACCGCTGGCTGCGCGCCAACAACCCGCTCGGCCGCGCCGAGCTCGATGCGTTTGATCCGTTCTGGGTGGTGACCCGGCACGCCGACATCCTCGCCATCAGCCGCCAGAACGATCTGTTCCACAACGCCGACCGCGCCACCACCCTGACCAACAAGGGCGTGCTGGAGCGCGTGCACAAGATCACCGGCCAGCCCAATCTCGTTCGCTCGCTGGTGCAGATGGATGCGCCGGATCATCCGAAATATCGCGCATTGACGCAGGGCTGGTTCATGCCCGCCAACATTGCCAAATTCGAACCGCGGATTCGTGAGATCGCGCGCGCCACCGTCGGTCGCATGGCGGCCAGGGCCGCGGCCCATGGCGGCGTCTGCGATTTCGTCGCCGATGTCGCACTCGGCTATCCCCTGCATGTCATCATGGAGATCCTTGGCGTGCCGGAAGAGGACGAGCCGCGCATGCTCAAGCTGACACAGGAGCTGTTCGGTCCGCAGGACCCGGACACGGCGCGGGTGCGCGAGGCGCTCTCCGCCGAGGTGTTCGCCGCGATGCTGCAGGCGGTCGTGGCCGATTTCGCGGCCTATTTCGAGCGCATCACTGCGGATCGCCGTGCGCATCCGCGCGACGATCTCGCCACTGTCATCGCCAACGCCAGGATCAACGGCGAGGACATGCCGCTGCATGACCGCACCAGCTACTACATGATCGTCGCCACCGCGGGTCACGACACGACGTCGTCATCGACGGCCGGCGCGATCTGGGCGTTGGCGGACGACCCGGAGCAGTTCGCGCGCGTGAAGGCCGATCCTGCGCTGATCCCCGGTCTCGTCGACGAGGCGATCCGCTGGATGACGCCAGTCAAGCATTTCATGCGCAGCGCCACCGCCGACACCGAGCTCGGCGGCCGCAGGATCGCGAAGGGCGACTGGCTGATGCTGTGCTACGCCTCGGGCAACCGCGACGAGGCGGTGTTCGAGCGGCCCGACAGCTTCCGCTGCGATCGCAAGCCGAACCGGCATGTCGCGTTCGGATATGGCGCGCATCTCTGCCTCGGACAGCATCTCGCCAAGCTCGAGATGCGCATCCTGTTCGAGGAGCTGCTGCCGCGGCTGACGTCGCTGTCGCTCGCCGGACCGGTGAAGATGACGCAGGCGACCTTCGTGAACGGACCGAAGACGCTGCCGATCCGGGTCACGATGGACTGAGCCGCAGCGGCGGTCCGCGGCGCGGCCTCAATCGAGCAGCTTGCGCAGCTCGGCCTTGGCGACCTTCTCCAAGGTCGAGCGCGGCATCTCGTCGACCAGCCTGACTTCGCGCGGCACCTTGAAGTCCGCGAGGCCCGCGCGGCAGGCGGCGAGCACCCTGTCGGCCAGATCGTCGCGCCTGGCGCTGTCGTGCGGGATCACGAACGCGACCGGCACCTCGTCGAGCATCGGATGCTTCTTGGCGACCACCGCCGTCTCTCGCACGCCCGGCACGGTGACGATCACCTGCTCGATCTCGGACGCCGCGACGTTCTCGCCGCCGACCTTGAGCATGTCCTTGGTGCGGTCGCCGAACTTGATGAAGCCGTTCGGCAGCCGCGTGACCCGGTCGCCGGTCAGGAAGAAGCCCTCGGCATCATAGCTCGTGCGCGTCGCCTCCTCGTTGTAGAGATATTCTGCAAACAGCGACAGGCCGCGCACGCCCTTGATGGCGAGATTGCCGGTGCCGCCGACCTCGGTTGGCCGGCCGTCATCATCGGTGATGCGGATAGCGTATTCGGTCGCGGCGCGGCCGATCGACATCGGCGTGTTCGGCTGATCGATCTCGCCGATGATGCCGTGGGTGATGGTCTCGGTCATGCCCCACCAGCCGATGATCTTGATGCCGAACTTGGAGAAGATGGTCGGATCGGACACGGACGTGCCCCAGAGGCGGAACTTGTGATCCTTCGGCACCTCCTGGTCGAGCAGCGCCTTCAGGCAGAACGGAATGGTCGAGGTCCAGGTGCAGCCGTGCTGCATCGCCACCGGCCAGAACCGGCTGGCCGAGAAACGCGGCTGGATCACGCAGCTGGCGCCAACCCACAGCGTCGCCAGCATCGAATAGGCCAGGGCATTGGTGTGGAACAGCGGCAGATAGGTCTGGTGCACGTCGTTCTGATGCAGGTCCTCGTGCACGGCATTGACCTTGGCGCCCCAGAGCGCATTGGCGTGTGTCCACAGCACCGCCTTCGGCCGTGATGTCGTCCCCGACGTGTACTGCACGCTGCACGGTGCGAGAGGATCGACCGGCCGACGCGGCCGGTCGGCGCTGTCGGCGAACAGCGCTTCGAAGCGCTCGCCTCGCTCGACGGCCGGGGCGGTGGGCTGACCCGGATCATGCGAGATCACCGCCATCCAGCGGATGTCGGGGCAGTGTGCCGCGATCATCTCCCCATAAGCGGGCTGTGTGATCGCCGCCACCGCGCGGCAATGTCCGGCGAAGTAGTTCATTTCGGCCGCTGCCGAGCGGGTGTTGGTGGTGACCGCCAGCGCGCCGAGTTCGACGCAGGCAAACCAGGCAAGCATGGCCTCGATGCAATTGTCGAGATGGATCAGCACGGCCTCGCCGGGCCCGATGCCGCGCTTGACGAGCCCGGCGGCTAGCGCGCCGACGCGATCATGAAATTCGCCATAGGTCCATTTGCGCGCCGGGGCGTCGAAGGGCGCCCAGATCAGGAACGGATGATCGCGCCGGGTCTCGCTGCGCAGCCTCAACAGCCATGGCACGTCCATGCCGTCGAAGGGCGTCACGGTGCCGAGCGCAATCCTTGGTTCGTTCATCTTCGTTCCCATCGTCTCGTCGGCGGCCTGTCTGCTGCCGCTTCGTGCTTGTCCTGATCTTCTGCCACCTGCCGGCGGCGCAATCAAATCCGGATTGAACCCGCTATCCTTTCGAAGCGACCAATGGCGCGGCGAAACGCGCCCGGAGGTTTGCATGCTGGACCTGCCACGACCATGGCGGTTGCCCGACGCTCGCTATTTCCAGATCGCGGCATTGGCCACGCTGCTCGCGATCAATTTCGCGGTCATTGATTTCGGCGCCCGGCCCGCCGCGAGCGTGATCGCGGTCACGACCGCGCTGCTCACGCAGATCGTCTGCTGCCGCCTGTCCGGCACACCGCTCGATCTCCGATCGCCGTTGATCACGGGCCTGTCACTCAGCCTGCTGCTGCGCGCGGATGCGCTGTGGCTGCATGCGGCGGCAGCGTTGATCGCGATCGGTTCGAAATTCGTGCTGCGAATCGACGGCAAGCACGTGTTCAATCCCGCGGGCCTTGCCATCGTGGTGCTGCTGTTCACCACCAAGGGCGTGTGGATCTCGCCCGGTCAGTGGGGCACCGAGATCTGGTTCGCAAGCCTTGCCGGCTTCTTCGCGATCCTGGTGCTGAGCGCGTCCCGCCGGGCCGACATCGCCGTCTATTTCTTCGCCAGCCACGCCGCGCTGCTGCTGCTGCGCGCCGCCTGGCTCGGCGATCCCCTCGCGATCCCACTTCATCAGCTCCAGAGCGGCTCGCTGTTGATCTTCACCTTCTTCATGATCTCCGACCCGCGCACGACGCCGGATTCGCGCGCCGGCCGGCTGCTGTTCGCGCTGACCGTGGCGGTCGCGGCGCATTACCTCGCCTTCTTCTGGCAGATGCGGCCGGCGCTCTATGTCGCGCTGATCGCGCTGTCGCCGCTCACGCTGCTGCTCGACCGTCTCATCCCGGCTGCACGTTTTTCCTGGCGCTGTCCCGTTCCCCATGGAGTTTCGACATGACCCTGCGCTTTCGCAAACTCGTCCGAACCAGCGTGGCTGCGACCGCGATCCTGGCAAACGCGGCGATCGCGCCGGCCAACGCCTTCTGCGGCTTCTACGTCGCCCAGGCCGACGCCAAGCTGTTCAACCAGTCCTCGAAGGTCGTGCTGTCCCGCGACGGCGAGCAGACCGCGATCACCATGGCCAGTGACTTCGAGGGCGACGTGAAGGAGTTCGCCGTCGTCGTTCCCGTGCCGACCTTCATCGAGCGCAAGCAGATCGGCGTGGTCGAGCCGAAGACGATCGAGCATCTCGACAAATACACCGCGCCGCGGCTGGTGGAGTATCACGACGAAGATCCGTGTCGTCCGCGCATCGCGTTCTCCCGCAGCGGGATTCCGTATCCGGCGGCGGTCGGCGTGGTGCAGGAACGCGCTAGCCGCTCCTACGGCGTCACCATCGAAGCCAGCTACGATGTCGCCGAATATGACGTGCTGATCCTGTCGGCGCAGGAGAGCGACGGGCTGACGCGCTGGCTGACCGACAACCAGTATCGGATTCCGCAAGGCGCCGAGGCCGTGCTCGGCAGCTATATCAAGCAGGGCATGCGGTTCTTCGTCGCCAAGGTCAATGTCGATCGCATGAAGAACCTGGGTACCGGCAATCTGCGGCCACTGCAGGTGCGCTACCAGAGCCCCAAATTCATGGTGCCGCTGCGGCTCGGCACGGTGAACGCCAAGGGACCGCAGGACCTCATCATCTACGCGCTCACCAAGAACGGCCGCGTCGAGGCGGCGAACTACCGGACGGTGAAGATCCCGTCGGACATCGACGTCCCGCTGTATCTGAAGAACGAGTTCGGTCCGTTCTACAAGGCGCTGTTCGAGCGGGCTGTCGCGCGGGAAAACATGCAGGCGGTGTTCGTCGAATATGCCTGGGACATGGGTTGGTGCGATCCCTGCGCCGCCGATCCGATGAGCAACAAGGAGCTGGTCGAACTCGGCGCGCGCTGGATCGGCAGTGATGACGACGCGCCGTTCAGCGCTCGACGCAATGTCGCTCCCGGATCGAATGCTTATGTCACCCGGCTGCATGTCCGCTACGACGCGAAATCCTTCCCTGAGGACATCGTGTTCACGGAGACCAAGGACCGCAGCAACTTCCAGGGCCGCTATATCCAGCACCACCCCTGGCGTGGGGAGGCTACTTGCGCGGCGGCGAAAACATATAAAGAGGAACTTCCGGCGCGCTTCGCCAAGCAAGCGACAGATGTCGCGCAACTGACCGGCTGGTTGCAAAGCGACATCGTCGCCAAGATGGAGAAGAGCGGCGAGACGGCGATCAAGTAACCTCGTCTCAGTCCTGATATGACGAGATCTCGATGAGGTTGCCGTCGGGATCCCGGCAATACACCGAGCGCAGGGTGCCGCGGGCGCCCTGCTTGGCGACCGGCCCCTCTTCGATGGCGACGCCGAGCGCCTGCAGGTGCGCGACGACCTCGTCCGGCGTGCCGCCGGTCAGGAAGCACAGATCGTCGCTGCCGGCCATTACGTGATCGGCGGTGAACCAGTCGATCTTGTCCGCGTCCTTCGGTCGCACATTGATCTTCTGGTTCCCGAACTTCAGCGATGTGCGCCTCACCTTGCCCTGGCCGGGATCGAAGCTCTCGACCTTCATGCCAAGGACCGCCTGGTACCAGGCCGTCGTGCGGTCCACATCGGCGACATTGATCACGAGATGATCGAGTGCATCGACCTTGACCGGCATGAGACTTCTCCTGGCAGGACATCGACCTCGCCGACAACGCGGCGGTCTGTTACAATCTCGACTGGCGGCTCGTTAACCACCGCTCAATGATAATACCCGAGGAAACGCATGATTTCACGCCGTACCGCGCTAGGCCTGATCGCCTCCGCCGTCCCGTCCATCGCTGCCATTGGTAAGGCCTCCGCGGCCGACTATCCGGCCCGCCCAGTTCGCTTCGTGGTGGGATATCCGCCCGGCGGCGCCACCGACATCCTGGCCCGCTTGATCGGCCAGCGTCTGTCCGAGACGCTCGGTCAGCAGTTCATCGTCGAGAACAAGCCGGGCGCTGGCAACAATATCGGCACCGAGTCGGTGGTGAACGCGACGGCGGATGGATACACCCTGCTGCTGGTCAATCCGGCGAACTACATCAATGCGAGCCTCTATCCCAATCTGAAGTTCAACTTCGTGCGCGACATCGCTCCGGTGGCCTCGTTCAACCGCGTGCCGAACGTCATGACCGTGAACGGCGACATCAAGGCCAAGACCGTGGCCGAGTTCATCGCCTATCTGAAGGAAAATCCGGGCAAGGTGAACATGGCGTCCTCGGGCAACGGAACGTCGGTGCATCTGTCCGGCGAGATGTTCATGGCGATGACCGGCACCAAGATGCAGCATGTGCCCTATCGAGGCGCCGCGCCCGCGATCACCGACATGCTTGGCGGCCAGGTTCAGGTGATCTTCGACAATATGCCCTCGATCATTCAGCACATCCGCTCCGGCTCGCTGCGCGCGCTCGGCGTCACCACCCAGGAGCGCTCGCCGCAACTCCCCGACATCCAGGCGATCGCGGAGACCGTGCCAGGCTACGAGGCGAGCGCGCTGTTCGGCATGGGCGCACCGAAGAACACGCCGAAGGAGATCGTCGAGAAGCTCAACAAGCAGGTCAATGCGGTGCTCACGGAGCCGGACATCAAGAAGCGACTCGTCGATCTCGGTGGTGAGCCGCTGGTCCAATCGCCGGAGCAGTTCGGTGCGCAGGTCGCGGCCGAGACGGAGAAGTGGAAGAAGGTGGTCGATTTCGCCGGGTTGAAGCTGGATTGAGGCGGCGCGGCCGCGGGATCGGTGACGTGCCCCGCCTGCGACACGTCATCGCCTTGCTCGGTGATCCAATCCGCCAATCCGTCGTTTTTTAACCATGCCAGTGTGATGCAATCTTCGCGGCAGAAGAGGAACAGATCATGCGCAAGGTTATGATGATGGCGGCCGGCCTCGTCGGCGTTGCACTCGTCAGCGGCGGCGCGGCCACGCCAGCCGCGGCCGGGGGGATCGACTATCCCTGGTGCGTGCAGGGCAGGGGCGTGGGTTACCCCGGCGATTGCTCCTACCAGACCTTCGAGCAGTGCCGGGCCAGTGCATCCGGGCGCAACGCCGGTTGCGGCATCAATCCGCGCGTGGCGTTCGAGAGCGCGCATCGCGGCCCCTCGGTCTACGTGGATATGCCCCCGCCGCGTCGCGTCCACCGCTACTCCTACTATTGATCTCGGCCAGCGCGCCCTGATGAAGGCTCCGGCCCCGTTGTCGGGGCCACCGGCCGGTGCGGGCTTGCGTCAACTTTGCGATCGTGTATGCTTTGCATCGCAAAGTGAAGCGACCCTCCTGGGCTTCAGGTGAGACATGCGCGACCTCGACAAGGCGCTGGCGGACATCATCGCGATCCGCAGCCAGCTTGCGGCAGGCACGGCCTTTCGCGGCTATGGGCCGGCCACGATGGCCGTCACGTCGGCGGTTGCGCTCGTCACTGCGTCGCTGCAGCAGGTTTTCCTGCGCGATCCCACCGAGGATGCGCCGGCGTTCCTGCTCGGCTGGGCGGTGGCCGCGTTGGTGTCGCTGACGATGATCGGGATCGAGATGCGGGCGCGGTCGCGCCGGCATCACTCCGGCTTGGCGGACGCGATGATCCACCAGGCGGTCGAGCAGTTCCTGCCGGCCGGAATCGCGGGCGTGCTGCTCGCGGTTCTCATGTGGAAGTTCGCGCCGGAGGCGCTCTGGATGTTGCCGGGACTCTGGCAGATCCTGACCTCGCTCGGCGTGTTCGCGTCGGTTCGCTCGTTGCCGCGCACGGTCGCGCTGGCCGGTGCGTTCTATTTCCTGGCGGGGTTCGCGGTGCTGCTGGTGGGCAGCGCGAGCCATGCCTTGTCGCCCTGGACCATGGGCCTGCCGTTCGCGATCGGCCAGGCCCTGATGGCGGGCATTCTGCATTTTGCGACCGGAGAGTCCGATGTCGAAGACTGACGGCAGCGCGCCGTTCTCCTATGACGGCCTGGACCGCGTCATTCACGAGAAGGCCAGGCTTGGCCTGCTGACCTCGCTGATGGCGCATCCCAAGGGCCTTGCCTTTGCCGACCTCAAGCAACTGTGCGGATTGACCGACGGCAATCTGTCGCGTCACCTGCAGGTGCTCCAGGAGGCGGGCCTCGTGGAGGTCACCAAGGGATATGAGGGCAATCGCCCGCATACCTCCTGCCGGCTGACCAAGGCGGGGCGTCGCCGCTTTCTCGACTATCTCGCGGTGCTCGAGCGCCTCGTCCGCGATGCCGCGGCGGCTGCGGGCAGGGAGAATCCGCCCGCGACGGTCGGCCTCGTCACCGGTCGCGCCTGAACCTTCCATCGCATTTTTTTGACCTGGAGCTTTGCAATGCAAAGTAGTCTGCAACCGAAATCGCCTGCTGTGATGGATGGCCTGCACGTCGGCATCATCATGGATGGCAATGGCCGCTGGGCGACCCGCCAAGGCTTGTCGCGGCTGCGTGGCCATGAGGCGGGCGTCGAGGCGATCCGCCGCGTCGTCGAAGCCGCGCCGGATCAGGGCGTCGCGACGCTGACGCTCTATGCTTTTTCGAGCGACAATTGGCGCCGCCCACGCGCCGAGGTTTCCGCCTTGATGGCGCTGCTGCGGGTGTATCTCGCCAGCGAGGTCGAGGCGCTGGTGCGCAACGGCGTCCGCCTCACCGTCATCGGCCGCCGCGACCGTCTGCCGGGCGGCATCGCCGATGCGATCGGCCGGGCCGAAGCGGCCACCCGCAACGGCCGGACCCTGCATCTGCGCATCGCGGTCGACTATTCGGCGCGCGATGCGATCCTCCAGGCCGCGGCCAAGGCCGGTGCCGTCGATGGCCTGACGCGCGAGGCGTTCTCCGATCTCGTCACCGGCGAAGCCGGCTTGCGCGATGTCGACCTGATCATCCGCACCTCCGGCGAACAGCGCCTCTCGGACTTCCTGCTTTGGGAAGGCGCCTATGCCGAGCTGCACTTCACCGAGCGTATGTGGCCCGACTTCGATGCGGCGGATCTGGCGGCGGCGCTCGCCTCGTTCCGCGGCCGCGAGCGCCGCTTCGGCGGCCTGGATGCCGTCCCGCTTGCGCCGGTGCCGGTCTCCTGAGCGTCTATCCCGCGCGGGTTGGGGAGTTAGCACAATCTTTCCGCGCACCCGGGAATCATCTACCGCTCGACCGACGAGCGCAGAGATCCCGCGATGAAGCACAAGCCGCGCCGGCACTCCGGCAAATCCCCGGTCAAACCCGGATCGTCGGGGCTCGGGGGGACGCCCGAAGCGCTGTGCCAGGCAGCGCTGAGGCTGTTGCGCACGGGCCAGCTCAACGAGGCTGAGGATGCCTGTCGTCGCGCGCTGACGCTGGATGCAGCGTCGATCGACGCGCTGCGCGCGATGGGCCAGGTCTGCCTCGCGCTGAAGCGCGCCGATGATGCGATCGAGTGGTTCGCGCGCGCGATCCGCCAGGACATCTCCGCGCCGGAGTCCTTCATCGGCCTTGCACAGGCGCTGCGGCTGGCTGGTCGGCTCGACGAGGCGATCAAGGCCTATGATCGCGCGCTGCAACTGCAGCCGGAGGCCGTGGACAGCTGGGATGCGCTCGGTGAGCTGCTCCAGGCGAGGGAGCGGCATGCCGAGGCGGCGCTCGCCTGCGACCGCCTGCTGCAGCTCGCGCCCGATCGTATCGCGACCTGGCTTCGTCTCGGTGACGTGCTGGAGGCGCAAGGGCGGCGCGACGAGGCCGCGCTCGCCTTTGAACAGGCGCTGAAGCTGCAGCCTGATCATGTCGACGCCGCCAACCGGGCCGGCGCGATTCATTTCGACGCCGGTCGCTATCCCGAAGCGCTCGCGAATTTCGATCAGTCCTTGCAGCGCCAGCCCGACCAGGCCGGCGTGCTCTGCCTCAAAGGCATCTCGCTGCGGCGCCTCCGCCGCTACGAGGAGGCGCAGGTCTTTGGCCAGCGCGCGCAGGCGTTGTCGCCGCACGATCCCGATTTCGCCAACAGCTATGGCTGCATCCTGCAGAATCTCGGCCGCCACGACGAGGCGATCGCGATGTTCGACCGGGCGATCGCGATCCGGCCGCAGACCGCGGACTTCTACAATCATCGCGCGACGTCGCTGGCCGAGCTGCATCGCTTCGAGGAGGCGTTCGCGAGTTTCGATCGCGCCATCGCGCTGCGGCCCGACTTCGCCGACGCGCATTGGAATGCGGCGTTGTTCCGGCTGCTGACGGGCGACTTCGCCCGCGGCTGGGCCGGACGCGAATGGGGCCGCAAGTGCCGCGCCGTCGGCTTCGTCGAGCGCAATTTCGATGCGCCGATGTGGCTGGCTGATGCGCCGCTGGCCGGCAAGACGATCCTGCTGCACAGCGACGAGGGATTCGGCGACAGCATCCAGTTCGCCCGCTATGCCACGCTGGTCGCCGCCGAAGGTGCGCGCGTGGTCCTCGAGGTCGACGCCGCCCTGCAGCCTCTCCTCGCGGGACTGGAGGGCGTGGCGCAATGTCTCGCCCGCGGCAAGGACGCACCGCCCGCGGTCGACTATCACTGCCCGCTGTCGAGCCTGCCGCTGGCCTTCGCCACCCGCCTCGACACCATTCCGGCCATGCCGAGCTATCTGCCGCGACCGCCTGACGCGCGTCGCGCGACCTGGGAGCAGCGGCTCGGCCCGCGTGACCGCCTGCGCGTCGGTCTGGTGTGGTCGGGCAATCCCGCTCATCTCAACGATCACAACCGATCGCTGCCGCTGGCCATGCTCGCGCCGTTGCGCGAGACCGGGGCGCAATTCGTCAGCCTGCAGAAGGAGCCGCGGGCCGTCGACAAGATCGAGCTCGCCGCGCGCGACGACATCATCGATCTGACCTCCGACATCAGTGACTTCGTCGACACCGCGGCGCTGATCGATGCGCTGGATCTCGTCATCACCGTGGACACCAGCGTCGCACATCTGGCCGGCGCGATGGGCAAGCCGACCTGGATCATGCTGCCCTACACGCCGGATTATCGCTGGCTGCTCGATCGCGACGACAGTCCCTGGTATCCGTCCGTCCGGCTGTTCCGCCAGGATGCCAGACGCGACTACGTGGACGTCGTCACCCGCGTCCGCGACGCGCTCACCTGGCTCATGGCGGACGCCGCACGGCCGTAGGCCGGATCAGTTCATTCGAAGCCCGATCGAGATTTCCTGCACGCGCCGGGTCAGCTCGGCGACGCCGCGCCATCCCGTCTTCTCGCGCGTGCGCTTCAGATGCGTATAGACCGTGGTGACCTTGACGCCGCGATGGGCCGCATATTCGACAGCCGTCATGCCGCCGCTCAGGGCGCAGGCGAGCTGGGCCTCCGCCCGGGTCAGTCCATGCAGCTCCTGCAGCAGCCGCGCCGCCGCGCGATCGGTCAGCGGATCGCGCACCAGCATGATCGCGGCCGCGTCGGGAAGGTCTGAGCGCAAGCGGACGCGCGGCAGCGCGCGCAGTGAAATCGTGCATGGCGGCAGGCCGTCGGTGCGAGGCGCCAGGAAATCGATCGCCGTCTCCTCGCCGGCAAGGTTTCCGATCCCGGCGACCGCGCCAAGAGCGCGGGCAAAGCGGCGGCTGACATCGCCGGAGCGGAAGTGAATGCCGCGCTGATCGATCCGAAGCAGGCCGCCTTCTGCCGACATCGCCTGCAGGCTCGGATTGAGATAGACGACCTGGCCCTTCGCGCCGAGCAGCGCGACGCCGTCCGTCAGAAGGTCGAGCGCTCGCGTGTCGAACTCGCCTGACGCCGCGCCAAAACGCCGCCGCCAATCATAGGCGCGTTGCAGATGCGGTGTCAGACGCCGCAGCTGCGCGATCTCGGCCGATCCGACATGACCTTGTCGTCGCGCGCGCTGCAAGGTGAGGGCGACGAATTGCCGAGGCGTGTGCTCGATCACTGCGGAGACGAAGTAGCGGAGCCCGGCCCGCGGCAGGAACTCCGCGTAGAACGGGTCCCGGCTCATCGCGCGTTCGTCCATGACCTGATAGTCCCAGCACAGCTCGCCTCGGCGCTGACGCGCCGCGACCGCCAGGCGGGGATTGCGTGGCGCGAAATGAGCCAGATAGTCGTCGCCCTCGGCCGAGGCGACGCCGCTGCTATGAAAGACCAGCGGGCGCGACGTGGTCGTGTCGATCACTTCCAATGTGGCGCCCTCGGCGCCAATCAGTGTCCGGATCGAGCCGAGCGTGTCGGTGATGCCATCAGGGTCCGCAAAGCCCTGATAGATGGCGTCCAGCGCCTGCGCGTAGAGCTCGCTCGTCACGGTCACCTCGCTGCAATGGCCCGGGCCGGTCGCGCGGGTCTGCAATGTCAACCCTGACGGGTGGATGATAGTCCCTTGTGAGTCGCCATGCGCCGCGACAGGTTCACCGGTTCCGACCGGCCGAGGCCGAGAGCCTGGAGGCGACGAGTCCTCCAGGCTCGCTGCGTGCCGGGCTATTCGGGCACAGTGTCGCCCGAGCCGCCGAACTCGCGCGGAAAATCCTTCAGCTTCGGCAGTCCGTCGCGCATCGGCAGCACCGTTTCCGCATAGTTGACGTGGACCGCGGGCTGGAACGCAAGCTCGGGCAGGGTCGCCGCGAACACGTCGATCAGCCCGAGCGGCGGGTGGTTGGTCATCAGATGCCCGCCGCATTTCGTGCAGTATTGCCGCTGGCTCAGCGCCGTCTTCTGAAACATCGCCACGTGCTCCGCGCCCGATGTGATCCTGACCGCATCCGGCTTCCAGAGACTGAAGGCATTGACCGGGCCGCCCGACCACGACCGGCAGGAGCGGCAGTGGCAATAGCCCATGGCCTCCGGCGCCCCGGTCACCTCGATTTCGACGGCTCCGCAAAAACATCGTCCAGACAGTGTCATCCTCGTCCTCATTGGTTGTGAGAGGGACGGACGGCAACATTCCCATGCGCGTGAGTCTTGGCGTTGGACGACGAATGCCGAGGCTGCGGCGATCAGAGGTGATCCGGTTCACATTCGAGCAGCGCATGTGAGCCCGCGTCCCCTGATCAGAGGACGCCTGCCGCAAGCAGATGACGGTATCGAACCGTCGGAGCGAACCATTCTCGGTCGCAATCGGATCAGTCGCGGGTGATTGCATGTCGGGTCTCAATTCTCAGATCGTCGAGTTTTCGACCGACCGGATCGCGGAGCACGAACGGGCTGCGTTCTGGCGCGAGCATTACGGCCAGGTGATGCTGCGGGTGGACTTTGAGCCCGCGCCGGACGTCGCCTTCAAGGCGCATAATCGCGCGCTGGCGCTGCCCGGATTGCAGCTGTTCGATGCCTGGGCGACGCCGGCGCGGATCTCGCGATCCGGCCGACATCTGACCGAGGGCGCCGACACCGTGCTGCTCGCCATCAATCGCGAGGGGACCGCATTCGTGGAAGCCGCGCATCAGGCTCAGGAGCTGCGCGAAGGCGATGCGGTGATCCTGAGCGGCGCCGAGCCGTGCGCGTTCCATCGCGCGAGCAACGGCCGGTCGTTGACCCTGCGTGTGCCGCGCGTGATGATCGAAGCGGCCGATCTCAGCATCGAGGATGCGGTGATGCGGCCGATTCCCGCAGGGCACGGCGCGCTGCAACTGCTCGATCACTATGCGAGCTGGCTCATGAGCAGCGGCGGTGCGATCGATGCGCAGCTCTTGAATCTGTCGGTGCGTCACGTCCAGGATCTGCTGGCGCTCGCGATCGGTCCGTCCGTCGACATGGCCGAGACGATGCGCGCGCGCGGATTGCGCGCCGCCCGGCTCAAGCTCGCCAAATCGTTTCTGGTCGCCAACAGCCGGCGTCGCGACGTGTCCGTATCGACGCTTGCGGCGAAGTTGAACGTCACGCCCCGCTATGTGCAGCGTCTGTTCGAGATCGACGGCACGACCTTCTCCGCATTCCTCGCCGGTTTGCGCCTCGCGAACGCCCATCGCATGCTGTGCGATCCTGCCCACGGCCAGCTCGGGATCGCCAGCATCGCCTATGATGTCGGCTTCGGGGATCTCTCGCACTTCAACCGCTCGTTCCGCCGCCAATATGGCCTGACGCCGCGCGAAGTCCGTGGCGATCGTGGCCAGAGCCAGGATGTCCGGCACGGAGCCGTAACCCAAACGTGATCGCGATCCACGCCACCCGGCGGCTGAACGCTGCGCGCCGTTGAGCTGAGTCAACGGTTTTCGGGAGCCGTATGGCAAAGCAAGCGCCTGCGTCAGCGACGAAGGCGTCTTGGAATGGATCAGCAGGAAACTGAGCGCGTCAACGATACCAGGCTTGTGCCACAGCCGCGCACTGAGGCCGCAACGGTGGTGCCGCATCCCGCCATGCCCGTTCCCGTGGCGCATCAGCCGCAACGGAAGCGGGTGATGTGGCCGCTGGTGCTGCTGCTCGCTGTTCTCGGCGCGGCGGGCGGCGGCGGTTACGTGTGGTGGCAGCAGCTTCACCCGCCGCTGCCGCTCGGCATCAGCGTCAGCAATGGTCGTATCGAGGCGGACGAGATCGATATCGCCACCAAATATGCCGGCCGCGTCGCCGAACTGCGCGCCGATATCGGCGATCTCGTCGAGGCCGGCCAGATCGTGGCGCGCATGGACACCAAGGAGCTGCAGCAGTCGCTGTCGAAGGCAGAGGCCCAGGCCGAACAGGCGCAGCATGTGGTCGATCAGGCGCAGGCCAATCTCGCGCAGCTGCAATCGCAGAAGACGCTGGCCGAACAGGAGATGGAGCGCACGCGGAGCCTGCTGCAAAGTGGCTGGACGACGCGTGAGCTCGCCGACCAGCGCCAGCAGGCGCTCGACGCCGCGACCGCCGGCCTGACTGGCGCCCAAGCAAAGATATCGGAAGCGCAGCGCTCGCTGGAAGCGGTCCGGCACGACGTCGCGCTGTACATGGTCCAGATCGCCGACAATTCGCTGATCGCGCCGAAGCCGGGCCGCATCCAGTATCGGCTCGCCAATGTCGGCGAGGTGCTGGGCGCCGGCGGCAAGGTCTTCACCATGCTCGACACCGGCTATGTCTACATGGACGTGTTCCTGCCGACCGAGGAGGTCGGCAAGGTCAAGATCGGCAGCGACGCGCGCATCGTGCTCGACGCCTATCCGGATCGACCGATCCCGGCGAAGGTCTCGTTCGTCGCCAGCCAGGCGCAGTTCACGCCGAAGACGGTCGAGACCCGCAGCGAGCGCGACAAGCTGATGTTCCGAATCCGCGTGCGCGTCGACCAGGACAGGCTCGCCGCCCATGCCGACGCGGTGCGCAGCGGTCTGCCGGGCGTGGCGTATGTCCGCTGGAATCCCGACACCGCCTGGCCCGCGCGTCTGCAAGCTGCGCCATGAGCACATCAGCGCCTCCCGTCGCGGTGGTGAGGCAACTGTCCCAGCGCTATCGCGAGATCACCGCCCTCGACGACGTCTCGCTCAAGATTCCCGGTGGCTGCGTCGTCGGCCTGATCGGCCCCGACGGCGTCGGCAAATCGTCGCTGCTGTCGATCCTGGCCGGCGCCCGCGCAATCCAGTCGGGCGATGCCGTCGTGCTCGGCGCCGACATGGCCGACCGGCGTGCGCGCGAGCAGGTCTGCCCGCGGATCGCCTACATGCCGCAGGGTCTCGGCAAGAATCTCTATCCCGATCTCAGCGTGCGCGAGAACATCGTGTTCTTCGCCCGGCTGTTCGGCCAATCCCGCGCCGAGCGCGACTGGCGCATCGCCGAGCTGCTGGACGCGACGGCCTTGGCTGACTTCGCCGACCGGCCGGCGAAAAAATTGTCCGGCGGCATGAAGCAGAAGCTCGGCCTGTGCTGCTCGCTGATCCACGATCCCGACTTCCTGATCCTGGACGAGCCGACCACCGGCGTCGATCCGCTGTCGCGGCGGCAGTTCTGGGACCTGATCGACCGGCTCAGGGCGCGCAGCGCCAACCGCATGAGCGTCATCGTCGCCACCGCCTACATGGAGGAGGCCGAGCGTTTCGACTGGCTGATCGCGATGAACGATGGCCGCGTGCTCGCGACCGGCGCGCCGGACGAGCTGAAGGCGCAGACCGGCGCGGCGACGATTGAGGATGCGTTCGTCGCGCTGCTGCCCGATGGCGCCGCACGGGACGAGGCGGCCATGCCGCCGAAGGCCGAACTCGACGGCAGCCACGAGACCGTCATTGTCGCGCGCGACCTGACTTGCCGCTTCGGCGATTTCACCGCCGTCGACGGCGTCAATTTCGCGATTCGCAAGGGCGAGATCTTCGGCTTCGTCGGCTCGAACGGCTGCGGCAAGACCACGACGATGAAGATGCTCACCGGGCTCTTGCCGCCGACCGCGGGCGAGGCGCTGATCTTCGGCCGCTCGATGGAGGCCGGCAACCATCAATCGCGCAGCCGGGTCGGCTACATGTCGCAGGCGTTCTCGCTGTATGGCGAGCTCACGGTGCGGCAGAACCTCGTGCTGCATGCCCGTCTGTTTCACCTGCCCGGCGCCACCGCCGACAAGCGGATCGCCGAGCTCATCGATCGCTGTGATCTCGCCGACCATGTCGACGGTCTCGCCGCTGATCTGCCGCTCGGCATTCGGCAGCGGCTGTCGCTCGCGGTGGCGATCGTCCACAAGCCCGACCTGCTGATCCTGGACGAGCCAACCTCGGGGGTCGATCCCGTGGCGCGCAACCAGTTCTGGCGGCTGCTGATCGAATTGTCGCGGCAGGACGAGATGACCATCTTCGTCTCCACGCATTTCATGAACGAGGCCGCGCGCTGCGACCGGCTGTCGCTGATGCATGAGGGGCGCGTGCTCGCCACCGACACGCCGGACGGGCTGATCGCGGCCAAGGGAGCGCAGACGCTCGAACAGGCCTTCATCGCCTTCCTCGAGCAGGACGCCGGCGTCGCCGATCCGCCGGTCACTCTCACCCAGGCGAGCCCCGACCAGCCGCATGCAACGGCAGCGCAGGGCGACCAGCGCCAGCCCGCCTTCAGCTCGCGGCGGCTGCTGGCCTATACGATCCGCGAGGGCCTGGAGCTGATCCGCGATCCGATCCGGCTGATGTTCGCGCTGTTCGGCACCGCGTTCCTGATGATCGTGATCGGCTTCGGCATCTCCACCGATGTCAACAATCTCACCTTTGCCGCGCTCGACCGCGACCAGTCGCCGGAAAGCCGCGCCTATCTCGCCGAGCTCAGGGGATCGCGCTACTTCGTGGAGAAGCCGCCGCTCGCCGACTATGCCGAGCTGGAGCGGCGCATGAAGAGCGGCGACATCAAGGCCTCGATCGAGATCCCGCCGAATTTCGGCGTCGATCTCAAGCGGGGACGGCCGGTGTTCGTCTCGGCCTGGATCGACGGCGCAATGCCGTTCCGCGCCGAGACCATCCGTGGCTATCTCGAAGGCACGCACCAGCTCTATCTGTCCGATCCCGCGGTGAAGACGACGCAGGCGCTGCCCGCGGCGCCGGTCAATGTCGAGATCCGCTTCAAGTACAATCAGGCGTTCGACAGCATCTATGCGATGGCGCCGAGCACGATCGCGCTGCTGCTGGCGCTGTTCCCGGCGATCCTGATGGCGCTGGCGGTGGTGCGCGAGAAGGAGCTCGGCTCGATCACTAATCTCTACGTCACACCGGTGACGCGGCTGGAGTTCCTGATCGGCAAGCAGCTGCCCTATGTCGGCGTCGCGCTGACGAATTTCGTGCTGATGTTCGTCATGGCGCTGGTGCTGTTCCGGGTGCCGCTGAAGGGCGCCTTCCTGCCGCTGCTCGCCGGCACCTTCGTCTATGTGTTCACGACGACCGGTTTCGGCATGCTGATCTCGACCTTCTGCCGCACCCAGATCGCGGCGCTGTTCGGCACCGCGATCCTGACCGTGCTGCCGGCGACACAGTTCTCCGGAATGCTGGTCCCGGTCTCCTCGCTGTCCGGCGCCGCGCGGCTGATCGGCATGGGCTTTCCGATGACCTACTACCGGCCGATCACGGTCGGCACCTTCACCAAGGGATTGGGTTTTGCCGATGTCGGCATGGACATCCTGGCGCTGCTGGTCTTCATTCCCGCGCTGACCGCGGTCAGCCTCCTGATGCTTCCGAAGCAGGAGCACTGAGCCATGCTGCGGTCGCTGTCCAACATCTTCTGGCTGGGCACCAAGGAGCTGCGCAGCCTGTTCGGCGATGTCGTGCTGATCGGGCTCGTGATCTATTCGTTCACGGTCGCCGTCATCAGCCAGGCGCAGAGCAGCTCGCAGGAGCTGCACCGCGCCTCGATCGCGGTGGTCGACGAGGACCATTCCGAGCTGTCTCGCCGCATCACCAAGGCGTTCCTGCCGCCGTATTACCAGACGCCGGTGCACATCCGTCAGGACCAGATCGAGCCGCTGATGAACAGCGGCCGCTTCACCTTCGTGCTCGACATCCCGCCGAACTTCCAGCGCGATGTTCTCGCCGGCCGCAAGCCGTCGGTTCAGGTCAATGTCGATGCGACCGCGATGATCCAGGCCGGCATCGGCTCCGGTTACGCGCTTCAGATCATCGATACCGAGGTCGCCTGGTTCGTCGCCCGCTCCGAGACGCCGTCGCAGGCTCCGGTCAATCTGGTGACGCGGATCGCGTTCAATCCCAACGTCACGACCGCGTGGTTCGAGGGCGTGATGGGCATCATCAACAGCGTGACCATGCTGGCGATCATCCTGGCCGGGGCCGCGCTGGTGCGCGAGCGCGAGCACGGCACCATGGATCATCTGCTGGTGATGCCGCTGTCGCCGTTCGAGATTGCGATGTCGAAAATCTGGGCCAATGCGCTGGTGATCGCGGTGGCGGTTGCCGTGGCCCTGTATCTCGTCGTCAGATGGTATCTGCAGGTGCCGATCATGGGCTCGATCCCGCTGTTCCTCGGCGGCACCGTGCTTTACTTGTTCTTCGCCACATCGGTCGGGCTGTTCCTCGGCACGATCGCGCGGTCGATGCCGCAGCTCGGGCTGCTCTACATTCTCGTCGCGGTGCCGATCAACATGCTGTCCGGCGGGATGACGCCGGTGGAGAGCCAGCCGGTCTGGCTGTCGACGATCATGAAGGCCTCGCCCTCGACGCACTTCGTCTCGTTCGCGCAGTCGATCCTCTATCGCGGCGCGGGCCTCGATGTCGTCTGGCCGCAATTCGTCGCCGTGGCCGTGACCGCCGCGCTGGTGCTGTGGCTGACCTTGCGCCGCTTCCGGACCGCCATCGCGGCGGCCTGAAGCTCAGCAAAAAAGCCTCGGCGGAGCCGAGGCTTTTGCGAATCGTTGCGGTCGCGATCAGTAGCGCGCGACGACCGGGCTGCCGAACTTGTAGTTCACGCCGACCCGGACGGTGTGGAACGAGAAATCCTGCGACAGATTTTCCCGGTAGTTGAAGCCGGGAGGAGCAAACGTGCTGCCGGGGGAATAGGTCGAGGCGTAGCTGATGTTGCCGAGGTCGGTGTAGAGGTACTCGGCCTTCACCGTCCAGTTCGGGGCGAACGCATGCTCGACGCCGGCGCCGACCGTCCAGCCGGCCTTCGTCACGTTGGCAGACGCGGTCTTGGCGTAGCCGTTGCCCGAGGTCAGATCCCAGCTGCCCTTGACGTTGCCGACGGCGAGACCGCCCGTGACATAGAACAGCGTGGTGTCGACGGCGACACCCGCGCGGCCGCGCAGGGTCATGAACCAGTCGGTGCGGATGGTCTCGTTGAACGTGCGCGTCGTCGGCGGATTCGGGCCCGTGACGATCAGGCGCTTGTTGATGTCCGATCCGTTGATGTCGGCCTCGATGCCGAACACACCCGGGCCGCTCTGCCAATTGTAGCCCGCCTGCAAGCCGCCGACGATGCCGGCGGGATTGAGCCGGTTGTTGCTGAGGGCGACAAACGTATTCTGGAAGGCGACGCCTTCGGCCGCCCAGCTGCTGGTCTGATCGAGGGTCGTGCCGAGGTTCGAGCGGCCCCAGCCATAGCCGACGTTGCCGCCGAAGTAGCCGCCGGTCCAATTGTAGATCGCGGCCGGAGGCGGAGCCTTGGTGTAGCGGGCCGGAAGGTCTGCGGCGAAAGCGCCGACCGAGGTCGCGAGGAGCAGGGCGGTTGCGGAGACGAGCGTCTTCATCGGTCACAATCCTCAAATCAAATGAGCAACGTTCGGACACACTCATCTCACAATCCGATTTGTTGTGCTGTAGTCCAACTACAACACTCGCCGTCGTAAGTATCTGTGATGTCGTCACAATTCTCCGTTGTGCCGTTAACCCTAAGTCGTTGTAAACCCGACTCCTAATGGGCACAGCGGTTCAGTGATACGGGAGGCCGCCGCGTCTCGACCGCCGTCCAGACGGATGCGGACAAATTGACGCATCTCATTAGGCAACGATTTGCCAACCATCCGCAGCACTGACGCGGGCCGCTAACGATTTCGCAAAACGCGCGGGTGCACCGTCGCCTCCGTCGTCCTGGGGGGACGGAGAGGGGAGAGCAGTCATGATGAATGGGGAAGCGGTTCTCGAAAACGTGCGGCGCTATCGCACCATCGCCTCCTTGTACCGGCAGACGGCGGCATTCCGGCCGCATCAGCGCGAGTCGCTGCTGGCGCAGGCGGCCGAATGGGAAAGCCGCGCGGTCGCCGAGCTCGAGGATTACTTTATCGCGCGCCAGGTGCCGTCGCAGCCGCCTGCAAACATGAACTATCATACGCCGTCCTACACGCCGCCCGCCTGGCAGATGGCCGCGGCGTAGTCGCAAGGTCGCAGCCGAGCAGCCCCGCGGCGCAATCCGCGCCCGAGTTGGTGTGCCGATGGACCCTCTCCGAGCGAGAGGGGCAGGGAAGACCAGGCACCGACCGGTGCCCGTGGCCCCCGTGCGAGAAGAATGCACGGGGCAGGAACCACAGGTTCGGCCGACGACCGGCCCTCCCTGCGCAATGGGCTACGGCTTATACGTGCTCTTCTCGGTGCACCGGGCTTTCTGGCCACCGTATCGCGACAACGCTTTCGCGTTGCGCGGGACACCAGCATCGGGGTGTCAGAACCACACGACTTCACCGTCCGCAACGAACCGTTCGTCGGCATGCCCTTGGGCATGCTGCGATCCACTGCGGCCATCGCTCCCCGCCTCGCGTGCCGTGACGACCGCGATACGCCCTCTGCCCGAGGCGGTATGGGGACATCAGACTATGAATTCCGGAAAAACGAAAGCGGAATATTTTTGCGGTGGCGTCTGGACAGAGGTCATCGCGTTGAGCCGGCGGGTGAAATGAGTTTTTCGGAGCATGTCGTTTCGTCGATATGTGAGCTCGACCTGGAGCGGATCGACCTGCCCGACGGGCGACTCAGGCGTCGAAGGTCTCGCCGAGTGATTGGCCCCGCTAGGTCTCCGAAAACTGCTGTCGTCCCGGGCAAGCCGGACGTCGCGCAGCGATGTCAGGCGCCGACCCGGGACCCATAATCCCCGGCAGCGTTTGAGGCACGATCGCCACTCCGAGTCGTCGCCACCCATCGGCCTGTGGCTATGGATCCCGGATCTGCGCCCTGCCAACGCTGTCGCGCTGTCAGGGCTTGTCCGGGATGACGGCGGAGGGGATGGCGGCGGTGTGTCTCCGCGAAAGCGAGCTTCGAAGGGAGATCGCTTGGTGATCCCAGAGCTGGCGCAGGACTTGCTGAGCCTAAGGCGGCCGGCGGCTCCGGCGACGAGGGGACTCGATGAGAGCGTTCGGTCGCGACCGTGGCATGTGCGCCTGGGATGATTTCGCCCAGTCATCGATCGAGGCCCGCCTGGCGCTGGCGGGAGCGCGGTCGGGGCAGATTCCCCCGTTCCTGATGCTGTCCGTGCCCGGAATGAGCGCGCGGGACCATCGCGTCTGCTCTGAGCTGTGGACGCGGGATCGCCTGGCCGCGAGCGGCGCGGAGCGAACCCGCCTAAACTTCCGCTTCGATCTGGGGGTTCGCGACAAACTTCGTGTCGGTTACCTGTCAAACGACTTCCACGATCATGCGACCGCGCATCTGCTGATCGAGGCGCTGGAGGCCAACGACCGGACACGTTGCGAGCTGCACGCGTTCTCGTTTGGAGCCGATGACGGCGGCCTGATGCGCGGCCGGCTCAGCCGCGCCTTCGACGTCTTTCACGACATCACGTCGCTGAGCGATAGCGACGCCGCAAGTGCGGTCCATGCGGCTGCCATCGACATCCTGGTCGACCTGAAGGGGTTTACGCGCGGCGCCCGCACCGGAATCCTGATGCTGCATCCGGCGCCCGTCCAGGTGAACTTCCTCGGCTACCCCGGCACGCTCGGCGGCGACATCTGCGACTACATCATCACGGACGCGTTCATCACGCCGGCCTCGGCCGCGGCCGATTACGCCGAGAGCTTCGCCTATATGCCGCATTCCTACCAGCCGCATGGCCGGGCCAGTTTCGGGCCGCCCCCGGGGCGCGCCGATGTCGGCCTGCCGGAATCCGGCTTCGTGTTCTGCTGCTTCAATCAGGCCTACAAGTTCACGCCCGACGTGTTCGACATCTGGTGCCGGCTGCCTTCTGAGACACCGGACAGCGTGCTGTGGCTGCTCGCCTCGGATCAGGCACAGGGCAATCTGCGCGGCGAGGCGCTACGCCGCGGCGTGTCGCCGGACCGCCTGGTGTTCGCACCAGAGCTCGATCAGGAGGCGCATCTCCGCCGGCTGCAGCTGGCTGATCTGGTGCTGGATACCGCGCCGTACGGCGCGCACACCACAGCGAGCGATGCGCTCTGGGCGGGCGTGCCGATCCTCACCTGCGCGGGGGATACGCTGGCGTCGCGGGTGGCGGGCAGCCTGCTGCATGCGGTCGGCCTGTCCGAGCTGATTGCGTCCGACGAAGCGGATTACGTCGCGGTCGCGCTGACGCTTGCGGCCGAGCCCGACCTGCTGCAGGCAGCCAAGGCGAGGCTTCGGCGCAACCGCCTGGTCGCCCCCTTGTTCGATGTGCCGGCCTTCGCCAGATCGCTCGAGGATCTCTACGCGCAGATGTGGGACCGACGGCGCCGCGGCGTCGGCCATGCTGCGATCTGGGCCGCCGCGACGCCACGCCAATGACGCTGCCGGTCCGTTACTCCGGCGCCGTTACTCGGGAGCCATGCGGGCTGCGGCGAGCAGGCCGATGAGCGCGGTGAGCGCGCCGACGCTCATGGCGTTGATGGAGACCAGCGAGGCGTAGTGGGTTTCGGCGACGCGCATCAGCGGATCGCCGAGATGGGCGTCGACGACCAGATAGCAGGCGAACGGCAATCCCAGCAGCGGCAACGACCGCAGCCGTTCCTCGGGGCGAAACAACAGCGCGCCGAGCAGGGCACAGGGAATGAGGAATAGCTCGACGCCGCTGTGGATGCCGAACAGCTTGACGGAAAACACGGTGTTGCCGGTGCCGGTGAGGACCATCAGGGCGCGGCCAGCGAACGGATCGCGGCGTGCGAGCACGGGCACGCCGGCGAACAGCGGCAACGTCAGGAGCGTGAGCCAGGCGGGCCAGGCCGCGGTGCCGGCGATCGCATGCAGATAGAGCGGATAGAACGGCTGGTTGGAGACGATGACCAGCGCGACCTTGGCGGCAATGTCGGATAGCGGATCGTCAGTCGTCGCATAGGCCTGGACGGCGGCCAGCCAGCGCCGGAACATATCAATCATTCACTCGACCTCGACTCCCCTGATCGATCCTGCTGATCGACCTTGCGCCAGCCGCTCATGAAACGCGCGCATGCGGCGGGCGGATCAGCCGGCGCCGTTCCCGGCGCCGGTCCTTTGGGTCACGCATTCAGCGCCGTGCGGATCATGCGGGCGAGATCGGCACTCTGATAGGGCTTGGTCAAGAGCAGCACGCCGGCATCGAGGCGGCCGTGGTGCACGATGGCGTTTTCCGTATAGCCCGAGGTGTACAGCACCTTGAGGTTCGGCCGCCGCTTGAGCGCCTCGATTGCGAGCTGCCGGCCGTTCATGCCGCCGGGCATGATGATGTCGGTGAACAGCAGATCGATGCGGACGGGGCTGTCGATCAGCGCCAGCGCCTCGTCGGCCTTGCTGGCGGCGAGCGTGGTGTAGCCGAGCCGCTTGATCTGGGCGATCACATATTCGCGCACCAGGGAGTCGTCTTCCACGATCAGGATGGATTCGTCGCCGCGCTCCATGCCGGCCATGCTGATGTCTGCCAGCGCTGCGTCGGCGTCACGGTTGGCTTGCGGCAGATACAGCTTCACCGAAGTGCCGTGCCCCGGCTCGCTGTAAATCTTGATATGGCCGTTGGACTGCTTGACGAAGCCATAGACCATGCTCAGCCCGAGGCCCACGCCCTTGCCGACGTCCTTGGTGGTGAAGAACGGCTCGAACACCTTGTCCAGCAAATTGGCCGGAATGCCGACGCCGGTGTCGCTGACCGCGATCATCACGTAGTTGCCGGGGATCACCTCCGGATTCATCCGCGCATAGGCGTCGTCGAGCAGCACGTTCTTGGTTTCGAGCGTGAGCTTGCCGCCCTCGGGCATGGCGTCGCGCGCGTTCAGCGCGAGGTTGAGGATCGCGGTCGAGAGCTGGCTGGGATCGATCATGGCCGGCGCCGAATCGTGCGCCAGCATGGATTCGATCTCGATCTGCTCGCCGAGCGTCCGCCGCAGCAGGCGGGCGGTGTCGACCACCATGCCGTTGATGTCGACGCTGCGCGGCTGCAGCGGCTGGCGCCGCGCGAACGCCAGCAGGTGCTTGGTCAGGTCCGCGCCGCGCGCCGCCGCGGAGTTGATGAGGCTCGTGATCTGCACGAGTTGCGGACGGTCCTTCACGGCCTCGGCGAGGATCTCGATCGTGCCCGTGATCACGGTGAGGATGTTGTTGAAATCGTGCGCGACGCCGCCGGTGAGCTGGCCGATCGCTTCCATCTTCTGGGCCTGGCGCACCTGCGCCTCGGTGGCCTCGATCTCCTGGAAGCGCTTGACCATCGCTTCCGCGGTGCGGCGCTGCCGCGTCTCCTCCTCGAGCTGCGCATAGGCGTGCTTCAGCTCGGCGCGGGACGGCATCGTCAGCACGCGCGGCAGCAACAGCAGCAGCGCCGCGGCGATGCCGGCCGACATGAAGGCCAGGAAGCCCTTGGTGGTCGCCTCGAGCACGTAGGCCGGCACCCAGATGGTGAGAACCTCGATCAGCCGTGTCAGGCCGCAGATCGACACCCACAGCGCGAACGCCCAGAAGATGTAGCTGAACTGAAAGTCGCGGCGGCGATAGACGATGTAGGCCAGGACGAAGGCGATGGCGAAGAAGGCGAAGGAAATGAGCAGGTCGGAGACCGCGTTCACCCAGATCAGCTCAGGCGTCCACAGCAGGCACTCACCAATCGGCGTGAGCTTCGACATGTCCCAAATCCCCAAACGTGCGGCCGCGTCGTCCCCCGCGATCCGGCAAGTTCCCTTAGCAGATCATCTAATTTCGGTTGAGCCCACAAGCGTGCTGACCGCCCCAAATCGTCCAGGCGGTAGGTTCACACCTTGAAGGCGAGTGACGCAACGCCTCATGCAGCCACCGTCCGATCGGCGCTGATCAAGGGAGTTGACCTGAAGGGTTGTTGACATGTTGTACTGAATGGTACAGAGTTATCCAAGCAGTACAGATGGAGATCTCCCATGAGCGCCCTCGCACCGCCCTTCACGTTGCAAACCGCCACCCAGAAGGTGAGGATGGCCGAGGACGGCTGGAACAGCCGCGACCCTGAGCGGGTGTCGAAGGTCTACACGCCGGACAGCCGCTGGCGGAATCGCGCCGAGTTCGTCAACGGCCGCGCCGAGATCGTTGCCTTCCTCACCCGCAAATGGGCGAAGGAGCTCGACTATCGCCTGATCAAGGAGATCTGGGCCTACACTGACAATCGGATTGCGGTGCGCTTCGCCTATGAGTGGCATGACGACAGCGGCAACTGGTTCCGCTCCTACGGCAACGAGAACTGGGAGTTCGACGGCGAAGGCCTGATGCAACGGCGCTACGCCTGCATCAACGATCTCCCGATCAAGGAGGCTGACCGCAAATTCCACTGGCCGCTCGGACGGCGCCCGGACGATCATCCCGGCCTGTCCGACCTGGGGCTCTGAGCGCGCGCCATGCGGACGCTCAACGAGCGCGCCGATGTCGTGCCGCTGGTCGCCGAGGTGTTCCGCGAGTTCGGCTTCGAGGGCACCTCGCTCAGCCGCATCACCGAGAAGACGGGACTGGGCAAGGGCAGCCTGTATCACTTCTTCCCCGGCGGGAAGGATGAGATGGCGCGCGCCGTGCTGGCGCATGTCGACGGCTGGTTCGAGCGCGAGATCTATGCGCCGCTGCGCGACGGTCCGCCCGACGACGCCGTCGCGCAGATGTGGCGGGGTGTCGACGACTACTTCCGGTCCGGCCGCCGGGTGTGCCTCGTCGGCGCCTTCGCGCTCGACGAGACGCGCGATCGCTTTGCGGCCGACATCGCCAGCTATTTCACGCGCTGGATCGCAAGCTTGCGCGATGCGCTGATGCGCGCCGGCTGGCCGGCCGACCAGGCCGTCGATGGTGCCGAGGAGGTGGTGCTCGGCATTCAGGGGGCCCTGGTGCTGGCCCGCGCGACCGCCGACGAAGCCGTGTTCGGCCGCGCGCTGGCGCGGTTCCGGCACCGCCTGCAACAGCTCCCTCGCTGACCCCCAAGGGAACTGCCTCCTCAAGCGGCACTGCGCGGGCTGAAATATCGGCGCGCCGCGCCCGTGAAATCGTGGTTGTGTTGGGCGCAACGTCCCGAGCAGCGGCGACATCGAGGGAGGTCCGGCATGAATGGGTTAGGCGGTCTCAACAAATCCGATCACGGCGTGGTCATCGGCCTGGTGCAGCTCCAGTTGCCGGTCGTCGTGACCAAGGACGATCTCGCGCGGCAGACCGAGAAGATCGTCTGGATGGTCGGCAAGGGCCGACGCAATCTCGGCACCATGGACCTCGTGGTGTTCCCGGAATACTCGCTGCACGGCCTGTCGATGGACACCAATCCGGAGATCATGTGCCGGCTCGACGGGCCGGAGGTCGCGGCATTCAAGCAGGCCTGCATCGACAACAAGATCTGGGGCTGCTTCTCGATCATGGAGTACAACCCGGACGGCAATCCCTATAATTCCGGCCTGATCATCGACGATCACGGCGACATCAAGCTGTACTATCGCAAGCTGCATCCGTGGATTCCGGTCGAGCCGTGGGAGCCCGGCGATCTCGGCATTCCCGTGATCGAGGGGCCGCGCGGCGCCAAAATCGCGCTCATCATCTGCCATGACGGCATGTTCCCGGAGATGGCGCGGGAATGCGCCTACAAGGGCGCCGAGATCATGATCCGCACCGCCGGCTATACCGCGCCGATTCGTGAGAGCTGGCGCTTCACCAACCAGGCCAATGCGTTCCAGAACCTGATGGTGACCGCCAATGTCTGCATGTGCGGCTCCGACGGCTCGTTCGATTCCATGGGCGAGGGCATGATCGTCAATTTCGACGGCAGCATTCTCGCGCATGGCACGACGGGCCGCGTCGACGAGATCATCACCGCCGAAGTGCGCCCGGACCTGGTGCGCGAGGCGCGCATCGGCTGGGGCGTCGAGAACAACATCTACCAGCTCTGGCATCGCGGCTATGTCGCGGTGAAGGGCGGCGCGATGGATTGCCCCTACACCTTCATGCAGGACATGGTCGCGGGCACCTACCGCCTGCCGTGGGAGGATCAGGTCAAGATCACCGACGGCACCTCCTGCGGCTTCCCGGCGCCGACCCGCGTGTTCGGCAAGATGGCCAAGGCGGCGGAGTAGAAGGGCCCAGGTCGACTGCACATCGACGATGAGCATGTTGCTGGTGGATTGGGACACGTCGGCGCGGCGATGTCGGTGTGCTCCCTTTCCCCGTCTTCACGGGGAGAGGGTTGGGGTGAGGAGCGCCCCACGCACCAGCCGTGCGGACAGCCCCTTGCGCGATGCAATGACCCTGTTCGTGTGGGAGGACCTGCGGCTTGACAGGATGATGATCCGCCAATTATTTTACACTTAAAATAATTGGCGGACAGGTCCATCATGAGTGCATCGGCCAAGGTGATCCCGCGCGACTGGCTCGACTGGCCGTTCTTCGAGCCGAAGCATCGCGCGCTGTGCGAAAGGCTCGACGGCTTCGTCGCCTCCGGCCAGCTCGACGATGTCGATCATGGCGATGTCGACGCCGCCTGCCGCAAGATCGTGCGTGCGCTCGGTTCGGCCGGGTTGCTCGACAGCGCCGTGGTGGCGCCCGACGCGGATGCCGGCGCCATCGACTCGCGCGCGATCTGCCTGTCGCGCGAGACGCTCGCTTATGCCGACGGACTCGCCGACTTCGCCTTCGCCATGCAGGGCCTCGGCTCCGGCGCGATCGCGCTCGGCGGTTCGCCGGAGCTGCGCGCCAGCGTGCTGCCCAAGGTGCGCTCGGGTGAATGGCTCGCCGCTTTCGCGCTCTCCGAGAAGGAGGCGGGCTCGGATGTCGCCGCGATGGCCTGCGCCGCGCGGCTCGACGGCGACGCCTATGTGCTGGACGGCGAGAAGACCTGGATCTCCAATGGCGGCATCGCCGACGTCTACACGCTGTTCGCCCGCACCGGCGAGGCGCCCGGCGCGCGCGGCATCTCCGCCTTCGTCGTCTTCCCCGACGATCCCGGCTTCTCCATCGCCGAGCGCATCGAGGTGATCGCGCCGCATCCGCTGGCCACCCTGCGGCTGCAGAACTGCCGCATCCCGGCGAGCCGGCGGCTCGGCGCGCCCGGTGGCGGCTTCAAGCTGGCGATGCAGACGCTCGACATCTTCCGTGCGTCGGTGGCGGCTGCCGCGCTCGGCTTCGGCCGCCGCGCGCTCGACGAGTCGCTGGCGCATGCCTCGAGCCGCAAGATGTTCGGTGGCGCGCTGGCCGACCTGCAGATGACGCAGGCGGCGTTCGGCGAGATGGCGACGGAGACCGACGCGGCCGCATTGCTGACCTATCGCGCGGCCTGGCGGCGCGACGTGCAGAAGCTTGCGACCACGTGCGAGGCCGCGATGGCCAAGCTTGCGGCGACCGAGACCGCACAGCGCGTCATCGATCGTGCCCTGCAGATGTTCGGCGGCCGCGGCGTGCGCAAGGGCGAGATCGTCGAAAGCCTGTACCGCGAGATTCGCGCGCTGCGGATCTACGAGGGTGCGACCGAGGTACAGAAGCTCATCGTCGCGCGCGAGCTGCAGAAGTCGCGCACAGGGCGCGTGCGCGACTGAGGCTCTGCCGCGGGCCAGGCGATCTCTCTGTGCTGCGCCAGATTGCCGCATTCGATCGTTTTCGATCGAACTAATAACGTGCATTGCGCGATCTCATTTGCTGTTTTGCTTCGTGCATCCGGCGTGAATGCACGCGAGCACGCGTATGACCGTCGCTTGGATCACCCGGGAAACTCCGGGGGGCCAGGAATTCCCGATTGATTTTAGTGAATCTCTAAGTCCGTCCTCGCAACGATGCCGCCGTCTTGTTCCGGTGGAGAGTTGTTCGTGTCCGAGGACGTGAAGTCGAAAGAGTCCGTAAAACTACCGGCCGACTGCAGTATTTCAGCGATCCGCGAAGTTCACGAGCTGATCCGCGATGCGTTCGGACAGCACGCTGCGCTCGAGATCGATGGCTCCTGCGTCGACCGCGCCGACGTGACGTCGATCCAGCTCCTGATCTCCACCGCCAAGACCGGTCGCGAGCAGGGACGCGCGGTCGCGCTCACCGCGCCGTCCCAGGTGCTGTGCAACGTCATCCGGCGCGCCGGTCTTGCGGACGGCGATCATCATTTCACCAGCCAGATCGAATCGCGCTGATGACCCGCTCTCCGACCTCCCACAGCGGTACGCAGCCATGAGCAGGCCGGATTGGACCGAGTCGTTCCGGCAGGAAGCCGCCGAGCTGCTCGACACGCTCGAAGGAGCGCTGCTGGATCTGTGCGATCAGCCCGATGATCGCGAACTCGTCGACTGCGCCTTCCGTGCCCTGCATACGATCAAGGGCTCGGGCTCGATGTTCGGCTTCGAGCGGGTCGCGGCGTTCACGCATGAATTCGAGACGGCGTTCGACAGGGTGCGCCGGGGAGAGATCACGCCGACGCGCGATCTGATCTCGGTGGCGCTCGCGGCAAAGGACTATATCCGTTCGCTTGTCCAGTCGCCCGACAGCACCGATGACATCATCGGCGACGGCATTCTCGACGATCTCAGGCGCTTCGTGGCGCCGACGGACTCGCCGGCCGAGACGCAGCCTGCGGCCGTCGCCGCCAGTCCAGCCGAACCCGCCGCGCAGGCCGGCTGGCGCCTGCAACTCGAATTCGAGCACCACATCCTCCGCAACGGCTCCAATCCGCTGCACTTCCTCGACGATCTGAGCAAGCTCGGTCCCTGTTTCGCTGTGGCGCTGACCGATGCCGTTCCGCTGCTCGACGAGCTGCAGCCCGAGGATTGCTATCTCAAATGGGACGTAACGCTGCATTCGACATGCAGCCGCGAGATCATCGACGACATCTTCATGTTCGTCGCCGAGGAGATGAAGCTTACGGCGACGCCGCTGTCGCTCAATGAGTTGCCGCCCGCGGCCGGGCCGACCGTTGCCGCGCCGCCGCTGCAGCCGGCCGCGCCCGAGACACTGACCGAGACACTGACCGAGACGCTGACCGAGGCGCCGGCCGCCGCTGCGACGCCGCGCCAGAGCGCAAGCGAGAGCCAGGATCAGGAGCGCGGCGCGGAGCGGCGCCGTGACGAGCCGAAGCGCAGCGACGCCAGCGGCAATGCGACCGTGCGCGTACAGGCACGGCGCCTCGACGAGATGATGGACCGCGTCGGCGAACTGGTGATCGCGCAGGCGCGGCTGAGCCAGCTTGCCGCCACGAGCTCCGACGCCGCGATCAAGCTGATCGCCGAGGAGATCGAGCGCCTCGCCGCGAGCCTGCGCGATACCACGATGGGCGCGCGCATGGTGCCGATCGGCTCGCTGTTCGGCCGTTTCCGCCGCCTGGTCCACGATCTCTCGCGCGATCTCGCCAAGCCGGTCGATTTCGTGACGTCGGGCGAGGACACCGAGCTCGACAAGACCATGATCGAATGTCTCGCCGATCCGCTGGTGCATCTGATCCGCAACGCGATCGACCACGGCATCGAGCAGACGGCCGCGCGCGCCGCCGCCGGCAAGACCGAGAGGGGCCGCATCGAGCTGCACGCCGTGCACTCCGGCGCGCAGGTGCTGGTGACGGTGCGCGACAATGGCGGCGGGCTCAATACCGCGCGCATCCGCGCCAAGGCGGAAGAGCAGGGGCTGATCGCGCCGGGCGCGGCGTTGTCGGACGCCGACATCCACCAGTTCATGTTCCATCCGGGATTCTCGACCGCACAGACCATCTCGGCGCTGTCCGGTCGCGGCGTCGGCATGGACGTGGTCAAGCGCACCATCGAGACGATGCGCGGCACCATCGATCTTGCGACACGGCAGGGCGAGGGCACCACGGTGACGCTGCGCCTGCCGCTGACGCTCGCGATCATCGAAGGGCTCATGATCCGGGTCGGCGACGCCCGCTACATCATTCCGCTGTCGGCGGTCGAGGAATGCGTCGAACTCACCGCCGCCGACCAGCGCGCGCGCGGCCGCCACTTCCTCAACATCCGTGGCGATCTCGTGCCGTATTTGATGCTGCGCGACATCCTGCATGCGCGCGGCGCGCCGGACGACTATCAGAAGACGATCATCGTCTCGACCGGCGAGTCCCGCGTCGGCCTGGTCGCCGACCAGATCATCGGCAGCCACCAGACCGTCATCAAGTCGCTCTCGAAGCTGCACTCCGACGTCACGATCTTCTCCGGCGCGACCATCCTCGGCGACGGCACGGCCGCGCTGATCCTCGACGTGCCGCAACTGGTCGGGCTCGCCCAGACGCATGCCGACAAGCATCATCTCAACGAGGCCGCCTGATGGGACCGCACGCCGAGCAAGCCGCCGCCGCGACGATCGACGCCGCCGTCCAGGTCGTCATGATCGGGCTCGGCGACGAGAAGTTCGCGCTCGATGCCGCGATCGTGCGCGAGATCATCGATCCCGTGCCGGCGACGCAGGTCGCGGGCGCAAGGCCCTTCGTGCCGAGTATCATCAACGTCCGCGGCAACATCGTCCCGCTAGCCGATCTCCGGCTGCGCTTCGGCATGCCGGTGACGGAGGCGTCGGGCGACACCCGCATCGTGGTGATCGAGGTCCCGGTCGAGGACGAGCCGGTCATGGTCGGGGTCATCGCCGACAAGGTCTACGAGGTGACCGAGATCTTCCACGCCGATACGCAGCAGACGCCGCGCGTCGGCGTGAACTGGAAGCCGGAGTTCATCCGCTGCATCACCAAGTGGCGCGACGAGTTCGTCATCGTACCGAACATGGAACGCATTCTGAATTAGTCAGACCAGACTTCCGAGGGGCAATTATGAGATTCACGGTCAAGGCCAAACTGGCGGCATCGTTCGGTGTCGTGATCCTGCTGTCGATGATCGCGGGCGCGGTCGGCTACATGAAGCTGTCGGATACGATCGCGACGACGGATACCATCGTCGCCGCCGCGGGGCGCCTGGAGAAGGCGATGGAGCTGGAGACGGGGCTGCTGCTCCAGGCCCGCGCCGAGAAGAACGCGCTGCTGACCACGACCGACGCGGAGTTCGACCGCTTCACGGCGGAGATCGCGACGCTGCGCGCGACCATGACCAAGACCAAGGACGAGATCTATGCCGGCGCGACCGAGAACGGGCGCAAGTTGCTGGATCAGTTCGCGACCCAGTTCGCCGCCTTGGTCGCCGTGCAGGATGAAGGCTTGAAGATCGGCAAGACCGATCGCGCCAGGGGCGCCGTTCATTCGATGACGGAGGTGCGCAAGGTCGTCGGGCAGGCGACGAACGCGCTGAACGACTACGTCCACTACGTGCAGGGCCTGATGTCGTCGCGCGCCGAGCAGGCCAGGGCCGACGGCGCCCGCGCGCAACTGCTGCTGATCAGCCTTCTCGGCGCGGCGCTGCTGCTCGGCGTTCTCGCGGCGCTGTGGATCGCGATCAACATCAGCCGCGGTCTCGCCCGCGCCGTCGGCCTCGCCGAAGCGGTGGCGATCGGCGACCTCAGCCAGACCATCACCCACAAGAGCAATGACGAGGTCGGCGACCTCATCACCTCGCTGAATGCGATGACGGTGAACCTCAACAAGATGGCGGCGGTGGCCGACGAGATCGCCAACGGCAACCTCGTCATCGAGGCGAAGCGGCTGTCGGACAAGGACACGCTCGGCATGGCGCTGGAACGCATGGTCGAGCGGCTCCGCCAGATCGTCTCGGAGGCGCTGACGGCGGCGCAGAACGTGTCGGCGGGCAGCCAGGAATTGTCGGCCAGCGCCGAGCAGCTCTCGCAGGGCGCGACCGAGCAGGCGTCGTCGGCCGAGGAGGCGTCGTCGGCGATGGAAGAGATGGCGGCGAACGTCAAGCAGAATGCCGAGAACGCCAGCCAGACCGAGAAGATCGCGGCGCAGTCCGCCAAGGATGCGGAGGCGAGCGGCACCGCGGTCGGCCGCGCCGTCGAGGCGATGCAGACCATCGCGGGCAAGATCACGATCGTGCAGGAGATCGCGCGTCAGACCGACCTGCTGGCGCTCAACGCCGCGGTCGAGGCGGCGCGCGCGGGCGAGCACGGCAAGGGCTTTGCGGTGGTCGCCTCCGAGGTGCGCAAGCTCGCCGAGCGCAGCCAGGCGGCGGCGACCGAGATCGGCCAACTGTCCAGCGACACCCTCAAGGTCGCGCAGGACGCCGGCGGGATGCTGTCGAAGCTGGTGCCGGACATCAAGCGGACGGCCGAGCTCGTGCTCGAGATCACGGTGGCCTGCCGCGAGCAGGACGTCGGCGCGGCGCAGATCAACCAGGCGATCCAGCAGCTCGACCAGGTCGGCCAGCAGAACGCCAGCGCCTCCGAGCAGGTGTCGGCGACATCCGAGGAACTCGCGGCGCAGGCCGATCAGCTGCAGGCGACGATCGCCTTCTTCCGCATCGACCACCGCGCCAGCGACGTCGAGGACGCGCCGATCGACGCGGCCGTGACCCAGTTGCGCAGCAAGGCCGCGAGCATGGCGGCCGCCGATCGCGGCGCCAAGAAGCCGATGCCGAAGGCCAAGCCCGCGCGCGCGGTCAAGGCGGCCGGCGGCGGCGGCTTCTCCTTCAGCCTCGAGGATGGCGAGGACGACCGCGACGAAGACTTCCGGCGTGGAGCCTGACGGCACGGCGGCGCGCGCCGGTCCCGGCGGCGCCAGGAGGGAGCAGGGCAGAGCATGGCCGACACGTCTCAATATCTCACGCTTGGTCTTGCCGGCGAAACGTTCGGCATCAGCATCCGCAACGTCCGCGAGATCCTCGACATGAGGCCGATCTCACGGCTGCCGCATGCGCCGCATTTCCTGCTCGGCATGATCGACGTACGCGGCAGCGGCTATCCGATCGTCGACCTCCGGCTCAAGCTCGACCTGCCGAGCGTCGCGGCGACCGAAGCGACGCGGATCATCATCCTCGACGTGCCGGTCGGCAATCGACTGGTCGGCGTCGGCTTCGTCGCCGATTGCGTGTTCGAGGTCACCGATATCGACGAATCCACCGTCGAGCCGGTCCCCGAGGTCGGCGGCCGCTGGACGTCCGACTACATCTCCGGCATCGGGCGCAAGGGAGACAAGTTCGTCGTACTGTTCGACCTCGCCAAGCTGATGGCCCATACCGGCCTGCCGGCCGCAGCCAACCCCGGTGGTCATGCCCCAGCCGCAGCTTAACCCTGCCTGGGCGAGCGCCGTTGTCGGTGGAACGCTCTCGGAGCCGCATTTTCGTGCGCTCGCGCAACTGATCGAAGCCCAGGTTGGGATCAAGATTGCACAGAGCAAGCGCTTCATGCTGGAAGGCCGGCTGCTCAAGCGCGTGCGCGCGCTCGGCCTGTCGGACATCAGCGAGTATGTCGATGCGCTGTTCGACGGGGACCAGTTCGAGGACGAGCTGATCCACCTGATCGACGTCGTCACCACCAACAAGACCGACTTTTTCCGCGAGCCTGCGCATTTCGATTTCATGCGCCAGATTGCGGTGCCCGAGCTGATCAAGCAGCGCGGCGGCGCCGATCGCGCGCACAAGCTGAAGGTGTGGAGCGCCGCGGCCTCGATGGGGATGGAAGCCTATACGATGGCGATCGTGCTGGACGACATGGTCCGCAGCGGCGCCAAGATCGACTTCCGGATCCTCGGCACCGACATCTCCAATCCGGTGCTGCGCATGGCGCAGAAGGCGATCTACGACGTCGAGGTCCTGACGCCCGTGCCGGAACCGTTGGCCAGGCGCTACTTTCTCCGTTCCCGCGACCCGGCGCGCGCCGAGTGCCGCGTGGTCCCTGAGCTGCGCAGCCGCGTCAGTTTCCAGCGCATGAACCTGATGTCGCCGACCTATCCGGTCGATCGCGACGTCGACATCATCTTCTGCCGCAACGTGCTCATCTATTTCGACAAGCCGACCCAGCGCAAGGTCGTCACCCAGCTGTGCTCGCATCTGCGGCCGGGCGGCTATCTGATGGTCGGTCATTCCGAATCGATGGTTCACAACGTCGTCCCTGGTCTCACGCAGGTCCGACCGACGATCTTCAGGGTCTAGGAGGGGCAAACGCATGATCAGTCAGAAGGTGCGTGTTCTGATCGTCGACGATTCCGCGTCGGTCCGGCAGGTCATGACGACGATCCTCAGTGAGGATCCCGACATCGAGGTCATGGGAGCGGCGGCCGATCCGTTCGCGGCGGCGCGCCGGCTCGAGAAGGAACTGCCCGACGTCATCCTGCTCGACATCGAGATGCCGAAGATGGATGGCCTGACCTTCTTGCGCAAGATCATGGCGCAGCGGCCGATCCCCGTCGTGATCTGCTCGGCTGCAACCGAGAAGGGATCGCAGCTCGCTTTCGAGGCGCTCGAGGCGGGCGCGGTCGATATCGTGCCCAAGCCGCGCGTCGATACGCGCCAGTCGCTGGTGGAGGCGTCGGGGCGGTTGCGTGACGCGGTGAAGTCCGCGGCGCGCGCCCGCGTCAAGCAGCGCACCGCGCGCCCCCTGGTCGTCGAGAAAAAGCTGACCGCCGATGCGATGCTGCCGCCGCCGGTGGAGACACGCGCGCGGCCGAAGACCGAGCGCATCGTCTGCATCGGCGCCTCGACGGGCGGGACCGAGGCGCTCGCCGAGGTGCTCATGGCTCTGCCTGCCGACAGCCCTGGCATACTGGTGGTGCAGCACATGCCGCCCGGCTTCACCCTGGCGTTTGCACGCAGGCTCGACGGGCTCTGCGCCATCAATGTCAAGGAGGCCGAGGACGGCGAGACCGTGCAGGCCGGCTGCGCCTATATCGCCCCGGGCGCCCGCCACATGCTGCTGCAGCGATCAGGCCTGCGCTATCATATCGCAGTCAAGGACGGGCCGCCGGTCTCGCGTCACCGTCCGTCGGTCGACGTGCTGTTCCGCTCCGCCGCGCAATATGCCGGCCGCAATGCGCTCGGCGTGATCATGACCGGCATGGGCGACGACGGCGCCCGCGGCCTTCTGGAGATGCGCAAGCTCGGCGCCGCCACGCGCGCACAGAACGAGGAAAGCTGCGTCGTGTTCGGCATGCCGAAGGAAGCGATCGCCTTGGGCGCCGCCGAGAAGGTCGTGGCGCTCGATCAGATCCCGCGCGAGATCGTGTTGTGGCACCAGGCAGCGCACACGGCCGCGGCGGAGTAGTGCGGCGCCGACGGCCTTTGAACCGGCTCAGCGCCGTTTTTTAACCGGCCCCCGCGGGGTCGGCTTGGACCGTTCGGGATCGGTGAAGCCGCGCGAGAATTTCTCATAGAGATCGTCCAGCGAGCGCACACCGAACGCAATGTCGGGCCGCTCGCTGTCGGCCCGTGAGGATGAGCTCTTCGAGGTGATGCGAAAACGGGGCAGCTCCGAAAGGGACGACGGAACGGAGCTCTCACCAGGCATCGGCTTCTTCGTGAATTCACCCATCGAGGCTCGCCTCTTCGAATATGGTTGCTTCCAGCGCCTTGCGCCCGATCAACCAGCCCAGCACGTCATCATACGCCTCCAGCTCACCTTCCGGAAGGGCCAGCAATGGCCGGCTGTCGGTCGACGGATCGAGCTTTGGCGGCTCCGATGCGATGCTGGTGCTCTCGTTCTGGAACACCAGGAGGTGGCCTTCCTTCCGCTCCGGCGCGCGCGTGGTGATGGGCATCCAACGCTCCTGTTCCCTCTCGTCGAGCAGGCTCGCTGCCTCGGCGAGCAGCCGGCGCCCGAAGCCGAGCGCCGCCAGCGCCGCCAGGAACAGCCAGCGCGGCGCATAGCCGTCGTCCGGTGACGAGAAGCCCGATACGCAGATCCGGCTCCATTGAGCCAGGCTCATCTCGGCGAGGTTGCGCTGGAAGAGGTTGCCGGGAGACTCCTCCGCGGCTGCGCAGACGATATCGGAATAGCTCGGCGGCTCGACCAGCGATGAAGCCCAGTTCAGGTGACTGACAACCCGCTCCCGCCAGAGGCTCCAGAGTTGCGGGCGGTGATAGGCTTCGATGGCCGGTGTCCTGCTTGTAAGACCCTGGCCGAGCGTCTTCAGGTTCGCCGACCAGTCCTTCACCGACTGGACGTCATCGGTCAGTGCCGGGCCCGGCGGGTCCGCCGGGCGGCCGGAGATCGCGTCGAGCATGATGATGGAGGTGTCCGACTGTTGAAAGAACACCCGGAGATCGACATAGCGCGCAATGGCCTCGAGAGCTACGCGGAGCGGCATCAGTTCGTGACGTCCAGACGGGCGCGCGTCGGCTGACACTTGGCAGGCCAGGCGGAACAGCGCGGCGAGCTTGATGCCGTTCTGTCGGGCAAAGCCGATGACGGCCCCGATCAGCGGAAGATCCTTTGCCATCCCGTCATAGGGACGGTCGAACTTGCTGGCATCGTCGAGCCGGCGCTTGGCCCGATCGAGTTCGGTCACGTCGACCGTGGCAGGGAGGATCTGCAGCGTGATCAGATCCTGGATTTCTATTCCTTGCGCGTTCAGTGCCGCCGTGAGCTCACTGAGGAATTCAAGCGGATCGTCGATCTGCTTCTTGATCGCGGTCGGCAGTCCTGCGGCGGCGAGCGCACTCCGCAACTTGTCGCGGACGACGATTTCTTCGCCATACATGTCGTAGATGAACTTGTACTCGCGCGTGTCTCCGATGCGCTCGATCAGGTTCTGCTGCGGGATGATCGCGGCCATGTCCGAGCGGCCGTCCTTCGACAGCTCATCCTTCAGCTTGACGGAGTCGCAAACCAGTTCGGCAAAGGCCGCGACGCTGCGGTCGATCAGGTCGAGGTCGAGGGGGCCGACGCCGCTTCGAAGCAGGCGCTGCTCGGCGGTCTCGCCCTCGCGTGCCGCCGGAGCGCCGCTCCGTTCGAGCAGGCAATCGACGATCGCGGCCCGGTCGAGCTTGACTTTCGCCTGCTTCTTTTCCCAGGCGCGGGACAGCAGATAGAGAGCATCAACGGCCAATTGCATGAAGCGCGGCTCCGCCTCGATCCGCTGCCGAATTCCGTCGCGCTTGAGGATCAGCCCGATGGCCAGCTGAATGCTGGCCGCGAACGTATATTCGAGCCGCTTCAGATCCGCGGGCGTCCGCCGCAGCCGTCCGTCGACGTCGCACTGCTCCGCCAGCTCGCGCAGAACCTCGGCCATGTTCAGCTTGGACCGGTGCAGCACGAACAACCCGAAGATCGCGCGTGCCGCTTCGTCCGGCAGATCCTGCTGCGACGCCGGGACCCAGATGGTGATGGCGCGCAGGAACTCCACGAAACGATCGGGATGCGGCAGGATGAACAGGAAATGGCTGAAATAGGTGTGCTCGACCGGAAACGCCTCGCGCTCGACCTTGTCCATCAGCGCGTCATAGTATTTGCGGTCGGTGAGGAAGCAGAAGCATCCGAAGTCGGTCGTCAGATGCTTCAGATTCTTGATCAGGGTCGCGATCGATGTCGCCGCATCGTCCAGCTTGTCGAGCTCGTCGAGCATGAAGACCGGCGCGAGGCCGGCTTCGCGGACGCGCTCGATCACCACAGGAAGGTCACGTTCGAGCGATTGCTTGTCGCGGTTGCGGACGAAGGTGTAGTCGATCGACCGCTCGGATTTGGCGGTGCGCTTGCTCGTCCAATTCAGTGTCAGCGTGCCGAGCAGCCACGCGCCGAGGCCGAGCACGATCGCCGCCGGCGCACCCAGGGTCTCGATGCTGAGCGCGCCGACGCCGGCGCCGACCGCAAGGCCCGCGACCTTGTTGATCGCGTCCTTGAACACAGCCTCGTTCTTGATGTCGAAGCTGCGCTCGCGCGACTGGCTTTCCTTGTCGGTCTGTGTCGACTTGACCGTGCCCGAGCACACCTCGAAGGCCTGCGCCGCGGTGGCCAGTGCCACGATCTCGCGGATGCCGCGGTCGTTGAGCCCGGCCCTGGCCAGCGCTGCTCCGACGTCGTAGGGCCACAACACGCCGGCATCGACCCGGCCCAGCCGGCGATAGAAGGCGCGGAGCGTGCCCGGGCGGGGAACGTTGTCGAGCTCGAGCGTAAACTGACCGGCGAGCTCCAGATAGTCGGCGACCTGCGCACGCGGCGTGCGGGCCTGCTCGGCCTGATAGATCTCATCTCGCGCATGGTTGGTGAAGGACCGCCCGAACTCCGCGGCGAGTGCGCGATAGAGCGCGACCGTGATCTGTTCGAGCGCCGTCACCGTCAGGTCGGGCACGGCCGGCGCAGGCTGTTCAGGTGCGGCGGGCTCACCGCCGCCCTCCGCCATCTGCGCTCCGCCGGTCGTGATCTCGATCGTGACCTCGGGCTTGGTCTTTGTCTTGCTCTTGGCGCCGGGCTTGGTCTCGGAATTCTTCGGCGCGGCGGGCTTGTCTGCAGCAGGCGCCGGCCTGGTCGCTGCCGGAAGAAGGCTCGGGCCGTGGAGCTTCACCAACAGCGGCCGCTGCTGATTGAGCATGCGCCCCCGATCGCCGCCCTTGGCGCTGGCCGTTTTCAACGCCTTGTCGATGATCGAACGGTTGAGGTCATCGACCACCTGGCGGACCAGCGAGGTCTTGCCGGCGCCGCGGTGGCCCGCGACCAGGAACGAGCGCCCAGGCACCTCGCCCTTCACGTAGCGGGTCAGCTCCCGCATCAGCGTGTCATAGGCGTTCGAGGTGATGAAATGCGCGCGCGCGGGAAACGGCCATTCGCCGAACCATTCGACGGCGCCCTGGTCTTCACGTTCGTTGAGGATGAATGTCACGGGCGCCGCGCCTGGCTCACGCTGTTGATGCCGAACTCACGGCTTCGGCGTTGCCGTGGACTGCGGAGCCGTAGCCGGAGCCGGCTGCGCCGCGACCGCGTTGGTTGTCGTCGGCTTGGTCGCGGTATCGCTCCCGCTCGCGACCTTGGTCTCGGTGGTGGCGCCTTGCGGGCGCGAGATCTGGACGGACACGATCGCGCAGCAGGCAAACAGGAAGGCCGAGAAGATCAGGCTGGTCGCCGAGGACAAGCGCCATCCACCCAGCGCGCTGCCGAGGCCGCCCCAACTGGTCTCGAATTCGATCGCCTCGCCCTGCCGGAACAATGAAAGGGCGTTGGCGGCGGCGACCAGGGCCACGCTGCCGAGCATGACGACGAGCACCGCCTGAACGAATGAGAGCTGGCCGGTGCGCGCGGCCGCCGTGGCCATGGTGGCGGTGGCGAAGATCGCGACCGGAAGCCACGTGTTCTGCGCTTCGCCGTTCGGCGTCTGCCGCGACATCAGGATGGCGACGAAGCCGCCGATGCCGCCCACCGACAGCAGGACGAGGACCAGGGCCTGCGCTTCGGCCAGCCATGCGCGCTCACTGAGCAAAACACAGGCGGCGAACCCCAGCACCATGCCGAACACCGTGGCGGCGATCACCCAGCGGGTGATCAGCCAGGAATCGACCTGCCTGGAGTCGGCCTCAGCAGCCGTGCGGTTTGCGTCCGACATCGAGCCCCCCACCAGCGAGCGCCGAATCGCCGAGACTGACGCCGCGCGTCAGCGCTGTCCGGCTTGCAACGGAAGGTAGCGTAGCCGGAATCCGGCCGCCATGGCTATCGTTCCTTGCCTGTTATTGAGGCGACGGGACCTGGCCCGGCGTGCCGCCGAATGGCCTCCGTCATTTGGATGAGGCAAACGAGAAACACTCGGTCTGAAAAATGCCGCGATGCGGCCAGGGTTGAGCTCTCTGTCGTACCGGATCGCGTGGCCGGACCGTAAGATCAGTTCATCATTGGAATGACCCGTCGGACGATCATGCAAAGCCGCTTGCTCTCGGGACTCATCATCGGACTTGCTCTCGCAGTCGCTGCGCCGGCCTTCGCGGCGGACCTACCGGTCTCCGTCCAGAAGCGAAGAGCGGAGCCGCAGCAGCAGTCGCGGCAGACGAACTCGAAGAGCAAATGGTCCGGCGGGCAGCTCGGCGGCTCCAACGGTGTCAGCTCGGTCAACAACAATTTCGTCGATCCCGGCGCCTATGTTTGCCCGACCGCCTATCCATTCGGCGTGAGCTGTTTCGAGACCCCGTTCTCATTCAACCGTCATCCGCTGAGCTACACGGTCGGACCCTTCTTGGGATACCGCTGGCAGTTCGGAGATACCGTTATCGGCGTCGAGGCCGACTGGTCGTGGAAGCGGGCCGAGAGCTCGGCGTTGCAGGTGCTGCCGACGGTCTGTTTCGACGCCGCCTGTCTCACCAGCCGGTCCGACACCAAGTTCGGGTCGGTCCGGCAGAACTGGGATGCCTCGCTCCGCTTGCGCTACGGCCTGCTGGTAACCCCGGACACGCTGGTCTACGGCACCGCCGGCCTCGCTGTCGGCAACATCTCCGGCTCATTCACCTATGTCGGTGCGCTCACCCAGACGACGATCATCCCCTCGTTCCCGCCCGTCATCACGCCCGGCAGCACGGCAACGGCGTCAGCGAGCTGGTCGGACACGCGGGTCGGCGGCACCGCCGGTGTCGGCGTCGAGACCGCGCTGTGGGACAATTGGAAGGCGCGTATTGAATATCGCTACACCGATTTCGGCAGCTACACCAAGACGGTCGCGGTCAACACCGTCTGCGTCGCGCCGACCGGCTGCAGCGCCCCGTCGAGCAGCGCGACGATCAATCTGCGCGAGTCCTTCCACACCATCCGCGTCGGCATCGGCTTCGACTTCTGACCGCCGCGCCACTGTAAACGTCCGGCATGTCGCATCACGCCGCGCGCGCCACCAGTGCGGGCGCCTATTGCCGGGCGCCTTCTCCGATCAGCGAGAACGGACCCCAGATCGCCGGATGGGCATTGGTTCGTGACGTCCGGTCATCGAGATAAGCGAGCATCGCGCGCCGCAGGGCCTCGGCGCGGCCGAGCGTTGGATCGGCTTTGAGCGCGGCAAAGGTCATCGTGTTCAGCCGCGTCGCCGCCTCGGAATCGACGGGCCAGTGCGAGACCAGCAGCGCGCGCGCTCCCGCGAAGAAGAAGGCGCGGGCCAGACCTGACAGCGCCTGCGCGCCGGGCCTGTCGCCGGCGGCCGTGTTGCAAGCCGACAGCACCACCCAGTCGGCATCAAGCTTGAGCTGCGCCGCCTCGCTCGCCGTCAGCAAGCCATTGTCCTCCTCGGTCGGCTGAGCCGGCAGGCTGAGCAGCAGCGCGGGTTCGGCCAGGCCCTTGATGTCGCCGGCGACGAGGCCGTGGGTGGCGAAATAGACGATGCGAAAATCCGACAGCGGCGCATGCTTGACGGTGGTGACGCTCGCGTCGCGGCGGAGATGAATGTCCGACATCGCCGCGCCGAGATCGCGCGCCACCGCCTTGAGCTCGTCGGCAGTATCGGGAAGACGCGGCGCCGATGCGAGCGCGGAGCGATCGAGACCCGCGCCCCGCCAATATTCGGTGTAGGCGCGTGCGATTCCCCTGGCGCGGCCGAGATCCCTGCTTTGTCCCGTCGCCTGCTCGTCACTGAAGACGGGGTCGCCAAATCCGATCATCGGCTTCTGGTTCGAGTCCCGCCGGACGAAGGAGCGGAGCGTCTGCAAGCTCCCGACGGATGGCAGCACCGTGATCGCCTGGCGCTTGATCAGCCACGCGGCATCGCGATACGGCGTCGTGTCCGGCCCGGGCGTCTTGCTGCTGGACGGCGCCGCCGCCTTGGGTGGCGGCTCCGTCACGAGCAGGTGAAACGGCAGCGCGGTCAGCGCGCCCGACGAGACCACCAGCAGATTGCGTTTGGTCCTCACGAGACCGTCGACCGGACCGATCAGCTGCGCGAACATCCGGGAGGCGAGGTCGAGGTCGAACGGCTGCGGGTTGTCGATGTCCAGGCCCTTGCGGAATTTGACGATCTCGGCGGCAAGGTCGGCGCCGCCGGTCGGCAGCGTGCGCCAGTCGAAAGCCTCCGCCGTCAGCGCGAAGACGTAGCTCTCCTTGTCGCCGGTCAGAAACAGCAGCAGCGCCTCGTCCGGTCCAAGCAGCTTCTGCGCGCCCTCGACCGCCAGCGGCCTGGGCGCCGACAGCTTCGCATAGTCGGGAAACTGCTGTTGAAGCTGCGCGGCATTGGCGGCCAGCTTGCTTTCGGTGTCGGCAATGCTCTTGCGGATGTCGTCGACGCGCGCCGCCGTCGATGCGCCGTCGAGGGTCGACAGCGCCGAGACCAGCGCCCTGTTGCGATCGCGCAGATAGGCCGAGAGATCCTGGTTGGTGCGCACCAGCGCGGCGAGCGCATCATTGCCGGCGGCGAAGCGCGGCCCGAGCTGTTGCAGCGCCGTGCCCGCCGATGACTGGATGCCCCATTGCGCCACCTCGAACGCCTCGCGGCCGCCCGTCTGGCTGGAACTTGCGTCCGCGCGGGCCGCAGCCGCCAATGCGGCCACGTGGGTCACGAAGATGTCGCTGCGCTGCTCGATCAGTCCGCCCGACCCGTCGGTCGGGGACAGGCCTGGCGACATGTCCTCATCCGCATGCGCCAGAATCCGAGCTGTCGCCTTCCTGGAATAGGCGACCGCCTCGGCTGGCCTGTCCCGCGACAGGCTCAGGGACGCGAGATCGTTGAAGCCGCGCGCCACTTCGGGATGGTTCACGCCGCGCCATTTTTCGTTGATCGCGAGCGCCCGCTTGTACGCCTGCTCCGCGTCGTCAGGGCGGCCCTGGTGCTCGAACAGGTGGCCCTGGCTGATCAGCACCGTCGCGAGGAAACGGTGATCGGGTCCCACCGTCTTGGTCAGGATGGCGAGCGCGCGCCTGAACTGCGCATCTGCCTCGGCATAGCGGCGCAGCCCGTCATAGGCGACGCCGAGCTTGCGCAGCACTTTCGCAGTGTCGGGATGCTCCGCCCCGAGCGTCGTCTCGGCAATCACCAGCGCGCGCCGGGCGAAGGTCTCGACATCGCCATAGCGCTCCTGGGACTCATAGATCGCGGCGAGATTGTTGAGCACGGTGGCCACGCCGACACTGTTGGCGCCGAACGCCGCCTCGCGGATGACGAGCGCGCGCTTGTAGAGCGCCTCGGCCTCGTCGAACCTGTCCTCGTCCGCATAGACGCTGGCGAGATTGAGCAGCGAGGTGGCAAGCCGCGGATGGTTCGGGCCGAGGGCATTTTCCCAGATCCCGATGGCCCGGCGGTAGAGGCTTTCTGCCTCCGCATAGCGGCCGACGCGCTCGTCGACATGCGCGAGATTGTTGAGACTGGCGGCGACGTCGGGATGATCCGGGCCGAGCGCCTGCTCGCGGATCGCCAGCGCACGTCGGGTGGCCTTCTCCACCTCCGCAAAGCGGCTCTGGTCCTCATACAGCCGGGTGAGATTGTTGAGAACGAGGGCGACCTGGAGGCTGTTGGGTCCGTTGTTCTTCTCGGCAAGCTCGAGCGCGCGCTGGTACTGCACCTCCGCCTCCGCATGGCGCGCCTGGCTGGTGTAGACGTCTCCGAGATTGCCGATCAGCTTGACCAATGCGGGGTCGTTGGGGCCGAGCGACTTGGTCGCGATGTCCAGAGCGCGCTTGTAGAGCGTTTCGGCCTCGCCGCTGTTGCCCTGCAGGAGCTGGACGGTGGCGAGGTTGGCCAGCGCCTGCGAGATGCGCGGGTCGGACGGCGGGATGTTCTTTTGCAGGGCATCGAGCACGCGGCCGAACATGCCGGCTGCCGTCGTGTAGTGACCGAGCTCCTGATGCGCGCGCGCGAGGTCGTTGAGCGCGACGACGTAGGCGATGTTGTTGGTGCCGGCACGTCTGGCCGCGGCCTCGGTCGACTGCGCCTGCGCGAGCGCGCCGGAATAGTTGCCGGCCGCATAGAGTTCCGAGAAGCGCTTTTGCGCCGCTTCGATATCGAGCTTCTGTGCCGCCGCCGGCACCAGCGCGGCCGCCACGAGAAGCCCGATCAGTCCATTCCACCAGCTCGACCGCATCAACACGCATCCACCGACGAGGAGCAGCCGACATCGGCCGGCCCGCTCTTCTGACACTACCCAAGTTTGAAGCAGATCGCCGCCGAATGCACGCGCTTGTCGCGGCGACGCAAGGCTCCCATGCCGAGGAGGATCAGCGTGTCATCCGAACGGATGACGCCCGTGCCGATGATCGGCATGCCAATCTTTCTTCCGCTCCATCTTCGCGCCGGAGATGACGCTGCTAGCGGTTCGACCGACGCTGCGATCCGTTCAGGAGGGGCGGCGTGTTCCGCTGCGTGTGATGAAGCGCCGGGCCGACGCAGCCAGCTGACTCGCTGTTCGCGCAAGGAAGGTAGTCGATCTGCGCGACGATGCTGGGCCAGTAATTTGCGGCGGGATCGGTCGGCGGTGTTGGCTTCGGCGGTGCCGGAGGGGGTGCAACAACGGTCCAGACGCCGCTGTTCGTCGCAACGAGAGTATAGTTCGGATTGGTCAGAGATCCCGTGACGTTCAGGACGTATTGGCCGGCAGCCGATGTCGCCGTGATCCCGAAGGAGTTGCCAAGGCCGCTCAGCGCGGCGACTGTGTCGCCATTCTGCAGGCCGGCGGCGGACAGGCCTGGATTGGCCGGCGACACGCCGTAGCGCGATGAGCCGCCGAGCGCGGTCACCGTGAGCGGGGCCGGCGTGATCGCGAAATTGGCGCCGGTATAGAGGATGCTGTAGTTCGATCCCGCCGCCAGGCTGCCCTGACCGATCGCGTAGCTGCCGACGTTCGCTCCGGCGGCGCGGCTCAGCGTCCCCGACAGCACCGCCGCGGTGTCGCCGTTGACGAAGCCGCTGACGCCAAAAATGAGGGTCGGATCGACGGCGCCGTAGACCTTGCCCTGGCCTGATGTTGCCGTCACCGTGAGCGGCGCTGGCGTGATCGCGAAGTTGGCGCCGGCATAGAAGATGCTGTAGTTCGATCCCGCCGCCAGGCTGCCCTGACCGATCGCGTAGCTGCCGACGTTCGCTCCGGCGGCGCGGCTCAGCGTCCCCGACAGCACCGCCGAGGTGTCGCCGTTGACGAGGCCGCTGACGCCATAAATGAGGGCCGGATCGACCGCGCCGTAGACCTTACCCTGGCCAGATATCGCCGTCACCGTGAGCGGCGCGGGCGTGATCGCGAAGTTGGCGCCGGTATAGAGGATGCTGTAGTTCGATCCCGCCGCCAGGCTGCCCTGGCCGATCGCGTAGCTGCCGACGTTCTCGCCGGCGGCGCGATTAAGTGTCCCCGACAGCACCGCCGAGGTATCGCCGTTGACGAAACCGCTGACGCCATAAATGAGGGTCGGATCGACGGCGCCGTAGACCTTGCCCTGGCCGGACGTCGCCGTTACCGTGAGCGGTGCGGGCGTGATCGCGAAGTTGGCGCCGGTATAGAGGATGCTGTAGTTCGATCCCGCCGACAGGCTGCCCTGGCCGATCGCGTAGCTGCCGACGTTCGCTCCGGCGGCGCGGCTCAGCGTCCCCGACAGCACTGCCGCGGTGTCGCCGTTGACGAAACCGCTGACGCCATAAATGAGGGTCGGATCGACGGCGCCGTAGACCTTGCCCTGGCCTGATGCCGCCGTGACGGTCAGCGTCGCCGGGGTCACAGTGAGACTGCCGGCACTATTGTAGTTCAAGGCATAGCCCGATGTCGCCGCCAGCGATCCCGCGGCGATGCTGATGCCATAGGGTCCGCCGGACACGCCGGCGCTTGCCGCCGAGCCCGACGATGTCACGACGGGGCTGCCACTATAGGACGAAGCCGCGTTGTCGCCGAGGAAGGCGTTGGCGACGGCGGACTGGTAGCCCGAGACGTTGTAGGCCGACGCGACCGTCGCAGTGGCGTCGACGCCGTAGGTCTTGGTCGTGCTGCTCGAGGCGAAGGTCAGCGTCGGCTGATAGGCGAAGAGATAGCGGTTACCCGAGGCGCCGACGCTGCCGGGAGGCTGGCTGCCATAGGTCGCGTTCCAGATCGCGGTATTGTTGCTGTTGAGGCTGCCGAACGTATCGCTGCCGGGGGCGCTGGAATAGATCAGCCAGCGGCCCGACGACGCCGTCACAGCGCCGCTGCCGGAATTGTTGATGAACTGACCTGCGGCCGCGAGCACGGGGCTTGCCGAGCTCACGGTGGCGCCGCTCCCGAGCGTGAGATTGCCGCTGGACACCAGTGAGATCGCAGTGCCGGAAGCCGACGAGGTCAGTGCGGCGTTGCTGGCGACGCTGAGATTGGCGCCACCCGTCGTCGTCACGGCGACCTGGCCTGTGGAGGCGATCGAGCCCAGTGCAAGCGCCACCGCATCGCTGAAGCCGAAGGCCCCGATCGTTCCGGACGTCATGACCGTGCCGACCGCATTGCTGCCCGACAGGTTGATCGTGCCGGCGCCGGAATGGGACAGCGTCGCCGCCGTGATCGAGCCGGTCCCAGACAGGGTCGCGCCCGACCCGACGCTGGTCGTCGCGGTTGACGAGCCGACATTCCAGGAGCCGCTCAGATTGAGCGTTCCCGCGCTCACCGCGGTGGTGCCGGTATGGGTGTTGGCACCGGCCAGCGTCAGCGTCGAACTCGTGCTGGTGTTCTTGGTGACGCCTCCCGCACCGGAGATCGCGCCCGAAAGGGTTTGCGCCGCGCTGGAGGAATATTGCAGATTCGCGCCTGAGCTGATCGAGATGTTGCCGCCATAGCTGCCCGAGCCGAGCGAGCCGGCCGAGCCGATCTGCAACTGGCCGGCGGCGATCGCGGTCGCGCCGCTGTAGGTGTTGGTCCCGGACAGCGTCAGGGTGCCGGTCCCGTTCTGTGTCAGCGCCACCGTCCCGCTGCCGTTCTGGATCACGCCGGAGAACGTCGTTGACGCGTTGTTGCCGCCGCTGGTGAGCGTGACGGCCGACGCCGTGCTGTCGGTGACCGTGCCCGCGCCCGCGAGCGAGCCGATCGTGCTGGAATAGCCGGCGAGATCGAGAAAGGACGAGGCGCCGATGGTCACGGCGGAATTGCTGCCGAAGGCCGAGCCCGAGCCGGCCTGCAGCGTGCCGGCCGTCACCTGCGTCGTCCCGGTGTAGGAATTCGTCCCGGACAGCGTCAGCGTCGACGCGGCACTGGTGTCCTTGATGATCGAGCCCGTCCCGGACATGTTGCCCGACAGCGTCTGTGCGGCGCTGGAGGAATATTGCAGGCTCGCGCCGCTCCCGATCGAGATCGCGCCGGCATAGGCGCCCGAGCCGAGCGAGCCGGAGCCGCCCACCTGCAAGGTGCCGGCCGAGATCGCGGTCGCTCCGCTGTATGTGTTGGTCCCGGACAGCGTGAGCGTGCCCGATCCAAGCTTGGTCAGGGTACCGGAGCCGGCCAGGGCCGTGGCATAGCTGACGTTCTGGCCGTTGGTGTCGATGATCCAGTTCTGTCCTGCGTTGAAGCGACCGGAATAGTCGACCTGGTTGGCTGCGCTGTATTGCAGCGTGCCGCCGGTGAAGCTGACCACGCCGGATGGTCCGAGCGCCGTGCTGCTGCCGGCATTGACGATGCCGGCGACGAGATTGGTGCCCCCGGTGTAGCTGTTGCCGCCCGACAGGGTGAGCGTCGAGATTGCGCTGGTATCCTTGGTCACGGTGCCGCCGCCGCTGATCGCCCCCGACAGGGTCTGGGCAGCGCTGGAGGAATATCGAAACAGCGCGCCGCTCGCGAGCGCGAGGCTGCCTGCATAGGCGCCGGAGCCCAGCGATCCCGAGCCGCCGATCTGCAGCGTCCCGGCGTTGACCGTGGTTGCTCCGCTATAGGTATTGGTGCCGGTCAGGATGAGCGTCGTCGACGCGCTGGTATCCTTGGTCAGGGCGCCGGAGCCTGACACCACGCCGGAGAGCGTCTGTGCCGAGCTGGAGGAGTACTCGAAATTGGCGCTGCTCGCGATCGCGATGCCGCCGGCATAGGTTCCCGACCCGAGCGAGCCGGCGGAGCCGATCTGCAGCGTGCCGGCCGAGATGATCGTGTTGCCGGTGTAGCTGCTGGTTCCGGTCAAGGTCAACGTGTTGGCGCCCAGCTTCACCAGTCCGAGCGCGTTGCTGCCCGCATTGGTGTTGGCAATGGCATTGGCGTAGCTGACGCTGCCGCTCGCCGTGTCCAGGCCGAGGAACGCGCCGTTCTTGAAGCCACCTGACGCCGTGCCGAGACTGCTGATGCTCTGGACGTCGGACGACGTGAACTGGCCGGCGCCGCCATAGGCGAGCGCGAGCGTCGCGCCGGCGCCGACGATGATGTTGGACGCGGTCCAGTTCGACGGCGTGTTGTTGTAGAGCGAGACCTCGTTGCCGAATTCCAGCGTGCCCGCCGTGACCGTCGTGGTGCCGTTGTAGGTGTTGGTGCCGGTCAGCGTCAGGGTCGAGGAGTTGGTGTCCTTCAGAACGCTGCCGGAGCCGGAGATGGAGCCGGATAGCGTCTGCGCCGCGCTCGACGAATATTGGAAGGTCGTACCGGACGACGTGGCGATGCTGCCGGCATAGTTTCCCGAACCGAGCGAGCCGGACCCGCCGATCTGCAGCGTGCCGGCCGAGACCGTGGTCGTGCCGCCATAGGTGTTGGTGCCGGACAGCGTCAGGGTCGAGGACGAGCTGGTGTCCTTGGTGACGGCGCCCGCGCCGGAAACGACGCCCGAAAGCGTCTGCGCTGCGCTCGAGGAGTAGTCGAACAGGCTGCCGGACGCGATCGAGATGTTGCCCGCGTAGGACCCCGCACCGAGTGAGCCGCTGCTGCTCACCTGCAGCTTGCCGTCCGAGATCGTCGTGTTGCCGCTGTAGGTGTTGGTGCCTGTGAGGACCAGGGTCGACGACGATGTGTCCTTGGTCAGGTTGCCACCGCCGGAGATCACGCCGGACAGGGTCTGCGCTGTGCTCGACGAGTATTGCAGGGCGGCTCCCGAGCCGATCGCGACGTTTCCGGCATAGCTGCCCGAGCCCAGCGAACCGGACGAACCGATCTGCAACGTCCCTCCGCTCACCGTCGTGTTGCCGGTATAGGTGTTGGTTCCGGTCAGCGTCAGCGTGTTGGTGCCGAGCTTCACCAGCCCGAGTGCGTTGTTGCCCCCATTAGTGTTGGCGATCGCATTGGAATAGCTGGCGCTGCCGCTCGAAGTATTGAGCCCGAGGAACGCGCCGTTCGCGAAGCCGCCGCTGCCGGTGCCGAGAGCGCTGAGGCTGTGCACGTCGGACGAGGTGAACTGACCGCTGCCGGCATAGGCCAGCCCCAGCGTGGCGCCTGAGCCCACGATGATCTTGCTGGCGGTCCAGTCGGCCTGATTGTTGTTGTAGAGCGAGACCTCGTTGCCGAACTCCAGCGTGCCCGCCGTGACCGTCGTGGTACCGCTGTAGGTATTGGTCCCGGTCAGATTCAGGGTCGACGAGTTGGTATCCTTCAGGACCCTGCCGGAGCCGGAGATGGAGCCGGACAGCGTCTGCGCCGCGCTCGACGAGTATTGCAGGGTCGTACCGGACGACGTGGCGATGCTGCCGGCGTAGCTGCCGTTGCCGAGCGATCCGCTGCCGCCGATCTGCAGCGTGCCGGCATTGAGTGTCGTTGCGCCGCTATAGGTGTTGGTGCCGGTCAGCGTCAGCGTCGCGTTCGAGGTGTCCTTGGTCAGCGCCCCGGCGCCGGAGATCACGCCCGAGAGGGTCTGCGCGGCGCTCGATGAATATTGCAGCACCGTCCCGCTCGCGAGCGCCAGACTGCCGGAATAGCTGCCCGCACCCAGCGATCCGCCGCCACCGATCTGCAGCGTGCCGGCATTCAGCGTCGTTGCGCCGCTGTAGGTATTGGTGCCGGTCAGCGTCAGCGTCGAATTCGCGGTGTCCTTGGTCAGCGCCCCGGCGCCGGAGATCACGCCCGAGAGGGTTTGCGCAGTGCTCGAGGAGTATTCGAACGTCGTACCCAATGCCGCCGAGATGTTGCCGGCATACGTTCCGGAGCCGAGCGATCCGGCGGATCCAATCTGCAGCGTTCCACCGCTGATCGTCGTTGCGCCGCCATAGGTGTTGGAGCCCGAGAGTGTCAGCGTGTTGCTGCCCAGCTTCACCACGCCCAGCGTGTTGTTGCCGGAATTGGTGTTGGCGATCGCATTGCCGTAGGTGGCGTTCCCGCTCGTCGTGTCGAGCCCGAGGAACGCGCCGCTTTTGAAGCCGCCGCTGGAGGTGCCGAGGCCGCTGATGGTCTGCACGTCCGATGACGTGAACTGCCCGCTGCCACCATAGGCCAACGCCAGCGTCGCGCCGGAGCCGACGATGATGTTCGTCGCCGTCCAGCTCGAAGCCGTGTTGTTGTAGAGCGACAGCTCCGTGCCGAACGCCAGTGTGCCGGCAGTCACGGTGGTCGGGCCGGAATAGGTGTTGGTGCCGATCAGCGTCAGTGTCGAGGCGGTGCTGCCATCCTTGGTCAGTGCGCCCGCGCCCGAGATCGTCCCCGACAGGGTCTGTGCGGCGCTGGAGGAATATTGCAGCAGGGCGCCGCTCGCGAGTGCGAGGCTGCCGGCATAGTTTCCCGACCCGAGCGAGCCGGTGCCGCCGATCTGCAGCGTGCCGGCATTGACGGTGGTCGCGCCGGAATAGGTGTTGGTGCCGGTCAGCGTCAGAGTCGAGGTGGCGCTGGTGTCCTTGGTCAGCGCGCCCGCGCCCGAGATCGTCCCGGACAGGGTCTGTGCGGCGCTGGAGGAATATTGCAGCAGGGCGCCGCTCGCGAGTGCGAGGCTGCCGGCGTAGTTTCCCGACCCGAGCGCGCCGGAGCCGCCGATCTGCAGCGTGCCGGCATTGACGGTGGTCGCGCCGGAATAGGTGTTGGTGCCGGTCAGCGTCAGTGTCGAGGTGGTGCTGCCGTCCTTGGTCAGCGCGCCCGCGCCTGAGATCGTCCCCAACAGGGTCTGTGCGGCGCTGGAGGAATATTGCAGCAGGGCGCCGCTCGCGAGCGCGAGGCTGCCGGCATAGTTGCCCGACCCGAGCGAGCCGGAGCCGCCGATCTGCAGCGTGCCGGAATTGACGGTGGTCGCGCCGGAATAGGTGTTGGTCCCCGACAGCGTGAGGCTTCCCGGACCATTGAATGTCAGGCCTCCGCCGCCCGAGATCGTACCGGACAATGTGCCCGAGCCGCCGGCGGCGACGTTGAGGACCAGGGAGCCGGCATGGTTGATGCCGCCGCTCCCGGAAATCCCACTGGTGCCATTCGCAGTGAGCGTGAGGCCGCTCGACGCGCCCGAAGCGGTGACGCCCGCATTGAGCATGATGCCGTTGGCCGCGTTCAAGGTCAGGGTCGTGTTGGCGCTCCAGCTCAGCGGATTGGAGACGGTGATGTTGCCCGCTTCCGATCCGCCCGCGCCGGTCGATACCGTGACGTTCGCCGTCGCCAGCGCGGTCTGCAGTGTCGAGGTGTTGATGTTGGCGCCGCTCGCGGTGGCGGCCCAGCCGGAGGCGCCCGTGTCCGCGCCGGTGGAAATCGTGACGTTGTAGGGATCGAGCAGCAGCGTCCCGGCACGGCCATGCGCCGACAGCAGGTTCGTGGTGCCGTCGTAGATGAGACCGCCACCGGAGACCTCGGCATTGCCGCCATTGCCGGTCGTGCCGAAGGCTCGCGCCGAGATGGCGCCGAAGAATTCGGTGAGATCCGTCGACCACAGCGTGATCCGACCGCCATCCCCGGCGCGGCCCGCGTCGGCCGTGATCGTCGATGCCGCATCGACGAAAACGGTCTTCGCGGTGGTCAGGCCGGGAATCGCCGCTCCGCCCGGGTTGCCGCCGATGGTGACCGAGCCCCCGCCCTTTGCGCCGGACACGTCGATCGCGGCCCCGCGCAGATTGATCTTCGCGGCACCGATCGTCACGTTGCCGCCGTGGCCGCGCCGGCTGCCTGACGCTGCAAGCTTGCCGCTGACCGTCACCGCGCCGCCTGCGCCGTCGATGAAGATATTGCCGGAGCGCCCCCTGACGGTGGTTGCGCGGATTCGTCCGGAGACGTTGACGATTTCGTGGAAGGCCTGCTGCGCGGTCGCGGCGCGGATTTCGACCGTGCCGCCCACCGCGCGGATGTTGCCGGATACGTCGATCAGCGCCTTGCCGTCAGCGGTAGCAGCGCTGGTGGGGGCGACGACCTGCAGGAAGCCGTCGCCGGTCGGGTTCAGCGTGATTTTCTCGCCGGCGCCGAGGCCGACCGAGCCGAGCGGAACGTTGATCGTACCGCTGTTCGACACCCTGCCGCCGAGCAGACCGACGAAGGATCCTGGCGCGCCCGCGATCGTGCCGGCATTGTTGACCGCGGCCGACGCTCCCTTGCCGCTGAAGCTCAGCGCGCCCGACATGAAATCGCTGTCGCGGATGTCCAGCGTCGATGCGACGAAGCCGCCGCCGACCTCGACCGATCCGGTCGGCGTGATCGCGATGCCGTTCGGATTGACCAGGAACACCTGCCCATTGGCGGTGACGCGTCCTGCAATGGACGTCGGAGCTTGTCCGGTGACGCGGTTGAGGATGGATGAGTTCGCGCCCGGCTGCACGAAATTCACCGTGGCGCTGCTTCCGACCGAGAAGCTGTCCCAATTGACGACCGCCCTGTCGGAGGACTGCCTGACGGTCATGGAATTCATCGAGGGCGCGGTGATGCTGACCTGGCCGGAGGCCACCGATCCGCCCCGTGGCAGCACGGCTTGCGCCTGCGCGCGTCCGGACAGCGCCAGCACGGACGTGCAGCCGAGCAGGGCGATTTGCACGCTCGCCAGGATGCGGCTTGGATCCTTCGCGCGCATTCAGAACACCGACGCGGCAACGATGTTGGTGCGCCATCCCGCCTTCACGCCGGCGAGGTCGGTGAAGCCTCGGGCCAATTCCAGCGTCAGACTGCCGGTCGGCCCTCCCGCCCTGGACTCGATGCCGGTGCGGACGCCGAGACCGAAGGACTCGGCGGTGAAGCTGGGTTGCTCGACGGCGGTCGCTTGCGCCAGCCAGCCGTGGCCGACGGCCCCGAACAGATAGGGGGAGACGCCTGCATTGACGCCACCCCACGTCACGCGGAACGGCCGCGTCAATTCGCTGCGCAGGACGATGCCCTGGTCGGCGGTGAAGGTGCCGGACGCAAAGGCCGACATCTGATCGTTGCCGTCGAGCGAGATCTGCTCCGGCCGCATCTGGGGCGCGCCGCCGGTGAACTGTCCCGAGGCCATCAGATCGAAACGCAGCCCGAGTGCGAGGGGTTGGACGAAGCGCGCACTTGCCGAGACCTTGGTGAAGTCAGGCCCGGCGCCCTGTCGCGACAAGGGAATGCCGGAGGCAGCAGCGTCGCGGGACGAGCGGCCACCGAGCCCCTTCGACGCCGACGTGGTCAACTGCCAGGTCGCGCCCCATGGCAGAAGGCCGGCATAATCGGTGCCGCCTCGCAGCACGGCGTAGTGGTCGTGATTGAGGCGCGTGGCGAAATCGGGCGCCGACAGTTGCTGATCGATCATTTCGAACGCCGCGTTGATGTAGAGCGAGGCGTTACGCGTCAGGTCGATCGGCTCGCGGACGCGGACCACATAGCGCTCGAAGCTGCCGAGCGATGCCGGGAGACCCGATGCGGCCGCCGTGCGCGTGACGGAGCGGGTGTATTCGGGATTGAGCGTGAAACCATCGGTGCCGATGGGCACGACGAGGCCGCCGCCATAGATCGAGAGGGGTGATCTCCCGTCGACGCCGAGATCGATATTGGCCGCTGTCCCCGCGGTGGCATAGATCTGTTCGCCGGCTCCGAAGACGCTGTTGAGGCTGAACGTCGCGCGCGATTGCCAGGTCCCGAGCGTGTGCGACAGCCGATCATCGAAGCCGAGCGAGCCCGAGATCGGCTGATAGGTGCCTTCGAGCACGAGACGAACGCCGCCATCGCTTTGGCCGCGGTCGAGCGTGCTCGTCAGCCTGAGGCCGGGCACGTCGCCGGCGACGAGCAGCGCGCGCTCCAGTGCGTCGAGCCTGAGGCGGCGCCGCCCGATGAGGACCGCGCTGCGCTCGCTCACCACGCGGCGCACGCGAGCATCGACGCCTTCAACGTCGACGCTCTCGATGAAGCCGTCGACGACCACGAAGCGAAGCCGGCCGTGATTGACCAGGTGTTGCGGCGGAACGATCACGCGCGCCAATGGGAAGCCGCTCGCGACATAGCTGCGTTCCAGTGCGGCAGCCGTTGCATAGATCTCGGCGAGGCTGACAGGCCGGCCGATGATGCGCTCAGCGATGGCCGTGGTGACCGGTGCGAGTTCGGCGAACTCGTCGTCGACGACGAAGCTGTCGATGATCACGGTCAGGTTGGCGCTGCCGGCGGGCGCCGTGATCGCAGACGGTCCTGGTACGATCAGAGACGGGGACCTCGGCGCGGCATCCGGCCGGAGAGTCTCGGGGGTCACCTGGCTTGGCTGAGGGATCTGTGCGACCGCGGGCTGCGAGAATAGCGCCGAGAGGCCGATCCCCGCGCCAAGACAGATAATGTCTGCCAGAGCAGCAAGGCCTCCCAAGCGCCTCGTCACCATCACGCCACCCGCAATCACGACTGCAAAACCGAATTGATCGACCGGAAACGTGAAAGATCATGGTTAACGATCAGGGATACGCGCCCTCCGTCGAATTACGGAGAACTGCGGAGAATCGCGGGATTGCGGCTCTCGGCGGTTCGGTCGATGGCCGGCGCCGGACGCACGCACAAACGAACTGGCCCCGGCGCAGCGCCCGGGCGGCTCTTGCTCAATGGAACCAAAACTCTTTCGAGATGGATCGACAACGGCGCTCGGGCGCGGTCCTCGGTGCAGGCTCTTCTCGGCAAGCGGCCCTTCAACGTTGCCGCTGTCGCGTAAGCCAATCAGACGGCGCGGATCATCCGGACCTTCCGAACACGGGCGGAATTGATCGTCGTGCCCGTTACCAACGTCGCGTCTCGTGGACAGCAGTGACCGGTAAACGATCTGACCGGCGGAGGTCGTCGCAGAGCAAGGTGCAAAAAACAGGCGGTGACGTGGCTGTGACGGACTGAGCTTCGTGGCTGATCAGAAGCTGCGAGCGCTTGGCTGAAAAACCAGTCAATATAACTGGTTAGCGCTGGCGCACCCGACACGATTCGAACGTGTGACCTTTGCCTTCGGAGGGCAACGCTCTATCCAGCTGAGCTACGGGTGCGTGCGGGACGGTTTAGCCGATTGGCCGGTGGTCGGCAACGCCCTTGAAGGGGCCGCCGGCCCCGGCTTGCCCGCCCCGGCTTCAGGCCGGGACGATGGTCTTGCCGATCGGCCACAGTGCGAGGCCCGCGAGCTTCAGATGCGCCCAGGCGAACGGCAGGCCGATGATCGTGACCGCCAGGGCGATCGCGGTGAGCAGGTGGCCCAAGGCGAGCCACCAGCCGGCCAGAACGAACCAGATGATGTTCCCGAGCAGGCCGAGCAGCCCGGTGCCGACATCCTCGATGCCCGTCAGTTCGTCGCGCCGGACCGCGCGCGAGCCGAACGGCAACAGCGTATAGGCGGCGATGTTGAAGGCGGCGCGCGCCCAGGGCAGGCCGACGATGGTGATGGCCATGACGACCGCGGCGACCAGCCAGCCAAACGCCATATAGGCGCCGCCGAGCACGATCCAGAGCACGTTGAGCAGCAGGGAAACGGGTTGCATGGGCCACCTGACGAGGTTCCGATGCGACCTATATAGGGTGTTGCCGGCGCCGGCCAACGGTGCTGGCAGCGGGAGCCGCGTGAGGCGGTTTGGCGCAGAACGCTTCTTGCGCGCTCCGCGGGCCGGGCAGGTTGCGCGGAGGCGCCGGTCAGCCCGCGGCTTGCAGATCCTCCGCCGCATCTGCCGGCGCGAACAGCTTGCGGAGCTCGGCGGCGGGCTTGGGCGCGCTGAACAGGTAGCCCTGCATCTCGGTGCAGCCGAGCTGGCGCAGGGCCGTCTGCTGGGCACCGGTCTCGACGCCCTCGGCCGTCGTGGTCATGTTGCTGGCGCTGGCGATGCTGACGACCGCCTGAACGATCGCCGACGAGCTGCCCGCATTGATGTCGCTGACGAAGCAGCGGTCGATCTTGATCTTGTCGAACGGGAACCGCTTCAGATAGCTCAGCGAGGAATAGCCCGTGCCGAAATCGTCGAGCGCGATGCGCACGCCCATGTCGTGCAGCTGATGCAGGATGCCGAGCGCGGCGTCGTCGTCGCTGATCAGCACAGCCTCGGTGATCTCGATCTCCAGCCGCTGCGGAGCGAGGCCGGCGGCCGAGAGCGCGCCGGCGATCCGCAACGCCAGTGTCGGCGATTTCAGCTGAACGGGCGACACGTTCACGGCGAGCCGGATGTCCTCGGGCCAATGCGCGGCCTCGGCGCAGGCGGTGCGCAGCACCCAGTCGCCGATCTCGTTGATGAGCCCGGTATCCTCGGCCAGCGGGATGAAATCGAGCGGCGGCACCATGCCGCGCTCCGGATGGCGCCAGCGCAACAGCGCCTCGCAGCCCGTCATGACGTTCTCGCTGAAGCCCAGCAGCGGCTGGTAGTGCAGCTCGAACTGGCCCTGCGTGATCGCCTCGCGCAGGTCCTGCTGTAGCTGCAGGCGGGCGCGGGCGCTTTCGTCCATCGCCGGCTCGAAGAAGCGGAAGGTGTGGCGGCCGCCGGCCTTGGCGGCGTACATCGCGAGATCCGCGTTCTTGGTCAACTGGTCCCGTTCAATGCCGTCCTGCGGCGCCAGCGCGATGCCGATGCTGGCATCCGTCGACAATTGATGGCCGAGGCAGCGATAGGGCTTGCGGATCGCCTCCAGGATCGCGCTGACGGTGATGACGACCTCGTCGCGGTCCGCGGCGGCCGTGAGCAGCACGGCGAATTCGTCGCCGCCGAGGCGGGCGACCATGTCTTCCGGCGCGAGGCAGCCCTCGATGCGCCGCGCGATGGTCTTCAGCAGCTCATCGCCGACGTGGTGGCCGAGCGAATCATTGATGCCCTTGAACTCGTCGACATCGATGTAGAGCAGGGCGAAGAAAGTGCCGTGCCGGGCGCGTTCGAGCTCCTGACCGATCCGCTCCTGGAACAGCACGCGGTTGGGCAGCTCCGTCAGCGCATCGAAATGCGCAAGATGGGCGATCTTCTCGTCCGCCAGGCGCTGCTCGGTGATGTCCTCGATCACGTTGATCAGATAGCGCGGCCGATCCGCCTCGTCGGCGATGGCGATGCGGCGGGACGTGATATAGCGCAGTCCGAGCGCCGGGGTCTGCCAGGGGTGCTCGGCGAGTAACAGGCCGTCCGCATGCTCGAGGGCGCGATCGTCGTCGGCTGTGACCTTCTCGGCGGACGTCTTCGGCATCAGGTCGAACACCGTTCGGCCCACGATCTGTTCGCGCGGCAGTCCGAAGCCCTTCTCGGTCGATCGGTTGACCAGGAGGTAGCGGCGGTCGCGCACGTCCTTGACCAGGATGTGGGACGGAATGTGATCGATGATCTCGCGCAGGAACGCGTAGTTCCGGTCGCGCTCCTGCTCCAGCCTGCGATGCTTGCTGATGTCCTCGATCGTGGTCACCCAGCCGCCCGATGCCAGCGGCTTGTCGATGACGTTGAAGAAGCGGCCAGAGGCGCCTTCGACGACCATCTGACGTGTTGCGCCCGTGCCCGCCCTGTCGATGAGATCCGTGCAGAAATCGGTCACGTCTCCGTTGAATGAGCCCCGCGCCTTGCAGTGAGCGACGACCTCGCTGAGATGCAGACCGGGTTCGATCACCGCGGTGGACAGGCCGAGCAGGTCGATGAAGCGTTGATTGAACATCACGACGCAGGCATTGGCGTCGAACGAGATCAGGCCCTGCGTCATGTTGTCGAGCGCCGTCTCGACGCGCTGCTTCTCATTCTCGAGCTGCTGCGTCGCGGCGCGGTTCTGGCGGACGATCTGGCGGATCATCAGGCTGAACATGACGGCGATGGTCATGGCCGCGAGCGTCGCCGCGCCGACCAGCAGCACCATCTGCGACCGCCAGTCCGCCAGCGCGTCGTCGACGGTCTTGGTCACGGTCATCGTGAGCGGGAAGCGGCCGACCTTGGCGCCGGCCATGATCTTTTCGAGATTGTCGAAGGGGCTCTTGAGGACGTTGGTATGCACGCGGCCGTCGGCGACCGCGCCATAGAGGTCGCCAGTCGCGACCTTCTGACCCATCGCGGATGCGATGTGCGGGTAGCGCGCCAGCACCGTGCCATCGGCGTGGAAGAGGGTGATCGCGGAGTTGTTTCCCAGCGCGATCGATTCCATGAACGTCTCGTAGGCGCGCGGGTCGACGCGGCGCGTCAGCAGGCCCAGGAATTCACCATTGGCGTTGCTCAGGCGGTGCGCCACGATGGTGGCCCAGCCGCCGGTGACACGGCTGATGACCGGCGTGATGGTGAAGCCGTCCCGTGGGGTGCCGGCTTGAAGATCCTTGAAGTAGGGGCGGTCGCTGATGTTGATCGGTGGCATCGGATCATGCGACGACCAGTTGACGAAGTTACCGTCAGCGCCGATGAGCGTCAGATCGCCCATGTAGGACAGGCCGTTGACCTGCGACTGCAGCATCGCCTGGATATCGGGTTGCGACATCCGGGCCCGGAACGCCTCCGGCGAGCCGATCGATCCGAGCTGCATGCGACGGATGACATGCGACACCGCCGTCTCGGCGTCTTCGAATTGCTGTGCGAAATGCCGGCTCAGCAGCAGCACCGTATTCTCAAGTTCGCGCTCGCTGTTGCCGACGGCCTTCGATCGGAAGCCGTTCGCCATCACGATCGTGCCGATGACGATGGCCGCGATCAGGAGCGTGCCGCAGGCGACCAGCCATGGCAGCGGGCCGCGCCAGAGCGACGTGTCACCCCGTTCCGGCTCCGTCGCGCCGGCCCCTGACGTGTCTGCTGCGCCCTGCATGTATAGATCGATCCGGCAAAAATGGCTTACGACAAGCATGCTTGATAGCAAGGCACTGGTACCGGAGCGGTTAGGAAACGCGGTTATCCGGGGCTTAAGGCGAGCGTGAAAGGTCGCCGAAAACGGTAGCCTTGGCACGCGAATACCGTGTCGGTACCTGCCGTGCCGCCGCGGTTGCGCGAATTGTTAAGATTAATCTCAGGCGCGGTGCTGCGCGCCCGGCTTGGAGCGCAGACGGCCGACCACGCCGGTCGGGAAGAAGTAGACGCTGGCAATGAACAGGAGGCCGAGCCACAGCAGCCAGCGGTCGGGATGCAGCAGGCCGGGCAGCAGCGGCAGTCCGGCGTCGGCGGCGGCGGTCGATGCGACGCCCATCAGCGCCTGAAGGTAATTCTGGGCGAGGATGAAGATCGCAGCGCCGATGATCGCGCCATAGATCGTGCCCATGCCGCCGATCACGACCATCAGGAGGATGTCGAGCATGATCGAGAACGACAGCGACGTATCCGGGCCGGCATAGCGCAGCCACAGCGCGTTCAGCATGCCCGCACAGGCCGCAATCATCGCGGCGATGCAGTTGGCGTAGGTCAGATGGAAGACGGTACGAAAGCCGAGCGCCTCCGCCCGGAAACGGTTTTCCCGGATCGCCTGCAGCACGCGGCCGAACGGCGAATTGACCACGCGCAGCAGTGCGAGGATCATCAGCGCACAGGCCGTGAGCACAAGGTAGTAGGTCAGGATGCGGCCATTGATTGGGAAGCCGAACCATTCCTTGCCGATGAAGACGGTGCCGGGCCGCAGCAGTTCGGGCAGCTGAAAGCTGCGACCGTCCTCGCCGCCCGTCAGCCACGACAATTGCGACGCCAGCACCAGGAAGGCCGAGGCGACCGCGAGCGTGATCATCGCGAAGAAGATCGCCTCCACGCGCAGCGAGAACAGGCCGATCGCAAGCGCCAGGAGCAGCGCCAGCGGCAGTCCAGCGGCGACCGCGACGGCGACCGAGGTCCAGTTCGGACCAAGACCATAAAGCGCGATCGCGATCGCGTAGGAGCCGATGCCGTAGAACATCGTGTGCGCGAACGACACCGAGCCGGTGTAGCCGAGCAGCAGATCGTAGGACGCCACCAGCGCCGCGAAGATGCAGATCTTGGCGGCGACGTTCAGCGCCTTGGCGCCGGGGAAGAGGAAGGGCGTCGCCAGCAGCGCCACCAGGATGACCACGAGCAGGACGGACAGTGCGCGGCTGCGCGGCGGATCGCCGGAGAGGATCATCATCGGCTGGTCACCGCATAGAGGCCGCGCGGCCGCCACATCAGCACGGCGACCATCAGCAGGATGTTGGAGACGAGGGCGAGCTTGGGCACCAGGAAGCCGCCGTAATTGGCGACCATTGCGACCAGGATCGCGCCGATGAAGCAGCCGGTGATCGAGCCGAGGCCGCCGATGATGACGACGATGAACACAAGCACGGTGAGCTCGTCGCCGATCGAGGCATGCACCTGCTCGCGATAGAGGCCCCACATCACGCCGCCGAGGCCCGCCAGCGCGGAGCCCGTCATGAACACGCCGAGGAACAGGCGACGGATACGATAGCCGAGCGCCTCGACCATCTCGCGGTTCTCGACGCCGGCGCGGATCAGCAGGCCGATCTTGGTGCGGTTCAGCACCAGCTCGATGGCGACGAAGATCACGAGGCCGATGAGCAGCGCCAGCAGCCGGTACTTCGAGATCGCGACGTCGCCGAGGATGAAGGAGCCGCGTAGCGCCGTCGGCAGCGGCATCGGAATGATCTGCGGGCCGAACAGCGCGTACAGCGTCTGCTCGGCGACGATCAGGCCGCCGGTGGTCATCAGGATCTGCTTGAGGTGCTGGCCATAGACCGGCAGCACCAGCACGCGCTCGACGACCAGGCCCAGCGCGCCGGTCACGCCCATCGACAGCAGGACGGCCGGAACGAGCACGGCGAGGTTGGTCAGCAGCGAATCCGCCTGCGCCCAGCTCGCCAGCGGCAACAGCACCAGCGTCGCGACATAGGCGCCGACCGCGATGAAGGCGCCGTGGCCGAAGTTCAGCACGTCCATCAGGCCGAACACCAGGGTCAGGCCGGAGGCCATGATGAAGATCATCATGCCCATCGCTAAGCTCGCGACCGTCAGGGTGATCCAGGAACTCGTCGAGCCGATGAGCGGAATCATCATCAGCGCCAGGGCGACCGGCAGCAGCAGGGGCGCGATGTCGCGCTTCGGCTTCGGCAGCGCGTCGGTTGCGGCGATCTCGCTCATTGGTGCGCCTCCAGGCTCAGGCCGAGCAGGCGCTCCTGCAGCGGGACGTCGGCCGCCAGCGCGGCCATCTCGCCGCGATGGACGATGGTGCCGTTGTCCATCACCAGCACCTGGTCGCCGAGCTCGCGCGCGGCGTGGAAGTTCTGCTCGACCAGAAGGATGGTGGCGCCGCGGCGCTTGATCTCCTTGAGGCACTCGATCAGCGACATCACGATCGCCGGCGCCAGTCCCTTGGTCGGCTCGTCGATCAGGAGCAGCTTGCGCGGCTCGACGATCGCGCGCGCGATCGACAGCATCTGCTTCTGTCCGCCGGAGAGACTGCCGGCACGCGACAGCCAGAACTTCTTCAGGGCGGGGAAGAAGCCGAAGATCCAGGCGAGCTGGGCATCGTCGAGCGGACCGTTGCGTGCCGCCAGCACCAGGTTTTCCTTCACGGTCAGGTCGGAGAACACCGCCATGCTCTCCGGCACATAGCCGACGCCGCGCTGGGCGATGTCGGGCGTCGAAAGCTTCTCGATCGGCTCGCCTGCCAGCGAAATCGTGCCCGTCCTGGCCTGCCACAGGCCCATGATGGTGCGCAGTGTCGTGGTCTTGCCGGCGCCATTGCGCCCGAGCAGCATCGTGGTCTGGCCTTCCGGCACCTCGAAATCGACGCCCTGCAGGATGTGATAGCGGCCGATATAGGTCTCGACGCCGTGGAGCTTCAGCATTGCGCTCATGCCGCGCTCCGCGGGGAGACGCCGAGATAGGCTTCCTGCACGATCGGCGAGGCGATCACCTCGGCCGGATTGCCGTCGGCGACGAGCTGGCCGTTATGCAGCACGATGATGCGGTCGGCGAGCGAGCGCACCACGTCCATCTTGTGCTCGACCAGCAGGATGATCCGGCTCTTGTCCTGCTTGAGCCTCGCGATCAGGTCGAGCACGACCGGAACCTCGTCGATGCTCATGCCCGCGGTCGGTTCGTCGAACATGAAGACCTTCGGCTCCAGCGCCATCATCAGCGCGACCTCGAGCTTGCGCTGATCGCCATGCGACAGGGTGGTCGCGGTGACGCCACGGCGACCGCCGAGCGCGACCTGGTCGAGGATCGCATCGGCGCGCGCGATCAGGTCGCGGCGCGCCATCCAGGGGCGGAGCAGGTCATAGTGGGTCCCGCTCTGGGCCTGCACGGCGAGGCGGACATTCTCTTCGACGCTGAGATTCGGGAACAGGTTGGTGAGCTGGAACGCGCGTCCGAGGCCGGCGCGCGTGCGCAGCGGTGCCGAAAGGCCGGTGATGTCGCGACCGTCGAACAGGATCGAGCCGGACGATGCACGCAGCTGGCCGGAGATCAGGTTGAAATAGGTGGTCTTGCCGGCGCCGTTGGGGCCGACGATGGCGGTGAGCTCGCCGGGGCGGAAACTGCAGCTGACGTTGTTGACCGCGACATGGCCGCCGAAGCGGATGGTCAGGTCGCGGGTTTCGAGAGTGAGGGGCATGGCGTCGGCTGCAGGGGCTTCCAAAGTGGACGTGCCCGGCGCGAGGGCCGGGCACGGATTCAGGATCTCAGCGCTTGTTGCGGATCGGGATGTCCATCTCCTCGATCTTGATCTCGCGCACGGGCTCGTTGACGGCCCAGGCGAGGTTCGGATCGACCTTGACCCGGAAGTGATACATGCTTTGCAGCGCCTGGTGATCCTCTTTGCGGAAGATCATCTTGCCCTTCGGCGTGTCGAATTCCATGCCCTCCATCGCCGCGATCAGCTTCTCCGTGTCGGTCGACTTCGCCTTGGTCACTGCGGTGACGACGGCCATCGCTGCTGAGAAGCCGCCGACCGTGAACAGGTCTGGCGGCGCGTTGAAGCGCTTCTGGTGCTCGGCCAGCAGCCAGTCGTTCACGGGGTTCTTGGGAATGTCATAATAATAATAGGTCGCGCCTTCCATGCCCGGCAGCTGCTTGTAGGCCGCGAGCGCCGCGAGGATGTTACCACCGGAGGAAATCTCGATGCCGTAACGCTTCGGGTCCATGTCCTGCAGCTTGCCGAGCGGATTGCCGCCGCCGGCCCAGAGCACCCAGATGAATTTGCGGCCGGGCTTGTCCTTCAGCGCGTCGAACAGACGCTGGCCGACTGCCGTGAAATCGGTGGTATTCGTCGGCGCGTATTCTTCCGCCGCCAGCGTGGCACCGGTCTTGGCCAGCGCCTCTTTGAACGCTGCGATGCCGTCGCGGCCGAAGGCATAATCCTGCGCCAAGGTGGCGACCGTCACGCCGGGCTTGCCGATCGCGACGGCGTTGGAGATCGCGTCCTGCGAGGAGTTGCGGCCGGTGCGGAAGATGTAGCGATTCCACTTCTCGCCGGTGATCTGGTCGGCCACTGCGGGCTCGACGATCAGGATCTTCTTGTTCTCCTCGGCGACCGGCAGGTCGGCGAGTGCTGCGGCCGAGGACGTCGTGCCGATCGCGATGTCGGCGCCGTCATCCTGATAGGCCTCCGCGAGCGCGGCCTTCGACAGGTCCGGCTTGCCCTGGTCGTCCTTGGTGATGATGACGATCTTGCGACCGTCGATCATGTTGGTGCCCTTGGTGGCGTATTCGAAGCCCAGGCGGAGGCCTGCTTCGGTCTGCTTGGCGTAGGCTTCGAGCGGGCCGGTCTTGCCGTAGATGAGAGCGATTTTCAGATCGTCGGCCTGGGCCGCGGTGGCCAGCAGGGCTGCACTCAGTGATAAAGCAATGCCTTTGAACAATTGTGACGTCTTCACGAGCCTTCCTCCCAGCTACCGGCGGCTGTTGTCTGCAACTGATAGTGTGCAGGCGCGGGCCGGGTCAAGGCGCTTTGGCGGGCAGTCCGGACGTCCTCATACTTTGTGCTGATCGTCTCCTCGTGCCGAAGGATGTCAGCGCCGATAGCGGCTGCTGCGTGCGTAGGCCTGGCGATTTTCCTGCACAGGGCGACTGGCGAGGCTGATGCGCGCCTCGCTTGCAAGCGGTGCGGCAGGCTTGAGTTCTTCCAGAAAGATCGGGCGCGAGAAGTAGTAGCCCTGGGCATAGCGGATCTTGGTGGCCGCCTGCAGATAGGCGAGCTCCTCGAACGACTCGATGCCCTCGGCGATCACGGTCATGCCGAGCGCCTCGCTGAGCGACTCGATCGCACGCAGGATGCCCTGGCTGCGCGGCCGCTTGTGAATGTCCGTGATGAAGGAGCGGTCGATCTTGATCTCGTCGGCGGTGATGTCGGCCAGCGCCGACAACGACGAATAGCCGATGCCGAAATCGTCAATCGAGATGCCGACGCCGATCTCGCGCAACAGCGGCACGATCTCGTCCTGGAAATGGCTCCGCGTCACGAAGGCGTCCTCGGTCACCTCGATCATGAACCGCTTTGGAAATCCGGTGGCCTCGATCGCCCGCGCGAAGGGCTGCATGAAATCCGGGTTCGAGGCCTGCTTCGCTGCAACGTTGATGCTGATGGTCGCGTCGGGACCGAACGTGTCGTTGATGAGATCGATCGACTTGACGATCTCGCCGAGCACGAGATGCGCCAGCTCGTCGATCAGGCCGAGCTCGACGGCGAGATTGATGAATGCGCCCGGCGCCTGGATCACGCCTTCATTGTCGCGCAGCCGAACCAGGGCCTCGATGCCCTTGATCTCCTCGGTGCGGATGTCGACCTTGGCCTGGAATGCGCAGCAGAAGCGCTTTTCGAGGATGGCGAGCCGCAGCGACTGCTCGACCTTCATGCGCGCCAGCGCCTCGTGCTCCATGGCGCTCGAGAAAAACGCCAGCGTGCCCTTGCCGCCGTTCTTGACGCGGTACATCGCGAGGTCTGCGTTCTGGCGCAGCACGTCGTAACTGGCGCCATGCTCGGGAAACAGGCTGACGCCGACCGAGGCGGCCGCGAACACTTCCGCGCCGTCGATGAAGAACGGCGCACTCAGACGGTGCAGCAGGCCCTGCAGGAATTCGGCGACCTCCTCCGCGCGCTCGATCGGATGCAGCAGCAGCAGGAACTCGTCGCCGCTGATGCGCGACAGCAGGTCAGTCTCACGCAGATCGCGGCTGATGCGCTTGGCGAACTCGACCAGCAGCGTATCGCCGGTGGCGTGACCATAATAGTCGTTGATGTATTTGAAGTTGTCGAGATCGAGGAAGGCGAGCGCAAAGCGTCCGTCGACGCGGCCGCGCCGGACCAGATGGTCGGCGCGATGCTCGACGACGCGGCGCATCGGCAGGCCGGTCAGCTCGTCATAATAGGCTGCGCGGAACAGCTGGTCCTCGAACTCCTTCTGCTCGCTGATGTCGGCCGAGCTCGAGATCAGCACGTGCTGGTCGCCGATGCGGACGGGCCGGTGCGCCGTCAGCAGGGTCTGCGCGCCGCGCTCGCCGGGGACCTTCTCCTCGGTGATCACGGTGCGCCCCCGGCCGAGGATCTCGCGGCAGGCGGACCGCCTGTTGTCGAGATGCGGTGCCGCCACGCCGTCGACGCTGTTGGCGGCGGCGCCGAGCTGAACGGCGGCGGTGTCGTTAACCAGAAGGAAGCGACCGTGCTGGTCCTGCACCGTGACGCCCGACGGCAGCTGGCTGAGAATGCTGCGCAGGAAGCGCAATTCGGCCTCGGTCGAAGCCGTCCCGTCCTTGGCGTCGGGCGAAAAGTTGAAACGGTCGCTGCTGTACATGCGCCGATTGTGCAAAGTTCCCGCTTCATTTTAGTTAAGCGCTACGTAGAAACACGGAATGCGCGCACCAACTGCCGGGAATTGCGCGACTTTGTGCCCCGTCGTCGTTAACGGATCCTCAACGCCGCTGCAGACGCGCGCGCGGCTATGCGGCGAAAGTCGGAGGCGAGGCCGGCTCCTGCTCAGCTCGCCGGCACGCGACACTGCATCGTGCAGTGAATGCCGGTCTTGAGAAACGTCGTCTCGGTCTTGCCGTCGAACGCCGACAATGCCGCCTTCAGCAGCTTGCTGCCGAATCCCGGCTTGCCGACCTGATCGATCGGCGGGCCCTCGGCTTCGTCCCAGGTCAGCTTGAGGCGGTCGTCCTGCATCGTCCAGGCCACCTGCAGGAAGCCGCGCGGCGAAGCGAAGGCGCCGTACTTGCCGGCATTGGTCGCCAGCTCGTGAAAGATCAGCGCAAGGCTCACGGCGAGCTTCGCCGGCAGGAACAGCCGCTCGCCATTCAGCTCGAAGCGCACATGGCCGTAGGGCCCGAGCTCCGACATCAGGAGATCCTTGAGGTCGCAGCCCTGGCCATCGGCGCGCGCGATCAGATCGTCGGCGGTGGCCAGCGCGCGGATGCGCTGGTCGATGCGCCCCCACACCTCCGGCTGATCGTGCAGCACCTGATGCAGCACGGCGTGAATGGTGGAGGTCTTGTTCTTGAGCCGGTGATGCAGCTCGTCGACCAGGAGCTTGCGATACTGCTCCTCCTCGGTGAGGCGCCGCGCGATCTCGCGCTGCTTGCCGGCGAGGTTGCGATAATGCGTGACGCCCCAGATCACCAGGCCCGAGACGGCGAGATACATCGCCATCAGCGCAAGCCGTGCCGCATCGACCGGGCCGCCGCCGAAATCGAGCCCGAGCCCGAGCGCCGCGCCGAGGATCGCTGTCGCGACACCGACACCCGAGCCTCCCATCGCGGTGGCGAAGAACACCGCAGGCGTATAGGGCGTGAAGTACACGTCGGGTCGCAGATGCGCCATGCCGTAGCGGAACGCGGTGGCGAGCAAGAGGCACATCGCCGCAAACGCACAGCTCCAGGCGAGGGATGGCTGCAGCTCGCCGAGCCAGGTCCGCTTGATGTCGTCGATGAGTCGCGTCATGGACATCCATCAGCCTGATGCGCGCAACCAAATTAAGGCGAGCGTGGCGGTAATTTGTCCGGTTGAAGGAAGCCGCCCGTCTTGTGTTGCCATTGATCTCACCGGATGATGGTTCCGCGTGGGAACTTCGGCGCTTCAAGCGACGATCGACAACAAGCATTGCACAGGGAAGGATCGAGCGATGGGACGGTTGGACGGCAAGGTTGCGGTGATCACGGGCGCGACCAGCGGCATCGGCTTGCGGACCGCGGAAGTCTTCGTCGCCGAAGGCGCCAAGGTCGTCATCGCCGGACGGCGCAGTGCCGAAGGCGAGGCGCTGGCAAGCCGTCTCGGCGCGACTTGCGTGTTCCGGCAGACCGACGTCACGGTCGACGAGCAGATGCGCGCGCTGATCGATCTCGCCGTCGATCGCTTCGGCCGGCTCGACTGCCTGTTCAACAATGCGGGCGGTCCGGCGCAGACCGGCGGCATCGAAGGCCTCGACGCCGATCGCTTCGATCAGGCCATGGCGGTGCTGGTGCGCAGCGTCATGCTGGGCATGAAATACGCCGCACCTCACATGAAGAAGCAGGGCGCGGGCAGCATCATCAACAACGGCTCGATCGCGGGACGGCTCGCGGGCTACTCGACCTCGGTGGTGTACAGCACGGCGAAGGCCGCCGTGATTCATCTGACGAAATGCGTCGCGATGGAGCTCGGCGAATCCGGCGTGCGCGTCAACTCGATCTCGCCCGGCCTGATCGCGACCGGCATCTTCGGCAAGGCGCTCGGCCTGTCGACGGAGGCGGCCGAGAAGACGCCGGAGACGGTCCGCAACGCCTATGCCACCGCGCAGCCGATCCCGCGCGCCGGCGTGACCGACGACATCGCCCACGCGGCGGTGTTTCTCGCCAGCGACGAATCGAGCTTCATCAACGGCCATGATCTCGTCGTCGACGGCGGCATCACCGGCGGTCGCAACTGGAGCCAGCAGCAGCAGGGCTATGCCGCGATGCGCAAGCTGCTGGGGGATGCGGTGGAGTAGGACGCGGCCTCTTCGAGTGTCGTCCGCGTGTTGATTGCGACGTCGCTCTCTCGACATCGTCATGGCCGGGCTTGTCCCGCCTGCGCGGCCGAAGCCGCTTCGGCGCGGCGAAGGCCCGGCCATCCACGTCGTCCGGCCTTCGTGGAGCGACGTGGATGCCCGGGACACGCCCGGGCATGACGAGTAACTAATAGCTCTCACTGGTCATGGCGACATGCGGAGCTCGTGAAAAACTGACGTCGCCAACCCCAGATCACACCGCCTTCAATTGCACCTTCAGCCCGTCGCGCGGCTTCGGGATCGGCCACACCTGCCAGTCCGGCCGGTAGCCCGGCGCGAACGAGACCTCGACATTGGCGAGGAAATGGCGCGCGAAGCACTTCACCTGCATGTAGGCGAAGTGCAGGCCGAGGCACATATGCGCGCCGCCGCCGAACGGCACCCAGGCGAAGCGGTGGCGGCCGCGCTGCGCTTCGTCGGTGAAGCGCATCGGATCGAAGCGCTCGGGATCGGGCCAGATCTCCGGCATATGGTGGGTGTACATCGGATTGATGCCGACGCCGGTGCCGGCGGGAATCGCAAAACCCTTGAAGGTGAAGTCCCTGACAGCTCGGCGCGGCAGCGAGGGCACCGGCGGCATCAGCCGCAGCGTCTCCTGGAACGCCATCTCCGTCAGCTTCATCTTCTCGAGATGCTCGGAGCTCATCGGATCACCCGTGCCGAGGCCGAGGCTCGCGACCTCGTCGCGCAGCCGCTGCTGCCATTCGGGGTGGGAGGCGAGCTGAGCGACGAAGGAGGTGATCGACGAGGTCAGCGTGTCGTGCGCGGCCATCATCAGGAAGCTCATGTGGTCGACGATGTCCTGCGTCGACAGCAGCGCGCCTTGATCGTCGGTCGCCCGGCAGAGATGCGAGAACAGATCGTCGCCGTCGCCCCTGGCCCGCCGCAGCGGAATCTGCTCGGAGAAATAGGCCACGATGCGCTGGCGGCCCTTGACGCCGCGCGCCATCTGCGTGCCCGGCAGCGGCTTGCGGATCGGCGCCACCGAGGCCGCGACCATGTCGACGAAGGCGCGGTTGATCGCGTCGACCTCCGGCCCGATCCCGGTGCCTAGAAAGGATGTCGCGGCGAGATCGAGCGTGAGCTGCTTGATCGCGGGATAGAACAGCATCTCGCCGGGATTTTGCTTCCATTGCGCGATGCGCGCGGCGATGCCGCGGTCGAGCCCGGCGAGGTAGGACTTCATCGGCCCGGCCTTGAAGGCAACCGACAGCGCCTTGCGGTGCATCCGGTGCTCCTCGAAATCGAGCAGCATCAGGCCGCGCGGGAACAGCAGATTGAGGATGCGGCCCCAGCCATGCGCCGAGGAGAACAGCTTGGTCTGGTCGAACAGCACGAGCTCGTTGGCCTCGGGGCCGAGCAGCACGACATTGACGTCGCCGAACATGTTGCTGCGATAGACCGGACCGAATTTCCGCGCGTTGCGCTCGACATGCCCCTTGGGATCGGCGAGCACCTCGAAGGTCTTGCCGATGATCGGCCAGCCCTCGTCGCCGGGAATATGGGTCAGCGTGTTGCGGCGGGGCGCGTTCAGCATGAAGGCGTCAGAGGCCACGTTCTGCATCGACATCGCGGGTCTCCATCAGGTGGGAAAGATTTGCGGCGCTCCGACGGCAGCGTCGGCTAGCGGCACGCGGGGCACATCGTCACCGGCATTGAAATGCGGTTGCAGCGCCGATGCAATACGCTCAGGTGACTCATGGCCGTTCAATTGTGCTGCATCGCACGCCGCTGCGTTCTCGCGGCGCGGTGATGCGTCCGAGGGATGGAATTTTCCGCCCTCGCAAGATGAGAGGGCGCGGGGAATGCCGGGCGCTGGCCGCACCCATGGCCCGCCTGCAACAAAAAAGCAGGCGGCAGTCACCACAGGTTCAGCCGAAATCACCCGGCATTCCCCGCGCGATGGTTTTCACGCTTATGTCGCGATCTCCCCGGTGTCCGGCTTGTTAGCCACCGTCACTCTCCGGCTCATCATGACCACAGAGCTTGACGCCAGCATCGGGGCGCCAGGACCACGCGTCTTCACGTCCGCAAGCCTGCCGTCCGTCGGCGAGCGCAAGGCCCGCTGCAGCAAACTCGCAGCCACCGCATCCCACCCCGCGTGTCGTGACGATCGCGATGCGCCCCTCTCATCGGGACGGGATGGCGTGACGATAGGCATTATTCTGGAAAACGGAAGAAGAATATTTTTGCGCGCAGCACTGGACAGGGGTGATGCGATTGAGCGGGCTGACGAAATCAGATTTTCGGCGCACACGTCGAACGGCGTTCACCGGAGCGTCGACCGGCGAGCGGGATGCCGTGTCGCGCTTTCGAAGGCGCTTTGCTGGTCCTGATTCGCCCGTCGGGCGTAGCGGTCGCCGGCAGCCTTACACGGGTGAACGACCCGCGGCATCGGTGATCATCAGCGACGCGAGGCCGTCTCGCTGTTTGAATACGCCGCCCGCTCCGGCGCAAATGCAATCATCCGGCCGACTTGTTGATCTTCTTCACCTTGGCGTCGGTTGCCTCGATCGAGGCTGCGAGCTCCAGGATCGCCTTGGCCAAGAGGTCGGCGGCCTCCTTGGGATCCTGCGATCTTTCGGCGCGCAGCGCGTAGTTCTTGGCTGAGGAGAGTGACATTGGCGACCTTTCCCACGACAAAGCCCGCCGGGCCGAGACGGCGGGCTGCCTGACGCATCCGATGCGCGAGCGGTCCATGGCAGACCGTGCGCGATCGGCCGCGAGCATGGCAGGACAGGGTTAAGAAAATCCTGGTGACACCCGATCGCCGATGTCTGCCACGCGGCTGCCGGCGCTTCCAGATTCAGACGTCAGACTGCGACCAAGTGTTGGCAAGTCGTAGGTTGATTTCGCCGCGCGTAGGGTCGGCAAAGGCGAGCCGCTGATCTCTCCACGGGCTCGCCTACAGTGGCCCGTGCCCACCATCTTGCTGATGAGTTCGCCGATCTATGGTGCGCACGCGGCCGCCTGCGGCGGCTGCTTTGCTCAGCCCTACATTCGACGTCAGAACTTGTAGGCGAGGCCGACCGTCGCCGTATGGGTTCGCGTCGTCACATGCGCGGTGAAGCGGTCGTCGAAGCCGACACCGACGCCGCCGGCGACGAAGACGGGCTGGGTCCAGGTGCCAAAGTCGGCGTAGCGATAGTCGGCACGCACGACCCAGTGGCCGCCGATCATGTGCTCGACGCCACCGCCCACGGTCCAGCCGACCCGGGTCGAGGCGAAGGTGTCGTTGTGTGGAATGCCGAGGCAGAACGCGTTGCCGGGAACGACGGTGCAACTGGCGCTCAGCTCAACGCGCTGCCACGCCACGCCGCCGCTGCCGTAGATCAGCGTATCAGGCGCGACCAGATAGCCGAGCCGGGCGCGCAAACTGCCGTCCCAGGTGTCCTTCACGGAGCCTGCCGGCAGCCCGACCAGCGGCGCGCCGAAGAACAGCCCGGCGGTTCCTGGCAGGGCATTTGCCGTCTTGTTGTTGTCGGCCCAGCCGAAGTCGCCCTCAACGCCGGCGACCCATGACGGCGCGAACTGCCAATTGACGCCGAGATAGCCGCCGAACCGGGCCGCGACGCTGTCCATCGCGCCGCTGGTGCCGGCCGTCGGCACGAATACGCCGGCAAAGTTCGGGGCGATGTCGCTGGTGCGCCAGTCATTGTCCGCCCAGCGGGCGCCAACCGACACGCCGGCGTAGACGCCGGTCCATGACGGCGCGGCCACGACTGGCGGCGCCTTGACCGGCAGGTCGGCCGCCAGCGCAGATCCTGCGAGCGCGGTCGCCGCCAGCGCAGCCGCAATGCCCGCCACTACAGATTTCGCCATCACTTCCCCCGGTATCCGACGTCGATTTGACACCTGTGGCACACCATCGGCAGTTGCAGCCGGCGCCGCAATCGCAGCGCGCGCGGCCCAGCGAAAAAGTTCGCGGTGTTGCGAGCCCGACACGCCGCCGGGGGCTTGCCCGGGACGACATCCGATGTGAGGAGACGGCGTTGAACGTCACTGGCTGACGGAGGATTTCAAGATGTTGGCCTCGATGCGACGGCTGTGGGGAGCGTTGAAGCGGCAACACGCGGTCGAGGCCGATGTCGGAGCGAACCGCCCTGGCCGACGGTGGCGCGTTCGTGCGGTTCGTGACGACGGCCGAAGCGTCGAGCTTCAAAACCAGGGAATCTTCGATGAACTCGTCGTCGACGATTGGCTCCACCTCGAGCAGATGGACGACCATGCCTGGTGGCTTCAGGTCGGCGATGTCGGGATATGGGTGAGCGTCAAGGCGGGGGAGCCTCCGGTGGTCGACGTCGAGCGCGGGGCATACGGCGACATTCGCGGCGAGACGCGGACCTGGAACGCGCAGGCGTTCAAGGACGGGCTTCGCTGAGGGAATCGTTTTCCCGTCGAAACAGTGACAACTCCACGGACGGTGTATCAAGTCGGCGCGACGGCGGGCGTTGTTCGTCCGTGGCCTCTACGCCAATTCATCCATGCCGATCATCCGAGATCGGCCCATGATCAGCGCCGAGGCTGCTGCCGATCGCGTGAAGCAGATCATCTCCAAGGCCGCGATCGACTTGGCCTCGGCGCCGATTGTCGGGGTCCGTAGATCTACGGAGACCAATCTTTACCTCGCGGCCACCGCTGTTCTCTAGAGACGGCCAGACCGGGACGTCTGGCCAACAGCGAGGGCAGGACCATGAGCAATCAGTTGCTGGTGATCGAGGATGCCGAGGTGCATCTCTCGATCTTGCGCAAGATCGCCGCGCAATGCGGCTATGAAGCGACCTGCGTGACCTCGGTCGAGGCCGCCGCCGCCGAGCTGCGTGAGAAGACATTCGACTGCATCACGCTGGACCTGTCGTTGGGCGACCGCTGCGGCGCCGACATCCTGCTGCTGCTCAATGAACTGAAGATCCGGACCCCCGTGATCTTCATCAGCGGCGCCGAGGACGGCACCCGCGAGGAACACGTCCGGCTCGCCACCGTGCTCGGCCTGGTCGTCTATCCGCAATTCCAGAAGCCGGTTGACCTGCCGGCGCTGCGCGAGACCTTGAAGCAGATCGCGACGCTCGCGGAGTGCGAGCGGCTGGTCGCCGCGGTGAGGTAGTCACGCCGCTCTGCGCAACCGCGCTGCTTGCCCACCACGACCACCGTCATTCCGGGGCAAGGCCGCAGGCCTTGAACCCGGAATCTCGATGTTGGCTTGCGAGTGTTTCGACCATCTCGGGATTCCGGGTTCAAGCGCCAACGCGCTTCCGCGCATTGACGATTGCCCCGGAATGACGGGGATGATGCGAGCGCAGACGCGGCTTGCTGCTACCCTCGTCGCTTCGCCGCTTCCTGCAGGTCCGGCGCATTCACCGCGGGAATCGCGACGCGGCCCGGTCCCGTCTGCGACAGCGCCGCGGCCGCCTTGTCGTTGTCCATGATCTTGGCCATCACGGCCTGGCCGGCGCGCTCGAAGATGGCGCGGTTCTCGATGACGAATTTTTGCGAGCGGCGCAGGCCGTCGATGTAGCCGTTGATCTCCGGCACCACGTAGCGCGCGACCATGTCCCAGCTCCGCCGCGTGTTTTCCGGATTGGCCCAGTCGTGCACGAAGCCGATGATGTGGCCAACGCCGCCGGACACCTGGATCAGGTTCTTGATCGTCTTGACCAGATCGTCGGGCGTGCCGATCGTCGAGGCCGCGCCTTCGACGAAGGCGGTCTTGTCGACGGCCTCGTCCGGCGATGAGAAGGCCTTCAGGCCCGGCCGCATCAATGTGCCGACATTATACTCGTTGTGCCAGCGCATCAGCCCGGCGCCGGCTTCGCGCCGCGCCTGCTCGCGGGTCTCGGCGATGTGCCAGGACAACAGCACGCGCCAATTCGCGCGATCGACCGTGGTGCCGTGCTTCTTCGCAGCGTCCTCGGCGAACTCCCATTGCTGCGGCAGCGCCATCAGGCCCTGCGTCGACATCGAGCCGAGCGAGATGATGCCGATGCCGTATTTGCCGGCGAGCGTCATGCCCGACGGCGAGATCTGCGAGGCCACGACGAACGGCATCTCCTCCTGCAAGGGCAGGATCTGCAACGCCGCGTCGTTCATCGTGAACCAGTCGCTCTTGGCGGTGACGCGCTCGCCATTGAACAGGCGTCGGATGACCGCGATCGCCTCGTCCTGGCGGTCGCGTTGCGTCATCGGATCGATGCCCAGGGTATGCGCATCGGAGGCGAGCGCACCGGGACCGGAGCCGAAGATGGCGCGGCCGCCGGTCATGTGGTCGAGCTGCACCATGCGCTGCGCGACGTTGAACGGATGATGATAGGGCAACGAGATGACACCGGTGCCGAGCTTGATGCGCTTGGTGCGCTCGCCGGCGGCGGCGAGGAACATCTCAGGCGAGGCGATCATCTCCCAGCCGCTCGAATGATGCTCGCCGCACCAGAACTCGTCATAGCCCAGCTCGTCGAGCTGCGACACGAGGTCGAGGTCGCGGCGGAATTGCAGCATCGGATGCTCGCCGATCGGATGATGCGGAGCGAGGAATGCACCGAATTTGAGCCGCGCCATTTTGTTTTCTCCCGAATGGAATGTCGTTGTTGCTTGACCGTCAGGCTAATTGGCGCGCCGTGCGCAGGCAATCACGTTGCTGCTCATTCGGCGGCGGTGCATGCCTGCCATTTGATGTTTACTCATCGGCCATCCGCACGCAGACTTCGGATCGAGATTGCGATTCGCGAAAGGGGCTTTCCGCACAGTCATCGGCTCGAAGCAGTTGCGCGAGCGTCACCGCTCATCCTCATGGCGATTCCGAGCATGTCTGGTTCGCATTTTGGTGAGCCTTGCGTGAAGCGCCGCGTCGGCGTGGCATTTTGATCGCAGCAACACCGAAATTCGCAATCAAATTACCGGCGTCCGCGTTTGCGCGGGCTTTTTCTTTTGCACTGCAGCAACCATCTGGGTGATGGTGGAGTTTGATCTGCTGAACTGAAGACGTGACTGCCCAAGATTTGACTGCCAAGACCTGACTGCCAAGGAGCTGCCGTTGTCCCTCGCTGAAAATGTTGAGTATTTGCGACGGCTGCGCGAGCTGAAGGGCATCACGGGGTTCGGTGATCTCCAGCGTCCGGCTCGGCCGGCGCCGGAATGTCCGCTGGTCGAGGTCGAGAGCTTCGGCAGCAATCCGGGCCGGCTGAAGATGTTCGCCTATGTGCCGGCGCAGCGCCAGCCGCTGCTGCCGCTCGTGGTCGTGCTGCATGGCTGCGGACAGGGCGCGGCCGACTATGATCTCGGCGCCGGCTGGTCGACGCTGGCGAAGCATTTCGGCTTCGCGCTCCTGATGCCCGAGCAGCAGCGCGTCAACAATCCGCAGCGCTGCTTCAACTGGTTTCAGTCCGAGGATATCGCGCGCGGCCAGGGCGAGGTGGCGTCGATCCGCGAGATGATCGCGCGGATGGTGGCCGATTGCGCCATCGACGAGCGGCGGATCTTCGTCACCGGACTTTCGGCTGGCGGTGCGATGACGATGGCGATGCTGTCGGCACATCCGGAATTGTTCGCGGCCGGGGCCGTCATCGCGGGCCTGCCGTTCGGCACCGCGCGCAACATGCGCGACGCGATCCTGCAGATGCGGATGCCGCCGGCGCGGCCCGCAGGCGAACTCGGCGACCTCGTGCGCCGCGCCTCGAACCATCATGGCAAATGGCCAAAACTCTCGGTGTGGCACGGCACCGCCGACTACACCGTGCATCCGGACAATGCCGGCGAGATCGTCAAGCAATGGCTCGATCTGCATCATCTGCCGCTGGCGCCGATGGCGGCCGACACTGTGAACGGCTATCCGCATGAGCAGTGGTGGAACGCCGATGGCGAGACGCTCGTCGAGTCCTACACCATCACCAACATGGCGCATGGCACGCCGATCGGTATCGCGGCCAACGACAAGCGCTACGGCAAGGCCGGGCCGTTCCTGCTGGAGGCCGGGATCTCCTCGTCCTATCTGATCGCAAAGTTCTTCGGCGTGACGGACTGGATCCGGCAGCCCAAGCCGGCGGTGACCTCGCCGAGCAGCAAGCTCATTCCGGAGGTCTCGCCGATCTCCGCGCTCCCGGTCCTGACCAAGATGCTGCGCCGGCCCGAGGATGCGCCCGCAGCCGAGCCGGTCGAGGCCCAGACAATGCCCGAGCCCGTCAAGACAGCTAGGCCCGCGCGCGCCAAGTCGAACCGTGCGGCGAGGGCGCCGAAGCGCAAGCAGGAATCGTCCACCGCAGCGCCAGGCGAGATCAAGCCGCTCAGTGCAGCGCCGGCTGACGCGCCCGCCGAGGTGAAGCCGCCCGTTGCCAAGCCCCTGCCGGCCAAAGCCGTCGACATGACGCCGGCCGATCCGCCGGTCATCGCGGTGACCGCGGCGCCGAGCCCCGCAGAGCCACCGCCCATGCCAAAGCCGCGCCGCGTCATCGACGTCGCCGCCGTGATCGACCGCGCGCTGAAGGCCGCGGGGTTGAAATAGGCTTTAGACCCGGAACATCTGAGGGACATCAGTTGATCGTTAAAGCCGTCATTCCGGGATGGTCCGAAGGACCAGACCCGGAATCTCGAGATTCCGGGTTCAGCCCTGCGGGCTGCCCCGGAATGACGGACGTCAACTAAGCCATCCCAGTGAGGAACGGATTCGTCATGCGCTCCTGGCCGAAGCTCGAGCCGGCGCCGTGGCCGCAGATGAAGCCGATGTCGTCGCCGAGCGGCAGCAGCTTGTCCTTGATCGAGCTGATCAGGGTCTCATGGCTGCCGCCGGGCAGGTCGGTGCGGCCGACCGAGCCGTTGAACAGAACGTCGCCAACATGGGCGAAGCGCATCTGCTTGTTGAAGAACACCACGCTGCCCGGCGAATGACCGGGGCAATGCAGGATGTCGAACACGAGCTCGCCGATCTCGACGGTGTCTCCTTCCGAGAGCCAGCGGTCCGGCGTGACGTCGCGTACGCCCGTGATGCCGAAACGCTTGCCGCTCTCGACGACGTTGTCGAGCAGGAACTTGTCGGCGATGTGAGGGCCCTCGATCGGCACTTTCAATGCATCGCGCAGATCGGCGGCGCCGCCGACGTGATCGATGTGGCCATGCGTCAGCCAGATCTTCTCCACGGTGACATTGGCCTGCGCGATCGCGGCCTGGATGTTCGGCACGTCGCCGCCGGGATCGATCACGATCGCCTTCTTCGTGGCCTCGCACCACAGGATGGTGCAGTTCTGCTCGAATGGCGTGACGGGCACGATCATCGCGCCGGCCTTCGCCTTGGTCTGGTTCTGTTCGCTCATGCCGCCAGCATGCCGATTTTTCGCAATGCGCCAAGCGAAAAAGTCTGTCGGCGGGCGGCGGGAGACCGCTGGTGAACCCGCCGCCGGTTCCGGCGTTGGGCCGCACGGTTGCGAGCAGAAAGCGGTTCGAGATGGCGGAGCAGGGCACCTGGTGGCGCGAGGGGATTTTCTACCAGATCTATCCACGCTCGTTCCAGGACAGCGACGGCGACGGGGTCGGCGACCTCACCGGCATCATCCATCGCCTGCCCTATCTGATGACGCTCGGCGTCGATGCCATCTGGCTGTCGCCGATCTTCACCTCCCCGATGGCCGATTTCGGCTACGACATTGCCGACTACACCGGCATCGATCCGCTGTTCGGCACGATGGACGATTTCGACGCGCTGGTGAAGGCCGCGCATGAGGGCGGGCTCAAAGTGATCCTCGACCTCGTGCCGAACCATACCTCCGACCAGCATCCGTGGTTCCTGCAGGCGCGGCAATCGCGCGACGATCCGCATCGCGACTGGTACATCTGGCGTGATCCGGCTCCTGATGGCGGCCCGCCGAACAACTGGCTGTCGGAATTCGGCGGCAGCGCCTGGCAGTTCGACTCCAAGACGGGGCAGTACTACTATCACGCCTTCCTGGCGCAGCAGTCGGACCTGAACTGGCGCAACCCGGCGGTGCGCGCGGCGATCTACAACGTGATGCGGTTCTGGCTGCGCAAGGGCGTCGACGGCTTTCGCGTCGACGTGATCTGGCACCTGATCAAGGACGCGGAGTTTCGCGACAATCCGGCCAATCCCGACTATCACGGCGGCCGGCCGCCGCACGAGCAGATCATCTCGCGCTACTCTGCCGATCAGCCGGAGGTGCACGAGGTGGTCGCGGAGATGCGCGCCGTCGTCGACGAGTTCGACGATCGCGTGCTGATCGGCGAGATCTATCTGCCGCTCGAGCGGCTCATGACCTATTACGGCAAGGGTCTAGGCGGCGCGCATCTGCCGTTCAATTTCGCGCTGCTGTCGGCGCCGTGGCACGCGCGCGAGATCGAGGCCATCATCGCCGACTACGAGGCGGCGCTGCCCAACGGCGCGTGGCCGAACTGGGTGCTGGGCAACCACGACCGGCCGCGCGTGGCGAGCCGCGTCGGCGCGGAGCAGGCGCGGGTCGCGGCGATGCTGCTGTTGACCCTGCGCGGCACGCCGACGCTGTATTACGGCGACGAGATCGGCATGCATCAGGTGGCGATCGCGCCGGAGCAGGTGCGCGATCCCTTCGAGAGGAACGTGCCCGGCATCGGCGTCGGCCGCGACGGCTGCCGCACCCCGATGCAGTGGAGCGCGTTGCCGGGGGCGGGCTTCACGAATGCGTCACCGTGGTTGCCGGTGGCGGATGACTTTACGCACGAGAACGTCGTCAATCTCACTGCTGATCGGCGCTCGATCCTCAATCTCTACCGTGCGCTCATTCGCTTGCGGAAAACGCACCGCGTGCTCGTCACCGGCAGCTACCGGCCCATCGCGGCGCAGGGCGACCTGCTGCTGTATCGCCGCGAGGGCGACGGCGAGGTTCTCACCATCGCGCTCAATCTCGGCGATGAGCCGGTCTCGATCGCGACCGAAGGCAACGGCCTCGCCGGCGCGATCCTGCTCTCGACCTGGCTCGACCGCGACGGCGAGCGCATCGACGGCACGCTGGATCTGCGCGGCAATGAGGGCGTGGTGATCGGGCGGGCGATGTAGCTCGCTTGTTGTGGCTGCGGGGCCAATCGTCGCTGTTAGACATTGTTGCGCGACGGCGGCTCCTCACACTCGCTGTCGTCCCGGACTTGACCCGGGACCCATAACCACAGGCAGCCGCTTGAGGCAGGATGGCAACTCCGAGCCGTCGCCACACGACCGCCTGTGGCTATGGGTCCGGGTCAAGCCCGGGACGACACTGAGTTTGACGAGGCCATATGGCCAACTCAGCGGCGGCTTGGCCGTGCTTGCCGTGCCTTGCCGGCCTTCCGCACCCGCTTCGCCGGGCTCGCCGTGTCGATATCGCTCCGCCGCAGCAGATAGTCCAGGCCGCCGACGCGGTACCAGCGGTAGCCGTAGGGCTCCAGCACCAGGGTGTGGCGGCCGCGCTCGTCGGCGTGGCTGTGATCCTCGGACAGGAGATTGATCAGCAGCTTGCCGGTGTCGTCGGGCAGGCCGACGTCGAAGCTGATCTCGCGCGGCTTCTCATCGAGATTGTGCACGAACAGCACCGAATTGTTGCGCCAGTCGTAGCGCATGATCAGCACGGCCGGATCCTTCGTCGCGATGACGGCAAAATCGCCCCAGCCGATTTCCGGCACCTCCTTGCGCATCCGGATGATGCGCTCGGTCCAGTTCAGCATCGCGCCGGGATCGCGGCGCTGCCTGGCGGCATTGACGTGCTCGTAGCCATAGGGGCCGTGATCGATCACCGGCGAGGCCGAGGTCTCGCTCTTGGTGAAGCCGCCATGCGGCTCGGCCGACCATTGCATCGGCGTGCGCGCGCAATTGCGCTCGGGCAGGCTGAGGTCGTCGCCCATCGCGAGCTCGTCGCCGTAGCGGATCACCGGCGTGCCTGGCAGCGTGAACATCAAACTATAGGCGAGCTCGATACGGCGGCGGTCGCCGCCGAGCATCGGCGCCAGCCGCCGGCGGATGCCGCGGTCATAGAGCTGCATGCTCTTGTCCGGCCCGAACGCCGCGAACACCGCGTCGCGCTGCTGTTTTGTCAGGCGTCCGAGATCGAGCTCGTCGTGATTGCGCAGGAACAGGCCCCATTGCGCCGAGGCCGGCCGCGGCTTGGTCGCCTGCAGCGCTTTCGCCAGCGGCCGCGTGTCAGACGCCGCGAGCGCATAGAACAGATGCTGGTTGACGTGGAAATTGAACATCATGTGCATGCGGTCGCCGTCGTCGCCGAAATACTCCATGTCGGTCTCGGGCAGCACATTGGCCTCGGCCAGGATGATCGCCTCGCCCTGGCGCCATTGCAGGAATTCCCTGAAGGTCCGCAGCATGTCGTATTGCTCCACCGGCTTCTTCACGTCGGCGCCCTTGGTTGCGATCACGAACGGGACCGCGTCCATGCGGAAGCCGGAGACGCCGAGCTGGATCCAGAAGCCCATGATCTTCAGGATCTCGGCCTGCACCTCCGGGTTCGAGGTGTTGAGGTCGGGCTGGAAATCGTAGAAGCGATGGAAGTAGTACGCACCCGACTGCTTGTCGCGCGTCCAGGTCGTCTTCTGCACGCCGGGAAACACCATGCCCTTGTCGGCATTGGCCGGCTTCTTGTCCGACCACACGTACCAGTCGCGATAGCGCGAATCCTTGGCGCTGCGGGCGTCGATGAACCACGGATGCTGGTCGGAGGTGTGGTTGACGACGAGATCGATGATCACGCGGATGCCGCGCTGCTTGCAGCCATGGGTGAACTGCACGAAATCGCCGAGCGTGCCGTAGCGCGGATCGACGCAGTAATAGTCGGCGACATCATAGCCGTCGTCGCGCTGCGGCGAGGGCTGGAACGGCATCAGCCAGATCGCGGTGATGCCGAGCCCATGCAGATAGTCCAGCCGCCGTGTCAGCCCCTTGAAGTCGCCGATGCCGTCGCCGTCGGCGTCCATATAGGTGCCGACCGACAGGCAGTAGAAGACGGCGTTCTTGTACCAGAGGTCATCGATCATGGACGGCGCTCTCCTTGCGCCGCCCAGCCGGCGGCGCTTGTTTAAGCGGAAGGCCGCCGCCGGGTTCCCGTTCCGCATGCGAGCAGTGCTGTCGGACGGCAGAATCGGCTATGCTCCGCTCATGGACTCGTCAGCCGCCCGGATCAGCCTCGTTCCCATCGACCGCCGCCAGTCGGAGACGGCGCTGGCGATCGCGCGCGGCACGTCGCGGCTGCTGCGCTCGCTCGGCTTCGCCGCGGTCAGCGAACTGCCGCTGCCGTCCGGACGGCGCGCCGACCTGGTGGCGCTGAACGAACGCGGCGAGATCTGGATCGTCGAGATCAAGTCGTCGCTGGAGGATCTGCGCGCCGATCATAAATGGGAGGACTACCGCGCCCATTGCGACCGGCTGTTCTTCGCCTTCACGCAGGACCTGCCGTGCGAAATCTTTCCGCCGGACACCGGGCTGATCGTGGCGGATGCCTATGGCGCCCATCTGCATTGCGAGGCGCCCGAGCACAAATTGCCGGCCCCCACGCGCAAGCAGATGACGGTGCGTTTCGCGCTGGTTGCTGCCCAGCGGATGAACCGCTTGATCGATCCGCAGGGGCACGTCGGCGACTGAGTTCCGGGTGGCGCCCGGGCGTCTTCGGGCCGAGTTCGAGATCCGGTGCCGCGCGAGCCCCCGGGCTGACCAGCCGCAGCGGAGCGATGTCCCTTCCGATCCAGGTCGAATTCCCGACTTTGCCCGAGAATTGCCCCGCATGGGGCGCAACATCTCGCAATAGTTTTAACACGCGAGCGGTATCCAGCCCAGGGGTGGAGAGATGGACGACAGATGCGACGGGTGGTCTTGGCGTTGACACTGCTCTTCGTGACGGGAGCGCGCGCGGAGGAGGTGGCGTTCTACGTCCTCGGCGTGGGTGCCGATTCCTGCGAGCGCTTCATCCTTGCCGCCGAGGAGCAGCCGCCCGGCACCTACAAGGCGATCGGCAACGCCGACGGTCCCTACGTCAGTGCGATCTCGAAATATCAGCAATGGATGATGGGCTACGTGTCAGCCGTGAACGTCGGTCGCGGCGACGAAGGCCGGCAGATCAAGCTCGACCTCACCGAGATGGACAGCTGGATGCGCAACTGGTGCAGCCGCAACCCGCGGCGCACGGTGTTCCATGCGCTGCAGGCGTTCGTGAAGACGCACTGAGCAGGATCCGGAATCCTAAAAATGGTTTTCCGAAGAGACCATGCCCCAAGTGGGTGGCGCCGTTACTTCGGCGCGCGCTTCGCCAGGATGCGCTGCAGGGTGCGGCGGTGCATGTTGAGCCGGCGCGCGGTCTCGGAGACGTTGCGGTTGCACATCTCGTAGATGCGCTGGATGTGCTCCCAGCGGACGCGGTCGGCGGACATCGGGTTCGACGGCAGTTCTGACTTCTCGCCGGTGGTTGCGAGCAGCGCGGCGACGACATCGTCGGCATCCGCGGGCTTCGCGAGATAGTCGACGGCGCCCATCTTCACCGCGGTCACCGCGGTGGCGATGTTGCCGTAGCCGGTCAGCACGATGGCGCGGGCTTCGGGCCGCTTGCGCTTCAGCGCCGACACCACGTCCAGGCCGTTGCCGTCGCCCAGCCGGAGGTCGACCACTGCAAACGCGGGCGCCGACTTGCCGATCTGTGAGATGCCTTCCGCGACGCTCTCGCAGGAGGTGACGGTAAATCCGCGAGTCTCCATGGCGCGCGATAGCCGCTCCAGGAACGGCTTGTCGTCCTCGACGATCAGGAGAGAGCGGTCCGGGTGGTTCGTCAGTTCGGCGATGGCGCCCACGGTCATATCCTTGAGAAGAAGGCTCGATGTTGCGAGACGATCTGTCATAGGTGACATATGGGCCCTGCATGGCTCGCTGCCAAGATCGCGGTATGCCGCAGTCTGCGGCGTGACGCCGCGCGTTCCGGCAGATCTCCCGGTGTTCCGTATGCCAGCCGCCAGCCCCGAGGGTCCAGCTACACCGGCTCGGCCTCGTCGCCATCCTCGCTGGCCTCGAACCGCCGTCGCGGCCAGACGATCTGGACCACGGCGCCATGGTCCGGGAAGGTGCGGTTGGTAAACGAGACCTTGGCGCCGGTCCGCTCCAGCAGGGTGCGGGCGATGAACACTCCGAGTCCGAGGCCGCCGCCCTGATTGCCGCTCTGGCCATCCTCGCCGCTGCGCCGGCGCGACAGATACGGCTCGCCGATGCGCTTGAGGATGTCGGGAGCGAAGCCCGGGCCGTCGTCGGAGATCACGATCTCGACAGTCTCGTTGTTCCACCAGGCGTTCACCTCGACGGCATTGCGGGCGAAGTCGACCGCATTCTCCAGGATGTTGCCGACGCCATAGAGGATAGCCGGATTGCGCGAGCCGACCGGCTCCTTGGATGCGGCGACGGCTACCCGCACCTTGATGTCGACGCCGAAGTCGCGATGCGGAGCGACGGTCTCTTCGATCAGCGTCGACAGCTTCATGCGGTCATACATCGAGCCGATCGACGACAGCTGGGTGATCTTGCCGAGAATGTCGCGGCAGCGCTGGGCCTGCTCGCGCAGGGTCCTGATGTCGCCCGTCACCTGGCTGTTGTCCTGCAGCGCCCGCTCCAGCTCGCGCGAGATCAGCACGATGGTCGCGAGCGGCGTGCCGAGCTCATGCGCCGCGGCGGCCGCGAGTCCGTCGAGCTGGGTGAGATGCTGCTCGCGCGCCAGCACCAGCTCGGTGGCGGCCAGCGCGTCCGACAGCTTGCGCGCCTCTTCGGTGACCTGGAAGGCGTAGAGGCTGGTCACGCCGATCGCCAGCGCGATCGAGAGCCAGACGCCGAACAAGTAGATCGGCGGGAAGATCAGCGGCTCCTCGCCCTCCCAGGGCAACGGCAGATGCATGAAGAACAGCGCGGTGGCGCAGGCGACCGCGAGCAGTCCGAGCATGATCGTCAGCCGCACGGGCAGGGCGGTGGCGGCGATCAGCACCGGCGCCAGGAACATGTAGGAGAACGGGTTCTCCAGCCCGCCGGTGAGATAGAGCAGCACCGTCAGTTCGATGATGTTGAGCGCGAGCAGCCCGGCCGCATGCGGCGGCTCCAGCAGCTGCATCGGGTTGAAGGTGATCTGCAGGCCGAGATTGAGCAGCGCCGAGACGCTGATCACGGCAAGGCATGGCACCACCGGCAGGTCGAACTCCAGCCCCTGCACCACGATGAAGATCGCGCTCAGTTGACCGAGCGCGGCGAGCCAGCGCAGCCGCAGGATCGTGTCGAGCCGGACGCGCTGGCGCGGATGGCGGTAATCCGTGTCGGGCGTGTCGATGATCAGGGCATCGGTCATGGCGTCGGTCATGGTCGGGAACTTAAACCCGCGCAGGCGTGGCGACAAATCAGCCGGGCCGTTGGTGGCCTGTTGCGGTTTGCGGCACAATGCCTCAATGAACTCTCGACATGATGCAAGATGACGCAGCGCCGACGCCTTCGTCGGTTTCGGGTTCAGGTTCGCCGGCCATCGCGGTGTCGAGCCTGACCAAGATCTACAAGACGGCGACCGCCGTCGACGGCATCTCCTTTGCGATTCCCCGCGGCAGCATCACCGGGCTGCTCGGCGGCAATGGCGCCGGCAAGACCACGACGATCGCGATGATCATGGGCCTGGTGCAGCCGACCTCCGGCACCGTCGAGGTGCTCGGCCACACCATGCCGGGCGAGGCTGCGTCCGTGCTCGGGCGGATGAATTTCGAGAGCCCCTATGTCGACATGCCGATGCGGCTCACGGTGCGGCAGAACCTCACCATCTTCGGCCGGCTTTACGCGGTCGATCACCTCAAGGAGCGGATCGCCGAGCTCGCCGCGCAGCTCGACCTGACCGACTTCATCGACCGCGCCAATGGCAAGCTCTCCGCCGGGCAGAAGACGCGGGTGGCGCTCGCCAAGGCGCTGATCAACGATCCGGAGCTGCTGCTGCTCGACGAGCCGACCGCCTCGCTCGATCCCGACACCGCCGACTGGGTGCGCGGCCACCTCGAGCGCTATCGCAGGCGTCGCGGGGCCACGATCCTGCTCGCGTCGCACAACATGCTGGAAGTGGAGCGCCTGTGCGACCGCGTCATCATCATGAAGCGCGGACGGATCGAGGACGACGACAGCCCGGCCCAGATCATGGCGCGCTACAACCGCACCTCGCTCGAGGACGTCTTTCTCGACGTGGCCCGCGGCCGCGACCGGGAGGCGGCACAATGAACGATCTGTCCTTAGCGATTGCGCCGCATCGCATCGGCGCGATGGTCCTGCGCTACTGGTATCTCCTGCTGTCGTCGTGGCCGCGGCTGTTGGAGCTGATGTACTGGCCGACCCTGCAGATCATCACCTGGGGCTTCCTGCAGACCTACATCGCCAGCAATGCCGGGTTCTTCGCCCGTGCCGGCGGCACGCTGATCGGCGCCGTCATCCTGTGGGACATCCTGTTCCGCGGGCAGCTCGGCTTCTCTATCTCCTTCCTGGAGGAGATGTGGGCGCGCAACATCGGCAATCTGATGATGAGCCCGCTCACCCCGATCGAGTTCCTGCTGTCGCTGATGGCGATGAGCCTGGTCCGGCTGGCCATCGGCATCATCCCGATGACCCTGATCGCGGTGTGGTTCTTCGACTTCAACTTCTACAGCCTCGGCCTGCCGCTGATCGCCTTCTTCTGCAACCTGATCTTCACCTCCTGGGCGGTCGGCATCTTCGTGTCCGGCCTGGTGCTGCGCAACGGGCTCGGCGCCGAGAGCATCGTCTGGACGTTGATGTTCGCGCTGATGCCGCTGGCCTGCGTCTATTATCCGGTACAGGTGCTGCCGCACTGGCTGCAGCTCGTCGCGTGGTCCTTGCCGCCGACCTACGTGTTCGAGGGCATGCGCGCGCTGCTGACCGATCACGTCTTTCGGGCCGACCTGATGCTGACCGCGCTCGGGCTCAATGCCGCCCTGCTGTTGGCGTCGTTTGCGGCATTCATTGCTCTGTTACGCAGCGCGCGCCGCGCCGGCTCGCTGCTGTCGTCAGGCGAATAATTGCGTTTTCCCGTGGATTTTCGGGCTCATTTCGCTGCTTTCAGGCACCAACTCGTAACACACCGCATTGACGCTTAATTACGCATTCGGCAGTATGCTGCGTTGCAGAGAGGGTTGAACGAGAATGCCGATAGGTGAGTTTGGCGGTGCACCGCCCCTGGCGTCGGAAGGCAGTCCGGTCCTGACGACGCCGATGTACTGGATGTACGAAATGGCGCATGCCTCGCTCAATCCGGCGCGCGCTGTCACCGACGCCACCAAGATCCTGTTTCAGAACCCGCTCAATCCGTGGGCGCACACCGAGATGGGCAAGTCGATCGCGGCGGCCTGCGAACTGTTCGAGCGCACCACGCGCCGCTACGGCAAGCCCGAATGGGGCCTCGACGAGACCGAGGTCAACGGCGTCAGGACGCCGGTCGAGGTCCGCTCGATCTGGGAAAAGCCGTTCTGCCGCCTGCTGCATTTCGACCGCAAGCACATCCGCCCGCTGCGCGCGCCCCAGCCGCGGCTCCTGATCGTGGCGCCAATGTCCGGCCATTACGCGACGCTGCTGCGCGGCACGGTCGAGGCGTTCCTGCCGACCCACGAGGTCTACATCACCGATTGGGCCGATGCCCGGATGGTGCCGCTGGCCGAAGGCCGCTTCGATCTCGACGACTACATCGATTACGTCATCGAGATGCTGCGCTTCCTTGGCACCAACATGCATGTCATGGCGGTGTGCCAGCCCGCGGTGCCGGTCTTGGCGGCGGTGTCGGTGATGGAAGCCGAGCGCGACCCGTTCGCACCGATCTCGATGACCTTGATGGGCGGACCGATCGATACAAGGCGCAATCCGACGGCGGTCAACAATCTCGCCCAGGAGCGCGGCATCGATTGGTTCCGCAACCACGTCATCACCAAGGTGCCGTTCCCGCATCCCGGCGTGATGCGCGACGTCTATCCGGGCTTCCTGCAGCTGAATGGGTTCATCAGCATGAACCTCGATCGCCATGTCGACGCCCACAAGGCGCTGTTCGCCAACCTCGTGAAGGGCGATGGCGACCAGGTCGACAAGCATCGCGACTTCTACGACGAGTATCTCGCCGTCATGGACCTGGCTGCGGAATATTATTTGCAGACGGTGGAGACGGTGTTCATCCGCCACGCGCTGCCGAAGGGCGAGATGACTCACCGCGGCACGCTGGTCGATCCGTCGAAGGTCACGCGCGTCGCGCTGATGACGGTCGAAGGAGAGAAGGACGACATCTCCGGTCTTGGTCAGACCGAAGCGACGCATGCATTGTGCTCGTCGATCCCGGATCATCGCCGGGTTCACTACGTGCAACCGGGTGTCGGTCATTACGGCGTGTTCAACGGTTCGCGATTCAAGTCGGAGATCGTGCCGCGCATCAACGACTTCATGTTGTCGGCGGCCGATCCGAAGTCGCTCCTGACAATTGCCGCTGAATAGTGGGCGAGGGCGCGCGATGCGCAGTCGAATCCGGCTGCGCGTTAACTCTTTGAAGGGACTTCAAAAACCCGATTTCAGGAGTGACTCAAGCAGTGAATGTGGCGTCGCTGCTTGAGCGACGCTTCTGAACCTGAACTCAACTCTTGAGGGCGCGCAGAGGCCCAAGCTCTGGGGTGCGGAACCTCCGAAGCCCCTGTATATTGGGCAAATGATTTGTTTTTGCGCCGAGCGCTTTCCCTGGCGGTGGATATGGCAAAATCCGGGCGAGTTCTTCCCTCCCGGACTGACAGAAATGGCCACTCGCGCGCTACTCTATCGGCGGCCCGCCGAACCCTCGCGTCTTCTCGTCAAGCACGGCTCGCAAATCTACTCGATTAGATTGCGGCGTCACCGTCGTGCGCGACGTTATACACTGAGAATCCATCCGTCGGATCGCGAAGCGATCCTGACGATGCCGCCGCGCGGCACCATCGTCGAAGCGAAAGACTTCGCGCAGCGTCATGGCGCGTGGATCGCGGCGCGTCTCGGCCGTCTGCCGAAGGCAGCACCCTTCCTGCCGGGCACCTTGGTGCCGCTGCGCGGCGTGCCGCACAAAATCGTGCATCGCGCCGGCGAGCGCGGCACCGTGTGGACCGAGACGCGAGACAGTGGCGAGAAGATCCTGTGCGTGGCCGGCGGGATCGAGCACACCGAGCGTCGCGTGCTCGACTTCCTCAAGCGCGAGGCGCGTCGCGACCTGCAGAAGGCCTCGGACGCCTATGCCGAGCAGCTCGGCGTCAAGGTGAAGCGGCTGTCGATCCGCGATCAGTCCAGCCGCTGGGGCTCCTGCACCTCGGCCGGCTCGCTGTCGTTCTCCTGGCGCCTGATCCTCGCGCCTCCCTTCGTGCTCGACTATCTCGCCGCGCACGAGGTGGCCCATCTCATCGAGATGAACCACTCGCCGCGGTTCTGGAAGGTGTGCGGCAAGATCTGCGGCTCGGTCGAGCGCGCCAAGAAGTGGCTCGACACCTGCGGCAACGATCTGCACCGCTATGGCGTCGAGGATTGAGACGTCGCAGACCTGCGATCGAACAGCAAAATGGCCCGGCCCCTGGCGCGGGCCATTTTCTTTGCGCGCGTTGCCAGCAGAACGGGCAAGGCAGCTATCGATTTCTTAAGCCTTCCGGCGCGCAACCTCAGGCGACGGCCGCATTCGGCCGCGCCTTAACGTCGCTGTAACGCTGTGCTCGTCAGATTTACCTCGGATAACCAAGGTGACGTCCCTGCGAGCTGCCGGGTCGGTCGCTGCAACCCAAGTGCAGATCGTTCTCTCAGAACGTGCAGTGTCCCGTGAATCGAACGATGCTTGCAAGCGAGTTCCAACCGGCCGCGTCTATCGAACTGCTTTCGGCCGCGCTCGATCGCGCCTCCGAAGCGATCCTGTTTCTCGACCAACACCACCGTGTTCACTTCGCGAACCGGGCGGCTTCGGTGCTGCTCCGGCGGGAGACGGCCGCGCTGATCGGTGCCGACCTCGAGAGCCTGGGTCTGCCCGCCGACCTGGTCTCCGCACCGACCGCTGCCGATGGCGATGGCCCGGATGCGGGCCAACAGCAGGACTCCGAGCCTTGCGAGCTGACCCTTCGGCATGCGGACGGCTCAAGGAACCGGTTGCGATGCTGCGCGCGCGCGCTTTCGCCGGATCAGGCGCCAGTGCAAGCGATCCTCTTCCTCCAGGACATCACCGCCGACGTGGTCCTGCGTGAGCAGAACGCGCTGCTGACCTCGGTGGCCGACCGCAGCAACCGCGCCGTCATCGTCACCGATCACGAGCTGAAGGTCCTCTATACCAACGCGGCCTTTGCCAGCATCTTCGGCTACAGCTCGGAGGAGGTGCTCGGCCAGGATGTCGAGAAGCTCCTCGTCGGGCCCTGCACCGACCCCAAGATGGTCGACCGGTTGAAGCAGTGCATCATCGACGCGCAAGGCGTCGAGGAGGACCTGCTGATCTATGACAAGGCGGGCTGCGAGATCTGGACCACGGCGCACGTCAAGGCGCACCGCAACGCGCGCGGACAGGTCAAATATCTGGTCGGCCTGCTCAGCGACATCCGGGAGAACAAGCAGCTGCGCTCGCTGCAGCAGCTGATCATGGCGGCGCTGGCCTCCGACGTGTCGATCGCGGCGATCGCCGACCAGCTCTGCCGCCGGGTCGAGGAACTGGCCCCGGACGTGGTCTGCTCGCTTCTGCATGTCGACTCCGATGGCAAGATCCATCCGCTCGGCGGGCCGAGCCTGCCGACGGCCTATTCCGAAAGCCTCGATGGTGTAGCCATCGGACCGGATGTCGGCTCCTGCGGGACCGCCGCCTATCTCTGCGAGCCGGTGCTGGCGCGCGACATCGACAACGATCCGCGCTGGCAGCCCTACAAGGCCGGACCGCTGGAGGCGGGCCTGCGCGCCTGCTGGTCGACCCCGATCAAGGGCAAGGATGGCCGGGTCATCGGCACCTTCGCCTTCTACTTCCGGGAATGCCGCGGCCCCAGTCCCTGGCATGAGCAGATCGTCGCCGCCTGCGTCCAGCTCGGCGCACTGGCCATCGAGCGCCAGGAGGTCCGATCGACGATCTCGCAGGTCGCCTATCACGACATGCTGACCGGCCTGCCCAATCGCGCCCGCATCCCCTCGCTGATCGCCGAGGCGATCAAGGCCTGCCCGGAGGGCAGCCATCTCGCGGTGGCGTTCCTCGACGCCGACAATTTCAAGGACATCAACGATACGCTGGGTCATGCCGCGGGCGACGAGTTCCTGGTCGGCTTCGCCAACCGCCTGCGCGCGCAGATCCGTGCCGGCGACATTCTCGGCCGGCTCGGCGGCGACGAGTTCGTCATCGTGCTGCAGAATCGCGATGCCCTGGAGGCCTCGCTGACTGCGGCGCGGATCACGGCTGCGCTGGCGATGCCGCTGACCATCGGCAAGCGCCAGGTTCCGATGTCCGCGAGCATGGGGCTCAGCCTCTATCCTGACAATGCCAAGGACATCGACACGCTGATCAAGCAGGCCGATGCGGCGATGTACAAGGCCAAGCGGGCCGGGCGTGCCACCTACCGCTTCTTCAGTGCCGACATCGACAAGCTCGCCGAAGAGCGGCTGATGCATTCGAGCGCGCTGCGCGAGGCGATCGCGAGCGAGGCGCTGACCCTGCACTACCAGCCGCAGATCTGCACCAAGAGCGGCGCCATCCACGGCGTCGAGGCGCTGGCACGCTGGCACGATCCGGTGCTGGGCGAGGTCTCGCCGGCCAAGTTCATTCCGCTCGCCGAGGAATGCGGCCTGATCGAGCAGATCGGCGTGTGGTCGATCAAGACGGCGTGCCAGCAGATGGCGTCATGGCGCCGCGCCGGTCTCGACATCCCCTGCATCTCGGTCAACCTGTCGCCGATCAACTTCCAGAACGTCAATCTCGCGGCGCTGGTGGCGCAGATTCTCGCGGCCAACGACCTGCCGGCGAAGATGCTGATGCTGGAGATCACCGAGGGCGTGATCCTCAACGAGCGCGCCACCGTGATCGCGACCATGAGCGAGCTGCGCAACATGGGCGTCGGCCTGTCGCTGGACGATTTCGGCACCGGCTATTCCAGCCTGAGCCGGCTGGCGCAGCTGCCGATCCACGAGCTCAAGATCGACCGCAGCTTCATGCGCGATTTCGAGAACGAACGCGGCACGCGGGCGATCGTGACCGCGGTGGTCAGGGTCGGCCAGAGCCTGGACGTCAAGGTGGTGGCCGAAGGTGTCGAGACCGAGCCGCAACGCAAGCTGCTCGCCGAACTCGGCTGTGACGCGATGCAGGGCTTCCTGTTCGCCCGCCCGATGGCCGCCGGCGACTTCAGCCGCTGGCTGCTGGACTACAGCGCCCATCGCGCCAGCCTGATGCTCCGCCAGATCGGACGCGCCCTGGCGCAGGCGGCGGGGCCGGCGAAGGATGGGTCGGTGCCGCGCCCGGCGACAGCTGCGGCGGGCTAGCCGTCCAAGCCTGATCATCGTCCAACGCTTGGGATCGTCATTCCGGGGCAGTCGTCAACGCGCGCTTGCGCGTGTTGGCGATTGAACCCGGAATCCCGATGTTGTTGGAAAAGAACGCCGGACAATCTCGAGATTCCGGGTTCAAGGCCTGCGGCCTTGCCCCGGAATGACGGTGGGTGTGGCGCAATCAGATCGGTATCAGCTCAGCGGCCGCCGAACAGGCGGTCCACCAGCCAGCCGTCGAGGCCGGCGGCGGGCTCGGGCCGCACATTGCTGCGCGCAGGGCTCGGCGCCGTCGAGCGCGCCGAGTAGGCGGCATTGGGGGCAGGGGCTGACGGCGCCGTGATCTGTGAGGCGATCTGCGCCAGGGTCGGCAGTCCCGCGCCTTGCGCGTTCGGCAGCGCCGCCACCGGCACGCCCTGATGCGCCGCGCGCATGAAGCGGGTCCAGACCTCGACCGGCAGGCCGCCGCCGGTGGCCTTCTTGGTCGGCGAGTTGTCGTCGTTGCCGAGCCAGACGCCGGTGACGAGGCGCGCGGTGTAGCCGATGAACCAGGCGTCGCGGAAATCCTGGCTGGTGCCGGTCTTGCCGGCGGCGACCCAGCCGGGGATCTCCGCCTTCTTGGCGGTGCCGGAGATCAGCGTCTCCTGCATCATCTGGTTCATCATCGCGACGTTGCGCGGGTCGATCACCTGCGCGGCCTGCTCGGTCTGGCGCATGTAGAGCAGCTTGCCGTCGAGCGTCTTGATCCGCGTGACGACATGCGGCGACACCGCGAGGCCGCCATTGGAGAACGGCGCGTAGGCGCCGACCAGCTCGATCATCGACACTTCGGAGGTGCCGAGCGCAATCGACGGGTTGGGGTCGAGCTTGGAGGCGATGCCCAGGCGGTGCGCGGTGCGGACGACGTTCTTCGGGCCGACCTCCAGACCAACACGCACAGCCACGGTGTTGAGCGACATCGCCAGCGCCTGGGTCAGCGTCACCGGGCCGAAATATTCGCGGGTGTAGTTCTCCGGCCGCCAGCCCTTCAGATCCAGCGGAGCGTCCTGCCGCACCGTGTCCGGCGTCAGCCCCTGCTCGATCGCGGTGAGATAGACGAACGGCTTGAACGCCGAGCCGGGCTGGCGCTTGGCGGTGACAGCGCGGTTGAACTGGCTGTCGGAATAATTGCGGCCGCCGACCATGGCGCGCACCGCGCCATCAGGTGTCATCGCCACCAGCGCGCCCTGGCTGACATTGAACTTCACGCTCTTGGCCGCGAGCTCGTCGATGATGGCGGCCTCCGCGACGCTCTGCAGCTTCGGATCGATCGTGGTCTCGACCACGATCGAGTCCTCGACCTGGCCGACGAGATCATCGAGCACCTCGCCGATCCAGTCGGCGACGTAGTTGACGGTGCCGGCGCCGGCCGGCTTCACCGCCACGGAAGGATGCGCGATCTGGGCCTGCGCCTGCGCGTCGGTGATGAACTTGGCATCGGCCATCGCAGCCAGCACGGTCTGCGCGCGCTTGGCGGCACCTTCCGGGTTGCGGTTCGGCGCCAGCCGCGACGGCGACTTGACGAGGCCCGCGAGCATCGCGGCCTCGGCCACCGTCACCTGCCGCGCCGACTTGCCGAAATAGCGCTGCGCGGCGGCCTCGACGCCATAGGCACCGGAGCCGAAATAGACGCGGTTGAGATAGAGCTCGAGGATCTCGCGCTTGGAATATTTGCGCTCCAGCCACAGCGCGAGCTCCGCCTCCTGCAGCTTGCGGGCGAGGGTGCGCTCCTGGGTCAGGAACAGGTTCTTGGCGAGCTGCTGCGTCAGGGTCGAGCCGCCCTGCGACACGCCGCGATGCAGGATGTTGGCGACCACGGCGCGCGCAATGCCGATCGGGTCGATGCCGAAATGCTGATAGAAGCGGCGGTCCTCGATGGCGATGAACGCCTTCGGCAGATAGGGCGGCAGATCCTTCAGCGCGACATTGGCGCCGGCCATCTCGCCGCGCTGCGCCAGCATGGTGCCGTCATAGCCGACGATCTCGATGGTCGGCGGGCGCTTGGGGATCTCCAGCGACTGGATCGGCGGCAGATGCGCGCCGGCCCAGATCACCACGCCGACCAGCGCGATCACGCCCCACAGGCCGCACACGACAGCCCAATAGGCCATGCGGCCGATCGATAGTCCCCAGCGTGATTTGCCGCGGGCAGGCTTTGCTTTCGGGGGAGTGGATTTCGGCTCGCGCGCCGGCACATCGTCCTCGTCGTCCGGCTGAACCGGTTTCTTCTTCGCCGATTTCTTCGGCGCGTCCTCGCCCGCCGGAATGCGGTCCTTGGGATCGAGGCGCAGGTCGGCCATCGCCGCCGCAAGGCCGAATCGCGGCTCCTTGCGTCCGCCGCCGCCCTGTTTCCGTCCCCGCGCCATACGCAACCCGAGCCCTGCCGTCCGATCACGGTAATGTCCGGAGTTTAAGGGGCAGTTAGGAAAAGCTTAACGCGCAATTAGGAGTTCCGCGGTGCTAACGCCGCGTTATGGTTAAGCCGAGGTGAACAACGACAAGCGAGGAAGCTGATGGGCCATATCGATCCCACCAAGGAGGTGTTCGCGCAGTTTCGCGACAACGATCGGCCCGGGCCGATCCACATGCTGAACCTGGTTCGGCTGCGCGAGGAGGCGGCCTATCCCGACGGCCGCAAAGTCAGCGGCGCTGAAGCCTATGCGGCTTACGGTCGCGAGAGCGGCCCGGTGTTCGAACGCCTCGGCGGCCGCATCGTCTGGCAGGGCCGCTTCGAGCTGATGCTCATCGGCCCGCAAACGGAGCGCTGGGATCACTGCTTCATCGCGGAATATCCGAGCGTGCAGGCCTTCGTCGAGATGATCCGTGACCCCGTCTATCGCGAGGCGGTGAAGCATCGCCAGGCGGCGGTGGAGGACTCGCGGCTGATCCGGCACGCGGTGCTGCCGGTGGGGAAGAATTTCGGCGAGGTGCCGGTGTAGTTTGTTGTCGTCGTGCGTGGACCCTTGCCTTCGCCACACAAACGGTACGTTCCCTCCCCCCTTGTGGGGGAGGGCTAGGGAGGGGGGTAGCCACGGAGACGGTCGCCCGGAGTACCCCCCTCCCCAACCCTCCCCCACAAGGGGGGAGGGAGCGCAGCGATGGCTGGGTAAGAGCGTGCCAACGGCGGCGCTTATCCGCGTCGCTGCCCGAACACATCTTCATTCAAAGGAAATCGGAGCCGCTTGCGTATTACATAAGTATATGCTTATGTCTCGTCATGATCGAGAGTGACATCTTCAAGGCCCTGGCTGATCCGACGCGCCATGCGATCTTCGAGAAGCTGGCGGCCGGCCCCATGAATGCGAGCGCGCTGCGCGAGGGCATGACGATCAGCCAGCCGGCGATGTCGCAGCACCTGGCTGTGCTGCGCAATGCCGGACTGGTGCGGGAAGAACGGCAGGGTCGCTTCGTCAACTACGAGGTCGATCCGAATGGCCTAGCGCAGATCGCGCGCTGGCTTTCGAAGTACCGCGCCTACTGGCCGTCACGCGTCGATGCATTGAAAACCTTGCTGAAGGACATGGACCAATGACCGATCTCAAGGCCGATCAGCGGGACGAAGAGCTCGTTCTCGACTACGACCTCGACGCCCCGCCGGAGAAGGTCTGGCGCGCGCTCAGCATTCCCGCCCTGCGCGACAGCTGGCTGCCGAATGGCGATCTCGCCGATGCGGCGCCGATCTCGTCCAAGCCGGGCGAAGAGGTCCGCTACCGCATGCGCGACGACGAGCCGCCGTTCCTCGAGAGCATCGTCACCTTCCAGGTCATGCCGAATGCGGTCGGCGGCACGCGGCTCCGAATCATTCACGGACTGGCCGTCGCACGCGCGATGATGCTGATGCCACGGGCGGCCAACAGCAACGCGCGCTCTTTGATGCGCGCGGCCTGAGCCCGTCACGTCTCACCAAACCACCTAACCTGGAGGTCGCCGATGCGCGAAACGATGCAGCTCGTCCCGATGGTCATCGAGCAATCCAGCCGGGGAGAACGGTCCTTCGACATCTATTCGCGGCTGCTGCGCGAACGGATCGTGTTCCTCAATGGCGAGGTCAACGACACCGTGTCCGCTCTGGTCTGCGCGCAATTGCTGTTTCTCGAAGCCGAGAACCCGAAGCGGCCGATCCACCTCTACATCAATTCGCCCGGCGGCGTGGTCACCAGCGGGCTCGCGATGTACGACACGATGCAATTCGTCAAGGCGCCGGTGCACACGCTGTGCATGGGCACGGCGCGGTCGATGGGATCGTTCCTGCTGATGGCGGGCGAACCCGGCGAGCGCACAGCCTTGCCCAATGCCAGCCTCCACGTCCATCAGCCGCTCGGCGGCTTTCAGGGCCAGGCGTCCGACATCATGATCCACGCCAGGGAGATGGAGCAGACCAAGCGCCGCATGATCCGGCTCTATGCCGAGCATTGCGGCCGCAGCTATGAGGACGTCGAGCGTACGCTCGATCGCGATCATTTCATGACGGCGGACGAGGCTCAGGACTGGGGATTGATCGACCGGGTCGTCAAGCAGCGCGATCTGGGCAGCGTCAGCAGCGACTGATACGCCCGTGCGAGGCGAAGGCGATTGCTGTCGCAACAAGTGTCGTCACCCGCAAGGCGGGTGTCCCAGCATTCCAGAGACGGTTGTGATCACCCGAGACGTCGCGGCGTACTGGATGCCTCGCCTGCGGGGGGCATGACGGCGGCGTCTTGGGCAACGGTGCGGCTATCCCGCCACGCTGCGTGGCTGTCGGCAGCGATTGGGCCACCGTGCTGACCACGGAAATAGTCCGTTCCCTCCCCCCTTGTGGGGGAGGGCTAGGGAGGGGGGTAGCCACGGAGACGGTCGCCCGGAGTACCCCCCCTCCCCAACCCTCCCCCACAAGGGGGGAGGGAGCGCAGCCGAGTGTTTGGCGCGGTCTGCACTCTCTCGCGCCGAATGGTCGCGATCAACGCTTCTCGCGTAACCTAACCTGACGCGCCCGTATCCTCGATGATCGGGCCGAACAGCTCCCAGCGCTCGCCGTTGAAGCGCATCATCTGCATCTGCTTGTTGATGCGGAAGTCGGTGGGCGAGGTGTTGATGGAGAGGCCGGGCAGCGCGAGGCTCGGGACGTAGCCCTTGATGCTGGCGGCCTGCCGCATCACGTTCTCGCGCGTGAGATCGTCGCCGCACTGGCGCAGGATCTGCACCAGGAGCTCCGCGGTCGAATAGCCGTAGGTATTGACCGTGTTGAGCTTGTCGCCTTCCGGATAATACTTGTCCATGAACTCGAAATAGGCCTTCACGCCTGGATCGTCCTTCCATTGCGGATCGGCCGGGTCCTTGCCGTAGTTGGTGCTGATGATGTCCTTGGAGATGTCGAGGCCGGCCGGCTTGAGCGTGGCCGACACCGGGCTAGCGTTGATGTCGAGGATGTGCACCGGCTTCCAGGCGAGGTCGGCGAGTTTCTTGATCGCCTGCGCCGCGAATTTCGGCGTCGAAGCATTGTAGAGCAGGTCGGCGCCGGACGCCTTCAGCTTGACGATCTGCGAGTCCACCGTCGGGTCGGACAGCTCATAGGACGCCTCCGACACGATCATCGTATCGGCCTTGGCGCCCAGGCCGCTGCGCAGGCCGGCGATGTAGTCGCGGCCGAGATCGTCATTCTGGTAGAGGATGCCGATCTTGGCGTTGGGGTGATTGGCGAGGATGTATTTGGCGTAGATCCGCCCCTCCGACTGGTAGTTCGGATTATAGGCGATGGTCCACGGGAAGTTCTGCGGGTCGGTGAAGCGCGAGGCGCCGGTCGAGGCCAGGAGCTGCGGCACCTTCTTGGCGTTGAGATATTTCTGCACGGCGGCGTTCGACGGCGTGCCGATGATCTGGAAGGTGAACAGCACCTCGTCGCCTTCGACCAGCTTGCGCACCTGCTCCACCGCCTTGGGCGGCGAATAGGCGTCGTCATACTGGATGAGATTGAGCTTGCGGCCGTTGATGCCGCCCTTCTCGTTGATCATGCGCAAATAGGCGGCCTGGGTCTTGCCGATGCCGGCATAGGCGGACGCCGGGCCGGAGAACGGCACGGTCTGGCCGATCTTGATCTCGGTGTCGGTGGCGCCGGTGTCGTATTTCTTCTGGGCGTAGGCGGATGATGCAGGCAGCGCGACGGTCAGCGACGCAGCAAGCGCGATGGCCCACGCCTTGACGCCGACGAGACCGAACAGTGACGTTCTCATGCGAGTCCTCCCTCCGGTGATGTTTGTCGATGGTTCTTCTTGGTTGTTATCTCGCCATCGCTGCACGCGAGTGTGGAGGAAGCAAGTCGACAAGGCAACGCTTGTTGGAGCGACCAACCGGCGCAATCGGTGCCGCAACGCAAAAGGGCCGCGCGATTGCGCAGCCCCTTACCAGTAAACAGCTTCCACTCCTCACCCTGAGGAGCCCGCTGGAGGCGGGCGTCTCGAAGGGCGAGGCCCCAGTTCGGGCCTCATGGTTCTCAGGGCGATGCAAGTGCATCGCCCGAACGCGCCGCGAGCTTGTCGCTTTCGCAAGAGCGAGCTGATGGGCGCGGCGCTCCTCACCATGAGGTTCGAGAGTCGAGGGCAGACGCCGAGACCGTCAGCCGAACTAACCCGCCGCGCCCTTGTCCTCCAGGATCGGGCCGAACAGCTCCCAGCGCTCGCCGTTGAACTTCATCATCTGCAGCTGCTTGTTGACGCGGTAGTCGGTCGGCGAGGTGTTGATCTTCATGCCCGGCAGCGACAGATCTCCGACGACGTCCTTGAGCGACGCCGCCTGCTTCATGACGTTCTCGCGGGTGAGATTGTCGCCGCACATCCGCAGGATCGTCACCAGGAGCTCGGCGTTGCCATAGCCATAGGTGTTGAAGTTCGAGTTCTTGTCGCCGTCCGGATAATACTTGGCCATGAACTCGAAATAGCGCTTCATGCCCGGATCGTCCTTCCACTGCGGATCGAGCGGGTCCTTGCCGTAATTGACCGAGATCACGCCCTTCGACGCCTCCAGTCCCGCGGGCTGCAGCACGGCGCCGACCGACGTCGCATTGATGTCGACGATGTGCACGGGGTGCCAGTCGAGCTCGTGCAGCTTCTTGATCGCCTGAGCGGCCTGCTTCGGCGTCGCGGCCGAGAACAAGAGGTCGGCGCCGGCCGATTTAATCTTGAGCAGCTGGGAATCGATGGTCGGATCGGAGACCTCGTAAGACGCTTCGGCGACGATCATCGAGGCCTTGTCGCCGAGGCCGGCCTTGATGCCGTTGAGATAGTCCTTGCCGAGGTCGTCGTTCTGATAGAGCACGCCGATCTTGGCGCTGGGATGCTCTTTCAGAATGTACTGGCCGTAGATGCGGCCCTCGGTGAAGTAGTTCGGATTGTATCCCATGGTCCAGGGGAAGTTCTTCGGATCGGTGAACTTGGTAGCCCCGGTGGCCGCGAACAGTTGCGGGACCTTCTTGGCGTTGAGATATTTCTGGACGGCGGCGTTGGACGGCGTGCCGATGATCTGGAAGGTCAGCAGCACCTCGTCGTCCTCGACCAGCTTGCGCACCTGCTCGACCGCCTTCGGCGGCGAATAGGCGTCGTCATACTGGATCAGCTTGATCTTGCGGCCGTTGATGCCGCCCTGCTCGTTGATCATGTTGAAATAGGCGGCCTGTGTCTTGCCGATCGAGGCATAGGCCGAGGCGGGGCCCGAGAACGGCACCGTCTGTCCGACCTTGATCTCGGTATCGGACGCGCCGGGATCGTACTTCTTCTGGGCCTGGGCTGACGTGGCGGAGAGGGTGACGGCCAACGCGGCCGCACCGGCAAAACGGAAAATTCCCTGTCGCATGGGGTCTATCGTTCCTCCTGATTTGTTGTGCGGCTGGTCTGCCCCGAGGGACGCCATCGCTGGGAGGGAGTGTGGAGGAACGGGGTGGCCGGCGCAAGGCGAGGGAATGGGCGGGTGCGGTTCCGGCGATGTCGCCATGACGTGCCCGGCTGGCAACAAGTTCGGTGTCATCCCGGCCAAGCCCTGGCGTCGCGTCGCGACGGCGGGGCGCCGAGCCGGGATCCATAGCCACAGGCGGTCGTGTGGCGACGGCTCGGAGTGGCGATCCTGCCTCGAACGCTGACCGGGGTTATGGGTCCCGGATCGGCGCCGCGATGATGCGCGTCACGGCTTGTCCGGGACGACAGCGGTTTTGACGATGCGGCGTGCCTCAGCCCGCGAGCCAGACCAGCACCAGGCCGATCGCCGCCGGCACGCTCTGGATGAACAGGATCTTGCGGCTGGCAGTGGCCGCGCCGTAGAGCCCGGCGACCAGCACGCAGAGCAGGAAGAAGATCTTGATCTGGAACGCGAAAGCGGGCGCCGGATGCGCCAGGCCCCAGAACAGGCCGGCAGCGAGGAAGCCGTTGTAGAGGCCCTGGTTGGCGCCGAGCACCTTGGTCGCCTCGGCGCGCTCCGGCGTGTTGTTGAAGGCCCGCAAGCCGGCCGGCTTGGTCCAGAGAAACATCTCGAGCACGAGAATGTAGACGTGCAGCAGGCCGATCAGCCCGACGACGATGTTTGCAATCAATGCCATGGTTCGGCTCCCCCAAGCCATTCGAGACCGGCGGCGTTGCCGGCCCCCTCAATCATGCCCGCGCCGACGGCCGCAATGGCTGCGCCGACAGGTCCTCTCTCGTCACGCCGCCGGCTGAGCCGCTGCGTCGTCGCTGGCCAGCAGATGCAGCAGCGCACTTTTGATCGCGGCCTGCCGGGTCGGCGCGTTGATCTGGGCGCCGAGCAGGTCGGTCACGTAGAACACGTCGCGGGCGCGCTCGCCGAAGGTGGCGACATGGGCTGAGGCGATGTTCAGGTTCAGCTTCGAGATCGCGGTGGTCAGCTCATACAGCAGGCCGGGCCGGTCGAGGCCGGAGACCTCGATGACGGTGTAGAGCTCCGACCATTGATTGTTGATGCTGACCTCGGGCTCGACCGAGAACGCCTTGTGCTGCTTGCCGCGCGTCGTCCGCCGCGCCACCGCATCGGGCAGCCGCAGCTTGCCCTCCAGCACCTGCTCGATGGTCTCGCCGATCCGCGTCGCGCGCCGGCCCTCGTCCTCGTCGCGCTCATATTCCCTCGAGATCGCAATGGTGTCGAGCGCGCGGCCGTCGGTGGTGGTGTAGATCTGGGCGTCGACGATGTTGGCGCCGGCCGAGGCGCAGGCGCCGGCGATGATCGACAGCAGCCAGGGATGGTCCATCGCGAAGATCGTCAGCTCGGTGACGCCGCGCGCCGGATCGAACCCGACATTGATCGCGAGCTTGTGGCCGGCATCCTCGCTCGACCGCACGAAGCGGGCATGGCGGATCTTGCGCGGCAGCTCGACCTTGAGCCAGTAGGCCGGATAGTGCCGGCCGATATAGGTGTTGAGCTCGTCCTCCGGCCAATCCGTGAAGGCGTTGCGGAATTCGGCCTGTGCCGCGGTGATGCGCTTGGCGCGGTTGACCTCGGAGAAGCCGCCGGTCAGCACCGGCTCGGTCTCGTAGTACAGCGTGCGCAACAGCTGCGCCTTCCAGCCGTTCCAGACCCCTGGGCCGACGCCGCGGATATCGGCAGTGGTCAGGATCGTCAGCAGCTTCATCTGCTCGACCGACTGCACCACGGCGGCGAACTTCTCGATGGTGCGGCGGTCCGACAGGTCGCGCGACTGCGCCACCGTCGACATCGTCAGATGCTCCTCGATCAGCCAGGCGACCAGCTCCGTGTCGGCATTGTTGAAGCCGAGCCGCGGGCACAGCCGCCGGGCGATCTTGGCGCCGGCGACCGAATGATCCTCCGGCCGGCCCTTGGCGACGTCGTGCAGCAGCACGGTGATGTAGATGACGGCGCGGTGCTCGGGCCGGATCTTGCGCATCAAATCGGAGGCGAGCACGAACTCATCATGGCCGCCGCGCTCGATCTCCTGCAGGAAGCCGATGCAGCGGATCAGATGCTCGTCGACCGTGTAGTGATGATACATGTTGAACTGCATCATCGAGACGATGCGGCCGAACGCGCTGATGAAGTGGCCGAGCACGCCGGTCTCGTTCATCCGCCGCAACACGGTCTCGGCGTCGTTGGAGGTCAGGATCTCCATGAACAGCCGGTTGGCCTCGGGATTCTCGCGCAGCTCGGTGTTGATCATGTTGAGCGAGCGCGTCACCGCGCGCATCGCGTCGGGGTGGAAGGCGAGGTTGTTCTTCTGCGCGAGGCGGAAGATGCGGATCAAATTGACCGGGTCGTGCTTGAAGACATCCGGAGCGGCGAGGTTGATGCGGTTGTTGTCGACGATGAAGTCGTCGCTCTCCGGCACCCGCCGCCAGGTCGAGCCGGTGGTCAGGCGCGAGATCATCCGGCTCAGCACCGGCGCCGCCTTGGCCTGCTGGTCCTCCAGCTTTGCGCACAGGATGGCGGTGAGGTTGCCGACCTGCTTGGCGACCAGGAAGTAGTGCTTCATGAAGCGCTCGACATCCTGCATGCCCGGGTGGCTGGTGTAGCCCAGCCGGACCGCGATCTCGCGCTGCAGGTCGAATGACAGCCGCTCCTCGGGGCGTCCGCTGACGAAGTGCAGATTGCAGCGAACCGACCACAGGAAGTCCGAGCAGCGCCGGAAGGTGCGGTATTCATGCGCGTCGAACACGCCGCGCTCGACCAGCTCGGCGGTCTCGCGCACGCGGTAGACGTATTTGGCGATCCAGAACAGCGTGTGCAGGTCGCGCAGGCCGCCCTTGCCGTCCTTGACGTTGGGCTCGACCAGGTAGCGCGACTGGCCGCCGCGGCGATGCCGCTCCTCGCGCTCGGCGAGCTTGGCGGCGACGAACTCGGCGGCCGTGCCCTGCACGACCTCGCTGTCGAAGCGCTGGACCAGCTCGTCATACAGCGGCTTGTCGCCGGCGAGATAGCGCGTCTCCAGGATCGCGGTGCGGATGGTCATGTCGCCGCGGGCCTGGCGGATCGATTCATCCACCGAACGGGTGGCGTGGCCGACCTTCAGGCCCATGTCCCACAGCGAATACAGGATGGCCTCGGCGACCTGCTCGCCCCAGGCGGTCTGCTTGTAGGGCAGGATGAACAGCAGATCGATGTCGGACTCCGGCGCCATCAGCCCGCGGCCATAGCCGCCGGTCGCGACCACGGCCATGCGCTCGGCGCCGCTCGGCACCTCCGAACGATACAGGTGCTGGGTGGCCGCGGCGTAGAGGATGCGGATGATCTCGTCCTGGACGAAGCAGAGCTGCTCGGCGCAGCGCCGTCCGTGCCGATCCTTCAACAGCTGGGCCTGGGCGGCGGCACGCGCCTTGACCAGCTCGGCTTTGAGGAATTGCACCACGGCGGCGCGGAACATGTCCTCCCGGCCGGAGTGCTGCTTGGCCAGCGTGTCGACGGCGGCCGCAATGCCGGCGCTGTCGAAATCGGAGAGGCCATCGGGATGGGATTGGGGGGCGACGCTGTCCATGGATGCAACCGGTATCGAACAAGGCCTGTGCTGTCACGAAACTTCCAATGCAGCAATCGATCCATGCTGTCACCGGCCCAAGGCGGATGATGATCGTGCTTCGATCCGCCCCGCAAAGGAAAAGCAATTCTCGTTGAGCCCTGGCATAACGCGTTGAAACAACAACGATGTTTTTACAGCAGGAGGGTTGACGATGGGTGGATTGTCGAGGCGCGCCTTGGCCGGGCTTGCGGCCGTGGTTCTACTGGGATGCGGCGTTGCAACAGCCGCGGAGCAGCCCAAGGAAATCCGGATCGATTGGGCGACCTATAATCCGGTGTCGCTGGTCCTGAAGCAGAAGGGGCTGCTCGAGAAGGAGTTCGCCAAGGACGGCATCACCGTCACCTGGGTGCAGTCGGCCGGCTCCAACAAGGCGCTCGAGTTCCTCAATGCTGGCTCGCTCGATTTCGGCTCGACCGCCGGCTCCGCCGCGCTGGTCGCCCGGATCAACGGCAATCCGATCAAGTCGATCTACGTCTATTCGCGGCCCGAATGGACCGCGCTGGTGACGGGCAAGGACTCCAAGATCGGCTCAGTCGCCGACCTCAAGGGCAAGCGCGTCGCGGTGACCCGCGGCACCGACCCGCACATCTTCCTCGTCCGCGCGCTGCTCGGCGCCGGCCTCACCGACAAGGACATCACGCCGGTGCTGCTGCAGCACGCCGACGGCAAGGCAGCGCTGATCCGCGGCGACGTCGACGCCTGGGCCGGGCTCGATCCGATGATGGCGCAGGCCGAGGTCGAGGAAGGCGCAAAACTGTTCTACCGCAAGGCTGACGCCAACACCTGGGGCATCCTCAATGTCCGCGAGCAGTTCCTGAAGGACAATCCCGAGATCGTCCGCCGCGTGCTGGCGACCTACGAGGTCGCGCGCAAGGATGCGCTGGCGAATTACGACGACCTGAAGAAGACGTTCATCGCGGTCACCAAGCTGCCGGAGACTGTCGTCGACAAGCAGCTCAAGGAGCGCACCGAGCTCACCCACAGCCGCATCGGCGCGCCGCAGCGGGACTCCATCCTCGCCGCCGGCCTCGCTTTGCAGCAGGCAGGCGTGGTCGATGCGAAGGTGGATGTGAAGGCGACGCTGGACGCGCTGATCGACGACCAGGTCCCGCTGCCGACGAACTAGGGCGGCCTACGCCTACGAAAGCGCTCAGACTCGCGCGTGCCGCAACTCGCGCTACCAGCAAGGTGAGCGCGACAGAAAACGGTGGCGCGATAAAACACCGGTGTCGTCCCGGACAAGCCCGCCAACGCGACAGCGTTGTCGGGCGCCGATCCGGGACCCATACTCCGTGAAAGCTGTTGTGGGGCACCGCTGGAGCGGCATCTCGCCTCGCCACACCCGCCGCGGAGTATGGGTCCCGGCTCGGAGGCCGGGACGACACCGAGATTGAGGCGCCGTTGTCGGCTCAACCCTGACAGGCGCGCGCTGATATCCGTCGGCATACGCCCGTCACCCCGCCTTGCATTCCCACGCGAGACGCTGTTCTCACTATGGCCATGACCGTCGAACTTCAGGCCCCCGCCGCGGCGGCCACACCGCAGACCACCAGCCAGCCCTGGGCCGCGCGTCTGGCGCGGCCGCTGCTCGGGCTGCTGCTGCCGCTGTCCCTCGCCCTCGCCTGGGAACTCGCTGTCCGGGCCGGCTGGTCGAACGGCCGCCTGGTGCCGCCGCCGTCAAAGGTCTTCTCCACCATCGCCGAGCTCGCCCGCTCCGGCGAGCTGGCCCGCCACATCACCATGACCTTGACCCGCGTCGGCATCGGCTTCGGCCTGGGCGTTGCCGCCGGCACGCTTCTGGGCGGCATCTGCGGCTATTGGAGCCTCGCTCGCCGGCTGGTCGATCCGACCATCCAGGCGCTGCGCGCGATTCCGTCGATCGCCTGGGTGCCGCTGTTCATCCTCTGGCTCGGGATCTTCGAGACCTCGAAGGTGGCGCTGATCGCGGTCGGCGTGTTCTTCCCGGTCTATCTCGGTCTGACCGGCGCGATCCTGTCCGTCGACCGCAAGATCGTCGAGGTCGGCCGCGTCTTCCGGCTCTCAGGACCGGCGATGATCCGCCGCATCCTGCTGCCTGCCGTGCTGCCGGCCTATGTCGTGGCGCTGCGCGTCGGCCTGGGCCTCGGGTGGATGTTCGTCGTCGCCGCCGAGTTCATGGGTGCCTCCGAAGGCCTCGGTTACCTGCTGATCGACGGCCAGCAGCTCGGCAAGCCGGCGCAGATCGTCGCCGCCATCGTCATCTTCGCGATCATCGGCAAGGCGACCGACTGGCTGCTCGAGATCGCCACCGCGCCGCTGCTGCGCTGGCAGGACAGTTTTGCGCGCCAGGGCGGAGCGGCCTGATGCTGCAGCTCGCCTCCGTCACCAAGGTCTATCCGAACGGCGTGCATGCGCTGGAACGGTTCTCGTCCGAGATCCAGCTCGGCGAGATCGTTGCCATCATCGGCGGCTCCGGCTGCGGCAAGTCGACGCTCCTGCGCGCCATCGCCGGGCTCGACCGCGCCAGCGCCGGCAGCGTGACGCTCGATGGCGAGGCGATCTCGGCCCCGCATGCCAAGGTCGGCATCATCTTCCAGGAGCCGCGGCTGCTGCCCTGGCTCACGGTGGCCGACAATATCGGCTTCGGCCTGTCCGAGCTGCCCGCGGCCGAGCGCCGCGAGCGCGTCGCCCGCGCGCTGGATCGTGTCGGCCTCGCTGAGAAGGCCAAGGTCTGGCCGCGCGAACTCTCCGGCGGCCAGGCGCAGCGCGTGGCGATCGCCCGCGCCCTGGTGGCGCAGCCGGAGGTGCTCTTGCTCGACGAGCCGTTCTCCGCGCTCGACGCCTTCACGCGGAAGGACCTGCAGGATCACCTGCTCGACCTCTGGGCCGACACGCGTCCGACCCTGATCCTCGTCACTCACGATGTCGAGGAGGCGGTGGTGCTCGCCGACCGCGTGCTGGTGATGCGGCCGCATCCCGGGCGGCTGTTCGAGGAGATCACCATCAATTTGTCGCGGCCGCGCGACCGCAACGCGCCTTTGTTCGAGCAGTTCAAGCGCCACGTGCTGACGGCGCTCGACAGGTCGCTCGATCGGACGGTGCCGGATACGCAGGGCAGGCGTGAGCCCGGCGGCGGGCTGTGGTGGTGACATCTGAGCGATCGCCCGGTACATCTCTCCTGAAATGACTCCGGGAGAGAACGACAATGGATGCTGCCGAGCTGCGCGCCATGCAGGCGCCGATCAAGGAGCGCTACAAGGCTGACCCCTCCGCCGCCGTGATCACCTTGAAGGCCAAGGGCGAGGTCGGCGGTGACGGCCTGACCTGCAAGCTGGAGACCGGCCGCGCGCTGGCGGTCGCCGGCCTGCATCCCGCCACCGGCGGCTCCGGCCTCGAGCTGTGCTCCGGCGACATGCTGCTGGAGGCGCTGGTCGCCTGCGCCGGCGTCACCCTGAAGTCGGTCGCGACCGCCGTCGAGGTCCCGCTGAAGAGCGGCCTCGTGCTGGCCGAAGGCGATCTCGATTTCCGCGGCACGCTCGGCGTCGACAAGGAGGCCCCGGTCGGCTTCCAGGAAATCCGCCTGCGCTTCGAGCTCGACACCGACGCCCCCCAGGACAAGCTCGATCTGCTGCTGAAGCTCACCGAGCGCTATTGCGTGGTCTATCAGACCATCAAGAATGGCCCGAAGGTGTCGGTGAGTCTGAAGCGGGTGGCGGCGTAGCCCTCAGCAACGGTGTCGTCCCCGCGAACGCGGGGACCCATAACCACCGTCGGTCATGGCTGGCCCCGCTGGTCACTCCGATCTTCTCCTTCCCGTAACCGCCTGTGGTTATGGGTCCCGGGTCAGCGCTCCCCGCGGCGATGCTCGCGCATCGCCGCGGTCCGCTTGCCCGGGACGACGGCTGAACATGTCCCTCGATCCGTCCTTCCTGCTCGTCCTCGGCCTGCGCATGGCGATCGCGGCGTCGTTCGTCGTATCTGCCTCGATGATCGCCGAGCGCACCGGTCCGGTGATCGGCGCGCTGGTCGCGACCTTGCCGATCTCGGCCGGCCCGACCTACGTCTTCCTGGCGCTCGACCACGACGCCGCCTTCATCGCGCAGGGCGCCCTGACCAGCCTGCCGATCAACGCCGCGACCATCTTCCTCAGCCTCGCCTACGCCGTGCTGGCGCAACGCCACAGCGTGGGAGTGGCGAGCGCGACCGCCGTCGCGGTGTGGCTCGGTCTCGCGTCCCTGATCAAGAGCGTGCAGTGGACGCTCCTGATGGGCATCGTCGCCAACATCGTCACCTTCGCGATCTGCCTGCCGCTGCTGCAGCGCTATCGCCACGCCAGGATGCCGCTGATCACGCGGCGCTGGTACGACGTGCCGTTGCGCGCCTCATTGGTCGCAACACTCGTCGCCACCGTCACCTCGGTCTCCGGCTGGGCCGGTCCCAGCGTCTCCGGGATCCTCGCGCTGTTTCCGATCGTCTTCACCTCGATGATGCTGATCCTCCAGCCGCGCATCGGCGGACCGGCAACGGCCGCGGTCATGGCCAACGGCGCCTGGGGCCTGATCGGCTTCTCGCTCGCGGTGATCGTGCTGCATCTCGGCAGCCTGCATCTCGGGGCAGTGGCGGGCCTCAGTGGAGCGCTGGCCACCTGCGTCGGCTGGAATCTCGGCCTGTGGTGGCTGGGACGAAGGAAGGCGGCGCGCGTCTGATCGTTACGATGGACGTGGATGTCGACGCAGGAAATCGGCGCGCGATCGCACCGATGGGTTCTTGTCCTGCTCGAAATGGGCGATCAGCCGATCTTCGTCAGGGACGGTCGTACGACTCGCGATCAGTGCATCGGCTGCGGCACGCCGCACGATCACCGATGCATCGCGTGCCGCCTGCCAGAACAGATCAGGCGGCAGTGCGATGTCCTGCAGGGGACGGTGATTGAATTTCGGAACGCGCTTCCTGATGCCGTAGACCTTGTCGATCCATTCCCACCCGTAGCCCGCAAACCAAGTGACGCTACCGGTCAGAAGGCAGCGATAGGCAATTGCTGTGACCTGCGGCTGGATCGCCGATGCGGCCAGCGCGGGCAGATACTGATCGATGGCAGGATAGCGCACCACGAGACGCAGATACCTGGCGAGCGAGCCGTTGGCTGTCCGTTGCAGAAAGCCGGCGATGATCGGCAGCACGTCCGGCCTGCCGAAAACGTCGTCGAGCAGGTCGGCTTCGCTGCTGCCCCAGCGTCCCCAGCTGTGTCGGCGGTCGAGGAGATACGGTGCACTGCTTGCTGCCACATCGGGGGCAATCTGCCGCTGGACGCGCTGCACATAGCGCGCGGCGGCGCGCCTGACCGGTTCGGCCCAATCGTTCAAACGCCATGCCACGGCGGCGAGAAAGAACGGGGAGGCTGGTGGTCGTTGCAACCAATCGAGGGCCGCCTCTCGAACATGGCCGCTTGGATGAAAGAGGAAGATCCACGCATAATCTGGAGCGCGCCGCATGAGGGCGAGATCGCGGACATAGATCGGCTCACCAGTAAATCGAGCGATCAGCCGATCCATGAGGAGTGGCTGCCAGCCGAGACGTACCGCGAGCGCGATCTCGCGCGCAGCCAGGACGACTGAGTGATGTGGCACAGCCGAGAGCTCCGCCAGGATCATAGGCAATTCGTCATCCCAGTTCTCGCGAGCGGATGCCAGCGCGGAGAGCTTGGCGGTCAAGGTGGGAGACAGCACTGTTCGAGAATGCGTTGCCATCTCGCCAGGATGGCAGTCTCGTCCCGGTTTTGAAAGCGGACATCGCTCTTGTCATTGCTGACGAGCATGCCGTTGGCCTGCTGCCATCCGCCCGACGAACCGCCGCAGCCTCAAGTCGTTCTCTCCACCGTCATTCCGAGCGAAGCAATCCAGAGTCCCACCCGAGCCCCGGGATTGCTTCGCTGCGCTCGCAATGACGGAGAGTTTGGGACGAGCTGCATCCCACCCTCCATTGTCATTCCGGGGCGCGCGAAGCGCGAGCCCGGAATCCATTGGGCCGCATGTTCCGACGAGGGATGGATTCCGGGTGCGCGCTACGCGCGCCCCGGAATGACACCGGTTATTTGTTCGGCAGCTTCGCCCTCAGTCGATACAGCGCATCCAGCGCCTCGCGCGGGGTCATCTCGTCGGGATGCAGGTCCTTCACCGCGGCGATCAGCTCTTCCGTTTCCTTCGACATCGCGGGCTCCACCGCCGCGCGCGAGGGCACCGCGAACAGCGGGAGATCATCGACCAGCGCCCGGGCGTTCTGGCCGCGGTCGGCGGCCTCCAGTTTCGCCAGCACCGACTTCGCGCGGCTGATCACCGCCGGCGGCAGGCCCGCGAGCTTCGCCACCTGGATGCCGTAGGAGCGGTCGGCGGAGCCCGGCAGCACCTCGTGCAGGAACACGACGTCGCCCTGCCATTCCTTGACGCGCACCGTGGCGTTGAACAGCCGCGGCAGCTTGGCCGCGAGTGCGGTGAGTTCGTGATAGTGCGTCGCGAACAGCGTACGGCAGCGGTTGCTCTCGTGCAGATGTTCGATGGCGGCCCAGGCGATCGAGAGGCCGTCGAACGTCGCGGTGCCGCGTCCGATCTCGTCGAGGATCACCAGCGCACGCTCGCCGGCCTGGTTGAGGATCGCCGCGGTCTCGACCATCTCGACCATGAAGGTCGAGCGCCCGCGCGCGAGATCGTCGGCGGCGCCAACGCGCGAGAACAGCCGGTCGACGATGCCGATGCGGGCGCGGCTCGCCGGTACGAAAGAGCCGATCTGCGCCAGCAGGGCAATCAGCGCGTTCTGGCGCAGGAAGGTCGATTTGCCCGCCATGTTCGGACCCGTCAGCAGCCAGAGCTGTCCGCTCTTGTGCCCCGGCGTCGGCGACAAATCGCAGGAGTTCGCGATGAACGGCTGACCCTCGCGCTTCAGCGATTGCTCGACCACCGGATGGCGGCCGCCCTCGATGGCGAAGCCGAGCGAGCCGTCGACCTCGGGTCGGACGTAGTTGTCGTCGACCGCGAGCTTGGCGAGCGCGGTCGCGACATCGAGCATCGCAAAGCCGTGCGCGGCGGCGCGCAGATCGTCGCCGATCGCGAGCGCCTGCGCGCAGAGCCGGTCGAAGATCTCGAGCTCGAGATTGAGCGCGCGCTCGCCGGCATTCGCAATCTTCGCCTCGATCTCGCCGAGCTCGGAGGTGGTGAAGCGCACCTGACCGGCCAGCGTCTGGCGATGGATGAAGGTCGCGTTCAACGGCTGCGACATCAGCTTGTCGCCGTGCTGCGCGGTGACCTCGACGAAATAGCCGAGCACGTTGTTGTGCCGGATCTTGAGCGCCTTGACGCCGGTCTGGTCGGCGTAGCGCGCCTGCATCGAGGCGACGACGAGGCGCGAGGCATCGCGCAGATTGCGCGTCTCGTCGAGCGTCGCATCATAGCCTGATCGAACGAAGCCGCCGTCGCGCTTGATCAGCGGCAGCTGCTCGTCGAGCGCGCGGGCGAACTCCTCGGCCAGTGGGCGTGCCGGTCGCGCCAGCGCGGCCATCACCGCGGCGATCTCCTGCGGCGGCTGGTCGAGCACGGAGAGCCGCGCCAGCGCCTGGTCGGCGGCGAGGATGCCGTCGCGCAGGCTTGCCAGATCGCGCGGCCCGCCGCGGCCGACCGACAGCCGCGCCATCGCGCGCGTCATGTCGGGCGCGCCGCGCAGGATGGAGCGGATGTCTTCGCGCGCGGCGCTGTCGGCGACGAACACGTTCACGGCGTCGAGCCGGCGGCCGATCTGCGCCGGCTCCGTCAAGGGTGCAGCGAGGCGCTGCGCCAGCAGACGCGAGCCGGCCGAGGTCACCGTGCAGTCGATGGCGTCAAGCAGCGAGCCGCGGCGCTCGCCGGCGAGCGTGCGCGTCAGTTCGAGATTGGCGCGCGTCGCCGGATCGATCGCCATGGTGCTGCCGGTCGCCTCGCGCGCGGGCGGCGCCAGCGGCGGGCGCTGGCCGACCTGCGTGCGCTCGACATAGGTGACGCAGGCGGCGGCCGCGGTCGCTTCCAGGCGCGACAGCACGGCGAGGCCGTCCATGGTGGCGACGGCGAAATAATCGCACAGCCGCCGCTCGGCGGTGGCGCCGTCGAACACGTCCCGCGTCAGCGGCGTCACCGCGGCGAGCTCGCGCAACACCGGCTCGAATGCCTCGTCCGAGTACAGCGCGTCGGAGACGATGACTTCGTTCGGATTGATGCGCGCCAAGGTCGCCGTCAGCTCGGCGAAGGCGCATTCGGTGACGATGAAGTCCGAGGTCGAGATGTCGATCCAGGCGAGCCCGAGCCGGTCGCCGCCGGACGACCCGCGGCTGCGCGCGATCGACAGCAGATAGTTGTTGGCGCGCGCGTCGAGCAGATTGTCTTCGGTGAGCGTGCCCGGCGTCACCACGCGCACGACGCCGCGCTTGACCACGCTCTTGTTGCCGCGCGCCCGCGCCGCCGCCGGGTCCTCCATCTGCTCGCAGACGGCGACGCGGATGCCCTGTGCGATCAGCCGGTGCAGATAATCTTCCGAGCGCTCGACCGGCACGCCGCACATCGGGATGTCCGCGCCCTGATGCTTGCCGCGCTTGGTCAGCACGATCCCGAGCGCTTTTGATGCGACCTCGGCGTCCTCGAAGAACAGCTCGTAGAAATCGCCCATGCGGTAGAACAGCATCAGCCCGGGATGCGCGGCCTTGATGTCGAGATACTGCTCCATCATCGGCGTGAGCTTGGCCGGCGCCTCGGCGGGCGTGGCCGAGGACACCGACTCTTGCGGAACCGGGGCGGAGATGGGCTGCTGTATCGTCATGGCGCGGAAACTAGCCAATTTGCCGGGACGGTCCTACCGCTTTGCAGGCGATGTCCCGGTTTTCCACGATGGCAATTTTGGCCCTGGCCGGTGCCGGAGAGGACCACCGGCGTCATTCCGGGGCGTGCGCAGCACGAACCCGGAATCCATCGTGCGGCGGGTCGTGCAGCCCGATGGATTCCGGGCTCGCCGCGCTGCGCGCGCCGCCCCGGAATGACGGCGAGGGTGGAGCGGCGGTGTGCGCCAAACGTGGCTTCGGGCAGTGGCAGCGATTGCACCTCCCCCGCTTGCGGGGGAGGTCGCTTCGCATCGAAGATGCGAAGCGGGTGGGGGCCTCCCTCCACACGATGCACCCCTCGATCACCACCCGAGCCGCGCCCCCACCCCAGCCCTCCCCCGCAAGCGGGAGAGGGGGCGCACCGATCGCGGCGCGATGGTCTCGCCTCCTCAATTTCCACGCATGCCACCCCGCGTTCCCGTCATTTGACCTGCCCCCATCGCACTCCTAAAACCGCCGTCAATTCTGACCAGAAACACCCCCCGGGAGAGAGCGATGCGAGACGTGTTCATTTGTGATGCGGTGCGGACCCCGATCGGGCGCTTCGGCGGCGCGCTGGCGAAGGTGCGGACCGACGATCTCGCGGCGACGCCGCTGAAGGCGCTGAAGGCCAAGCATCCGAATCTCGATTGGGCCGCGGTCGACGAGGTGTTCTTCGGCTGCGCCAACCAGGCCGGCGAGGACAATCGCAACGTCGCGCGCATGGCACTGCTGCTCGCAGGGCTCCCCGACTCCATTCCCGGCCAGACGCTCAACCGCCTCTGCGCCTCCGGCCTCGACGCGGTCGGCGCCGCGGGCCGCGCGATCCGCTCGGGCGAGGTCGATCTCGCGATCGCGGGCGGCGTCGAATCGATGACGCGTGCGCCGTTCGTGCAGGGCAAGGCCACCGAGGCGTTCTCGCGCTCGGCTGAGATCTTCGACACCACGATCGGCTGGCGCTTCATCAATCCGCTGATGAAGCAGCAGTACGGGGTGGATTCGATGCCGGAGACCGGCGAGAACGTCGCCGAGGAATTCCAGGTGTCGCGCGCCGATCAGGACGCGTTCGCCATCCGCTCCCAGCAGCGCGCCGGCCAGGCGATCGCCTCGGGCTATTTCGCCGCGGAGATCACGCCGGTGTCGGTGCCCGGCGGCAAGGCTGGCCCCATCATCGTCGACAAGGACGAGCATCCGCGCCCCGAGACCACGCTCGAAGGCCTCGCCAAGCTGAAGCCGATCGTGCGCAATCCGGGCACCGTCACTGCCGGCAATGCATCGGGCGTCAATGACGGTGCCGCCGCGATGATCCTGGCCTCGGAAGCCGCCGTGAAGAAGCACGGCCTGACGCCACGCGCGCGCGTGCTCGGGCTGGCATCGGCCGGCGTCCCGCCGCGCATCATGGGCATCGGGCCGGTGCCGGCGGTGCGCAAGCTGCTGGAGCGGCTCGGCCTGAAGATCACCGACTTCGATCTGATCGAGCTGAACGAGGCATTCGCGTCACAGGGCATCGCCTGTCTGCGCCAGCTCGGCGTCGCCGAGGACGCCGACTTCGTCAATCCGCACGGCGGCGCCATCGCGCTCGGTCATCCGCTCGGCATGAGCGGCGCGCGCATCGCGATGACCGCCGTGCACGGCCTCGAAGTCCGTGGCGGGAAGCGCGCGCTGGCCACGATGTGCGTCGGCGTCGGCCAGGGCGTCGCGCTGGCGGTCGAGACGATCAACTGACACTCTCAACCCTCATCCTGAGGAGCCCGCCTCTCGGCGGGCGTCTCGAAGGATGAGGCCCGTGCAGGGGCCTCATGGTTCGAGACGGCGCTTCGCGCCTCCTCACCATGAGGGGAAGCAGCGGGTGCAGCCCGCAGGGCTGAACCGGAATCTGGAGATGAGTCTTGCAATCGAGATTCCAGGTTCGACGCGGGCGCGTCGCCCCGGAATGACGGAGACCTGACCATGACCATCTCCCGCGAACAGGACGTTACCCCCGCTGTGCTGGCGGTAATGGAGCAGACCTCCAATCCGCGGCTGCGCGAGATCATGGTGTCGCTGGTCAAGCATCTGCACGGCTTTGTCCGCGACATCAGGCTCACCGAGGCCGAATTCCGCGAGGCCGCCGCTGTGATCGCCGAGCTCGGCCAGCGCACCAATGACACGCACAACGAAGTCGTGCTGATGGCCGGCTCGCTCGGCGTCTCGCCGCTGGTCTGCCTGCTCAACAATGGCGATGGCGGCAACACCGAGACCGCGCAGTCGCTGCTCGGCCCGTTCTGGCGGCTGAACTCCCCGCGCACCGAGAACGGCGGCTCGATCCTGCGCTCGCCGACGCCCGGGCCGGCGCTGTTCGTGCGGGGCCGCGTGGTCGATCCCAACGGTGCGCCGGTCGCCGGCGCCGAGGTCGACGTCTGGCACGCTTCGCCGGTGGGTTTCTACGAGAACCAGGATCCCGAGCAGGCCGACATGAACCTCCGCGGCAAGCTCTTAACCGATCAAGACGGCCGCTTCTGGTTTCGCTCCGTCATGATGGTCGGCTATCCCATTCCGACGGACGGCGTCGTCGGCCGCCTGTTGAAGGCGCAGGGCCGCCATCCCTATCGCCCGGCGCATCTGCATGCGCTGATCGTCAAGCCAGGCTTCAAGGTGCTGATCTCGCAGGTCTACGACCCCAACGACCCGCACATCGACAGCGACGTGCAGTTCGGCGTCACCAAGGCGCTGCTCGGCAATTTCATCCGCCACGACGAACCGCATCCGACCGAGCCCGAGGTCACCGCGCCCTGGTACTCGCTCGATCACGTCTACCGCATGGAGATCGGCGACACCGTGCTGCCGCGGGCGCCGATCAAATAGCACTGTCTTGATTTTCCGTTAGAGTCGGAGGTGCTGTAACCGTCGAAGGACGGCTCCTGATGACGTCGCCGGCCTTGCCATCTGTCCTGTCCCCCGCGTGCCTGACCGAGGCGTTACGTGCATCCGGCGCGCTCGATGTGGGCGCCGTGCGCGAGGTCGCCGTACTGAGCGCGCGTGACATCATCGTCTCGCGGATTATCCGGCTTGGCGTCAGCTATGACGGTCCGGCTCCCGATGCCCCGCGCACGCTGATCCTCAAGATCGCGCAGGAGAATTTTGCCAAGACCCTGTGGCGGGCCGGTCGCCAGGAGGTTGCGTTCTACACCAACGTGGCGCCGCATCTGCCGCACCAGCTGGTGCCTCGCTGTTTCGGTGCGCATTGGGATGGCGACGGCCAGGACTGGCATCTGCTGCTGGAGGATCTGACCGACAGCCATGAGGTCGCGACGGAATGGCCGCTGCCGCCGACATCGGCGCAGGCTGCTGACATCGTCGAGGCGCTGGCGCGCCTGCACGCGGCGTGGTGGGACCATCCCGATCTCGGCCGAACGATCGGCGAATTCATCGCGCCCGCTTCCATGGCCGAGGTCATGGCGCAACTCGCCGGCCATCTCGAACGTTTCACCGCGCTGCTCGGTGATCGCCTGAGCGCCGACCGACGCGATATCTACCGGCGCTTCATCGCGTCCACGCCAAGACTGCTGGCGCGCTATCATTCGCACCGTCACCTCACGATCGCGCATGGCGACGCGCATAGCTGGAATTTCCTGCTCGCCAAGCCAGGCGTGGCGGACCGCGCGCGCGTGTTCGACTTCGACCAGTGGCGGATCAATGTCGGCGCCAACGATCTCGCCTATCTGATGGGCTTGCAGTGGTATCCCGAGCGCCGCCGGCAGGTGGAGCGTGATCTACTCGAATGCTATCACGAAACCCTGCTCGGCCATGGCGTGACCGGCTACAGCCGCGCCGCGCTCGACGACGATTATCGCTACGGCGTGCTGTGGCAGATCACCAAGCCGGTGTGGCAGTGGACCGCGAACATTCCGCCGATCATCTGGTGGAATAATCTGGAGCGGATCTTCCTTGCCGTCGACGATCTCGGCTGCCGCGATCTGTTGGATTGATCTGGTTGCCGGCTGCACCGTTGTGCAGGGCCGCTGATAGCTAATCGCGCCTGCAGCGTCGGGTTTGCCACGCGATGCTACAAATTCGATGTCGTCCCGGACAAGCCGTGACGCGCGTCAGCGCGTCGCGGCGCCGATCCGGGACCCATAATCCCGGGCAGTGTTCGAGGCACGATCGCCACTCCGAGCCGTCGCGACACGACGGCCTGTGGCTATGGATCCCGGCTCTGCGCCCTGCCGTCGCTGCGCGACGACAGGGCTTGGCCGGGACGATCCCGGACGTGGAGACGCAGCTTCGTGACAATCGAAGCGAACGGAGCGGCCATCAGATTGCTTTCGAGCATTTTGCCGCTCATCACGCCGCGCCCCTCTTAACGATCACCAGAGATTGTTTGGTCGCCCCTCAAACCAGCCCGGGAGGTCAGAGCGACATACCAACATGGGCATGGCGTTCGGTGTGGTCACGGAAAGGTGCGGCGTCCTCGGAGCCACGGACGGCTTGCCAAAGCACAATAACAGTGCTTTGATGTTCTCCATGGCCGGAAGCCGGTACGATCAGGCTGTTCGCTACCGTCTCGCGCTCACGCCCGAGGCCCGCGACGCCGTCGAGGCGACGTTCGCCGATTATGCCCGGATGATGGACATGCTCGACGATATCGCGAGCGCGAAGGGCATCGGCGCCAATCTCGTCGCGTTGCATGGCCATGCCTATGACCCCATCCGCAAGGCCACCCGACTGCCGTCGCGGCTCGTCACGCTCGGCCTACGCGACCGCGCGGCGTATCGGGCGGCATCGAACCCGCGGCTGCCGCTCGACGACCGATTGGTGAATGTCAGGGATGCCGGCACGCTGTCGCTCGGCACCGCGCTCGGCCGTGTCACGATTCCGTTCGAGGTGACCGGCTATGCCGCGGGCTGGCCGCACGCGACGCCGGCGCAGCTCGTTCGTACCGATAACGGTGACTTCGAGGTTCATTTCGGTGTCACCGCAGCGTCACGCCAACACGTCAGCCCACGAAAGGACCACGTCATGCTCGCCGAACACGCGCCGGCTCCCGACACGCTCCTGTCACGCGCCGGGCGCCTCATCGCCGGGATCGCCTATGGCGCGATCGAGAAGGCCGAGGACAACAACAGGGTCGCGCTGGTCAAGCAGGCGATTCGCGAGATCGAGCAGGCCGAGCGCGAGTCTCGCGAGAGCCTCGCCTCCGCGCGCGCCGAGGAGTACCGGCTCAATGCGCGCCGCGCAGAGATCGAGCGCGAGACCGTCGCTCTGGCTGAACAGATCCGCGTCGCCATCGGCGAGAACCGCGACGATCTCGCCCGCGCCGGCATTGCCCGCCAGATGGACCTCGAAGCGCAGTTCGAGGTGCTGTCGAAGGCGATCGACGAGAATGCCGAGCGCGTCGACGCGGTGCTGACGAGCCTGCGCGCAATCCTCTCCAGCCTGCAGGATGCGCAGGCGCGCCTCGCCGAGCTCGAGCGCAGCGAGGCGATGGCTCAGCAGCCGAAGTCCGCCGCGCGCAAGACCGAGGATGCCGGCCTTGCCAAGGCCACGCGCGCGTCACGCGCGATCGCTCGCGCCACCGGCGTGCCGGAGGGCATTCCGCCGTCGCCCGATATCGACGAATTGTCGAAGCTGAAGCGCGACAGGGACATTGCCGAGCGGCTGGCGCGTCTGAAGTCGCAGAACTGAGCGGGCAGGGGCGCACCGTCCCATGACCATGTTAGACCATTTCATGCAGCCCGAGGTGCGGCCGTTTGCGGTCGCGGCCGTGATGATCGTGCTGGTCGGCGGCGTCGAGATCGGCTCGATGCTGCTCGGCCTGTCGATCAGCGAGCTGCTCGGCCAGACCGTCGATCTCGGGCATGACGGCAACGGCACCGGGATCAGTCACGTGCTGTCCTGGATCAATGTCGGCGGCGTGCCGCTGATGATCTGCATCCTGCTCGGCCTCGGCATCTTCTCGATCACGGGCTTCCTCATCCAGGATGTCGCCCGGCTGCTCGCATTGCCGTTGCCAGCTTCGGCCGCAGGCGTGCTCGCCGCTGCTGCCACCGTGCCGATGCTGCGCAGCTCGACGCGTTATGCCTCCAGGCTGATCCCGCAGGATGAGAGCTACGCGGTCGGCCTGTCCGATCTCGTCGGCCGCACCGGCGAGGTCGCGGTCGGCCCGCTCGACGGCGGGCTGCCCGGGCGCGTCCGCGTCAAGGACGTCCACGGCAATTGGCACGCGGTGACGGCCTCCGCCGCGCCGGGCTCGCAGCCGCTGCCGGTGGGCGCATCGGTTCTTCTCGTCGACCGCAAGGACGGCCGCTTCATCGCGATCGCCGCAGCCGACGAACTCGTCCCGTCACAACCGGACTCAGCGTCCAGAAAGTGATCTCTGCCATGTTCGATCTCATTGTTCCCGCGTCGATCGGCGTCGCGCTGCTCGTCGTCCTCGGCACGGTGTTCGCCGTGCTCTATCACCGCTCCACCCGCGACGAGGCGTTCGTGCGCACCGGCCTCGGCGGCAAGAAAGTCGTGCTCGACGGCGGCGCCGTCGTGCTGCCGATCTTCCACTCGATCGCGCGCGTGAATCTGAAGACCCTGCGGCTGCGCGTGGAGCGCTCCAAGAAGGATTCGCTGATCACCAAGGACCGTATGCGCGTCGACATCGACGCCGAGTTCTATGTCCGGGTGAAGCCCGATGTGGATTCGATCGCGCTTGCCGCGCAGACGCTCGGCGCGGTCACCAACAATGCCGAATTGCTGCGCGACCAGGTCGAGGCGAAGTTCGTCGACGGCCTGCGCTCGGTCGCGGCGACGATGGAGCTGTTGGACCTGCAGGAAAAGCGCTCGGATTTCGTCAAGCACGTCCAGGCTGCGGTCGAGGCCGACGTGCAGTCCAACGGCCTCGAGCTGGAATCGGTGTCGCTGACCAAGCTCGACCAGACCGACATATCGTTCTTCAACGCCGAGAACTTCTTCGACGCCGAGGGCCTGACGCGGCTCAAGACCGTCACCGAGACGCGGCGCCGCGACCGCAACGCGATCGTGCGCGACAACGAGGTGGCGATCGCCCAGAAGGACCTCGAGGCGCGCCAGCTCACGCTGACGATCGAGCGGACCAAGAAGGAGGCCGAGCTCAGCCAGGAGCGCGACATCGCCAACAAGACCGCGAGCACCCGCGCCGAGGTGGCGAGCGCGACGCAGACGGCGTGGCAGACCGAGGAGAACGCCCGCATCGAGGCGCAGCAGAAGATCGCCCAGCGCGAAGCCGAAGCGTTGAAGGTGCGCGAGACCGCGACCATCGAATCCAACCTCGCGATCAACCGGCGCAAGACCGACGCCGACCGCGAGATCCAGATCGCCACCCAGGACAACGACATCCAGATCGCGACCAAGAGCAAGGAGACGTCTGAAGCCCGCGCCGTCGCCAAGGCGGCCGAGGCGCTGGCGGTGTCGGCCGAGGAAAAGGTGACGACGGCGCGCGCGATCGAGATCGCCGACCGCGAACGCCAGACCGCGGTCATGGCCGCGCGGAAGGAGGCCGAGCAGCGCTCGACCGGCATCACGGTCGCGGCCGAGGCCGAGAAGCGCGCAGCGGTCGATCGCGGCGAGGCGGCCAAGACGCTCGCCGAAGCGGAAGCCGAGGCCAACAAGATCAAGGCCGCCGGCGTGCGCGAGATCGGCGAAGCCGAAGCCGCCGTGATCCTGTTGAAGAACGAGGCGCAGAACAAGCTCGGCAGCAACGTGATCGATTTCGAGCTCGCCAAGCAGCGCATCGCGACGATGCCGGCCGCGCTGGGCGAGATGGTCAAGCCGATCGCCAATCTGAAGGACGTCCGCATCCTGCACACCGGCGGCGCCTTCGGCGGCAATGGCAATGGTGCCGGCGGCGGCAATGTCGGCTTCGGCGAAGGCCTCGCCGGCGAGCTGCTCCGCGTGCATGCGCTGAAGCCGCTGATCGACGAGATCCTGGTGCAGTCCGGCTTCAAGCCGGGCGATGATCCGGTGCAGGCGCTGGCGGGCATCGTGATGCCGAAGGCGGAGGCGAAGACCGCGAATGGCGCCGGCACGATCGAGCCGCTGCCGGTGTCCGCGCCAGCACCGTAAGGAGAGAGCGCGAAGGCCGCATCAAACTCCGCTGTCGTCCCGGACAAGCCCGTCAACGCGACAGCGTTGGCGGGCGCAGATCCGGGACCCATACCGCGTGATCTCACTTGAGGCAGGCTCGATGTTGACGCGGTCGCGCGACAAGAACCGTACGTGATTGTAAGAACCGGTGTGCGCAGGAAAGTCAGACCGGCGAGAACAGATCCACCGCATCTGCGGGAAAAATTCCCCCGGGGGCTGGGGGCGGCGCTGGAGGAGCCACCGCCCCCGCCCGGCACGTCACGAGTGGGGCGCTCATGAGGTGCAGTCCCTGCGCGCAACTCATACGCAGGGCCGAGTGGGGTATCGATAAGATAGCGAGAAACGCGCCGGATTGAAGTTACAAATCCATCACGTCGCGGTCACCTTTTTGCTACTCCCGCCACACTGCGTCCGAATAGCGCACGCTTTTTCCGTGCCGGGAACATCGGTTGGTTAACTACTCCATCACGGCATGATCGGCCGGCGCTGACTGCGCGCGTAATGCTGTGCGGGTCGAGCCGATCATCACCGCGAGCGGGATCGACACCAGGATGAACGTCATCACCAGCTGGTAGTCGTGCGAGAACGCCAGGATCTGCGCCTGCACCATCACCATCGCGTCGGCCATTGCACGACCGGCATCGGTGGAGAGGTTCAACAGACCGGCCACGTTCGGCATCTGCAGAGCGTGATTGAACGGGTTGATGTGCTCGACCAGGATCGCGTGGTTCCGCCGCGTACCCTCGGTGAGCTGCGCAATCGCAATGGAGATGCCGATCGAGCTTGCGACATTGCGCACCAGCGTCAGCATCGAGGTTCCATCGGTGCGCAACTCGCCCGGCAGGGTGAGGAACGCGACAGTCGACAGCGGCACGAAGACGAGGCCGAAGCCGAAGCCCTGCATGATGCTGATGGTGATGATCTCGGGCACGCCGGTCTGGTCGGTCCATGCCGTCATCTGGAACAATGACAGCGCCGTCAGCGACAGCCCGACGATGATCAAGGTGCGCGCCTCGATGTAGCGCAGCAGACGCCCGACCAGCATCATCGCGGCGAACGTGCCGCAGCCGCGGGTCGCGAGCAGCACGCCCGCGGTGATGATCGGATAGCCGATAACGTTCTGTAAGTATGGCGAAGACAGCGCCATGGTCGAGAACAGCACCAGGCCCATCACCGTCATGAACACGCAGCCGCCGACGAAATTACGGTCCTTGAACAGCGCGAACTGGATGAACGGCCGCTTGGTCGTCAGCGAATGCGCCAGGAAGTAGTAGAAGCCGACGGCGGCGACGATGAACTCGATGATGATCTCGTTGCTCTCGAGCCAGCCCTGGTCTTCGCCGCGATCGAGCGCGATCTGCAGCGAGCCGATGCCGATGGCGAGCGCCATGAAGCCGAACCAGTCGAAGGTCAGCTCGGCATTCGGCTTGGTCTCCTCCATGAACGCCATCAGCCCGAGCACGGTGACCGCGCCGAACGGCAGGTTGACGAAGAACACCCAGTGCCAGGAATAGGTCTCGGTCAGCCACGCCCCGAGCGAAGGTCCCATGATCGGGCCGAGCATCACGCCCATGCCCCAGATCGCCATCGCCTTGGCGCGCTCGTGCAGCGCGTAGGAGTCGAGCATCACGGCTTGCGACAGCGGCACCAGCGAGGCGCCGAACACGCCTTGCAGGAGGCGGAACAGCACCATCTGTGTGATGTCCTGCGCCAGCCCGCACATGACAGAGGCGATGGTGAAGCCGGCCGAGCAGATGATGAAGGTGCGCTTGCGGCCGAAACGGTTGGCGATCCACCCCACCGGCGCGGTCATGATCGCCGCGGCCACGATGTAGGACGTCAGCACCCAGTTGATCTGGTCGGTCGAGGCCGACAGCGTGCCCTGCATGTAGGGCAGGGCGACGTTGGCGATGGTGGTGTCGAGCGCCTGCATGATCGTCGCCGTCATGGCGCAGATCGTCACCATGTTCCGGCGGAAGCCGGGAACCGCCGATGAGGTTGCAGGCGCATTCATCGCGCTATTCCTTCTCGGCGGCGTGCGCCGATCCGAACAGCCCGGCCAGCGTGCGCTCGTGGCCGGTGTCCACCGACACGTTGACGCTCATGCCCGCCTTCAGCTTGGCGACGAACTTGTCGTTCTTGTCGAAATAGATCCGGATCGGCACGCGCTGGACCACCTTGACGAAGTTGCCGGTCGCGTTCTGCGGCGGCAGGATCGCGAACTGCGCGCCGGTGCCCGGCGACAGCGAGCCGACCGTGCCCTTGAAGCGGTGGTTCGGGAACGCGTCGACGTCGAGCTCGACCGGCTGGCCGACCGCGACATAGGTGAAGTCGCTCTCCTTCGGGTTGGCGTCGACCCAGGGATTGCTGATGTCGATCACCGAGAACACCGGCGTGCCGGCGGCGACGAAGCGGCCGAGCTGGATTTGGTCGACCTGCGTCGCGATTCCCGGCATCGGCGCACGCAAGATCGTGTGGTCGAGATCACGCTGCGCGTCCTCTAGCTTGGCCTTGGCCTGGATGTAGGGCGGGAATTCCTCCAGCCGCAGCTCGGGATTGCCAAGCAGCTGGGTCTTCGCGTTGGAGAGCTGCTGCTTGATGAACTGCGCCTGCGCGCCGGCCGTCACCAGCGCGTTGGCGGCATTGTCGAGATCGAGCTGCGAGCCGAAATTGTTCTTGGCCAGCGTCTGCTTGCGCTCGACGTCCTTCTGCTTGAGGTCGATGCCCTGATTGGCGAGATCCAGCATCTGGCCGTAGATCTTGATGTTGGCGGTGAGGTTGTCATAGGCCGTGCGCGCCTGCGCCAGCGCCGCCTTGGCCTGGTCGACCGCGAGGCGATAGGGCACCGCGTCGATCTCGAACAGCTCGTCGCCCTTCTGCACCTGCTGGCCCTCCTTGACGAGGACCTTGATGATCTTGCCGGAGATGTCGGGCGTGATGAGCACCTTCTGCGCGCCGACATAGGCGTCGTCGGTGGTCACGTAGCGGCCGCCATTGAGATACAGCACGAAGCCGCCGATCGCGGCCACGAGCGGCAGCACCACCAGCAGCAAGGTGCGGCGGTAGCGGCGCAGGACTCCGGGACGCGCCGGCTTCGCGGCGGCGACCGCCGGCGGCGCCGCGTCCGGGCTGGCCTTCTGTTCGGGGGCGAGTTTCAGGGCTGGCTCAGCCATAGCGCTGCTCCTTTCGCTGCTCGTCACACAGGGACTGCAGGGCGTTTCTCACATTTTCTTTGATGGCTTCGAGATGGGTCATCAGCCGCTCGGCATCGCTTGCGCTGATGCCCTGAAGGGCGGTGTCGGTCAGCTCGGCCTTGAGCACGCCGAGCTTGGCGAGCAGCGGGCGTGCCGCCTTCTTCAGATACAGCCGGTTGACGCGCCGGTCGGTGTCGTCGCCGCGGCGTTCGATCAGGCCGGCGTCCGCCAGCTTGTCGATCAGCCGCGTCAAGGTGATCGGCTGCATCTCCAGCTGCTCGGCGAGCTCGGACTGTTTCATGCCCTCGTTGCGCTCGACCTTGGCCAGCACGGCCCATTGCGCCCTGGTCATGCCGAAGCGCGCGGCCTCCTTGTCGGCATAGGCGCGCACCAGGCGCTGCAGCTCGCCGAGGGTAAACAGAAAGTTCGCGTCCGCAGAGGTGCGGCTCATGAGTGTCTCGATTCGGGATCGGAGGGAACTAAGCTTTGGCTGTAATGAGCCTCGGATATGATAAGCAAGCTTATGAATATTTCATTCTGTTTCGCAGCGGCCCCGTCCCGCGATTGACGCATGGCTCGGCCGCAGCCTTTGGCGGGATCGGTCCGAGATGCTAGATTGTCGGCGATGACCCTCGCCAAACCCATTTTCCCGGCACCGGACCATGATCATGGCCGCTGCGCGGCCGACGCCCTGGACCATGCCGAGCGCGTGTGCGCGCAGCGCGGCCAGAAGTTCACGCCGCAGCGCCGCCAGGTGCTGGAATCGCTGCTGTCGAGCCATCGGCCGCTCGGCGCCTATGAGATCATCGAGGAACTCGCCAAGTCCGGGACGCGGCCGGCCCCGATCACGGTGTATCGCGCGCTCGAGTTCCTGATGGCCAACGGCCTGGTGCACCGCATCGAAAGCCGCAACGCCTTTCTCGCCTGCGCGCATGATCACGAGCAGACCGCGCTGGTGGCGTTCCTGATCTGCGAAAGCTGCGGCGCGGTCGGCGAGGTTCCCGCGGCGCCGATCGCCGAAAGCCTCAAGAGCGCCGCCGCGGCGTCCGGCTTCCTGCCGAAGATGTCGGTCGTCGAGATCACCGGCCTCTGCGCGCACTGCCAGAAGGCGGCGTGAGATCTGTTACTGCGCCGCAAGGTGTACACACCCAACTAATCATCGTATTCGAGCTCTTCGCCCGGGCGACGGTGCGCCCCCTCTCCCCGTCCTTCACGGGGAGAGGGTTGGGGTGAGGGGCGGCCACACCCACCGACCGTGCTGAGAGTCCCCCTCACCCGGATGGCATCTGACGATGCCATCCGACCTCTCCCCGCAAGCGGGGCGAGGTAGGGCACCGCCGCTGCTGCAATGAGGTCGCCTGAACTCCAGCAGGCAAAACTGTGTGGTGTACAGCCTCGCGGTCAAAAACAAGAACTCGCCAGGGAGCCCCAATCCTCGTGTCCGCCACGTCCCCTTCGTCCGCCGCCACCCGGCCGCTCGGCCCGGGCGCCATCGCCATCACGCTCGTGCTCTGCCTGTCCTGGGCGTTCAACCAGATCGCGATCAAGCTTTCGCTGCCCGAAGTGCCGCCGATGCTGCAGGCGACGTTCCGCTCGGCCGGCGCGCTGCCGGTGCTGCTGGTCTTCGCGCAGCTGCGCGGCGTGAAGATGTTCGAGCGCGACGGCACGCTTGGGCTCGGCCTGATCGCCGGCGCGCTGTTCGGCTTCGAGTTCGTGCTGATCTACCAGGGCCTGCTGCTGACCTCGGCATCGCGCGCGGTCGTGTTCCTCTACACCGCGCCGTTCTTCGTCGCGCTCGGCTCGTTCCGCTTCCTCGGCGAGCGGCTCGGCCCGGCGCAATGGGGCGGGCTGGCGATGAGCTTCGCCGGCGTGGCGCTGGCGATCGGCATCCCCCAGGCCAATGTCGACAGCAAGGTTCTGCTCGGCGACCTGCTGGTGGTCGGCGGCGGGCTGCTCTGGGGCGTCACCACGGTCTTCATCAAGGGAACCCGGCTCCGTTTCATAGCGCCGGAGCGGGCTTTGGGGTACCAGGTGGCGGTCTCCGTCCCGATCATGGCCGCGGCCGCGCTGGTCGCCGGCGAGCGGCTGACCCATGTTCCCAGTCCGTTCGTCCTCGGCCTGCTCGCCTATCAGGCGATCTGGGTGGTCGGGACCACCTTCACGATCTGGTTCGCGCTGATCAAGGCCTATTCGGCCAGCAAATTATCGGCATTTACCTTCATCACCCCTTTATTCGGGGTCGTGGCGAGCTATTTCATCCTGCATGACGCCCTGACGCTGGCTTTTGGCCTGGCTGCCGTGCTTGTGATCATTGGGCTTTTTCTCGTAAACCGCCCGAACCGCGCGGTCGCCGCCGCGACTGATCCATTGCTGACCGTCACCAAAACCTGATATCCGAGCGCCCATGAACAAGCCCGAGACAGTGCCCCAGAACGACATCGCCGGACCCGCTCCCCGGCATCAGACCACCAAAGTCATGGTCGGCAACGTCGCCGTGGGCGGCGGGGCGCCGATCGTGGTCCAGTCCATGACCAACACCGACACCGCCGATGTCGACAGCACGGTGGCCCAGGTCGCAGCGCTGGCGCGCGCCGGGTCGGAGATGGTCCGCATCACGGTGGATCGCGACGAGGCCGCCGCGGCCGTCCCGCACATCCGCGAGCAGCTCGACAAGCGCGGCATCACCACGCCGCTGATCGGCGACTTCCATTACATCGGCCACAAGCTGCTGACCGAGTACCCCGCCTGCGCCGAGGCGCTGGCGAAGTACCGCATCAATCCCGGCAATGTCGGCTTCAAGGACAAGCGCGACACCCAGTTCTCGACCATCATCGAGCTCGCCAACAAATACGGCAAGCCGGTGCGCATCGGCGCCAATTGGGGCTCGCTCGACCAGGAGCTGCTGTCGAAGCTGATGGACGAGAACGCTGAGTCCGCGAACCCGCGCGATGCCCGCGCGGTCATGCGCGAGGCCATGGTGCAGTCGGCGCTGCACTCGGCCGAACGCGCGCAAGAGCTCGGCATGCCCAAGGACCGCATCATCCTGTCGGCCAAGGTCTCGGCCGTGCAGGACCTGATCGCGGTGTATCAGGATCTCGCCGCACGCTCCGACTACGCCATCCATCTCGGCCTCACCGAGGCCGGCATGGGCTCGAAGGGCATCGTCGCCTCCTCGGCCGCGCTCGGCATTCTCCTGCAGCAGGGCATCGGCGACACGATCCGCATCTCGCTGACCCCCGAGCCCGGCGGCGACCGCACCCTCGAGGTGCAGGTCGCGCAGGAGCTGCTGCAGACCATGGGCTTCCGCACCTTCGTGCCGCTGGTTGCGGCCTGCCCGGGCTGCGGCCGCACCACCTCGACCACGTTCCAGGAGCTGGCGCGCTCGATCCAGGATTTCATCCGCGACGAGATGCCGACCTGGAAGACCAAGTATCCGGGCGTCGAGGCGCTGAACGTCGCCGTCATGGGCTGCATCGTCAACGGCCCCGGCGAGTCCAAGCACGCCAATATCGGCATCTCGCTTCCCGGCACCGGCGAAGCCCCAGCCGCGCCGGTGTTCGTCGACGGCAAGAAGTTCCGCACCCTGCGCGGCCCGACGATCGCCGCCGACTTCAAGGCTCTGGTCATCGACTACATCGACCAGCGCTACGGCAGCGGTGCCAAGGCGCCGGAGAGCGTGACGGCGGCGGAGTAGGGCAGGGGCTTACATCCGAGGGCGCCTGCGCGCCCTCGCGGAAGCCGCTTAGTTCGCGGCCCTCCTTCGTATGCCACATGTGAGTTGAATCCCACCTGCCACCGCATCGACGGTGCGCTCCCTCTCCCCGTCCTTCACGGGGAGAGGGTTGGGGTGAGGGGCCGCCACACCCACCGACCGTGCTGAGAGTCCCCCTCACCCGGATTGCATCTGACGATGCAATCCGACCTCTCCCCGCAAGCGGGGCGAGGTCTTCAAGCCGCTACGCCGGTTGTCTGACGCGCGGCAGTCTGTGAGCGAAGCAATCCCTCTGCCTGCAACCCGCGGCTGCTTGCTCCCTGCTCGTCATTCTGAAACCTTCCGCCACGCGCGCGAATGCGTTCCCGACCCGCCGCTGCCGTGGCCCGCATGATCACCCGCTGCCCCACTGCCGCCCGCATGATCAGCACCTTGAGGCCTGCTGAAGAGGATGCCGCAATGAACCTCGATGTCCGGGAAATGGAGCTCGCCGAGACCGCGCTGGTCATCGACTATTTCTATTCATCCAGCATCGAGCAGCTCGACCTGATGGGCATCGACCCCACCCGCTTGCCGACCAAGCCGGTGTGGGCCGGCCTGTTCAAGACGCTCTACGAGCTGCCCCTCACCGAACGTGCCGCGCTTCTGGTGATCTGGCGCCTCGACGGCCGCCCGATCGGCTTCTCCAGCTGCGACCGCATCGTGTTCGGCAACCGCGCCCACATGCACCTGCATGTCACCGATCCGGAGCTGCGCGGCCGCGGTTTGGGCACCGAATGTGTCCGCCGCAGCATCGATCTGTATTTCGAGCGCCTGCAGCTCAAGCAGCTGTTCTGCGAGCCGCACGCCTACAACACCGCGCCCAACCGCGCGCTGCAGAAGGCCGGCTTCCGCTATCTGAAGACCTACAAGACGGTGCCCGGTCCGATGAACTATCACCAGGCGGTGACGCGCTGGATGATCGAGCGGTGAAGCTGCGCCGGCCTGCTATCGCGCTTCATTGCGGTCAGCGCATCATCTCGCCAGAGACGGTCTAACTCTTTCCACGTCGTCATTCCGGGGCATTCGCGCGCAAAATGGCGCAGCCATTTTGAGTCCGCGCGAATGAGCCCGGAATCCATAACCACAGGCAGACATGGGTCGAAGACGATCGCCACATCGATCCCGTCCCTCATCGGCAGTCGTGGCTATGGATTCCGGGCTCGCGCTTCGCGCGCCCCGGAATGACGCGCGGAGGGAGTGCCCAATACCGTCACTGAGTGTCGTCTTGGGCGGCATGTCGGACGTGCAAGATCACAACCTCGTCCGATGCCATATCAACCGCGTCAAAGATCCGGAACGGATAACGCACCACGGACAGGACTCGAACCTCAGGATCGTCGGTGACATGGCCCGCAAGGGGGAAATCCGTGAGCATGGACGTCAGCCGTTCGATCCGCGCAACGACTGAAGAAGCCGCGGCCGCGTTGCGTTCATGAATGTAGGCGAAGATATCCTCGATCTCGGTCAGAGATGACTGAGACCAACGAACTTTCATGCGCGATAGCGGTTGAACACGGCTGCGACCGCGGCGTCGTCGGCGAGCTTCCGCTCCCGCATCTCCCGCAATCCGCGCTGGACGGCCTTGCGCTCTTCGTCGCTGAGGCGATACGGCCCGATGTGCCGCGCCTCGATCTCTTCCAAGGATCGCACGAACTCGGCCTGAGCCTGCTCCGGCCAAGTCGCAACACGCTCCAGCAGCACTTCGAGAGCTTCTCGGGTCATAGGCGGATAATAGCAGATGACGGAGGATCGCGCATCCGTTAGCAGCAGGGCTGAGCGCGCAACCGAGCAGGAGCGGCAGGTTTGCAAGGTCTTGCCGCACCAACGGTGTCGTCCCGGCCTTGAGCCGGGACCCATAACCACCGTCGTTAGTTATCAGGCAGGCTGGAGCGGCTTTCTTTGTCATCACACCCGCCTGTGGATATGGGTCCCGGCTCGAGGCCGGGACGACCGCGGGGGATGTGGCCGTCGCCGGCAACCTCAGGATCTTGCCCGTCGCGTTACCATGTCGCAGCCATCGGGCCTTGTGTCGTCAGGCAAATCAGATCGATCCTTCCGCCTATCCCGCCTCACTGAAGAGGGGCGATTCGCGGTCGTCACGAACGTGGAGGTGGGATGCGGTGGACGCGACGTGGCGCAGTGGGCCGATGGGCTCGCGGACGAACGTCATGGCGCGGACGGTCAAGTCGCATGGTCCTGACATCCCGACGCTGATGCCAAGCTGGCCGATGATCGCCAGTGACGGGGGCAAGAAAGCCCGGTCCCCGGGGAGAGTGCGAAGCAGCCGTTAAAACCATCGCGCAGGGAGGGCCGGGTCTTGTCCGGCTGAACCTGTGGTACCTGCCGCCTGCATTTTTTTCCGCAGGCGGGCCACGGGCCTCAGTCGGGGCCCGGCCTTCCCTGCGCCCTCTGATCGAAGAGGGCGAGAGAGGATCAATGCTCGGACGCGAAACGCGGGCGCGAGGGTGATGAACTGTATCTACCAACTCAGTCGACGTAAGTGTACCCCGCTCCATCCACGTCATTGCGAGCGCAGCGAAGCAATCCAGAGTCCCGCCCACCATCCTGGATTGCTTCGCTGCGCTCGCAATGACGGTGGAGCGAGCTGTGCCCGCTCAACTCACCGCTACAACGGCGCCTGCCCATATTCCCGGTTGGCGAGGCTCGCCTCTTCCAGATCGAGATCGCGCTCGATGCGGCGGCGGGTTTCGTCGGTGATCTGGCCGTCGCGGAGCATGGCATGAATGGTCTTGCGCTCGACGCCGATCAGTTCGCGGGTCAGCTCGATGCCGCGCGCGGAGGCATCGTAGTCGTCCGGGTTGAGGTTCTCCGGCAGCTGGTTGACGCGGACCTCGTGCCGCGCGCGCAGGAGACGCACGACCTCCTCGGAGACGTCGCGGTCATTGGTCATCGTCTCCAGCGATTGCAATGCGCGATCGAGCACCTCCCGCCGCGCGGCGATCTCCTGCTCGTGCTCGCGGACATGCTCGGCGCGGCCGGTGCGGCCGACGCCGAGCCAGCGCACCACGAGCGGCAAGGTCAGGCCGAGCCCGATCAAAGTGAAGAAGATCACGCCGAAGGCCACGAACAGGATCTGGTCGCGATACGGAAAGCCGTCGCTCGTCGGCAGCGTCAAAGGCAGGGCCAGCGCGGTCGCCAGCGAGACGGTGCCGCGCACGCCGGTGAAGCCGATGATGAAGGTCTGCTGCCAGGGCGGCAGCGGATCACGTGCGCGCAGCGAGCTGCTCAGGACGCGCGGCAGGATCGTCGCCGGAAAAGTCCAGGCAAACCGCGCGATGACCACGATGGCGACGACCAGCGCGGTGGCGATGATGATCTCGTCGAGCGGGAAGACCTTCGACTTCTCGTAGATCAGCCGCATCTGGAAGCCGGTCAGCAGGAACAGCATGCCCTCGATCAGGTAGACCACGAGGTCCCAGAAGAACACGCCCTGCAGACGGGTCGCCGAGGAGATCCACAGTGGTCCGTTCCAGCTCATGTAGAGGCCGCAAGCCACCGTGGCGATCACGCCGGAGCCGCCGACATGCTCGGGAATCCAGTAGGCGAGATACGGCGTCAGCAGCGACAGCGTGATCTCGACGCGGGTGTCGTCGGAATAATGCCGCGCACGCAGCATCAGCCAGCCGACGCCGATGCCGAAGGCGATCTCGCCGACCACGATTCCTGCGAATTCGCCGGCGGCCACCGGAAGCGAGAAGGTGCCGGTGGTGATCGCCGCGACCGCGAAGCGGTACAGGATCAGCGCCGTCGCATCATTGGCAAGACCCTCGCCTTCGAGGATGACCATCACCCGGCGTGGCAGATGCAGCCGGCGGGCGATGGCGAGCGGCGCCACCACGTCGGGCGGTGCGACGATGGCGCCGAGCAGGAAGCCGATGCTCCAGGGAAGGCCGAGAACAAAATGGGTGGCCGCGGCCACGATGGCTGCGGTGAACAGCACGCAGCCGACCGCCAGGAACACGATCGGCCGCAGATTGCGCTTGAACTCGCGCCAGCTCATCGCGACGCTGGAGGAATAGATCAGCGGCGGCAGCACCACGAGCAGCACCAGCTCCGGCGGCAGCGCGAAGGCCGGCATGCCCGGCACGAAGGCGAGCCCGATACCGGCCAGCATCAGCAGGATCGCCGGCGCCAGATTGGCCCGGCGCGCAACGAGCGCGGTTCCCGCCAGCACGGCCAGCAGGATCAGGAAAATTTGAAAATGCTCTTCCATCGGGGACAGCTGGCGTCGATGCGCCGGGCTCAGTCCCGGAGGTCGTAGCGATAGGACTTGGAGACGATCTGCCAGCCGTCGGCGAGCTTCATGGCGACGAGATAGTCGGTGAAATAGCGCGGCGGCAGCTGGCAGCGCACCTTGATGAACGCCGTCTTGTCGTCCGAACGGTCGATGGTGACGATGAAGTCCTCGCGGGGCTTGCCCTCGGCCTTGGCGGAGGGGCGCTTGCGCACCCAGGCGAGCCAGTCCGGAACCGTGAGAATCTTCAGTTCGCCCTTCTCGACCCAGCGCAGATCGGCAGTGGGATGGAACACCGCGCCGAGCTTGTCGGCGTCGCCCTCATAGAGCGCATCGAAATAGCCCTGGACGACGGATTCGACGGTGGAACGGTCGGCGCTCATGGGCTGCTCCCTGGAATCCAGACAAATAAGGATCGCATTTTCGATGCAAAACCGGGCTTGGCAAGCCATGAACTGCAACCGATGCTCGGTCGACTGAAATATACTGGCCGAAGCGGCATGTTCCGGAAATAAAGGCTGCGTGATGCTGGTCACAAGCCAAATGGGCTGCCTCTGGTAGGCTGAGCCAGCAGGTTTCCCAGGCTGGGAGTATGTTCAAGATGTCGTGGTCAATCCGATTGAGCGGTTTTCTCGTTGCGGCAGCGCTGCTGCTCGTAGGCCACCCCGCGCTTGCCGAGAAGCGGGTGGCCCTCGTCATCGGAAATTCGGCCTATCAGAACGTGCCACAGCTCACCAATCCCGCCAATGACGGCGCGGTGATGACCCAGACTTTCAAGAGCGCCGGTTTCGACGTGGTCGACTACCGCCGCGACCTTACCGCGCGGGAGACCCGGCGGGCGCTGCGCGATTTTGCCGACGCGGCCCGCGATGCCGATATCGCCGTGGTCTACTATGCCGGCCACGGCATGGAGGTCGAAGGCTCGAATTACCTGATCCCGATCGATGCCCGACTCGAGCGCGACACCGACGTCTATGACGAGACCTTGTCGCTCGACCGCATCCTGGTGGCCGTCGAGCCGGCCAAGAAGCTGCGGCTCGTCATTCTCGATGCCTGCCGCGACAACCCTTTCACCCGCAACATGCAGCGGACGGTGGCGACGCGCAGCCTCGGCCGCGGCCTCGCCAAGGTCGAGCCGACCAGCCCGAACACCTTGATCGCCTATTCGGCGAAGGCGGGCTCGACCGCGCAGGATGGTGACGGCAGCAATTCGCCGTTCACGCTGGCGCTGTCGCGCCACATCGCGACCCCCGGGCTCGACGTCCGCAAGGCGTTCGGCTTCGTCCGCGACGAGGTGCTGAAATCGACCAGCAACCGCCAGGAGCCGTTCGTGTATGGCTCGCTCGGCGGCGAGGACGTGCCGCTGGTGCCCGGCGTGCCGCGCGTCGTGACGCAGATGCCGGTGACGCCGCCGGCGGCCAATCCGCAGGCGGACATGCGCCGCGACTACGAACTGGCGATGCAGGTCGGCAACAAGGGCGCGCTGAACGCGTTTCTCGCGCAATATCCGGACGGCTTCTATGCGAGCCTCGCCAAGCTGCAGATCGAAAAGCTGACGGCGGAAGAGAACCGCGCCGCCGCTGCCGAGAAGGCGCGCGTGACGGAAGCCGAGCGGGCACGGCTCGCGTCCGAGGGCGCGCGCAAGGATACGCTGGCCAAGGCGGAGGCCGAGGCCAAGGCGGCCGAGCAGGCGCGTGTCGCCGCCGAGAAGGCCAATCAACTCGCGCAGCAGCAGGCTGCCGAGGCCGAGCGGAAGCGTCAGGAGCAGCAGCTCGCGGCGGCGGATAATCCGCGCGCGGCGACCTCGCCGGCCGCAGCCACGCAGGGGCCGCAGGTGGCCTCGCTCACCCCGGCGTCGCAGCCGGCTGATCTCACCAAGTCGGTGCAGCTCGAATTGCGCCGTGTCGGCTGCCTGACCGAGGACGCCGACGGCGATTGGGGCTCCGCCTCGCGCCGCTCGCTGTCGCAGTTCAACCGCTACGCCGGCACCAAGCTCGACACCCAGGCGGCGTCGGCCGATGCGCTCCAGGCGATCAAGCTCAAGCAGGCGCGCGTCTGCCCGCTGGTCTGCCAGCACGGCTACAAGTCGGACGGCGACCGCTGCACCCGCATCGTCTGCGCCGAGGGCTCGTTCGTGAACGATGACAATGAGTGCGAGAAGCGGCGCGAGAAGAAGCCGGTCGCCAAGCGTGACACCAGTGACGACGAGGATATGCCGTCGCGCCGCCGTGCCCGCGTGACACCCGAGCCGAATGCGCCGATGCCGGCTCCAAACGTCGGCATTGGCGTCGGGATCGGAGTTGGCGGCGGCGGCGTTGGCATCGGCGTGGCGCCGAGCTTTGCTCCGCCCAAGCCGCAGGCCCAGGCGCGGCCCAAGCCGTCCTCCGGCCAGATCTATTGCGACGCCTATCTGTGCCGTCCGGTCCGGCAGGGCTGCCGGCTGGAATATCGCGGCGGCGGCGGCCCGGGCGTCAACGCCACCGCCGAGGTGTGCAACTGATCAGGACGAGATCACGCTGGCTGCGATGTTGACCATCAGCGCGACCAGCGCGGTGTTGTAGACGAACGAGATGATGCCGTGGACAGTCGCGGTGCGGCGGATGACCTTGTCGGTGATCCCGACGTCGGAGACCTGGGCGGTCATGCCGATGATGAAGGAGAAGTAGACGAAGTCCCAATAGTCGGCGGGCTCGTCGCTGTCGCCGCTCGGAAACTGCAGCCCGCCCGGCTTGGCGCCGCGATAATAGTCGTGGGCGTAGTGCAGGGCGAAGGTCGTATGCACCGCCACCCAGGACAGCGAGACCGTGAGCAGCGCCAGCGTCAGCGCCGGGGCGTCGCGCTTGGAGGCGCCGAGCTCGAACACGATCGCGGCGATGCTGGCGAAGGCGCCGAGCGCGGTGACCAGCAGGATCACGAAGCGGCCGTCGTCCTGCATCACCGCCTTGCGACGGATGTGCTGGTGCTCGCTCCTCAGCATCAGTACCGCGACCAGCACGAGGTAGATCGTGGTGAAGATGTCCCAGCTGATCAGGAGTCGCGTGATCAGCCGCAGTGCGCCTGGCAGGAGAAAGAATGCGAGCGCGGCGATGCCCAGCGAGATGAAGGTGCGGGGACGGGCGTAGATGATGCGCAATCCGCGCGGCAGGCGCGCGAAGCGCGCCAGCACCGGATCGTCAGGATGAAGTCCCGTCAACCGCGCCGTCCCGCCTCAGCTCTTGCGTTCGGCGACGAAATGGGCGGCGGCGCGCAGCACGTCGCCCTTGACGCCGAAGATCGACAGCGCGGCGTCGCCGCGCGCGAGCAGGTCGCGGACGCGCTGCTTGGCGCCCTCGATGCCGAGCTGGGTGACGAAAGTGGTCTTGCCGAGCTCGGCGTCGGCGCCGGCCGGCTTGCCGAGCGTCGCGGCATCGCCCTCGACGTCGAGCAGGTCGTCGGCGATCTGGAAGGCCTCGCCGAGCGCGCGGCCGTAATCGTCGAGCGCCTGGTACTCGGTGGGCGAGGCCTGGCCGAGCAGGGCGCCGGCGATGCAGCCGAAGCGGAGCAGGGCGCCGGTCTTCATCTGCTGCACGCGGGCGACGTCGACGGGATCACGATCGCCGAACCGGCCTTCGCCGGCGAGGTCGAGGATCTGGCCGCCGGCCATGCCGCCGACACCGGCGCAGCGGGCCAGCGCCCGGGTCAGCGCCAGGCGGACGCCGGCATCGGGATGGATCTCGTCGCGGGTGATGATGTCGAAGGCGATCGTCAGCAACGCGTCGCCGGCCAGGATCGCGGTGGCGTCGTCATAGGCCTTGTGCAGGGTCGGACGTCCCCGGCGCAGGTCCGAATTGTCCATCGCCGGCAGGTCGTCGTGGATCAGCGAATAGCAATGGATGCATTCGAGCGCGGCGCCCGCCATCAGCGCGCCGCGGCGGGGCACGCCGAACACGGCGGCGCTCTCGACCACCAGGAACGGGCGCAGCCGCTTGCCGCCGCCGAGGCTGGAATAGCGCATCGACTCGATCAGCCGCTTGGGACGGGCGATCTCATCGGCCATCGGCGCGTCGGACAAGAGCTCGCCGAGTAGCGCCTCGGTCTCCTCCGCGGTCTTGTCCAGGCGTTGGGTGAAGTCGGTGGCCGTCGCGGTCATTTAAGAAGAGCTCCAAGGGCAAAATTCGCCGGACAATCGTTGATGGCGGCGACTTCGTCAATTGCGGGGACAGCGGCGGCTTTCGGCCGGTTAACGGCGTAAAAGATCGGGAAACCTCATGGAGATGTCGGATAATCCACCCCTCACCGCTCCCCCTGTGGCGGTCCAACCCGAGCGACGCCTGCCCTTGCGTACCGTCAGAACCATTCTCCTGGTCGTCGTGCTGGCGCTGCTCGTGCCCTACGTGCTGACGCCGTTCTATGCCGGTGGTCACCCGGTCTCGACCCTGATGCTGTGGCGGACGGTGACCGGCCAGCCGATGGAGCGGCGCTGGGTCGATCTGTTGGCGATGTCGCCCTATCTGCCGCGCTCGGTGGTGGCGGCCGAGGACGCCAAATTCTGCACCCATCACGGTATCGACTGGGGCGCGCTGCGCGAGGTGATGGACGACGCCGAGGATGGCGAGGTCTCGAGGGGCGGCTCGACCATCACCCAGCAGGTCGCCAAGAACCTGTTCCTGTGGCAGGGCCGCAGCTATGTCCGAAAGGCCCTGGAGCTGCCGCTGGCGTTGTGGATCGACCTCGTGCTGAGCAAGCGGCGGATCCTGGAAATCTACCTCAACATCGCCGAGCTCGGCCCGTCCGGCCAGTTCGGAGTGGAGGCGGGCGCGAATTACGCCTTCAACCGCTCGGCCGCGGGTCTGGGCCCGCGGGAGGCAGCGCTGATGGCCTCGATCCTGCCGAATCCGGTCAAGCGCAGCGCGCGCACGCCCGGTCCCGGCGTGCGGCGGCTGTCCGCGACCTATATGGTCCGGGCGCAGGCGTCCGCGCTGCAGACCTGTTGGGGCGACCGGAGGTGAGGTCTGGAGGGAGCGAATTTTGGCCAAAAATGCCTCGGGGAGCCCTAGCCATGCCGCAACCCATCCTCTATAAGCGCGGCCTTGATCGGCATCCGGGCTCGCCAGCTTCATGGCTGCAGCCGTCCTTTGCGGACGATGCCTTCCGAATTACCCCTAGAGGATACCGATATGGCCGTCCCCAGAAGAAAAACTTCGCCGTCGCGCCGCGGCATGCGCCGCTCGGCCGACGCCATCAAGAAGCCGACCTATGTCGAGGACAAGGACTCCGGCGAGCTGCGTCGTCCGCACCACCTGGACCTCAAGACCGGCATGTACAAGGGCCGTCAGGTCCTGAAGAAGAAAGACGCCTGATTGCCCGTGCGGGCCGCTTTTCAAGCTGCCCGAATTCGGCCATCGATGGGGTTGAAAGCGGTCCCGCGCGACGTGATTCGCCGGGACCGCTGCGCGTCTGTGCCTGCGTGATCCCGTCTCGCCGTCATAATCTTCCAATTGATTTCGTGGCGGGTCCGCCGCCCGCGCCATAAGGCTTCAACCGATGTCCATGGTCGGTTTCCCGCTGCTGCTGATCCCCCTGGCGATCTACAACATGATCGTCTTTTTGATGCCGGGGGTCGCCTTCAGCGAGACGCTGCTGCGCCTGCAGCTTCCCTCCGGCGAGGTCTGGACGGTGTCGCTCGGCGACATGCTGCTTGCGCTTGGCGTGCTGCTGTTGCTGCTCGAGGTCATCAAGGCGGCGAAGCCGAACGGCAAATATCTGACCGACCACCTGCTGTCGCTGCTGGTGTTCGGCGGCGCCGCGGCCGAATTCGTGATGTGGCCAAAGTTCGGGAACTCGACCTTCTTCCTGCTGGCCCTGCTGGCTATGGTCGATTTCTTCAGCGGCGTCTCGCTGCGCACCAAGCGCCGCGAGCGGACCGCCGTCGGTGCGGCTCCCGATCCCATGCCGGCCCCGGTCAACGCGAGCGTGTCTGACCCGGAGCCCGAGCCGATCGAAGAGCCGGCCAGGGAATCGGTCAAGGAGCCTGCGGCCGCAGAGGTTCAACAGGCCGGCGCCGCCGTGCCCGGCGGTGAAGAGCGAACCGATGCCGTGCCGGCGGCTGCGTCCGTCGCCGAGTCCGTGCTGCTCGACCGCTCGGTCCCGCGGCCGGCTCCGGTGCAGCCCACCGGCTGGGTCTCGGACGTGAAGGAGGCCGAGGCCGCTGCTCCGGGTGCTCCAGAGCCGCCCAAGCCAGACGCGCCCAAACCCGAGACTCCCAAATCCTAAAATCCCACGCCCTCGGGCGCGGACACGCACCGTTCAGATGATGTCCCGGGTGCGATCGCGCGCCCGCGTGATCGACTGAAGCCGTGCGGAATAAGCGCGGTGGACGTCGGCAGCTGCTGCCCGCCGGAGCGCGCGAGTCTGCGGCAACTGCTCGGCGGTCGCGATCAATTGCGTGACGAAGCCGGCATCCGGACGCGCCGCACTCGTCACCATCCCGCGGCGATCGTCGCTCCCGGTGCCCGGCATCAGCGCCAGGGACCTGGACGCCTGATCCATTCCGCCTGAGCCCTCGCCCTGATCGATCGTTAACATTGTCCCACCACAACCGGCGCGCTTGTCACGTTCCGGGACGCCGGAGCCTTTCGCCCGTCCACCTCGCAAAGCCAGTGCCGCCCAGGCCACGACGGGCGCCGCGCCGCCGAACATGGTTGATGCGCCTCGGACGTGTCCGTGTCGCATCGGCATGCTCTCCGTTAACCAGAGATGCGTAGTCTGATTCGCGAAGTCGGCCGCCGCCGCTCGCGCGGGGGGATGGTCGCTGTCCCCCGATATCGACGCCGGCTGTGCCGGCTTGTTCCGAAACGAGGCAATCTTGACGTCCGATTTGCCACAGACCGCGATGATCCTGGCGTCCCTCGGCCAAGCCGCCTTCGTGTGGGATCTGGCGAGTGACGTGATCGTCTGGAGCGATCATGTCGGCGCGGTGTTTCCCGACGTGCCGCTGCCGCAGCTCTGCAACGGGGCCGAATTCGCCAGGCTGATCGAGCCCGACCGGCGCATCCGCTCGGACGTCATGCGCCAGGCGGCGCCGCTCTACGGCGCCAGCGGCACGCCCTATCGCATCGAGTACGGCGTGCGCACGCATACCGGCGCGCCGCTGATCTGGGTCGAGGAGACCGGCTGCTGGTTCGCCGGCGCCGACGGGCGGCCGTCGCGCGCCCAGGGCATCATGCGGATCAACAACGAGCGGCATGCCCGCGACGAGCAGCTGCTGAAGCTGTCGCGCCATGACCCGCTGACCGGCGAGCTGAACCGCACGCATCTGCTGGCGACCCTGGCGGAGGTGATCGAGGAGTCGCAGCGCTTCCGCTTCTCCTGCGCCTTCATGCTGGTGGGCATCGATCACCTCGCGCGCATCAACGATGCCTTCGGCTTCGACGTCGCCGACGGCGTCGTGCTCGAAGTCGCGCAGCGCATCCGGGGGCGGCTGCGCGGCGGCGATACGCTGGGACGGTTCTCGGGCAACAAGTTCGGGCTGATCCTGAAGAACTGCACGATGGACGACATGACCATCGCCGCCGAACGCTTCCTCGCCACCGTTCGTGACGAGGTGGTGCCGACGAAGTCAGGACCGGTGGCGGTCACCGCCACGATCGGTGCCGTGAGCGTGCCTCGTCACGCGCGTTCGGTCGAGGAAGCAGTCAACCGCGCCCACGAGACGCTCGATGCCGCCAAGCGCCGCCGCATCGGATCGTTCTCGACATGGCGGCCGAACGTCGAGCGTGACGCCCAGCGCAAGGTCAACATCCGCGTCACCGACGAGATCGTCACGGCGCTCAACGAGCGGCGCATTGTGACCGCGTTCGAGCCGGTGGTGAACGCCACCACGCTCACGCCCGCCTTCTACGAATGCCTGGTGCGGATGCGGCAGGATGACGGCCGCGCTCTGCTGGCGCCCGACGTCGTGCCGGTCGCCGAGCGGCTCGGCCTGATCCGCCTGGTCGATCACCGCATCCTGGAGCTGGTCGTGGCCGAGCTCGCGAGCACGCCGGAGGTGACCCTGAGCCTCAACATCTCGCCGGAAACGACCATGGACCCGGACTGGTGGGCCTCGATCGAATCGATGATGCGCGCCCATCCCGGCGTGGCCGAACGGCTGATCGTCGAGATCACCGAGACGGTCGAGATCCAGGACGTCGACGATCTCCGTGGCTTCGTCACGCGCCTGAAGGATCTGGGCAGCCGGATCGCGATCGACGATTTCGGTGCGGGCCACACCTCGTTCCGCAACCTGCGCAAGCTCGGCGTCGACATCGTCAAGATCGACGGCGCGTTCGTGCAGAACCTCGCGCGCTCCGCCGACGATCGCGCCTTCGTGCAGACGCTGGTCGAACTGGCGCGACGGCTCGACATCAAGACGGTGGCGGAATGGGTGCAGGACGAGGCGTCGGTCGCGCTGCTGCGTGACTGGGGATGCAACTACATCCAGGGCCGGGTCATCGGCCTCGCCTCAACCGACAGACCCTGGATCGGCCAGGGCAAAGTCGATTTGCCGGCGGCGAGCTGATCAGCCGCCGGCCTTATTCGCCTGCGCGCAGGGCCTTAGCCCTGCTGCTCGTCCTTCTTCGGCTCGGACATGCGGTCGAGCCGGTCCTGCATCTCTTTCATCTGGCGGCGCAGCTCGTCGATGTTATCGTCGCTCGCTGCTGCGGGCTCCGCGGCCTTCTCCTCGGCGCGCGCCGCGGCAGGCGCGAACGGCTTGAACATCGAGAAGGTCTGCTGGAACAGCTCCATGTTGCGACGCACCTGCTCTTCGAGCGGCGCGAAGGGCGTGCCGCTGAAAGTGTCGGCGATCTGCTTGCGGAACTTCTCCTGCTCCTTGGTCAGCGTATCGATCGACTGTTCCAGGTATTTAGGAACCACCATCTGCATGCTGTCGCCGTAGAAGCGGATGAGCTGACGCAGGAAGGTGGTCGGCAGCAGGTTCTGGCCGGCCTTGTTCTCCTGCTCGAAGATGATCTGGGCGAGCACGGAGCGCGTGATGTCGTCACCGGTCTTGGCGTCGTAGACCAGGAAATCCTCACCGTTCTTAACCATCGAGGCGAGGTCTTCGAGCGTCACGTAGGTACTCGTCCCGGTATTGTAGAGCCGCCGGTTCGCGTATTTCTTGATTGTCGTGGGTTGGTCAGATTTCGCCATTGAGCTCACACATGCAAACCGAGAACAGGGAACCCAGCGGCGCTGCCGCGGGGGCGAAGAGCTACGCAATGCAATAAGGTAATCACTTTCGAGCGAGTTCGGCTACGGTTTTGTGCGGAACGGTTAATCCGACAGCAGAAATCTTGCCCATCAAACGGCCAAGCGCACCATTTTGAGTGCGCCGCAACAGGAATTGCAGGGACGGCCAATTGACATGTCGCAACGACGTTAACAGGATGATCGGCGAAGGTTGCGCCCGCCCAGCCGGGGCTTGCGGACGGCCAGCACGACCATGAACTGAGCTATTCGTTTTCGTTTCAAATCCGCTCTCGCTCTCAAGCCGCCTTCACACCCAAGATTTCGCACCCAAGATCAAAAACGTCAGGAGATGCCCATGTCAGACGATGTCGTCATCGTCAGCGCCGCCCGCACCGCGGTTGGAAGTTTCAACGGTGCGTTCGCCAGTGTTCCGGCCCACGATCTCGGTGCGGTTGCCATCAAGGCGGCGCTCGAGCGCGCCGGCGTCGAACCCGGACGCGTCTCCGAGGTCATCATGGGCCAGATCCTGACCGCGGCGCAGGGCCAGAACCCCGCCCGTCAGGCGTCGATCGCGGCCGGCATCCCCGTGGACAGCCCGGCCTGGGGCATCAACCAGCTGTGCGGTTCCGGTCTGCGCTCGGTGGCTCTCGGCTATCAGGCGCTCAAGAACGGCGATTCCGATATCGTGGTCGCCGGCGGCCAGGAGTCGATGAGCATGGCCGCGCACGCGCAATATCTGCGCGCCGGCGTGAAGATGGGCTCGCTGGAGCTGGTCGACACCATGATCAAGGACGGCCTGTGGGACGCCTTCAACGGCTATCATATGGGCAACACCGCCGAGAACGTGGCGAAACAGTATCAGATCACGCGCGCGCAGCAGGACGAGTTCGCGGTTGCATCCCAGAACAAGGCCGAGGCGGCGCAGAAGGCCGGCAAGTTCAAGGACGAGATCGCGCCGGTGACCATCAAGGGCCGCAAGGGCGACACCGTCGTCGACACCGACGAATATCCGCGCCACGGTGCGACGCTGGAGGCGATGGGCAAGCTTCGCGCAGCCTTCGAGAAGGACGGCACGGTCACGGCCGGCAATGCCTCGGGCATCAATGACGGCGCCGCGGCGGTGGTGCTGATGACCGCCAAGCAGGCTGCCAAGGAAGGCAAGACCCCGCTGGCGCGCATCGTCTCCTGGGGGCAGGCTGGCGTCGATCCGAAGATCATGGGCACCGGCCCGATCCCGGCGTCGCGAACGGCGTTGAAGAAGGCCGGCTGGAATATCGCCGACCTCGACCTCATCGAGGCCAACGAGGCCTTCGCTGCGCAGGCCTGCGCGGTCAACAAGGATCTCGGCTGGGATCCGGCCAAGGTCAACGTCAATGGCGGCGCGATCGCGATCGGCCACCCGATCGGCGCGTCCGGCGCGCGCGTGCTCGTCACCCTGCTGCATGAAATGCAGAAGCGCGACGCCAAGAAGGGTCTCGCCACGCTGTGCATCGGCGGCGGCATGGGCATCGCCCTGTGCGTTGCACGCGACTAAAAACGCGGCAGTGACTGCGAACCCTTCGGTCTTCGCAATCGCGTCCAGCTCAACTAAAGATCAACGCCCGGCGACCTCGCCGGGCGTTTTGTTCTTGATGTCCGTCAAACACGTCGCATAATCGAAGACATAAAAATGAGAGTTGAGCGAGCATGTATGTCGCAGCGGCGAGGTGATTGTCGCCACCACGTGCATGGTCCAATAACAACGGAATTCACGTCGGCATCCTCTGGTTGTTGCCGTGTGATCAGTCATCGAGGGAAGGATTCGACATGGCACGTGTGGCGTTGGTGACGGGGGGAACGCGCGGTATCGGTGCGGCCATCAGCAAGGCGCTGAAGGCGGCGGGATACAAGGTCGCAGCGAATTACGGCGGCAACGATGCCGCTGCAGAGAAGTTCAAGAGCGAGACCGAGATCCCGGTCTACAAATGGGACGTCAGCTCGTTCGATGCCTGCGCCGAGGGGATCAAGAAGGTCGAGGCCGAGCTCGGCCCGGTCGACGTACTGGTCAACAATGCCGGCATCACCCGCGACACCGCGTTCCACAAGATGACGCTCGAGCAGTGGAGCGCCGTCATCAACACCAATCTCGGCTCGCTGTTCAACATGACCCGCCCGGTCATTGAAGGCATGCGCGCGCGCAAGTTCGGCCGCATCATCAACATCTCCTCGATCAACGGCCAGAAGGGCCAGTTCGGCCAGGTCAACTACTCCGCGGCGAAGGCGGGTGACATCGGCTTCACCAAGGCCCTGGCTCTGGAGACCGCGAAGGCCGGCATCACCGTCAACGCGATCTGCCCGGGCTACATCAACACCGAGATGGTGCAGGCCGTGCCGAAGGACGTGCTGGAAAAAGCCATCCTGCCGCTGATCCCGGTCGGCCGCCTCGGCGAACCCGAGGAGATCGCGCGCGCGGTCGTGTTCCTCGCCGCCGACGAAGCCGGTGCTCTCACCGGCTCGACGCTGTCGATCAATGGCGGCCAGTACATGGCGTAATCCCGGCGTGATCCCGCCGGCAGGCGTTGCCTGCCGACACGATCTGCGGTTAAGGAAACGCAATGCCCGCGCTCGCCGCGGGCATTCACGTCTTTAAGGGCGCCCACGACGGGCACAGGCGTGACGGAGCCCCCGCCTGATGTCCCAGCGCACTGCGACCCTGATTGGCCTGACCGCGATCCTGATGTGGTCGCTGCTCGCCTTGCTAACGGTGGCCACGGGAACGATCCCGGCGTTTCAGCTCGCGGCGATGACCTTTGCCGTCGGCGGCGTCGTCGGCATGCTCGCTGTGTTGCGCCGGCCCGATGGGCTTCGGGTGCTGCGGCAGCCGGTGACGGCATGGGCGGTGGGCGTCGGGGGCCTGTTCGGCTATCACGCGCTGTACTTCCTGGCGCTCCGCTTCGCGCCGCCGGCCGAGGCCGGGCTTTTGAATTATCTCTGGCCGCTGCTGATCGTGCTGTTCTCGGCGTTCCTTCCCGGAGAACGGCTGGCGGTGCATCACGTGATCGGCGCCGCGCTCGGGCTGGTCGGCACGGCGCTGCTGCTCGTCGGCAATGGCGCGAGTTTCGCGACCGGCCAGCTTCCGGGGCTCGCGGCGGCCTTCATCGCCGCCTTCGTGTGGGCGATCTATTCGGTGCTGTCGCGCCGCCTCAAGGCGGTGCCGACCGACGCCGTCGCCGGGTTCTGCCTCGCCACAGCGGTTCTCGCTGCCCTTGTCCATCTCGCGGTCGAGCGCACGGTCTGGCCCGACACCATGACGCAATGGCTGGCGGTGGCCGGCCTCGGCATCGGTCCGGTCGGCGCAGCGTTCTACGCCTGGGACATCGGCATGAAGCGCGGCGACATTCGCGTACTCGGTGCGGCGTCTTATGCGACACCCTTGTTGTCGACAGCGTTCCTGATCGTCGCCGGCTATGCCCGGCCCACCGCCAGCATCGCGCTTGCCGCGCTCCTGATCGCAGGCGGCGGCCTCGTCGCCGCCAAGGACATGTTCCGGCTGCGCAGGCGCTGACCCCTCTGCTTCGCTCGCGATCTCCTGGAAGCCGCGCCGCCATCGCGGCCGAGCACATCTGCCGATTATCGTTGATCCTCGCTTAACCCGCAGCGACTTGCGACTGGCTGGCGGTAGCGTGCAACCGCTGCTGGCAATCACGCGTCATCTGCACCTAACCCAGCCTTTACTCGCGCTGCGCAACACTTGGTCCCGCAATGGTGCTGAAACGGGGCGGCGGATGCCGAACGTGAGACGTTACATGGCCCGCGTGGGGGAGCTGTTTCGCGTTCCTGCCGACAATCCCGAGCTGACGCGCGCGCAGTTCCAGGCGTTCTCCAAGCAGGTGCCGCTGCTCTATTTCATTCTGATCACCAACAGCCTCGCGCTTGCCTATACGTTTCTGCCGCTGGCACCCGCGTGGCTGAGCGTCTCGGTGCCGGCACTGCTGACGACGATCACCGGCCTTCGCATGCTGTGGTGGCTGCGACAGCGCGAGGTCCCCAGCAGCGACGCCGAGGTGCTGCAGAATCTGCGTGTCACCAATCGCATCGCCGGACCGATCGGCGTGCTGTTCGTCATCTGGTCTTTCGCGCTGTTTCCCTATGGCGATCCGTTCGCCAAGGGACAGGTCGCATTCTACATGGCGGTCACCGTCATCGGCATCATCTTCTGCCTGATGCACCTGCGCTCGGCGGCGCTGATCGTGACGCTCGTGGTGATCGTTCCCTATGTCATCTTCTTCCTGGCGACGGGCGTGCCCGCGCTCCGGGCCATCGCGGTCAACCAGCTGCTCGTGTCCGGCGCGATGGTGACGGTGCTGTTCATCTACTACCGCGATTTCGCTGCCCTTGTCGCCAGCCGCAAATCGCTGCTGGCTGAACAGGCCGCGACGCAGGCCCTGTCGGATGAGAACTTCCGCCTCGCCAATCTCGACGCGCTGACCGAGCTGCCCAACCGCCGCCGCTTCTTCTCCGAGCTCAAGCAGGCATTCACCGAGGCCGAGCGCGATGGCACGCGGCTCGCCGTCGGCATCATCGATCTTGACGGTTTCAAGCCGATCAACGACACGTACGGACACACCGTCGGCGATCGCGTGCTGATCGAGGCCGCCCGCCGTATCGGCGACGTCTGCGCCAGCTATGGCACACGGGTGCATCTTGCGCGGCTCGGCGGTGATGAATTCGGCCTGGTCGTCACCGGCAATCCCGCGGATGAGGATCTCATCAAGCTCGGACGTGACATCACCGAGCTGATCAAGCTGCCCTATCAGTTCGACACGACGCATACCGGCCTGTCCTGCTCGACCGGCTTTGCGCTCTATCCGCGCTCGGCGATGGCGGCGGATGCGCTGTACGAATGCGCCGACTACGCGCTGTATCATGCCAAGCGTCGCGCCCGCGGCCAGGCGATCATCTTCTCGGCGGAGCTCGAGGCGGAGATCCGCAGCCGCGGCGTGATCGAGCATCTGTTGCGGATCGCTGATTTCGAGACCGACATGCACCTGGTGTTCCAGCCGATCGTGGATGCCCTGAACGCACGCACCACCGGCTTCGAGGTGCTGGCGCGCTGGCACAGCGCCAAGCTGGGTATCGTCTCGCCGTCGAGCTTCATTCCCGCCGCGGAGCGTATCGGCGTGATCCGCAGCCTGACCCGCGTGCTGCTGGTGAAGGCGCTCGCCGCAGCGCGCACCTGGCCCGACGACATCCGCATGTCGTTCAATCTGTCGGCGCACGACATCTGCTCGCCCGAGGGCATTCTGCCGCTGATCGCGGTGATCCAGGCCAGCGGCGTGCCGCCGCGCCGGATCGAGTTCGAGATCACCGAGACCGCCGTCGCCTTCGACTTCGTGCGGGCCGAGCAGTCGATCGCGGCGCTGAAGGCGATCGGCTGCAGCATTTCGCTGGACGATTTCGGCACTGGCTATTCGTCGCTGAGCCACGTGCATCGGTTGCCGCTCGACAAGCTCAAGGTCGACCGCAGCTTCGTGCATGACGTCAACGCCAATCCGGTCAGCCACAAGATCATCAAGTCCCTGACCGGACTGTGCGCCGACATGGAGATTTCCTGCGTCGTCGAGGGCGTCGAGACCAAGGAGCAGCTCGACAGCCTGCGGCGTCTCGGGGCCGACTTCATCCAGGGCTATTACTTCGCCGAGCCGATGCCGGCCGACGCGATCTCCGGCTTCCTCGCCAGAGAGCGTCAGCGCTTGGCCGAGCCCGCCGCCGCAAAGGTCGCCGGCGCAAGCGCCTGAGCTACGCCGCTGGCTCCCAGCCCGGCGGCGCGAGCTCGAACTTCTCGAACATGAAGCCAGGCGCCACGGTGCAGCCCACCAGCGTCCAGTCGCCGGTGCTTTCGGCGGCCTGCCAGGCATGGGCGGGCACCACCGCCTGCGGCTGCTGGCCGGCCGCGAGATCGATGCCGAGCAGCGTCGTCTGCGACGCCTTCCCTTGATTGGCGATGCGCAGGATCAGCGGCGCGCCGGCGTAGAAGTGCCAGGTCTCGACGGCGTCGACCTTGTGCCAGTGCGAGCGCTCGCCGCGGGCAAGCAGGAAGTAGATCAAGGTGGAGTGCGCGCGGCCATCGGCATCGGTCGCGGGATCGCGATAGGTCTCGCGAAAATGCCCGCCCTCGGGATGCGGCTGCAGGCCGAGGCGCGCGATGATGTCGGCGGCTGTGAGCGCGGTCATCGGCCGCGGCCCTATGACTTGTTCTTGCGCTCGCGCAATTCGCCGAACACCTCTTCGGCGCCGGCACCCTTCATCCGCAGCCGGATCGCAATCGCGGGATCGTCGGCGCGCAGGAACACGTTGGCGAGTTTCTCCTCGCCGAGCAGCGTCGGGATGGTCGCCTGGTTGGCGGCGCGCAGCCGCGTCACCTCGGCCGCGCGCGCCTTCAGCGCCTCGTTGTCGGGATCGACGGTGAGCGCGAACTTGACGTTGGAGGCGGTGTATTCGTGGCCGCAATACAGCCTGAAATCGTCCGGCAGCGCGCGCAGCTTCAGCAGCGAATCCCACATCATCGGATAGGTGCCCTCGAACACGCGGCCGCAGCCGATCGAGAACAGCGTGTCGGCGGCGAACACCGCCTTGTCGGCGTCGAACACATAGGACACGTGGTCGAGCGTATGGCCGGGCGTCTCCAGCACGCGGGCCAGCAGATCGCCGACCTTGACCACGTCGCCATGGGCGACGCGCTGGTCAACCTGTGCGATCGCCGCAGCCTTGTCGTGCGGCGCCACGACGCGGCAGCCGTATTTCTGCTTCAGCTCGGCAACGCCGCCGACATGGTCGTGGTGGTGGTGCGTGATCAGGATGTCGGTGAGTCGCCAGCCTTCGGCGTCGAGCTGCCGGATGATCGGTCCGGCCTCGGGAGCATCGATCGAGGCCGTCGCGCCGGTCGCGGGGTCATGGATCAGATAGCCGAAATTGTCGGACAGGCAGGTGAAGACGCGGATGTCGGCGGCCATGATGTCTCCGTCGGCGGTACAGGCGCGGCGCGCGATCGTGGCGCTCGCGAGATCGGAAAGTCGTGAGTGGGAGCCGGGCGCGGCGATGCGGGCAGCCTCCCTGTGCCGGGCAGAGATATGGCGTTAACGCTGGGGGCGCAACGCAATATTCGGCGCGCGGCCTCCGGCGGCGGCGTGATACATTGCCGTCATGGACGTGATCGATCTGCGAAATTTCTACTCGGGTCGCCTGGGGATCGTCGCGCGGCTGCTGATTAACCGCGGCATTCGGGAGCGGTGGCCGAGCGCGGCGGGTCAGCGCGTGCTCGGGATCGGCTATCCCACGCCCTATCTCGGTCTGTTCCGCGAGGATTCGGAGCGCTGCATCGCCTTCATGCCGGCGGCCCAGGGCGTGCTGAAATGGCCGACCGCGCGCCCGACCCTGGCTTCGCTGGTCGATGAATTCTCGCTGCCGTTGCCGGATGCGGCGGTCGACCGCATCCTGATCGTGCACGCGCTGGAGATGTCCGACGATCCGGCGGGACTGCTGCGCGAGACGTGGCGGGTGCTGTCGCCGGCCGGGCGCATGATCATCGTGATTCCGAATCGGCGCGGCGTCTGGACCCGCACGGACAACACGCCGTTCGGCCATGGCCGTCCCTATTCGCGCTCGCAGATCACGCAGCTGCTGCGGCAGACCTGGTTCACGCCGACCGCCTGGGGCGAGGCGCTGTTCATGCCGCCGGTCGGCGGCTGGTTCCTGAAATCGGCGATGGCCTGGGAGCGCGTCGGAGCGGCGCTGTCGCTGCCCTTCGCCGGCGTCCACATCGTGGAGGCGACCAAGCAGGTCTATCGCGTGATCCCGGCGCGCCGCGAGCGCATCAGGCTGATCCCGCGGCTCGAGCCGGTGCTGGCGCCGTCGCCCTCGACCCACGGCTCGAACCGGCGTGGATCGGACAAGGGAGCCTGCCCTCCGTCGTGACAGGCCTGCCCCTCCGGCGCTCCGCGACCGTTGCGCGACGTTGCCAGCCGGCAAAAAGAAAGCGGGCGGGCCCTGGGGCCCACCCGCTTCCATCGCATCAGGTGATGACGATCACTCGCCGGGATTGAGATCCTCGCTCGGCGCCGGCGCGGCCGCCGCGGCCTCGGCGCGGGGCCCGTGCGGACGGCGGCGGCGGCGCGGATAGCGCTCGGCGCCACCTTCGAACGCGGCCGGCGGATTGGCGATCTGCGGCTGCGGACCGGTGATGAAGGACGGCAGGCGGTCGACGCCGCTGTCGGCGATCACGGGCTGGGGCTGCGGCTGATAGGCCGCGGGCTGCGGGCGTTCGCGGTGCTCACGCGGCTCGCGATTTTCGCGCGGTTCACGATGCTCACGGGGTTCGCGATGCTCGCGCGGCTCACGATGCTCGCGTGGTTCGCGATGCTCGCGTGGTTCGCGGTGCTCACGCGCCTCACGATGCTCGCGCGGCTGCTGCTCGCGCTGATAGGGCTGGTTGTCGCCACGCTCGCGCTGGCCGCCGTCACGGTCGCGCATGAAAGGCTGGGGCTGGGGCTGCGGCTGGGCCGGAACAAAGCCGGGCTCCTGGCCGAAATTCGAGAAGCTCTCGCCGTCATCGTCGAGGTCGTCGACGGTGAGGTCGTCGGTGGCGCGCGGCTGCTGCGGCTGGTTCTGGCGGAACTGCTCCTGGGCGGCGGCAATCAGGCGGAAATAGTGCTCGGCGTGCTGGTAGTAGTTCTCGGCGGCGACGGGATCGCCAGAGGAGCGGGCGTCGCGGGCGAGCTGGACATATTTCTCGGCCACGTGAGAGGCGGTCCCGCGGATCTTGATGTCCGGCCCGTTGGACTCGAACACGCGGGTCAGCGGATTTTGGCCGCGCCGGTTATTATTATTGTTACCGTTGTTCCGGTTGCGCATCCGCTTGTTGTTTTGACCGTTTCTCATGTCCTGCCTTTATTCCAACCCTGCGTTAGGAGCACTGATTGTCAGAGCACTGATTGCCAGAGCACAGATTGTCATCGGAATACCGATACCGTATTGAAATACCGCTTGAAGCCAGGGGCGCGTCATGCGCGGTCCAATCCGACCCACGCGGGCCTGATTCATGCCGATGTGATCGACAGCCGATTCGCTCGACAAAAGCGCGTTCAAAACGCGTTCCCCACCCACCAGCCCTTCCGGCCGGCGAACCACGTCATTCAGCCCGCCACGGCGATGTGCGCCACGACCGACCCAGTTTGCTTAGCGTAAGACCTCAAGTGCAAAGTCAGGCTTTCGTTCGCTTTGCAGTCGTAGGCTGCGCAGCCATCCGGCTCTCGCGCTCAACAGATCTGCGTTCTGGAACCAATCGCCCGGCGCGGCTCTCTGGCATCTGTCCGTGGCGGTGTTCCGTGAATACCGCTCGACGGGGCCTGCGCCGATGCTATGAACGGAACGTAGTCGCTCCCGGGGGATATTCCAAGAGCTTTTTCAGGCCAGGGCGGCCTTTACCGGTCCTTTTTTAGGCCCATGACGGCCCTTGGAATACCGCCCAAATCCCGCCTGATCGCCTCCGAATCGGTCGCCAGCCCGGCGTCGATCATCAGCGTCGCGGCGTCCTCGCTCTGCCCCACACCAACCTCGACGATGACCGCGCCGCCGGGTCGAAGCAGCGACGCCGCCTGAGGGATCAGCGCGCGATACGCATCCAATCCGTCGGAGCCGCCGTCCAGCGCGCGAGCGGGATCATGGATGCGGACCTCGACGGCGAGCTCGTCGATGTCGCGCGAGGGGATGTAGGGCGGGTTCGAGACGATCAGGTCGAACGATGGCGACAGTGCACTGGCGTAGGAGCAGGCGACGAAGCCGGCGCGGCCGCCGAGCCCGAGGACGTGGGCGTTGTCTCGCGCGGTCCGGAGCGCTGCGAGGCTGATGTCGGTGCCGATCCCGAAGGCGTCCGGCAGCTCGGACAGCAGCGCCAACAGGATCGCGCCGGAGCCGGTGCCGAGATCGGCGATGCGCAAGCGGCGCTTCAGGTCGCCGCCGGTCGCGAGATGCGCGAGCGCGAGCTCGACGACGGTCTCGGTGTCCGGCCGCGGCACCAGCGTATCGGCGGACAAGGCTAGTTCGAGGCCCCAGAAATCTTTCGTCCCGAGAATCCGCGCCACCGGCTCGCCCGCAAGCCGACGCGCCGCCAGCGCTTCGAGGCGCCGCGCGTCGTCCGCGGAGAGCTGCCGCTGGCCGTGCATCACCAGGCCGGTGAGGTCGAGCTGCAAGGCATGCCCCGCCAGCAGCCGCGCATCGAGATCGGGCGAATCGAGACCTGCATCAACAAAGCGTGCCGCCAATGCGCGACGGACTGCATCGATCGATGCTCCGGCGACGATCTCCGTCATCGCGCAGTCTCTCTCCACGAGTCATCCCCGCGAAAGCGGGGATCCATACGCCGTGCAGGCGCGGGACGGGCGGTCTGAGTTGCTCCCTGTGGCAACCACCGACATCGGTGGTTATGGGTCCCGGCGTTCGCCGGGACGACACCGTTTGTGACGAAGCAGGGTCGCATCGCCCGTCGCAATGCGCGGCCGCTCATCACGCCGCCGCGCCTTGCGCTGCCAGCTGCGCGGCCTGGTGCTCCGTCGTCAACGCATCGATCAGTTCGCCAAGCGCCTCGCCGGCGATCACCTGCGGCAGCTTGTAGAGCGTGAGATTGATGCGGTGGTCAGTGACGCGCCCTTGCGGGAAATTATATGTGCGGATGCGTTCGGAGCGGTCGCCGGAGCCGACCTTCTCCTTGCGCTCGGCCGAGCGCGCGGCGTCGACCTTCTGCCGCTCGGCATCATAGATGCGCGAGCGCAAAATGTTCATCGCCGACGCCCGGTTCTTATGCTGCGAGCGGCTGTCCTGCATCATCACCACGATGCCGGTCGGAATATGCGTGATGCGGATCGCCGATTCGGTCTTGTTGACGTGCTGGCCGCCGGCGCCTTGCGCGCGCATGGTCTCGATGCGCAGATCGTCCTGCTTGATGTCGACGTCGACATCCTCGACCTCCGGCAGCACGGCGACCGTCGCCGCCGAGGTGTGGATGCGCCCTTGCGTCTCCGTATCGGGCACGCGCTGCACGCGGTGCACGCCGGATTCGAATTTCAGCTTGGCGAAGGCGCCGCGGCCCTGCACCTCGGCGATGATTTCCTTGTAGCCGCCGACGGTGCCCTCGGAGGCCGAGATCACCTCGACCTTCCAGCCCTGCAAGGCGGCGAAGCGCTCATACATCCGGAACAGGTCGCCGGCGAACAAAGAGGCCTCGTCGCCGCCGGTGCCGGCGCGGATTTCGAGCACGACGTTGCGGTCGTCCATCGCATCCTTCGGCAGCAGCGCGACGCGGATCTTCTGCTCCAGCTCGCCGCGGCGCGCGACCAGCTCGTCGCGCTCCGCCTCGGCCATCGCGCGCATCTCGGCGTCGGTCTCGGGATCGGCGATCAGCGCCTCGGTGTCGGCGAGCTCCTTCACTCCGGCGCGATAGGCCTTCACGGCATCGATCAGCGGATTGAGCTCGGCGAGCTCGCGGGTGATCTGCACGTAGCGGTCGGAATTGACCTGGCCGAGCAGCTCCGCCTCGAGCGAGGCGTGGTGTGCGAGCAGAACGTCCAGTTTGGCTTCGGGAAGCGACGACATGATGCAATCTGATTGAGGAGCAAACGATAGGGGGCCAGGCGCGTAGCGAGATTGGCCCGCTACAATGCGAGGCCTTCGCTCTCGGCGAACTCGGTGAGCTTCTGCCGCATCGAGAAGCTGCCCGCCGGTGCCGCCAGCCACTCGGCCATCTTCGCCTCCGCCTTGGCGGCATCGAGCTCGAGGATCATCGCCTTTACCGGACCGTGCGCGGTCGCCGATAGCGACAGCGAGCGGTAGCCGAGCGCGATCAGCGCCAGCGCGCCGATCGGCTTCGAGGCCATCTCGCCGCACAGCGACACCGAGCGCTTGGCCGCCTTGGCCTTGCGTACGATTTCCTGCAGGGCTCGCAGGATCGGCGTCGACAGCGTGTCGAAGCGATCGGACACCTTGGCATTGCCGCGATCGACGGCGAACAGGAACTGGAACAGGTCGTTCGAGCCGACCGAGATGAAGTCGACCTTCGCGAGCAGCTCGTCGAGCTGATAGAGCAGGGCGGGGACTTCGAGCATGGTGCCGACGTCGACGCGCTCCGGCAGCGTGTGGCCGTGCTGGCGCAAATAGGTCAGCTCGCGCTCGACGATCGCTTTCGCAGTGTCGAACTCGGCGACCTCCGAGATCATCGGGAACATGATGCGCAGCGAGCGGCCGCCGCCGGCGCGCAGCAGCGCGCGGATCTGGCCGCGCAAGAGACCCGGACGATCGAGACCGAGGCGGATCGCGCGCCAGCCGAGCGCGGGATTTTCCTCGATCACGGTCTCCATGTAGGGCAGCGCCTTGTCGCCGCCGATGTCGAGCGTCCGGAACGTGACCGGCTTGCTGCCGGCGGCATCCAGCACCGAGCGGTACAGCGCGAGCTGGTCGCTGGAGCGCGGCAGGCTGGCCGACACCATGAACTGCAATTCGGTGCGGAACAGGCCGATGCCGGCGCTGCCGGTGTCCTCGATATGCGGCAGGTCGATGACGAGGCCGGCATTGATCATCAGCTCGATCGGCTGCCCGTCCTTGGTCTTGCAGGGCTTGTTGCGCAGCTCGCTGTATTGCGCCTGGCGGCGGGCGCGGAAGCGCACCCGCTCGGCATAGGCCGATTCGATCTCGGAGGACGGCCGCACATAGATCGATCCGGAGGTGCCGTCGACGATGATGGCGTCGCCGGGATCGGCGATGCCCGGCGCGTTCGGCACCTCGCCGACGGCGGGAATGCCGAGCGCGCGGGCGACGATGGCGACGTGGGAGTTGGCGGTGCCTTCCTCCAGCACCAGGCCGCGCAGCCGCTTGCGGTCGTAGTCGAGCAGCGCCGCCGGGCCCATCGCGCGCGCGATCAGGATGGCGTTGTCGGGCAGGTGGTCGCGGCTCGGTGCATGGTCCTGGCCGACGAGCTGGCGCAGCAGCCGGTAGCCGAGATCCTCGAGATCGTGCAGCCGTTCGCGCAAATACGGATCGGTCGAGCGCAGCATGCGCGCGCGGGTGTCAGACTGCACGCGCTCGACGGCGGCTTCCGCTGTGAGGCCGGTCGCCACCGCTTCATGAAGCTTGTGCGACCAGCCCTGGTCGTTGGCGAACATCCGGTAGGCTTCGAGCACCTCGCGATGTTCGCCGCCGTCGGCGACGTCGCCGCGCTCCAGCATGCGGTCGAGATCGGCGCGCAGCTTCACCAAAGCGGCGTCGAGCCGCTTGATCTCCTTCGGCAGGTCCTCGGCGATGTAGTTGTTGACGACGACGCGCGGCTCGTGGAGCACGACATGCCCGAGCGCGATACCGTCCGACAGCACCGCGCCGGTCTTGTGGATCGAATGCCGGACGGCCGGCTCGGCGCCGGGCTGGGCGAGGGCTGCGAGCTCGCCGGAGGCGATCATCTCGGCGAGCACCATCGCGGTGGTCTGCAGCGCCTCGACCTCTTCCTCGACATAGGTGCGCTTGGCGCGGTTCTGCACCACCAGCACGCCGAGCGTGTTGCCGGCGCGCAGGATCGGCACGCCGAGGAAGGAGTGGTAGATTTCTTCGCCGGTCTCGGGACGATAGGAGAAGGCCGGGTGGCTGTGCGCGTCGCTCAGATTGAGCGGGGTGGCCTCGCTGGCGACGAGGCCGACCAGGCCTTCATGCGCGCTCATCACCGTGATGTGCACGGCGTCGCGGTTCAGACCTTCGGTGGCGTAGAGCTCGAGCGTGTTGTCGACGCGCAGCACATAGACCGAGCAGACTTCCGCGACCATGTTGGCCGCGATCAGCACCACGATCTTGTCGAGCCGCTCCTGTGCCGAGACCTGCTCCGCCATGGTCTCGCGAAGCCGTCTGAGCAGGACGCGGGGGCCTCCCGACGCGCTTCGCATGTGGCACAATCCCCCTTCCTGGGGCCAGCCCGGCGCGGCGGCCGGATCTGGCGCTAAACTCGCGGCATCGAACAGCTTTCTCGATTCGGCACTATCGCACGCTCAAAGTGCCGGCCCGAATCAGAACAACCATCACTGGAGCACAGGTCGCGCCAGTTATCCTGCGAGGCGTATAGCGAATTAGGGCTTGTTTTGCCAAGCAAAACGCCTGCCAGCGCGGGCGGCGTCAACGGCTTTCGGCGATCGTCCGATCCCTGTCCCATTGTCGCATAACGGGACAGGTGTGGTCGCGGAGCAGAATTTTCTAGGCCTGGTCCAATCCGTAGAGCGTATGCAGCGTGCGGACGGCCAGTTCGGTATAGGCGGCGTCGATCAGCACCGAGAACTTGATCTCGGAGGTCGTGATCGCGCGGATGTTGATGTTGCGGGCAGCGAGCGCGGCAAAGCCCTTGGCAGCCACGCCGGCATGGCTGCGCATGCCCGAGCCGATCACGGAGACCTTGGCGACATCGGTGGCGGCATCCATGCGCTGGTAGCCGATCTTGTCCTTGGCCGCCGTGATGGTCTCGCGGGCCCGGTTATAGTCGGTCGCCGGCACCGTGAAGGTGAGGTCGGTGGTCTTGCCGTCCTCGGAGACGTTCTGGACGATCATGTCGACGTTGATGTTGGCATCCGCCAGCGGGCCGAAGATCGAGGCCGCGATGCCCGGCTTGTCCTCGATCTGGCGCACCGAGATCTGGGCCTCGTCCTTGGAGAAGGCGATGCCGGTCACGACGTGATTTTCCATGATTTGTTCCTCGCTGCAGATCAGCGTCCCCGGCGGCTGGTTGGCGTGCGGGTCGATATCCTCGGGCTTGTCGAATGAGGAGCGGACGAAGATCGGCATGTTGTGCACCATGCCCAGTTCCACCGAGCGCACCTGCAGCACCTTGGCGCCCTGCGACGCCAGCTCCAGCATGTCCTCGAAGGCGATCTTGTCGAGCCGCTTGGCCTTCGGCACCACGCGGGGGTCGGTGGTGTAGACGCCGTCGACGTCGGTATAGATGTCGCAACGGTCGGCCTTGATGGCGGCGGCGATCGCGACGGCGGAGGTATCGGAGCCGCCGCGGCCGAGCGTGGTGATTCGCCCGGTCTCGGCATTGATGCCCTGGAAGCCTGCGATGACCGCGACCTCCTTGCGCTCCTGGAAACGCTGGATCAGCTCGGTGCCGTCGATGTCGACGATGCGCGCCGAGGCGTGGGCGTCGCTGGTCTTGATCGGGATCTGCCAGCCCTGCCAGGAGCGGGCCTGGATGCCCATGCTCTGCAGCACGATCGCCAGCAGGCCGGAGGTGACCTGCTCGCCCGAGGCCACGACGGCGTCGTATTCGCGCGCGTCATGCATCGGCGAGGCCTCGGTGCACCAGGCCACCAGCTCGTTGGTCTTGCCGGACATCGCCGAGACAACCACAGCGACTTCATGACCGGCATCGACCTCGCGCTTGACGTGGCGCGCGACGTTGCGGATGCGGTCGATGTTGGCGACGGATGTGCCGCCGAATTTCAGCACGAGGCGACCCATGACGACGCGCTCATTCCCATCAGGAGGATAAGTTGACCGGCTCGCGCGGAAAACCGGAGGCGCGCCAGCCGAAACGCGCGTATACATAGCGTCGCGGCCGGGGGCAAGACGGTTCCTTGTGGTGATGGGGTGAGGTAAAGGACTGGTATGGCGCGTTACATCGACGAAATCCTGCAACCCGGCGAGAAGGTGCTGTATTCGACCAATGCGCACTGGATGTTCTACCTGCCCGCCATCGGAGCCTGGATCGTCGTGTTCGGGCTGCTCGTCGCCTCGCGCATGACCCTGAACGACAATCTCGTGATGCTGTCGCTGGCCACGGCCGCCGTCATCGCGGTGGTGGCCCTGTACTGGACCGTGCGGGCCTGGTTCCACCGGCTGACGACCGAGACCGACGTCACCAATCGTCGCGTGGTCCACAAAACCGGTTTCATCCGCCGCCGTACCTTCGAGATGGCGCTCGACAAGGTCGAGAGCGTCGACGTGAACCAGACGATCATGGGACGGGTTCTCAATTACGGCGACGTCACCATCTTGGGCGTGGGCGAAGGCAAGGAGACCATTGCGACCATCGCGGAGCCGCTGGCGTTCCGCAACGCCATCACGGCGCGCTAGCGAGCCGCCGCCGCCCAGCTTCGATCATTTGAGTATGCAGCGATGACAATGCCTCAGGATTCCCGCAGCAGCCCTGTTCCGCCCGGCTCGACCGTCGATCCGGCGGAGATCGCCAAGTTCTCGAAGCTCTCCGAGACGTGGTGGGATCCGAAGGGCAAGATGGCGCCGCTGCACAAGATCAATCCGCTGCGCCTGACCTACATCCGCGATGCCGCCTGCCGGAAATTCGAGCGCAACGCCAAGAGCCTCAACTGCCTCTCGGGCCTGCGCATGCTCGACATCGGCTGCGGCGCCGGCCTGCTGTGCGAGCCGTTCACGCGGCTGGGCGCGCAGGTCGTCGGCGTCGACCCCTCGGCCAGCAACATCGCCGCCGCCAAGCTCCATGCCGAGAAGGGCCATCTGTCGATCGACTACCGCTGCACCACGATCGAGGAGATGGACCCGCGCGAGCGCTTCGACATTGTGCTGGCGATGGAAGTGGTCGAGCACGTCACCGACGTCAGCGCCTTCCTCGGCCGCTGCGCCGCGGTGCTCAAGCCCGGCGGCATGATGGTGGTCTCGACCCTGAACCGCAATTGGAAGAGCTTTGCGCTCGCCATCGTCGGCGCCGAATACGTGCTGCGCTGGCTGCCGCGCGGCACGCATGAATGGAGCAAGTTCGTCACGCCGGACGAGCTGACCAAATACCTGCTCGACAACCGCCTGGTCATCACCGAGCAGAGCGGCGTGGTCTACAGCCCCTTCGCCGATCGCTGGAGCCTGTCGAGCGACATGGACGTGAACTACATGATGGTGGCCGAGCAGATGGTGTGAGGCTCGGCACCGGCCCGGTTGTCGGTCCGACGACGCTCACGCCGTCTTGTCTGCCAGCCCCACCGCCCACAGCGCGAATGCATAGACGATCGCGATCTCGTCGAGCCGGTTGAAGCGGCCCGACGCGCCGCCATGGCCGGCGCCCATGTTGGTGCGCAACACCACAGGACCGCCACCGGTCATCGTCGCGCGGAGACGCGCGATCCACTTCGCAGGCTCCCAATAGGTGACGCGCGGGTCGGTGAGGCCAGCCATCGCCAGGATCGCCGGATAGTCCTTGGCCACGACGTTGTCGTAGGGCGAATAGGACAGGATGGTGCGAAAATCCTTTTCGCTCTCGATCGGGTTGCCCCATTCGGGCCATTCCGGCGGCGTGAGCGGCAGGGTGTCGTCGAGCATGGTGTTGAGCACGTCGACGAACGGCACCTCGGCGACGATGCCGGCGAACAATTCGCCCGAGCGGTTGGCGACCGCGCCCATCAGCATGCCGCCGGCGCTGCCGCCATGGCCGACGATGCGCTTGGCGCTGGTGTAGTTCGCCGCGATCAGCGCGCGGGCACAGGCCGCGAAATCGTCAAAACTGTTGGTCTTCTTCTCGCGCTTGCCGTCGAGGTACCAGCCCCAGCCCTTGTCGGTGCCGCCGCGAATGTGGGCGATGGCATAGACGAAGCCGCGATCGACCAGCGACAGCCGGTTGGCCGAGAACGACGCCGGCATCGCGTGGCCGTAGGAGCCATAGCCATAGAGCAGCAGCGGCGCCGAGCCGTCGGCCTTGAAGTCACGTCGGTGCAACAGTGACACCGGCACCTCGGTGCCGTCGTCCGCCTTGGCCATGATGCGCGTGGTGACGTAGTCCGCCGGATTGTGCCCCGAGGGAATCTCCTGGCGTTTGCGCAGGGTCTTGGCGCGCGTCACCATGTCGTAGTCATAGACTTCCGACGGCGTCGTCATCGACGAATAGGCGAAGCGCAGATTGGTGGTGTCGAACTCGTAGGAGCCCATCGCATCCAGCGAATAGGCGCCCTCGGCGAAGGCGATCGCGTGCTCTTCGCCCGATTTGAGATCCCGGATCACGATCGACGGCAGCGCGTTGGCGCGCTCCAGCCGCACCAGGTGGCCTGAATAGAGATCATGGTCGAGCACGTAGATGCCGGCGCGGTGCGGAATGAGATCGCGCCAGTTGGTGCGCTCGGGTGAGGCCAGCGGTGCCGTCACGATCTTGAAGTCGATCGCGCCGTCGGCATTGGTGAGGATGAACAGCTCGTTACCGCGATCGGCGATCGAATATTGCACGCCGTTCTCGCGCGCGGCGACGAGCCGCGGCGGCGTCTCGGGATGGTCGAGATCGATCAGCCGCTGCTCGGAGGTCTCGTGATCGCCGCCGGCGATGACGCAGAACTTGCCCGAGGTCGACTCGTGGACATGCGTGAACCAGCCGGTGTCCTTTTCCTCATACACCAGCATGTCCTCGGCTTGCTTGGTGCCGAGCTTGTGCCGCCACACCTGCATCGGGCGGTGATTGTCGTCGAGCTTGACGTAGAAGAAGCTCTTGCAGTCCCGCGACCACACCACGCCGCCATCGGTCTCTTCGACGATGTCGGCGAGATCGTCACCGCCGTCCCAGTCGCGGACGCGGATGGTGAAGTATTCCGAGCCCTTGGTGTCGGCGCTCCAGGCGACGAGCTTGTGATCGTGCGAATGCCGGCTGCCGCCAAACTTGAAGTACTCATGGCCGCGCGCCAGCGCATCGCCGTCGAGCCCGATCGTCTCCGCCCCGCCGTTGCGCGGCGTCCGGCAGAACAGCTCGTGCTGGCCGCCTTCGCGGTACTTGCGGAAATAGGCGTAGGGACCGTCAGGCGACGGCACCGAGGAATCGTCCTCCTTGATGCGGCCGCGCATCTCGGCCACGATTTTCTTTTGCAGCGGCGCGGTGTGGCCGAGCACGCTCTCCGCGTAGCCGTTCTCGGCCTCTAGGTAGGCGCGGATGTCCGCATCCAGCAGCGTGGGATCGTGCAGCACCTCCTGCCAGCGCGCATCCTTCAGCCAGGCATAGTCGTCCTGCACGGTGATGCCGTGGCGGGTGAAGGAATGCGGGCGGCGCGGCGCCACCGGCGCCTTGGTGCTGTGATCGGTCATGTCGGTCCTTATGCGGTCACGCTCTCGCCGAGCCACTGGATCGCGGCATCGAGACCGCCGCGGCCATGCGGGATCTTCAACGCCACCAGCGCCATTTCGATCACGCCGAGCGTGCCCAGCACCATCGGCGCGTTGACATGGCCCATATGGGCGATGCGGAACGCCTTGCCGCTGAGATCGCCGATCCCGGTCCCGAGCACGACGCCGCACTGCTCCTTGCAGTAGGTCTGCAGCACGGCCGGATCATAGCCTTCGCCGACCAGCACGGTGGTGACGGTGTTGGAGCGCTCGGCAGCGTCTTCGATGTTGAAGCCGATCACCTGGCCCTCGCTCCACTTCGCGACCGCGCGGCGCACCGCCTCGGCGAGCAGCTGATGGCGTCGGAAGGCGTGCGGCAACCCTTCGGCGAACAGCATGTCCATCGCCTGGCGCAGAGCGAACAGCAGATGTACCGGCGCCGTGCCGCCATATTTGCGATAATGCTCGGCGCCCTCGCGCTCGCTCCAGTCCCAATAGGGCGTACGCAGATTGGCGTGCTTGTGCGCCTCCAGTGCGCGGTCGTTGGCCGCGACGAAGCCGAGGCCGGGCGGGGTCATCAGGCCCTTCTGCGAGCCGGACATCGCGACGTCGATGTGCCACGCGTCCATCTCGAACGGCATGCAGCCGAGCGAGGCGACGGTGTCGACCATGTAGAGGGCGGGGTGGCCCGAAGCCTTGACGGCGCGGCCGATCGCCTCGACGTCGTTGACGACGCCGGAGGCCGTGTCGATCTGCGCCACCACGATCGCCTTGATCGTGTGCTCCTTGTCGGCGCGCAGCCGCGCCTCGACCTCGGCCGGACGCACCGCGCGACGCCAGTCGCCGCGGAGCACCTCGACCTCGGCGCCCATCGCCTTCGCCGCATTACCCCATCCGATCGCGAAGCGGCCGCTCTCGAGCACCAGCACCTTGTCGCCGCGCGACAGCACGTTGGAGAGCACGGCCTCCCAGGCGCCGTGGCCGTTGGCGATGTAGATGTAGGTCTTGCCCTTGGTGGCAAAGAGACGGCCGAGATCCGACATGATGCCGTCGGTCAGCTCCACCATCTGCTTGGAGTAGATGTCGAGCGCCGGGCGGTGCATCGCCTGCAGCACCTCGTCGGGCATCGTGGTGGGTCCCGGGATGGCCAGAAACTCCCGGCCCGCGCGAACGGTCATTGTCAGTGTCCTCAGGCGAAGTGATGTGGGCGAAGTGATTTGGGCGATGTGGTCTTGCGATTGGGGTGGCGGGCTCTCACACGCGGAGCCTGAAACCGTTTTAGGGGGCGCCGCGGCATAAGAAAAGCCGGAGAAGCCGGGAGGCTGGCATGCCGGGGCCGTCCGGCCTAGCGCCTGGTCTCGCGGCAGCCGGCGGCCTCGGCCTCCTCGACCGAGCAGAACCAGCGCGTACCCTTGGCGACGCGCATCTTGATCTGCGCGTACCAGCGACTCGTGGGCGTGTGATAGATGCACTCGCCGGCGCCGTTGACGTTGCCCTTGATGGTGCAGTCGGGCGACGGCGCCACGGGCCCGGAGGCCGACGCGAGCAGGATGGCCTTGGCGCCATCCGGCGGCTTCGTCGCGCCGAGGATCGTGGTCTTCTTGTTGCGCACCCGCCAGTCCCACGGCGCGATGAACGCGCCCTGCCACATCCCGGCCTTGGCGGCGCGCGCCTCGGCCTCATCGGGCTCGTAGTCGTGCGAGAGGGTGCGATAGGCCAGCGCCCAGCCGTGCTGCACCAGCCATTTCTGGATGTCCTCGCCGTCGACGTCGCAGCGCGCCACTTGCCGGCCGCGGCGGTCGATCGAGCGCGGGTGGCACACCCAGCTTTTGCCGTCCGCATGCTTGATGAGCTCGTCGCGCGCGGCCACGCCACAGGTCCAGCGCTCGCCATCCTTGTTCAGGCAGAGCTGATCGACCGACGGCGCGTCGATGCCGCCGAGCCGGACGCGGGTGGTGCCGATCATCACGCTGTCGGCCTCGCGGACCTTGGCGATGCCGGTGATGTCGGCGGCGGACGCGACGGTGGGAAGCAGCAGGAGCAGCGCGAGCAAAGCGGGTTTCATCGACATGAACGGGCGCGGGTCGTCCTTGAGATGGGCAATATCCCCAATTGTGCGGCGGATCGCCTGGCCGTTCCAGCGCGGTGATTGGCTGATCTGCTCAACTTCGCGCGATGCGAGGCCGTCAGGCATGAGGAATTCGGTAACCACCACGGCGGCGGTGCGCTCCCCTCCCCCTTGCGGGGAGGGGTCGGGGGTGGGGGTCTCCGGGCGTTGAGCTCAGCTGTCATGCGACATTCAGACGAGCTTTTTGACGGTCCTTTTCGACGATCGAAGTGCTCAGCAGCGCCCGCGTCTCATTGAGAGCGGGATTCGTGGACCCCCACCCCCGACCCCTCCCCGCAAGGGGGGGAGTCGACCGCCGTTGCCGCTGATGGCTTGGCTCACCGCACGTTCACCCGCCGCGCCAGCGCCAGACCCATCAGCACGAACGCCGAGGTCACCTCCGGGCCACCGACGAGAATTCGCGTCGGGGTCTTCATCTTGTTCCACTCATACGCGCGATATGGATGCCGCCGGCCGCCTTCGCCGAAGCTCGTGACGATGCAATGCACGGCCGGCGCGAAGCTCGCCGCGTTGCCGCCGAGATGGCCGAGCGCGATCAGCGCCAGCGCCGCATCGAACGGATTCATCTCGCGGCCGACCAGTTCGTCCTCGACATAGGCGAGCACGCGCAGGCGGATCAGCTCGAACGCGCCGCCGGGGTCGATCGCCTGCCGCGCGGCCGGCGGCAGCGCCATGAAGGCGTGGTAGCAGCGGCCGAAATAGGCGCAATACAGCTCCGGCAGATAATAGATGTGCGAGCGCGGATCGGCGAAGGCGCCGCTGGTGACGAGCCGCAACTGGAAGCCGACGATGCGCCGGATGACATCCAGCCGCGCCTGCGTCTCCAGGATCTGCCAGCGCGTGAGATTGCGGAACGACACTTCGAGCACGTCGAGGTTCAAGGTCGGATCGAGGTCGTTGCCGTACGGCCGTTCGCCGGCCATGCTGTCGATCCAGGTGGCGACGCCGCCCTCATAGTCGATGTTGTCGTTGATCGGCACCGTCACGCGCGGCTCGTTGCTGCCGGCGCGCACTTGATAACCGGCGTAGAAATCGACCAGAGGCTGGTTCAGGATCGGATCATCAGAACCCGCCTGAGTCGCCGCCGAGAACGAGCACGCCGTGGTGTCGCAGTCGGGCACGTAGACGCCGAAGCCGAGGTCCTGCTTGATCTGGGTGAAGAAGCGCGAGAACCGGGGATGCGGGTGCGGCGCCAGCGCGGTGACGACGTCGTAGCTCTTGCCGTCGGCGCCGCGCACTTCCTCGCGGCTGGTCTTGAGGCAGAACTCGACCATCGCCGCAATCGCGCCGCGTGCCGCGCTGCTCTGTTCTGACGAGGCGAGGCCGGTCTCGAGATAGCTCAGCAGCGCCTCGGTGAAGAACGCGTCGTAATAGGCGGAGCGGTGGCGGATCTGCACCGGCTCCCACATCGGCTCGGCAATGCCGCGCCAGGGCGGGTTGATCACCGCCGCCGCAGGCGAACGGGCGATGAAGACGCGGGCGAGGTTGAACAGCAGGGTCGAGTTCTTGTAGCCGCGCGCGTCCAGCCCCTGCAGCGCCATCGTGACCTCGCGTCCCCTCATGTCGGGATCGCCGATCAGGTTGAAGGCGGCGTAGGTCGGGATGAAGCCGTTGCGGCCGAAGGAGCCGAGCAGGTCGGCGCCGCAGGCTCGGATCACGCGCTCGATCTCGGCCGCCGCAGGCATGGCGACGGCTGCGGTCCGGCGCGGCGGGGCAGGGTGATGCAGCGCGATGCTGTCGACGAGGTCGGCGACCGGGCGGCCGACCTGCTCCCAATCGGGCGTCGGATTGTCGCGGGCCAGAACCAGTGCCTCGCGCAGCGCATTGAGGTGGGCGGGGTCGTTGAGTTCCGGCAGGCCGGCCCGGCGCAGCAGCGTGCGCAGCGCGGGGTTGCCGAGCGCGGTCCGATAGAAGGTCGACAGATGCGGGTCGCCACGGCCGGGCTGACGCAGGATCGGGTCGCACACCTCGTACAGCGAGGGCCCCTCTTTGCGCGCCGTCAGGGCGCGGCAGGCGGCGCCGGCAAAATATGGGAAACTCAAGGCGGGCACTCGTGGCTGGTCACGTGCGGACGGGGATGGGCGGGACGAACGGCCTGTGCTGCTCGAAACGCCCTGCAAACGGCCCGTCACGCGCATGCAGGACGCAAACTGGCATGGGGGGCGGCCAAAGACAACGTGACCGGGCTCACTGCGGAGGTAAGGGATCAGGCGGCATTGTGGCTGTCCGAAGGTCGGCCCCGGGCGCTGGAGAGGTCAGCGTCATGGTTAAATTCGCCTTAATTCCCAAGTGGTTGATAAGTCAATGGTGTTCCGATGTTGCCCTCGCTGCGGGATCAGGTTAAGCCTTTCTTCGTTGCGGCGCCGCAAATTGCGCGCAATTCGACGACACATCGTCTCGCAACCCCTCAAACCTCAGAGGCGTCCGCGCGACCAAAGGGTGCGTACCCCGCACGGGTGCTCACCCCTTGGCCACGATGGACAGGCTCGGACCAGGATTGACGTGATGACCGCAAGGCAGCCTTCTCTCTCCCGCCGAACGGCCGTGATCGCCGCCGCGCTTCTGTGCACGGTGTCGCTCGCGATCGGGGCGCATGCTGCCTTGAACAAGCGGTCGTTCGAGTCGCCGAAGGCGGCCGCCTCCGAGCGCGTGTCGAACGGCAACGCGGCGCGTCTCGCGCTCGTCATCGGCAACGGCCACTATCCGGACGCCAACGCCCCGCTCGCCCAGCCGATCAACGACGCGCGCGCGCTGACCGGCGCGCTGCACCGCGACGGTTTCGACGTCGACGTCGTCGAGGACGCCAGCAAGGACGACATGGCGCGCGCGATCGAGCGCCTCAAGGCGCGGATCAAGCCGGATTCGGTCGTGATGCTGTTCTTCGGCGGCTACGCCATCCAGGCCGGACGCGAGAGCTACATGATCCCGGTCGACGCCAAGATCTGGAAGGAAGCGGACGTCCGCCGCGAGGGCACCAGCATCGAGCGCCTGCTCGACGTCGTCCGCGAGCAGGGCGCGCGCGCCAAGCTGGTCGTGATCGACGCCGCCCGCCGCAATCCCTATGAACGCCGCTTCCGCGCCTATTCGCACGGCCTCGCCCCGATCAATGCGCCCGCCAATGCGCTGATCCTGTCGTCGGCGACGCCGGGCAAGGTGCTCGACGATTCCACCGGCCAGAACAGCGCGCTGGTCGGCGAGCTGCTCAACCAGCTCGGCAAGAGCCCGACCGCCGAAGCCGTCTTCACCAAGACCCGCAACGCCATCGTGCGCAATTCCGACGGCGAGCAGGTCCCCGCGGTGTCCTCCTCCCTGGTCGAGGACATCCGCCTCGGCTCCGAGGTCGCGAACGCGGGCAGCTGAGGCCGTCTTGGCTGCTGCTGATTGCGCCGGGTGAGCCGCACCCTCTTTCCACGCCGGCGGTCCGCTCCCCTCCCCCTTGCGGGGAGGGGTCGGGGGTGGGGGTCTCCGGGCGCCGCACTCAGTGAGTCCTGCAGGTCATTGCGTGGGCGTCTGTGCTGATTGACCGTGCTCGGCAGGGCTAGCGTTCATCACATCGAGCGGAATTCGTGGACCCCCACCCCCGACCCCTCCCCGCAAGGGGGAGGGGAGCCGACCGTCGGTGGCGTGAGAGCCTCGCTTTCTCTCTCGCCGATGCTCGCCCGCCGTTGCCCGCCCTAATTGCTCGCCATCACCGGACGCACCGGGTCGCCTTCGCGCAGCAGGGCGCCGGCGCGGGCGACGACGACGTCGCCTTCGGCGAGGCCGTCGCGGATCTCGACCTGGCCGCCGGCCGTCAGGCCGATCTCGACGCGCTTGGTCTCGATGCGCTGGGCGCGCACCACCTGCACCACGGTGCCGTCGGGATCGTACAGCACCGCCGTCAGCGGCACGGACACGCCGCAGCTCTGGCCGATCTTGATCGCGGCACGGCCGAACGCGTTCACCAGCAGCTTGGCATTGCCGGTGATGCCGATGAACGCCTGTCCGAGCTGGCTGTTCGGCTCGACGGTCGGCGCCACCCGGCGGATCTTGCCCTGGACCTCGCCGGCGCCGACGATGCGGATGCGCGCGGTCTGGTTGACCGCGAGCTTGGACAATTGGGCTGACGGCACCAGCCCGACCAAATCATATTCGTTGCGCGCGAGGATCGAGAACAGCGCCTCGCCACGGCCCGAGGCGAACGCGCCGATGGTGGCGGTCGACGACAGCACGGTGCCGGCGACCGGCGCCTGGATCATGACGCTGCCGCCTTCGGGCGGCGTCAGCCGCGCCAGGTTCTGCCCGGCCGTGACGGTGTCGCCGGCGTCGACCAGCACCTCCGCCACCTTCAGCCCGGGCCGGTCGGGCCGCACCGCCGTCTCGTCGCGCGCCAGCACCATGCCGGACACCTCGACCGTGTTGTCGAAGCAGGCCTTGGTCGCCTTGAGCACGCTGACCGCGGCGCCGCGCGGCGCTGCGTCATCGGCCGCGGCCGCCTGGACCAGAACCAGCAGGCTGGCGGCGAGCATCGGCAGCCGGCGCATCGTGGCGGCAGTGACGGCATGTCCCATGCGAACGCGATCCCCAAAAACCAAGTCATCGAACGGCTCACGGCGGAAATAGCAGACGCGCAGCCGCCGGGCCAGCCGACCCGATTGCTCGGTAGTCGCGCCAGGGGCCCGCGACGTTCAGCATGACAGAACTTAACCGCGCCGAACTTTGCGGTCATCGCCACGTTGTCGCTGCCGACGATCGGCCTGTCTTCACCTGGATATCACCCTCATGCTTCGGCTCTGGATACCGCTTCTGCTCTGCCTCGCTGTCATCACGCCCGCGGTCGCCGCCGACCTCACGGCCGACGCCGTCAACGGCGCCGAATTGCGCAAGCGGCAGCCCTCCGAGGAGAAGATGGACCCGGTGGCGATCCGCGCCCAGGTGCTGCTCGACCGCGCGCATGTGTCGCCGGGCGAGATCGACGGCCGGTTCGGCGACAATGCGCGGCAGGCGCTGGCGGCGTTCGCCCGCACCAAGGGTCTGGCCGGCGACGCGAAGCTGACGCCGGAGGTCTGGGACGCGCTGGTGCGCGGCGACAGCGCACCCGCGATCGTCAGCTACACGATCAGCCGCGACGATGTGAAGGGGCCGTTCCTGGAGAAGCTGCCGAAGCGCATGGAGGACATGAAGGACCTGCCGCGCGTGGGCTACACATCGCTGCGCGAAGCGCTGGCCGAGAAATTCCACATGAGCGAGGCGCTGCTAAGAGCGCTCAATCCCAAGGCCGGTTTCGACAAGGCCGGCGAAACCATCACTGTCGCCAACGTGCTGAAGCCGGACGAGACCGTGCCGGAGATCACCCGGCTCGACATCGACAAGCAGTCCGAGACCGTGCAGGCCTTCGCCAAGGACGGCAAGCTGGTCGCGGTGTTCCCGGCGACCGTCGGCAGCGACGACAAGCCGACCCCGGTCGGCAGCTTCAAGGTGGACTCGATCGATGCCAATCCGAACTATCGCTACAACCCGGACTACAAGTTCAAGGGCGTGAAGGCGCGCAAAGCCTTCGACATCAAGCCCGGCCCGAACAATCCGGTCGGCTCGTACTGGATCGGCCTGTCCATCGGCAACGGCTACGGCATCCACGGCACCGCCGAGCCCTCCAAGGTCGGCAAGTCCGAATCCCACGGCTGCGTCCGCCTGACCAACTGGGACGTCGCGTTCCTCGGCCAGCATCTGTCGAAGAAGGCCGTGGTGGAGCTGCGGTGAGCGAGCGTGCGATCCCGCTCGCTTGAATTGCAGCACAGTGTAATCTGCCGAGCGGCCTCGGCAACCTCCGCTGTCGTCCCGGCGAACGCCGGGACCCATAACCACAGGGAGTAGTTCGGGGCAGGTGTGTCGTTCAAAGCGCGTGCTCACCACGACCGCCACGGCGTATGGATCCCGGATCGGCGCCACGCGGCGCTCGCGCGCGTCGCGGCTTGTCCGGGATGACGGTGGTGGGTGGCGCTGATGGCGGAGCTCCTCGCGATCGCCTTCGATCAAGCAAAGCGCAGCCGCTGCTACGTCGCAAACGACCGCTTCGGCGCCACGTGCAGCGCATAGGCATCGGCCGCGTCGTTCACGCGCGGATAGAGCTCGGTCACCAGCGGATCGTGTCCCGGGATGAAGCGGTCGGGATGACCCGCGAGGCGCTCGATGATCTCCCAGCCGCGCGCCATGTCGCCGATGTCGAGCACGATCGGAAACGGGCTGCGGCGCTGCAGATTGGCGTAGTAATGCGCGGCGTCGGAGGCGAGCACGACGGGGCCGCGCGCGGTCTCGACCCGCACCACCTGCAGGCCGTCGGAATGACCGCCGACGCGGTGCACCGTGACGCCGGGCGCGATCTCGCCGTCGCCGCTATGGAACGTGACGCGCTCGCCATAGACGTGACGCACCATGGTGGTGACGTGCTCGACCGAGAACGGGTGGCGCAGCAGGCCGTTGCACATGCAGCGGCCCGTCGCATAGGCCATCTCGCGCTCCTGCAGATGGAAGCGCGCGTTGGGGAAGCGGTCGAGATTGCCGGCGTGATCGTAATGCAGATGCGTGACGATGATGTCGCGGATCGCGCTCGCGTCGACACCGAACAGCGCCAGCGCATCGACCGGATTGCGCGTCAGTTTGCGGTGGCGCAGCTCGGCCTCGGCGGCGTTGAAGCCGGTGTCGACCAGGATGTCGCGGCCGCCGCTGCGAATCAGCCAGACGAAATAGTCGAGGTCCTGCGCGACGGTGTCGTGCGGATCGGGCTGCAGGAAATTCATCTGCAGCGTGCGCTGGGACATCGTTGCATAGCGCAAGGCATAGATCTCGGTGGCGTTCCCCATGACGGCCTTCTCATTCTTGTTTCGGCATTGACGGCATCGAGCCACCGCCGCGCTGCGAGGTCAATCGCCACCCGCGTCGAACCGGCGGATCGGCTGGCGCGACCCAGTGTGAGGCATCGCACATCATGCGAGACCTCGGCGGCGGCATGGTCTGACGGTGTCATGGCCCGCGGCTTTCGCAAGAGGTTCACGCGGGCGGTCGTCTCGCTCGACGATTCGTCAACCGCTCCAAGCAGTTGACGTGCCGTCACGGCGATTTGATAATGCCTGACGCGTGGGATATGGTCGCCCCGGCGCAAGCTGGACGGCGCCTGATTGCTGACCGCTGGACCGCCATCGTGATGATCTTCCGCCTGCTGTTGCTGCTCGGCCTGCTGTTCTCCGTCGCGTTCTCCGAGACCGCCATGGCGGCCGCCGAGCGCTTTGCGCTCGTGATCGGCAATGCGAAGTATCCCGATGCCGATGCGCCGCTCAAGGAGCCGATCAACGATGCGCGCGATCTCACCGACGAGCTGAAGCGCGACGGCTTCAACGTCGAGACGCTCGAGAATGCGACCGGCGACGCGATGCGCCGCGGCCTCGAGCGGCTCTATGGCAAGCTCAAGCCCGGTTCCGTGGCGCTGCTGTTCTTCTCCGGCTACGGCATCCAGTCGAGCCGGCAGAGCTACATGATCCCGATCGATGCGCAGATCTGGCAGGAAGCCGATGTGCGGCGCGACGGTTTCAGCCTCGAGCAGGTGCTGCAGGAGATCAACAGCCGCGGCGCCGGCGTGAAGATCGCGCTGCTCGATGCCTCCCGGCGCAATCCCTATGAGCGGCGCTTCCGCACCGCATCCGCCGGCCTCGCGCCGGTGATCGCGCCGAGCGGCACCCTGGTGATGTATTCGGCGGCGCTGTCGTCGGTGGTGTCGGATACGGGGCGCGACCGCAGCCTGTTCGTGCAGGAGCTGCTGAAGGAAATCCGTGTTCCCGATCTCACCGCCGAGGAGACGCTGAACCGGACCCGCGTGGGCGTGACCCGCGCCTCGCGCAGCGAGCAGGTGCCGTGGATCTCGTCGTCGCTGGCGGAAGACTTCTCCTTCGTGCCCGGCGCCGGCGGCGGACGTCCGCCGGCCGAGAGCAATGTGGTCGCGCCGCCGGTTCCAACGCCAACGCCCACGCCGACGCAGGTCGTGGTGGCGCCGCCGCTGCCCACGCCGCAGCCACCGCTGCCCCCCGTGCCGTCGCCGCAGCCTACGCCCACTCCGGTCCAGAAGGTGGACACGCCGCCGCCTCCGCCGGTGCCGCCGGTCACCCCGGTTCCGACGTCCTCGCCGGTCATCGCCAACACCGTCCCGACGGCGCCGGTCGTGCCGACCACCCCGGTGACGCCGCCCGTTCCGCCGCCGGACCCGTTTGCCGAAGATCCGACGATCAAGAGCCTCACGGCCAAGATCGCCGCCAATCCCGAGGATGCCGGTGCGCTGTACCGGCGCGGCCAGGTCTATGCGAGCAAGGGCGCCTATCCGCAGGCGATCCGCGACTTCGACGAGACCATCCGGATCAATCCGAAGGACGTCGAAGCGCTCAACAACCGCTGCTGGGCGCGCACCGTCGTCGGCGAGCTGCAGTCGGCGCTGCGCGACTGCAACGAGGCGCTGCGGCTGCGGCCGAATTTCGTCGACGCGCTCGACAGCCGCGGCCTGGTGAACCTGAAGAGCGGCGCGGCCAAGAACGCGATCGCCGATTTCGACGCGGCGCTGAAGATCAATCCGCGGCTGACCTCGTCGCTGTACGGCCGCGGCCTCGCCAAGCAGCGCAACGGCGCAGCGCAGGAAGGCGCGCTCGACATCGCCAACGCCAAGGCGATGGATCCGAACATCGACCGCGAGTTCGAAAGCTACGGCGTCCGCTGATTTCTTGCGCGCGCCGGCCTGCCGGCTCGAACCATGCGGCACGCCGGATCGACATATCGAGCGAACAGCCGGGGTCGCGAGCGGGGGCTACGCGACGCGGCCGGCAGGATCAGTTCGCGTGAACAGGGGATGGCCATGACCGCACCGAAGACGATTTCGACCCATACCGCCGGCCTGACGGGTCTCGTGGTGGCTGCAGCCTTGAGCGCCGTGGTGTCGTTCGGCCTGACGCCGGCCTCCGCCGCGGAGGATGTGACTGAGGATCAGATCGTCCGCGCCCTCGCCGGGCCGAAGAAGCCGCTGACCCGAGGGCTGTCGATGGCGCCGCCGGCCGAGGCTGCCGCCGCGCCCGCCGTCACGCCGGAACAGGACAAGTTCCTGCAGAGCATCCGCGGCCGCTCGACCCGCTCGCTTTCGGTCGCCGAGCGCGAGGAGATCGCGGCGGTCGCCAAGACCAAGCCGAACATCGATCTCGAGATCACCTTCGACTACAACTCCGCCAACATCAGCCAGAAGTCGCTGCCCTCGGTGCAGGCGCTCGGCCGCGCGCTGACCAGCGCCGAGCTGAAGGGCTCGACCTTCGTGCTCGCCGGCCATACCGACGCCGCCGGCGCCGATGCCTATAATCAGGACCTGTCGGAGCGCCGCGCCGACTCGATCAAGCGCTATCTGGTCGAGAAGTTCGGCATCGCCGGCACCGATCTGGTCACGGTCGGCTACGGCAAGAGCAAGCTGAAAAATCCGGCCCAGCCGCTCGCCGAGGTCAACCGCCGCGTCCAGGTCGTCAACATGCAGAGCAAGACGGCGTCCGCCAAGTAGTCGGCGTCTGCAAAGCGCCATTGGGGGTCGCGTGGCCTTGTACCGAGCAGCCGAGATGCGTCCCGCAACCTTGCGGGGCGCATCGTCTCGTCGGATGCTCGTCACGGCCTTCGTGGCCGCATACGCTGTCGCTAGTCCGCACCTCGAGCCGACCGGATCGATTTTCCGATGAAGCTGCCCAAACTCGTCAAGCAAGCCGTGACCGGCGTGGTCTTCCTCGGCCTGTTCGCCGGCTATTATCTGTACGAGCATCGCGGACATCAGACCGCTGAAGAGCCGCGCATGCAGGCGCAGGTGCTGGTCACCAAGGCCGGCAAGGCCTGCTTCTCCGATCTCGTGCGCGTCACCGGCTTCGTCGTGCCCCGCCGCGAGGCCGTGGTCGGCGCCGATCAGGAAGGCTCGCGCGTCACCGACGTGCTGGTGAAGGAAGGCGACACCGTCACCGAGAACCAGGAGCTTGCGCGGCTGACACCGCCGCCGCCCCAGCCGGGGGCGCCGGCCGCGGCGGCCGGCCGGCCGGTGTCCCTTCGCGCGCCGGCCGCGGGCCTCGTCACCGAGGTGCGCACCATCGCCGGCGTCCCGGCCTCGCCGCAGGCTGGACCGATGTTCCGTATCGCCGTCAACAACGAGCTGGAACTCGACGCCGAAGTCCCCAGCATTCATCTGCTGAAGCTCAGCGCCGGCGCGCCGGTGCGCATCAGCCGCGACAATCTCCCCGACATCGTCGGGAAGCTGCGCGTCGTCGGCCCGCAGGTCGACCGCACCACGCAGCTGGGCCATGTCCGGATCGCGCTCACCAGCAATCCGTCCCTCAAGCCCGGCATGTTCGCGCGCGCCAACATCGATGCGCGGCGCAGCTGCGGCGTTGCCGTTCCCAACACGGCGATCGATCACCTCACCATTCAGGTCGTGAAGGGCGACGTCGTCGAGACGCGCAAGGTTCGGGTCGGGCTGGTGTCCGATACCTCGACCGAAATTCTCGAAGGCCTGGCCGAGGGCGAGGTGGTCGTGGCCGACGCCGGCAGCTCGCTGCATGACGGCGACCAGATCAAGACCATGTTCGCCGAAGACATCGATCGCACGCGGGTACGCTGATGGCACTGAATATCTCGGCATGGTCGATCCGGAACCCGCTGCCGTCGATTCTCTTCTCGATCATCCTGCTCGTGCTGGGCTGGATGAGCTTCACCAAGCTCGCGGTGACGCGGCTGCCGAACGCCGACATTCCGGTGATCTCGGTGGCGGTGGCGCAGTTCGGCGCGGCGCCGTCGGAGCTTGAATCCCAGGTCACCAAGATCATCGAGGACGGCGTCTCCGGCGTCGAAGGCGCCCGCCACATCCAGTCGCTGATCACCGATGGTCTCTCCGTTACGACCATCACCTTCGCGCTGGAGACCAATACCGACCGCGCCATCAACGACGTCAAGGACGCCGTGACGCGGGTGCGCTCGGATCTGCCGCAGAACGTCACCGAGCCCCTGATCTCGCGCGTCGACAAGATCGGCCTGCCGATCGTCACCTATGCCGCGATCTCGCCCGGCAAGACGCCGGAGCAGCTCTCGTTCTTCGTCGACGACGTGGTCAAGCGCGAGCTGCAGGGCGTGCGCGGCGTCAGCCAGGTCGAGCGCATCGGCGGTGTCGAGCGCGAGATCCTTGTCTCGCTCGATCCCGACCGGCTGCAGGCGATGGGCCTCACCGCCGTCAATGTCAGCCAGAGCCTGCGCGGCACCAATGTCGACGTCGCCGGCGGCCGCGCCGAGATCGGCAAGAACGACCAGGCGATCCGCACGCTCGCCGGCGCCAAGACGCTCAACGAGCTCTCGAACACGATGATCCCGCTGTTCGGCGGCGGCGAGGTCCGGCTCGCCGATCTCGGCACCGTCACCGACACCATCGCCGACCGCCGCACCTTCGCGCGCTTCAACGGCGAGCCGGTGGTGGCGCTCGGCATCAAGCGCGCCAAGGGCGCCAGCGACGTGGTCGTTGCGGCCGCCGTTCAGAAGCGCATCGACCAGGTGAAGGCCGCGCATCCCGACGTCGAGCTGAAGCTGATCGATACGTCGGTCGAGTTCACCAAGGGCAATTACGACGCGGCGATCTCGACCCTGTTCGAGGGCGCGATCCTCGCCGTCATCATCGTGCTCCTGTTCCTGCGCGATCTCCGGGCGACGATCATCGCGGCGATCTCGCTGCCGCTGTCGATCTTCCCGGCGTTCTGGGCGATGGACATCCTCGGCTTCTCGTTGAACATGGTCTCGTTCCTCGCCATCACGCTGTCGACCGGCATTCTCGTCGACGACGCGATCGTCGAGATCGAGAACATCGTGCGCCACATGCGCATGGGCAAGTCGCCCTATCGCGCGGCGCTCGACGCCGCCGACGAGATCGGACTCGCGGTCATCGCCATCAGCCTCACGATCATCGCGATCTTCGCGCCGGCCAGCTTCATGTCCGGCATCGCCGGCCAGTTCTTCAAGCAGTTCGGCATCACCGTCTCGGTGCAGGTGTTCTTCTCGCTGCTGGCCGCACGCTTCGTGACGCCGATGCTGGCGGCCTATTTCATGAAGCATCACGACCACGAGGATCCGCCGCCGGGTTTCATCCTGCGCGCCTATCATCGCATCGTGACCTGGTCGGTGAAACACTACTACATCACGATCCTGCTCGGCGTCGGCATCTTCGCGGCCTCGATCTGGAGCACGACGCTGCTGTCGAAAGGCTTCCTGCCGGCCCAGGACGCCGCGCGATCGCTGCTCGCGATCGAGCTGCCGCCGGGCGCGCAGCTCGCCTATACGGAGAAGGTCACCGAGGAGATCGTGGCGCGGCTGCGCAAGCGGCCGGAGGTGCGCAGCGTATTCGTCGACGGCGGCCGGCTGCAGGGCGCGATGGAGGTCCGCCGCGCCGGCATGATCGTCAACTACACGCCGAAGACCGAACGCAAGATCACGCAGAAGGAGCTCGAGCTCGCGATCTCCAAGGAGCTCGAGACCATCCCCGACATCCGGTTCTGGTTCACCGATGAGAACGGCCTGCGCCCGATCAAGCTGGTCTTGACCGGCACCGATCCCAAGCTGGTCGACAATGTCGCGAGCGAACTGGCGTCGCAGATGCGGCGGATTCCGATCATCTCCAACGTGGTCTCCGACACTTCGCTCGACCGGCCGGAGCTGCGGGTGCAGCCGCGCGCCGATCTCGCCGCGCGTCTCGGCGTCTCCACCGAGAGCCTGTCGCAGACCATCCGCGTCGCCACCATCGGCGACGTCGGGCCGGCGCTGGCGAAATACGACGTCGGCGGCCGCCTGGTGCCGATCCGGGTGCAGTTGGAGGATGCCGCGCGCAGCGACGTGAAGATCCTCGAACAATTGCGCGTGCCGCTCGGCCAGTTCGGCGAAAAGGGTGGCGTGCCGCTGGCGGTGGTCGCCGACATCAAGCTCGATCAGGGGCCGACCAGCATCAGCCGTTACGATCGCGGCCGCCAGGCGACGGTCTCCGCCGATCTCGTCGGTCTGGCCGCGCTCGGCGATGCCACCAAGCTGATCGACGAGCTGCCGGTGCGAAAGACCATGCCGGCGAGCGTCAAGCTGATCCCATCCGACGACGCCGAGAGCCTGAACGAGCTGGCCTCCGGCTTCATCACGGCGATCACGGCCGGCCTGATGATCGTCTATGCGGTGCTGGTGCTGCTGTTCGGCACCTTCCTGCAGCCGATCACGATCCTGTTCTCTCTGCCGCTTTCGATCGGTGGTGCCATCGCCGCGCTGATGCTGACCGGCAAGCAGCTCACGATCCCCGTCTATATCGGCATGATGATGCTGATGGGCATCGTCACCAAGAACGCGATCATGCTGGTCGAGTTCGCGATCGAGGCGATCCATGCGGGTGTCAGGCGCGACGAGGCGATCATCGACGCCGGCATGAAGCGCGCGCGGCCGATCGTGATGACCACGATCGCGATGGTCGCCGGCATGATGCCGAGCGCGCTCGCGGTCGGCGCCGGCGGCGAATTCCGCTCGCCGATGGCGCTCGCGGTGATCGGTGGCCTCGTGTTCTCGACCGTGCTGTCGCTGCTGTTCGTGCCGGCGATGTTCCTGGTGATGGACGACGTCGGATCCGTGTTCGCGCGGCTCGGCCGCAAGCTGGTCGTCTCCTCCGGCGACGCCACCGACGAGGCGGACCACGCGGCAGCGGGGCATGACCACAAGCCGCCGCCGCCCGCGGCGATCTCGCCGGCGGCGGAATGATACGCGAGGTCAGTCGGCGGCCGGAATCATCCGCCTCGCGGCACTGACATCCTGCGGCGCGTCGGGGGCGTTCTCGGTCGGCGCCTCGGCCGCGGGCGGCACGATCAGTGCAACGAAGCCCTGGCTCGCGCCCGGCCAGCCGAACAGCTTGGTCCGGAGCGTGAAGTCGACACGGACCGATCGCTTCGCCAGCGCCGCCGCCTGCTGCATGCCGCCGACGCAGGACAGGTCGGTGTCGTAGCACAGCGCGGCCCAGCCCTGCGCGGTCAGCGTCGTGCTCGGCGTCTGCAGCTCGTGCGGGTGCACCAGCGCGGCTTCATAGCGCGGATGGTCGGCGCCGTAGAACGCCGCCGCAAAGGCCAGCCCGTCATCGCCGCCGACATGGGCGAGGGGGCGGTCCGAAGTGGTCCGCCACAGCCGGTCGAGTTCGGCCGCCGCCGGCTGATAGAAATTGCGGCCCTCGTTCAAGGGCACGTAGTTGCGATACAGCGCATGCAGCGGCGCAACCACGATGGCCGCGAGCACGGCCATCCAGATCGTCGTCGCCGCGAGTCTGACGGTCATCTCGCGCGGGGCCTGGTAGCTGGCGCCGCACACGATCACGATGACGAACAGGAACACACCCTGCAGGCCCCAGAGCGGCGGCATGTCGGTGCCGAACATCGCCGACACCATCGCCGGGAGCGTCACGGTGCCGATGCCAATCATCGCCAGCAGCCGCAGCCCGGAGCCCAGGCTGAGCGCATCGTTGAGCACTTGGCTCGGACGCGGCCGCGTCATCGCCAGCCAGATCAGGCCGGGAATGCCGACGATGCCGGCCATCGCGACCACGAATCCCCCGGCCTCGACCAGGGCCGCCGCGGCCGACTTGCCGACATGGTGCTCGACCGCATGCGAGAAGGGCTGCGCGCCGGTCGTGGCGAGCCACAGGATATGAGGAGCCAGCGCAGCCAGCCCGGACAGCGCCGCGATCCAGGGCGCGGACGAGGTGAAATAGGCGCGCCGCTCGCTGTGGCACAGCGCCGCGATGGCGAAGCTCACGATCAGGAAGATCGAGTAGTACTTGCCGAGCATGGCAAGCGCGGCAGTGAGGCCAGCGGCGACCGCCCAGCCGGCGTGGCGGGTCTCGAACGAGCGCAGGAAGCACCAGGTCGCGAGCGGCCAGCTCGACAGCAGCACCGCATTGGCGTTGAAGCGCTGCGCGTGCAGCTGATAGACCGGCAGCAGCATCAGCAGCAGCAGCACGGTCAGGCGCTTGTCGCCGCGCGCGAAGCGCCGGCTGATGCGGTCGACGGCCCAGAGTCCGGCCGCGCCATTGGTCAGCGCCAGCAGGTTGAACGACCAGTTTGTGAGCGGAAACACCGTGGTCCAGGCCCACGCGGCCCATCCCATCAGCGGCGGATGCTTGGTCGAGCCCCACTCGAAGCTGCGCCCGAGCGACCAGGTCTCGATCACGTCCTGGTGGAGATCGCCGCCGAGATAGGCCAGCGAAAAATACGCCATCCAGACCGCGACGAAGCCCGCGATCAGCGCCGGCACCGCCCAGCCGTCCTCGACGGCATCGATCCACACCGTGAGAGCCTTGCGCCAGCGGACACCCGAACCATTGGTCGCGATCGCGATCGCCGGCAGCGCAAGACTCATGATTTCCCTTCCAACAATGGTGTTCGAGCCTGGCGCGCACCCCATCGCCCGCGCATGATGTGCGCGGACGATGGGGACAGCACCGGTGCCGGATTGACCCTGTTGGAATCGTTAAAAACGGTTCATGTCGCAAATTGTGAGGCGCGGTGGCCCAAATGCGATCATGTTTGGCCGAGCTGGATACGCGCCGATGCACAATGGCCGGTTCCGGCCATCAGGCCGGCCCGCAAACGACATATTTGCTTCGAAGCCTTCGCGTAGCGTCGCGGTCAGCTAATCGTTGCGCGCGATCGTGCTGAGCTTGGTAAGGTCGTGCAGCAGGATGCGGCCGCGCTGCAGGTCGAGGATCTTGTCCTTGCGCCAGGCCTGCAACTGCCGGTTCACGCTCTCCCGCGCCGCGCCGACGAACACGCCGAGCTGCTCCTGGGAGATGTGAACCTCCGAGCCGAAATCATCCGCCAGCGCGCACAGCCGGCGCGCCAGCCGGACCGGCAGCGGCTGCAGCACCGATTCCTCCATTCGCTCGCTCTGCCAGCGGATGCGCTGGCACAACAGCTGGATGATCCGGATCGCGACCTTGGGCTCGCGCTCCAGGAAGCCGAGGAAGTCCTCGCGGCGCAGCACGAACAGCTCGGTCTGCTCGCCGGCGGTGGCGTCGGCGGTGCGCTCCTGGCCGTCGAGCACCGCGACCTCGCCGAACAGGTCGCCCGGACCCATGAAGTTGAGCGTCAGGCGACTGCCGTCGGTCGCGCCGGTTTCGATGCGGATCTGGCCGCGCCGCACCCCGAACAGCGCGTTGCCGGGGTCGCCCTTCTGGAACAGCAGCTCGCCCGCCGAGAGATGCTGGGTATGGCAGAGGTTCGCCAGCCGCTGCAGCTCATCGGCCCCGAGGTCCGCGAACATCGGGTTCATCTTCAGAATGACCGCAAATTCGGCCTGCTTGCTCATCACTATACCTTCGGCATTGGTTTAAGGCCTCACTTACCGAAACCCCATCGGCAGAAGTGTGTCGTAAGTCACATAACGCGCATGGGCTCACGCCTATCTTGGTCGCTCCCGGGGCGGTCTACGTTCTGGGAAAAATTCAGATTGAACCGGGTCGGTGTTGCCGCATGCTAACCCCAGGCGGCCGCTCGCGCGTCGCGCTTGGGACATCGAGATGAAAGCATTGAAGATCGCAGCCGGCTTGCTGGGCGCCGTCATCGTGGTGCTCGCACTGGCGCTTGCCTTCGGACTTCCGGCAGGCTTCCTGACGGTCGCCATCCAGGATCGCGTCGAGCGCGACACCGGCTACCGTCTGAGCATCGCGGGCTCGGCGAGCGTCAGCCTGTGGCCGTCGCTGCATGCCACGCTGACCGACATCACCCTGCAGGATCCGAAGGAGCGCGACGGCAGCGCGCGGCTGACGGTCGGACGGGTGCAGGCCGACATGGCGCTGTCGAGCCTGTGGTCCGGCCGGCCGGTGATCACGGAGATCGTCGTCGAGAAGCCCACGCTGCAACTGCCGCTGCTGCGCGAGCGCCTGCGCGACAACAGCCCGCGCAGCCGCGTCCCTGCCAAGGCGGAGGGCGCAGCCTCGGTGCAGATCCAGCGCGTCACCGTCAAGGACGGCGCCGTCATCCTCGCCAATGCGCGCGACCGGGTCGAGAACCGCCTCGAAACCATCGCCGCGACCGCTGTGCTCGGCGACGACGACAAGATCAAGATCACGGGCTCCGCCCGCGCCGGCGACGGTCCGGTGACCTTCGACATCACCGCCGCGGCGCCCGCGATGCCGGTCGAGCGGCAGACCGTCCCGGTCGATTTCAAGCTCACGATGGCCAGCGCCTTTCGCGGCGCCGTGACCGGCCGGGCCGATGTCCGGCTGAACGGGCCGCTGGTGATGATCAACGGCCTCAGCGGCACGCTCGGTGAGGGCGATTTCAACGGCTGGGCCTCGATCGATCTCGCCAGCAAGCCGATGCTGAAGCTCGATCTCGACGTGCGCCGTCTCGATTTCGACGGCCCGGCGCCGCGCGGTTCGGCAGCGGCCGGATGGAGCACGGCGGCGATCGACCTGCGCGGCCTCAACTACATCGATGCGCGGGTCAAGCTGTCGGCCACCGATGTCGGCCTCTCCGGGGCGCGTGTCGGCCCGCTCGACCTCGAGGCGTCGCTGGCCGGCGGGCTGATGAAGGCGACCGTGACCAATCTCGGCGCCTATGGCGGCCAGGCCAGCGGCGAGGTCGTCATCGACGCCTCCAGCGGCAATCCGGCCTATGCGATGCATTGCGATCTCACCGGCCTCCGCGCGCTGCCGCTGCTGCAGAACCTCGCCGATTTCGACCGCATCGACGCGCAGCTGCAGGGCAAGCTGGCGCTGCGCTCGACCGGCGCCAGCCAGCAGGCGATCATGAGCAACCTCAGCGGCTCGGCGTTCCTGCTGTTCCAGAACGGCGCGATCCGCGGCATCAATGTCGCGCAGATGATCCGCTCGCTGACCACCAACCCGCTCTCGGGCTGGCAGGACTCGAAGGAGCTGACCACCGATCTGTCCCAGCTCTCCGCCTCGTTCCAGATCGAGCGCGGCCAGGCGGCGACCAGCGATCTCACTCTGATCGGGCCGCTGGTGAAGGTCACCGGCGCCGGCACGATCGATCTCGGCAACCGCGCGCTGGCGCTGCGGGTCGAGCCGAAGCTCGTGCTGACCACGGAAGGGCAGGGCCGCACCTCGGACCCGGTCGGCCTCGGCATTCCCGTCGTGATCGACGGCCCCTGGAGCCAGCCGCGCTTCTATCCCGACATGGCCGGCATCCTCGACAATCCCGACGCCGCCTATGCCAAGCTCAAGCAGATGGGGCAGGGCCTGTTCGGCAAGGACGGCGCCGGCCTCAACAATCTCATCAACGGCATCGGTGGCCTGATCGGCAATGCCGCGCCGAGCGCGGCCCCGAACGGCGCGCCGTCGCCGGCCACGCCGAATGCGCAGGCGCCCGCCGCGGGCCAGAACGATCTGCTCGGCGGCCAGCTCGGGGCCACCATCGGCAATCTGATCCAGCAGGGGCTGCAGCAGGCCACGCCGCCGCAGCAACCCCGCAGTCGCGGCCGGACCGTGGTTCCGCCCGGCGGCGCCACGCCGCTGCTGCAGGCGCCGCAGGCCGATCTGGCACAGCCTCCGGCGGAGACGGGCCAGGCGCCGACCGCCGCGACGCCCGTCGAGCCGCGCGATGACAGCGTCCAGGACAGCCAGCCGATGAACGATGTGCTGAAGCGCATCTTCAATCGGTAGGATGTCACCGGAAATGAGCTGCGTCCTCCGTCAAATGACGGAGGACGCAGCGGAGCATTGACGCGAAGATCGGCGGGATGGGGGCTGGGCCTGCGCATGCAGCCGGTCTGCCCGTTGCGTTCTGTGCTAAACGGAGGGTCGGCGGGCGCTCGACAGTCGAGCGGCTCCGTCGCTGACGATGTCGCTGTCCTGGTTGGGGCAGCGGACGCGCCCGTTCGGGGTTTGACCTCGGTGATGACGCGCGTGAGGGGTCCGAATGAGCGAGGTCAAGAACAGAGGCTGGTCACTGCGGCAGGGCCTGTTCGCCAAATATGTGGTGTCGCTGGTCGGACTCGTCGTGTTCGTCCTGGCCGTCAACGGCGCGACCGAGACCTGGATCAGCTATCAGTCCACCAGGGCGAGCCTGACCGCCGCGATGGCCGAAAAGGCCGACGCCAGCGCCCGGCGGATCGACCAGGCGGTCTCCGACCTGCAGCGCCAGATCAGCTGGGTGACGCGCGCGAGCGCCAACACGCTGGAGCTGCGGCGCGCCGACTATGTCCAGCTGCTGAGCCAGGCTCCGGCCGTGCGGCAGCTCTATCAGCTCGACGGCCAGGGCCGCGAGCAGCTCCGGGTGTCGCGCACCGCGATCGCGTTCTCTTCCAACAACGACCTGTCGCGCGACCTGCGCTTCACCGACACGGTGACGCATGGCAGCAACTTTTCCGGCGTGACCTTCAAGGGCACCCAGCCGATGATGTCGATCTCGGTCGCGCATTCCGGCTTCAATGCCGGCGTCACCGTCGCCGACATCGACCTCGACTTCCTCGAAGACTTCATGTCCGAGGCCCAGGTCGGCAAGGTCGGCTTCGCCTACGTCGTCGATCCCCGCGGCCAGGTGCTGGCGAGTTCGGCCAAGGGGCCTGCCGTCGGCCAGGACGTCTCCAAGCTGGAGCAGGTGGCCGCGATGCTGACGCCCGACGGCCAGCCGCTCGCCTCCGGCACCGACAGCAACGGGCATTCCGTGCTGTCTGCGGTCGCGACCCTGCCCAAGCTCGGCTGGGCGGTGTTCTTCGAGCAGTCGACCGCGCATGCGCTGGCGCCGATCCGCGACCAATTGCTGCGTGGCGCGCTCCTGATCGCGCTCGGCCTTGCGGTGGCGACCCTGGCCGGATCGCTGCTGGCGCGCCGCATGCTCGTGCCGATCACCGCGTTGCGCACCGGCGCCCGCAAGCTCGGCGCCGGCGATTTCGGCCAGCGCATCGAGGTCCACACCCATGACGAGCTGGAGGAGCTCGCCGATCAGTTCAACAGCATGGCCGGCCAGCTCGCGCAGTCCTATGCCGTGCTGGAGGCGAAGGTCGAGGAGCGCACGCGCGATCTCGCGCAGTCGATCAACGAGTTGAAGGTGCTGGAGGAGGTCGGCCGCGCGGTGTCGTCCTCGCTCGACCTCAACGCGGTGCTGCCGACGGTGTCGGCGCGCGCGCTCGAGATTACCCATGCCGATGCGGTTCTGATCTATTCCTACGAGGCCGCGACGCGCCGCTTCCGGCTGGTCGAAGCCAAGGGGCTGGAGCGCACGCAGGACGCGCCCTACAGCATGCTCGACGAGGAGACCACGCTGCTCGCCGAGTCCGTGCGCAGCGGCGAGCCGATCGCGATCGCCGAGCTGGAGAGCGCGCCCGCTCATCCGCTGCGCGATGTTGCTGTCGCGGGGGGCTTCCATGCCGTGCTGTTCACGCCGCTGGTCGATCAGCAGGGCGTGCTCGGCGCACTCGTGGTGCTCAGGCGCTCGGCCGGCGCCTTCCCGCCCAATCTCATCGGGGTGATGCGCACCTTCGCCCACCAGGCGGTGCTGGCGATGCGCAATGCGCGGCTGTTCACCGAGGTCGACCAGAAGGGTCGCGAGCTGGCGCTCACCCACGCCACCGTGCAGCAGCAGGCGGAGAAGCTCACCGAGCAGACCGAGCAATTGCGCGAGTGGAACAAGTCGCTGGAAGAGCGTGTCGAGAAGCAGCTCGCCGAGATCGAGCGCATCCGCCGCCTCGAGCGCTTCCTGGCGCCGCAGGTGGCGCAGATCATCGCGTCGTCCGACGGCCATGACGCGCTGCTGCAGAGCCACCGCCGCGAAGTGACGGTCGTGTTCTGCGATCTCCGCGGCTTCACCGCGTTCACCGAGACCACCGAGCCCGAAGAGGCGATGAACGTGCTGCGCGAATATCACGCCGCGCTCGGCAAGCTGATCTTCAAATATGAGGGCACGCTCGACCGCTACGCCGGCGATGGCGTCATGATCCTGTTCAACGCGCCGATCCCGTTCGAGGACCACACCACGCGCGCGGTCAAGATGGCGCTGGAGATGCGCGAGGAGATCGGCGGGCTCACCGAGCGCTGGAAGAACCGCGGCCACAGCTTAGGGTTCGGCGTCGGCATCGCCGTGGGCTATGCCACGCTCGGCCAGGTCGGCTTCGAGAACCGCCTCGAATACGCCGCCATCGGCAGCGTCACCAACCTCGCCTCGCGGCTCTGCGACGCCGCCAAGGCCGGCCAGGTGATCGCGTCGCGGCGTGTCTACGGCATGGTCGAAGGCTCGGTCGACGCGCGGCCGATCGACGACCTGCACCTCAAGGGCTTCAACCATCCGGTGTTGGCGATGGAGATCCTGCAGTGGCGCGGCGAGGGCGTCGAGGCCGCCGTCATCGAGGAGCCGCGCCGGTCGGCGGCGACGTGAGCTGACCCGCGTCGCTCGCCTCTCTCCATGAGCACGCTGCTCGTGCGCGATTTTGCCGCACAGATTTCAGCTTTCGACCCTCTCCATGAACCCGTCGCTTGGCGTGTTCATGGTTTGGTGTGCAGTGCCGCCCGGCTGTTGAACCTCATGGTGAGGAGCGCCGCGCCGATCGGGCTTTGTCGGGTAAGATCCTCGCTCGCGGCGCGTCTCGAACCATGAGGCCCCGCCGGTGGCCTCGCCCTTCGAGACGCCCGCCTGCGGCGTGCTCCTCAGGGTGAGGAGGAACGGCCCGCTCCCAATTGCTTCCGTTAAAAATAATACACTTGCTATTTTTCGGAAATCATGATTATCTCCGCACATCCCGCCTCACCGCAGAGGGGCGTTGCGCGCGATCGTCACGATACGCGGGGCGGGGATGCGATGGCCGCGAGCGGTCGCAGCATGTCCTCGTGGCGTGCCGACGAACGATCGCTTGCGGACGGTCAAGTCGCGTGGTCCTGGCCTCCCGAAGCTGAGGTCAAGTTGACGCTCGTGCCGATGCACGGCGCTGATGACGGTGGCCAACAAGCCGGTGCACCGGGGAGATCGCGAAGCAGCCGGAAGCCCATCGCGCAGGGAATGCCGGAATGTCGGCTGAACCTGTGGTACCTGCCGCCTGCATTTTTTTTCGCAGGCGGGCCATGGGTGAGGCCTTCACCCGGCATTCCCTGCGCCCTCTGCATGTCAAGAGGGGCGAGTTGATCCCATGACTCGGGCCGTATTGGCCGCGAGACTACGTGCGTATGTCTCCTCTCTACGACCGATCCGTTCGCTCACCGATTCTCGTTGTTTGAACCGTGAATCCGCCTCTCCCTCCGCCGTCGTCCCGGACAAGCCGCGACGCGCGCAGCGCATCGCGGCGCCGATCCGGGAACCATACGCCGCAGCAGGTATGAGATGCGAGATATCAACCACACGCCTGCCTCAAACTCCTCCCTGTGGCTATGGATCCCGGCGTTCGCCGGGATGACGACGAGTTTGACAGCTCCGTCTCTCAACAGCCGTCATTGCGAGCGCAGCGAAGCAATCCAGGGGCTGAGCATGCGGCTCTGGATTGCTTCGTCGCTTCGCTCCTCGCAATGACAGTGGCGAGATTTGTCGGCGCATTCATCCGCCGTAGGGTGGGCAAAGGCGCCTGGGAGGTGCCCTTTGTGAGCCGTACCGTCGCGCGCCGTGCCCACCGCGGTCTTGCGGCAGAGAACGGTGGGCACGCGTCGCCTCCGGCGCCGCTTTGCCCACTCTACGCTTGCGCAACTAATACGCCTGCTTCGCGTCCGCTTCCTCGCTGGTCTGGATCAGATCCAAACTCGCCTCGATCTTGCCGATCAGCCGGTCGAACAGCTTGCGCTCCTCCGCCGACAGGCACGCCATGATCTCGCGCTCACGCTGCTGCAGCCGCGGGATCAGCTCCTCATACAGCGTCTTGCCCTTGCGCGTCAGCCGGAGCCGGAATTCGCGGCGGTCGTCGGCATTCTCGACGCGCTCGATCAGCCGCCGCTCCAGCAGCGACGTCACCGCGCGGCTGATGGTCGATTTGTGCGTGCGGGTGCAGGCCGCGACATATTGCGCGCTGCAGGCGTCGCGGCGGAAGCCGAGCGTCGCCAGCACGCGCCATTCCGGGATGTCCAGCCCGTATCGCTCGCGATATTCGCTGGCGAGCGCCGCGCTCACCTCCGCCGCCAGACGGTTCAGCCGGAATGGCGCGAACCTGAACAGGTCGAGCCGCTCCGCCTCCTGCGGCGCTGCGGCATTCTGACCGCCATCGGCCCCCTTCGCCGAACGCCGGGTCTCCGCAGGTGATGGGTTCGCCACGCTCGCACTCCGATTTTTGAGTTGACGCCGCCGAGGCCGTCCGGTGTAGAATAGTTGCAGGTGAGACTATCTGGCAAGATGGCTGGTCAGCCTCACCCGAGGAAATGTCAAAAGATCGAACGATCAACCAAGCGACGCAACGAGCAGGGCAGAGACGCGCCATGGTGCAAGCCAATCCGGGGCAGGGCACGAAAGAGGCAAAAGTTCAGTTCGGCTATCAGCGCCACCGCGACCAGGATCAGGTCGCGCCGGCCGAGCATCCGGTCGTCGTGGTCGGCGCCGGTCCCGTAGGCCTGTCATTCGCGATCGATCTGGCGCAGCGCGGCCATGCCGTCGTGGTGCTCGACGACGCCGACCGCATCGGAGAGGGCTCGCGCGCGATCTGCTTCTCCAAGCGCTCGCTGGATTATTGGGACCGGCTGGGGGTCGGCGACCGCATGGTCGACAAGGGCGTGGTGTGGAACGTCGGACGCATCTTCCACGGTCCGTCCGAGCTCTATCAGTTCAACCTGCTGCCGGAGCCCGGCCATAAGCGCCCGGCCTTCATCAACCTTCAGCAGTTCTACGCCGAGGCCTATCTGGTCGACCGCGTCACCGAGCTGCCGGCGATCTCGCTGCGCTGGCGCAACAAGGTGACCGCGCTGGAACAGCGCAACGATCGCGCGGTGCTGACGATCGAGACGCCGGAGGGCTCCTATCGGCTCTCGGCGCAATATGTCATCGCCTGTGATGGCGCGCGCTCGTCGCTGCGCCAGATGGTCGGCGCCGGCTTCTCGGGCAAGGTGTTCGAGGACCAGTTCCTGATCGCCGACGTGAAGATGACCGCGGCGTTTCCGACCGAGCGCTGGTTCTGGTTCGATCCGCCGTTCCACGCCGGACGCTCGGCACTCTTGCATCGTCAGCCGGACGATGTCTGGCGCATCGATCTGCAGCTCACGCCGGACTGCGATCCGCAGGTCGAGAAGAAGCCGGAGAACGTGCGGCCACGCATTGCGCGCATGCTCGGCCACGACGACTTCGAGTTCGAGTGGATCTCGCTGTACAAGTTCCAGTGCCGGCGCATGGAGCGTTTCATCCATGGCCGCGTGATCTTCGCCGGCGATTCGGCGCATCAGGTGTCGCCGTTCGGCGCGCGCGGCGCCAACTCCGGATTGGAGGACGCTGAGAACCTGTCGTGGAAGCTCGACCGCGTTCTGCGCGGAACGTCGCCGTCGGCTCTGCTCGAGACCTATCATAGCGAGCGCAGCGCGGCCGCCGACGAGAACATCCGCGAATCGACGCGGTCGACCGACTTCATGGCGCCGGTCAGCGCGCAGGAGGCGCGGCTGCGCAAGGCCGTGCTGTCGCTCGCCAAGGAGACCGAGTTCGGCAAGCGCATGGTCAATGGCGGCCGGCTGTCGGTGCCCTCGGTCTACGAGACGCCGCTGTCGACCGCCGATGCCGAGGCCTGGCCGAGTGGTCCTTGTCCGGGCACCTCGATGCTGGATGCACCCTTGAAGGCCGCCGACGGACGGCAGCTCCATCTCACCGATGCGTTCAATGCGCAGGGCCGGCGCTTCACGCTGCTGTCGTTCGCCAATGGCGATGCGATCGATGCGTCCGAGGATGTCGGCGTCATCAGGATCGGCGGCGACGGCCTTGCAGACGCCGAGGGCTTCGCCGGCAGGCGCTACGGCGCCGAGCCGGGCACATCCTATCTGCTGCGCCCCGACGGCTATGTCGCGGCGCGCTTCCGCCATCCGACGCCGGATATGATCGTCGCGGCGGTGGCCCGCGCATCCGGCCTGAATTGAGGACGCTGAGATGGCCCTCTCCACCGCCTCCAATTTCGCCAAGCCCGATGACGCCTTCCGCGCCATCGTCGAGGCGCATCGCGGCCTCTCGGAAAAAGACAGTGCCGATCTCGACGCGGCGCTGGTCCTGATCCTCGCCAATCACATCGGCGACATCACCGTGTTGCGCGAGGCGATCACGCTCGCCAAGCGGCGCATGATCGACACGAGCCAGCAACAGCAACAACAGCAGCAATAGCTGCCGACAACAGGGAATGAATTGATGGCGAAGGGTTTCGCATCCACCACCGATCTAGCCGAGAAGAAGGTCACCTTCTCCGAGATCGGCCCGGATCTCTATGCGTTCACCGCGGAGGGCGATCCGAACTCGGCCGTGATCGTCGGCGATGACGGCTGCATCGTGTTCGACGCGCAGGCGACACCGGCCATGGCCAACAAGGTGATCGAGCGCGTCAAGGCCGTCACCGACAAGCCGATCAAATATGTCGTGCTGTCGCACTACCACGCGGTGCGCGTGCTCGGCGCCTCGGCCTATCACGCGCAAGGAATCGTCGCTTCGCAGGAGACGCACCGGCTGATCGTCGAGCGTGGCCAGCAGGACTGGGACTCGGAGTACGGCCGTTTCCCCCGGCTGTTCCAGGACGCCGAGAGCATTCCCGGCCTGACCTGGCCGACGTTGACCTTCGAAGGCGAGATGACGATCCATCTCGGCAAGCGCGAGGTGCAACTGATCCAGCTCGGCGCCGGCCACACCTCCGGTGACATCGTCGCCTGGGTGCCGGACGCCGAGGTGATGTTCTCCGGCGATCTCATCGAGTATCACTCGGCGTGCTATTGCGGCGACGCGTACTTGCGCGAATGGCCGTCGACGCTCAACGAGATCCGCGACTTCAATCCGAAGGCGATCGCGCCGGGACGTGGCGACGCGCTGAAGGGCGAGGCCACCGTGCGCGAGGCAATCGCGATGACGCGGGACTTCGTCACCTCACTCTACGGCGCGGCGGAGGTTTCGGTCGCGAAGGGGCGCAGCCTGAAGGAATCGATGGCGGCCACGCGCGAGGTCATGGATCCCAAATTCTCGAGCTTCGCCATCTACGAGCACTGTCTGCCGTTCAACGTGTCGCGCGCCTATGACGAAGCCAGCGGCATCGACGATCCCGTGATCTGGACCGCCGAGCGCGACCGCGAGATGTGGGCACGCCTGCAAGGAGAAGGATGATGAACATCAACACATCGCCTGACCAGCTCAGCCGCGCGACCGGGCAGGTCACGCCGGGCTACATGTCCGGCTTCGGCAATTCGTTCGAGACCGAGGCGCTGCCCGGCGCGCTGCCGATCGGGCGCAACTCGCCGCAGCGCTGCGCCTACGGCCTCTATGCCGAGCAATTGTCCGGCTCGCCGTTCACCGCGCCGCGCGGCTCCAACGAGCGCTCCTGGCTGTACCGCATCCGCCCGTCGGTGAAGCACTCCGGCCGCTTCACGAAGGTCGATGCCGGGCTGTGGCGCACCGCCCCCTGCCACGAGCAGGAGATCACCGTGCAGCAGCTGCGCTGGGATCCGACGCCGCTGCCGACGGGCGAGGTCACGTTCCTGCAGGGCGTGCAGACCATGACCACGGCGGGCGACGCCGCGACCCAGGCCGGCATGGCGACGCATGTCTATCTGATCACCAAGTCGATGGTCGACCAGCACTTCTACAATGCCGACGGCGAGCTGATGTTCGTGCTGCAGCAGGGCCGCCTGCTGTTCGTCACCGAGTTCGGCCGCATCGACGCCGAGCCCGGCGAGATCGTCGTGATCCCGCGCGGCGTCAAGTTCCGCGTCGAGATTCCGGCCGGACCGGCGCGCGGCTATCTCTGCGAAAACTATGGCGGCGCCTTCACCTTGCCGGAGCGCGGCCCGATCGGCGCCAATTGCCTCGCCAACGCCCGCGACTTCCTGACGCCGGTCGCTTCCTACGAGGACAAGGACACGCCGACCGAGCTCTACGTGAAGTGGGGCGGCGCGCTGTTCAAGACCGAGCTCGGGCATTCGCCGATCGACGTCGTCGCCTGGCACGGCAATTTCGCGCCGTACAAGTACGACCTCCGCACGTTCTCGCCGGTCGGCGCCATCGGCTTCGATCATCCCGATCCGTCGATCTTCACCGTGCTGACTTCGCCCTCCGAGACCGCCGGCACCGCCAATATCGACTTCGTGATCTTCCCCGAGCGCTGGATGGTGGCCGACAACACCTTCCGCCCGCCGTGGTATCACATGAACATCATGTCGGAGTTCATGGGCCTGATCTACGGCGTCTACGACGCCAAGCCGCAGGGCTTCGTCCCCGGCGGCATGAGCCTGCACAATTGCATGCTGCCGCACGGCCCGGACCGCGAGGCGTTCGACCACGCCAGCAACGGCGAATTGAAGCCGGTGAAACTCACCGGCACCATGGCCTTCATGTTCGAGACGCGCTTCCCGCAGCGGATCACCAAGCACGCCGCCGAGTCCGGCACATTGCAGCCGGACTACGCCGATTGCTGGAATGGTTTGGAGAAACGCTTCGATCCTAACCGGCCTTAGCCCAGACCTCCGCCGTCATTCCGGGGCGCCGCGAAAGCGGCGAGCCCGGAATCCATAACCACGACCTGTCATGTGGATGAAAGCTGAGCCACAACCACCTCGCCTCATACATCGTCCTGTGGCTATGGATTCCGGGCTCGGCCCTGCGGGCCGCCCCGGAATGACAGCGGGATACATGGCGCGAATTCAGGAACACAACGTGAAACACCCCAACGACCCCTCGCTCCGCTCCTTCATCCCGGTCGATCCGTCGTCCGACTTCTCGATCCAGAACCTTCCCTACGGCGTCTTCTCCGCCGCGGACTCCCCGAAGCCGCGCGTCGGCGTCGCGATCGGCGACTTCGTGCTCGATCTCGCGGTGCTCGAGGCCGAAGGCCTGCTCGATCTCGCACCGGCCTATGAGGTGTTCGCGCAACCCTCGCTCAACGCCTTCATGGCGCTCGGCCCCGCCGTGTGGTCGAAGACCCGCGCCGCGATCAGCGCGCTGCTCCGCGATGACAATCCGCGGCTGCGCGACGACAAGCCGCTGCGCAGCCGGGCGCTGGTGCCGCGCCAGGACGGCACGCTGCATTTGCCGTTCCAGGTCGCCGGCTACACCGACTTCTACTCGTCGAAGGAGCACGCCACCAATGTCGGCGTCATGTTCCGCGGCAAGGATAACGCGCTGCAGCCGAACTGGCTGCACATGCCGATCGGCTACAACGGCCGCGCCTCGACCGTCGTCGTCTCCGGCACAAAAGTGCGCCGGCCGCGCGGACAGCTCAAGCCTCCGAGCGCAGACGTGCCGAGCTTCGGCCCCTGTAAGCGGCTCGATTTCGAGCTGGAGATGGGCGTCGTCATCGGCCAGTCTTCGCCGCTCGGCGAGATGCTGAGCGAGGCGCAGGCGGAGGCGATGATCTTCGGTTTCGTGCTGCTCAACGACTGGAGCGCGCGCGACATCCAGCAATGGGAGTACGTCCCGCTCGGCCCGTTCCAGGCCAAGGCGTTCGCGACATCGATCAGCCCTTGGGTCGTCACGCGCGAGGCGCTGGAGCCGTTCCGTGTCGCCGGGCCGGTGCAGGAACCGACACCATTGCCCTATCTGCAGCAGAAGGAAGCGCAGAACTACGATCTCGCGCTCGATGTCGCCTTGCGTGCGTCAGGCGGCAATGCTGCGCAGACCATCTCACAGACCAACTTCAAATACATGTACTGGTCGAGCGTGCAGCAGCTGATGCACCACGCCTCGTCGGGCTGCGCCATGAGCGTCGGCGACCTCCTCGGCAGCGGCACCATCTCCGGCCTCGACAAGCACCAGCGCGGCAGCCTCTTGGAAATCAGCTGGAACGGCACCGAGCCGGTCGAGCTCGCCGGCGGCGTGAAGCGCACGTTCCTGGAGGACGGTGATTCGCTCGTCATGCGCGGCTGGTGCCAGGGCAACGGCTATCGCGTCGGTTTCGGCGAAGTGGAGGGCACGATCGTTGCGGCCGAGTAGCCACTCCACCCACCGCCGTCATTCCGGGGCGCGCGCAGCGCGAGCCCGGAATCCATAGCCACGATCGGGAGGGTGGATGGAAGACATGGCCACGAGGAGCTCGCGCTACACGTCGAGTCGTGGTTATGGATTCCGGGCTCGGCCCTGCGGGCCGCCCCGGAATGACGAGGAGCGAGGTCAGCGCTTCTCCGGTGCGACGTTCTTCACGCGAGCCACAAACGCCGCGACGTCCTCGGCCGCGTACTTCAGATGCACGCGCTTGTCCGATGGCACCTGCTTCGCCGTGCAGACACCAGCGCGCCACTCCCGCGCCGGCCGGATCGGTCTGGCTGCGAAGCCGCCGCCGCAGTTCGGGCAGACGTTGAACAGCTTCGTCTCCACGAAATCGGCGCAGAAGGTGCATTCATACGAGCAGATCCGCGCATCCGTCGCGGACGGCGGCAGGTCCTTGTCGCAATACTCGCAGTTCGGTCGAAGCTGCAGCGCCATGATCGTCTCGCAAATCCTGGGACGAGACGAATGTCGCAAAGGCCGGGGCGGTGGTGAAGGCCGAAGTTCCCTCGATTCGCGCCAAGCGATCAGCCGGAGGGCAGCGCGCCCAGCGGCAGCTTCGCGCTTTCCTTCAGCCGGTCGAGCACGATCGAGGAGCGCACATGGGCGACGCTCTGGTGCGGCATCAGCACGTTGTTGACGATGTCGGACAGGCTCTTGAGATCGCGCAGCACGACCTTGAGCAGATAGTCGGAGTCGCCGGTCAGCGCATAGGCCTCCTGGATGTCATCGACGCGGTTGACCAGCGCACGGAATTTTTGCGCGTTGTCAGGCGAATGCGTTGCCAGGGTAATCTGGATGAAGGCGATCAGCTCGAAGCCGAGCGCCTGGCTGGCGAGCTGGGCGCGGTAGCCGGCGATGACGCCGTCTTCCTCCAGCCGCATCCGCCGCCGCGAGCATTGCGAGGCGGAGAGGCCGGCGAGATCGGCGAGCTCCTGGTTGGTGAGCCGGCCGTCGTCCTGCAGGGCGGCGAGGATCCGGAGGTCGAAGCTGTCGACTGAAATCATGCGCCATTTCCGCGATTAATGCACGGATTGTGCATATCTGAACGAAAATGACAATGGTTTGCATGCTCCATGCGCGGAATTGGGGGGATCATGGTCCCAATCAGCCAAGGAGCTCGCCATGGGTCCGTTTCCGCACGATGCGCCGCCTGCCACCATCTCCGCCGACAACCCGATGGGCACTGACGGCTTCGAGTTCGTCGAATACGCGCATCCCGACGCGGGCGAGTTGCATGCCCTGTTCAAGCTGATGGGCTTCGCAGCCGTCGCGCGGCACAAGACCAAGGCGATCACGCTGTATCGCCAGGGCGACATCAACTACCTCGTCAACGAGGAGCCCGGCAGCCACGGCCACGACTTCGTCGCCGCGCACGGCCCGTGCGCGCCGTCGATGGCGTTCCGCGTCGTTGACGCGAAGAAGGCCTATGCGCGGGCCATCACACTCGGCGCAGCGCCCGCTGATCTGCCGGCGGCCCAGAAAACCCTCGACGTGCCCGCGCTTAAGGGCATCGGCGGCAGCCTGCTATATCTGGTCGATCGCTACGGCGCGAAGGGCTCGGCCTATGATCTCGAATTCGAGTGGACCGGCGCGCGCGATCCGCGCCCCGCGGGCTCGGGCCTCTATTACATCGACCACCTGACCCACAACGTGCATCGCGGCCGCATGAACGTGTGGGCTGGCTTCTACGAAAAACTGTTCAACTTCCGCCAGATCCGCTTCTTCGACATCGAGGGCCGCGCCTCCGGCCTGTTCTCGCGCGCGCTGACCAGCCCCGACGGCAAGATCCGGATCCCGATCAACGAGGACGCCGGCGATGCCGGGCAGATCGAGGAATATCTGAAGACGTATCGCGGCGAGGGCATCCAGCACATCGCCTGCGGCGCGCGCGACATCTACGCGACCGTCGAGGGCCTGCGCGCCTCGGGCCTGCCATTCATGCCGTCGCCGCCCGAGACCTATTTCGAACGCATCGATTCCAGGCTGCCGAAGCACGGCGAGGACGTCGCGCGCCTCAAGCGCAACGGCATCCTGATCGACGGCGAGGGCGTCGTCGATGGCGGCCAGACCAAGGTGCTGCTGCAGATCTTCTCGGCCAACGCGATCGGCCCGATCTTCTTCGAGTTCATCCAGCGCAAGGGTGACGACGGCTTCGGCGAAGGCAACTTCAAGGCGCTGTTCGAGTCGATCGAGGAGGACCAGATCCGCCGCGGCGTGCTGAAGGTCGAGGCGGCGGAGTAGGGCGAGGGGGCCGGTCTGATCGAGAACCTACCGGCCCGCCTTCCACGCGCTCACGAGCGCGCCGATCTCGGCGGCCTCCGGCTCGCGAATGGTTGACGGCGTCCGCGAGAAGCGCGGCGCGGGCGCCGGCTGGGTCACGCCGTGGCGCTCGACGAACACGCCGCGCGCGGCCATGTGGGCGTGCTTCGGGGCTTCCGCCATCGTCAGCACCGGCGCGAAGCAGATGTCGGTGCCCTCCATGATCGCGCACCACTCCTCGCGCGTCTTGCTCTTGAACACGCCGACCAGCTTGTCCTTCAGGGCCGGCCAGGCGCGCGGGTCCATCTGGGCCTCGAAGGCGGGATCGGAGAGGTCGGCGTGTTTCCGCAGCAGCGCGTAGAACTGCGGCTCGATCGAGCCGATCGAGATGAAGTTGCCGCAGGCGCATTCGTAGACGCCGTAGAAATGCGCGCCGCCGTCCAAGAAGTTGCGCTCGCGCCCCTCGGTCCAGCGGCCCATCGCGGTGAGGTCGAAGAACATCGCGAGCAGCGAGGCCGCGCCGTCGCACATCGCGGTGTCCACGACCTGGCCCTTGCCTGACTTCGACGCTTCCAGCAGTGCCGCGAGCACGCCGACGACGAGATACAGCGCGCCGCCGCCGAAATCGCCGACGAGATTGAGCGGCGGCACCGGCCGCTCCTTCGGCCCGATCGCGGCGAGAGCCCCGGTGATCGAGATGTAGTTGATGTCGTGGCCGGCGGCCTGTGCCAGTGGGCCTTCCTGGCCCCAGCCGGTCATGCGGCCATAGACCAGCTTTGGATTGCGCGCGAGCACAACATCGGGGCCGAGCCCGAGCCGTTCCATCACGCCGGGGCGGAAACCTTCGATGAGCGCATCGGCACTGGCGAGCAGTTCGAGCACTTCGGCGATGACGGCCTTGTCCTTGAGGTCGAGCTCGATGACCTTGCGGCCGCGGCCGGCAACCGACTTCAAATTCTTGCGCGCGCCGACGCGATCCAGCGTCACCACCTCCGCACCCATGTCCGCGAGCAGCATGCAGGCGAACGGTCCAGGTCCGATGCCGGCGAATTCGACGATGCGAAAGCCTGCGAGCGGGCCGGTGGCGCGGGTCTGGTTGTGAGCGGCGGTCTTGTCGAGCACGTCGTTGTGTCCTTGGCTTCGTCTCGCGTGGCTTGACTGATGAGGCACAGAAGTCAGCGGCGTACGACACCCTCCCCTGGAGGGGGAGGGTCGATCGCGAAGCGATCGGGGTGGGGTGATGCCCCACGGCCGGTGCTTCAATCAATCACCCCACCCCGGCCCACATCGCTACGCTCATGTGAGCCGACCCTCCCCCTTCAGGGGAGGGTGGGAATGCGCGGCTGCTGCCTGCCTCATTCAAGCGCCACGACGGATCGTTCGGCGTTTCCTGATCCCTCGATTGTCCCGCGCGCCTCTCACCAACGCAAGCGCGCCGTATGCCGCAAAGCAAAACGGCGCGCATTGCTGCGCGCCGTGGAATTTGTCCTGCCGTTGCGCGGAATGACCCGCGTCTTACACTCAGCCCGCGGCTTGCACCGCGCGCTGCGCCATCACCTTCACGAGATTGGCGCGGTAATCGGCCGAGCCGTGGATGTCGCTGAGCAGGCCGGAGGCCGACACCGTCACGCCATCGAGCGCCGACGCCGACCAGTTCGACTTCAGCGCTGCCTCAATCGCCGACACCCGCATCACGCCGCTCTGCGAGGCGCCTGTCGCCGCGACGCGGACGTCACCGCCCTTGGTCTTGGTGACGAACACGCCCGTCAGCGCGAAGCGCGACGCCGGGTGACGCATCTTGGCGTAGCCGGCCTTCTCAGGCACCGGGAACGATACCTCGGTGATGATCTCGCCATCTTCCAGCGCCGTCGTGAACAGGCCCTTGAAGAAATCATCCGCCGAGATCGATCGCTTGTTGGTCTTCACGGTGGCGCCGAGCGACACCAGCGCCGCCGGGAAATCCGCCGCCGGATCATTGTTGGCGATCGAGCCGCCGATGGTGCCGCGGGCGCGCACGGCGGGATCGCCGAGCACCGAGGTGAGATGGGCGATCGCGGGGATCGCCTTCTTCACATCGGCATTGGTCATGATGTCGTAGTAGGTGGTCGCCGCCTTGATCGTGAGCGTGTCGCCCGAGAGCTGCACGCCGATCAGGTCCTTGATCTTGCCGATATCGATGACATCGGACGGCGAGGCAAGGCGCTGCTTCATGACCGGGATCAGGGTGTGACCACCGGCGAGGAACTTGGCCTCGCTGCCCTTGGAGAACAGCGCGGCGGCCTCGTCGACCGAGGAGGCGCGATGATAGGTCGTCTCGTACATGGTTGCTCCTCCCGTTCGATCAGGCGTTGCCGTGGATCGCGTGCCAGACGCGGTCCGGGGTCGCCGGCATTTCCAGCTTGTTGTTGCCGATCGCATCCGTGATCGCGTTGATCACGGCCGCAGAGGCGCCGATCGCGCCGGCCTCGCCGCAGCCCTTCACGCCGAGCGGGTTGCCCGGGCAGAGCGTCGTGGTGTGGCTCAGCTTGAACGACGGCACGTCGTCGGCGCGCGGCATCGCGTAGTCCATGAAGGACGCCGTGACGGGCTGGCCGTTGCCGTCATAGACGGCATGCTCCAGCAGCGCCTGGCCGATGCCCTGGACGAGACCGCCGTGGACCTGGCCCTCGACGATCATCGGGTTGATCAGCCGGCCGAAATCATCGGCCGCGACGAAGTTGACGAACGACGTCTTGCCGGTGGCCTGGTCGACCTCGAGCTCGCAGATGTAGGTTCCGGCCGGGAAGGTGAAGTTGGTCGGATCGTAGAAGGCGCTCTCCTTCAATCCGGGCTCCATCCCGTCGGGCAGATTGTGCGCGGTGTAGGCGGCGAGCGCGACCATCGGCAGCGCGATCGACTTGTCGGTGCCGGTCACCTTGAACTCGCCGTTCTCGATGACGATGTCGCCTTCGGAGGCCTCGAGCGCATGCGCCGCGATCTTCTTGGCCTTCGCCTCGACCTTCTCCATCGCCTTCAGGATCGCGGTGAGTCCGACAGCCGCAGAGCGCGAGCCGTAGGTGCCCATGCCGAACTGCACCTTGTCGGTGTCGCCATGGACGATCGAGACCTGGCTGATCGGCACGCCCAGGCGGTCGGCGATCAGCTGGCAGAAGGTGGTCTCATGGCCCTGGCCGTGGCTGTGCGACCCCGTGAGCACCTCGATGGTGCCGACCGGATTGACGCGGATCTCGGCCGATTCCCACAGGCCGACGCCGGCACCCAGGCTGCCGACCGCCTTCGACGGCGCGATGCCGCAGGCCTCGATGTAGCAGGACAGGCCGATGCCGCGCAGTTTGCCCTGCGCCTTGGCGGCCTCCTTGCGCGCCGGGAATCCGGCATAGTCGATCGCCTTCATCGCCGCGTCGAGCGAGGCGTTGAAGTCGCCGGTGTCGTAGGCCATGATCACCGGTGTCTGGTGCGGGAACTGGGTGATGAAGTTCTTCCGCCGCAGCTCGGCCGGATCCATCTTGAACTGCCGCGCCGCAGTCTCGACCAGACGCTCCAGCAGATAGCTCGCCTCGGGACGTCCGGCACCGCGATAGGCATCGACCGGCGTGGTGTTGGTATAGACGCCCATCACTTCGGCATAGATCGCCGGGATGTTGTACTGGCCCGACAGCAGGGTCGCGTACAGATAGGTCGGCACCGACGACGAGAACAGCGACATGTAGGCGCCGAAATTGGCGTGGGTCTTGACCCGCAGCCCGAGCATCTTGTGGTCGGCGTCGAACGCCATCTCGGCCTTGGAGATGTGGTCGCGGCCGTGCGCGTCGGTCAGGAACGCCTCGGTGCGATCGCCGGTCCACTTCACCGGACGGCCGACCTTCTTCGAGGCCCACAGCGCCACCATCTCTTCGGGATAGATGAAGATCTTGGAGCCGAAGCCGCCGCCGACGTCGGGCGCGATCACGCGCAGCTTGTGCTCCGGGGCGATGTTGTAGAACGCCGACAGCACGAGGCGGGCGACGTGCGGATTCTGCGACGTCGTGTAGAGCGTGAAGTGCTCCTCCGCGGCGTCATAATCGGCGATCGCCGCGCGCGGCTCCATTGCGTTCGGTGCCAGCCGATTGTTGGTCAGTTCCAGGCTGACCACGTGGGCGGCCTTGGAGAAGGCGGCGCCGACGGCGGCCTCGTCGCCGATATGCCAGTCATAGACGACGTTGCCGGGGGCTTCGGGGTGAAGCTGCGGCGCGCCGGGCTTCAGCGCCGAGGGCATGTCGGCGACGGCCGGCAGCTCCTCATACTCGACCACGACGGCCTCGGCGGCGTCACGCGCGAGGTTCTTGCTGTCGGCGATCACGACGGCGACGGCCTGGCCGACGAAACGCACGGTCTCGGGCGCCATCGCCGGCCATGCGCCCATCTTCATCGGCGAGCCGTCCTTGGAGGTGATGGCCCAGCCGCAGATCAGGTTGCCGACCTTGTCGTCGACGATCTGCTTGCCGGTCAGCACCGCGACCACGCCCGGCATCGCCTCGGCGGCCGAGGCGTCGATGCTCTTGACCTTGGCGTGGGCATGCGGGCTGCGGATGAAATGGGCATAGGTCATGCCCAGAAGCTTGATGTCGTCGACATACCGGCCCTTGCCGGTGATGAAACGCTTGTCCTCCTTGCGGACGACGCTTGCGCCAATGCCTTCCATACCCATGCGAATCTCTCCCCTACCGGAGTTTGTTGTCCCGCCGCGGCCAGCGCGCGCAGCGGTCGTGGTCTCGGTATTGATTGAAAGACGTCGAAAGCCGACGGCTGCCTTTGTTATTCGGCGGCCTGGGCGACCTTCATGCGGCCCGCGGCGTCGAGCACGGCCTTGACGATGTTGTGATAGCCGGTGCAGCGGCAGATGTTGCCTTCCAGCTCCTCGCGCACCGTGGCCTCGTCGAGATGGCCTCCGTGGCGGTGCACAATATCGATCGCGGACATGATCATGCCCGGCGTGCAATAGCCGCATTGCAGGCCGTGATTGTCGCGGAAGGCGGCCTGCATCGGGTGCAGTTCGTCGCCCTTGGCGATGCCTTCGATGGTGGTGACGTTGGCGCCGGCGGCCTGGCCGGCCAGCACGGTGCAGGACTTCACGGCCCGGCCGTCGATATGGACGACGCAGGCGCCGCACTGGCTGGTGTCGCAGCCGACATGGGTGCCGGTGAGATTCAGATGATCCCGCAACAGATGCACGAGCAGCGTGCGATCCTCGACCTCAGCCGAGACCGCCTTGCCGTTCACCGTCAATTTGACTGTCGACACGAGTAACCTCCCGATGAATTATTCTTATTCTGATTAGAAACAGCGCCCTCAGAACTTTGCAACTCGAATTTTCGTCTGAGATGTCATTGCGACGTCGTGCGCGTGACAACGGCGATTCGGTCGCATCTGTCCTGCCAGGGAAGGCGGCGACGGTCGGCCGGCAGCCACGGGCGCGTCCGCTCGCCGGCCGGCGCCGCGACTGCAGGCTGTATGCCAATGCCGATCATTTACCGTGCCTTAGCCATTGTGACGTAGTTTTGATCACGCTTCGGTGCGTGCCGCCGGGCGGGCTGTTCTGGGCCAAGATAAAGAATGAGCTGTCGGGGGTGGGAATGTCTGCGCAATTTGCGCCGCAGTCGCGGCGTGCCAATTTTCTGACCCTTCGCTTTCGTGGCAAGATCGTGCTCGGCTTCGCCGTGGTGCTGGCGATCTCCGCCGTCAGCATCGGCTTCTCCTATCTCGGTTTCGAGCAGGTCGCCGGCGCGGTCGCGACGTATCGCGGCAGCGTTGCCGAAGCCGATGCCGCCCGCAATATCGACCGCGAGCTGGTGTCCTATCAGGCGCTTGCCCGCCATTTCGCCTTGACCGGAAAGGCTGAGGACGAGGCCGCCGCCGCTGCCGCCCAACAGGCGCTCCAAGCCGCCATCGAGAAGTCGATGGCGGCCACCGGGCCGGCGCGGCGGACGCAGGTCAGCAAGCTCCAGGTGCAGTTCCAGGCCTTTGCCAAGATCTTCTCCGACATTGTCGCCCTGACCCGGGAGAACGCGAAGCTCGCGACCGACCAGATCGGGATCATCGGCAACAAGATCCGCTTCAAGTTCGACGACCTCGCCGACACCGCCGCGCTCGCCGGCCTGCCCACCGTACAGACCACGGCCAAGGACCTGACGGGCCAATATCTGACGGCGTCCGCACTGGTCGGCACCTTCATCGCAAAGCCGGACCCCAAGACGGCGGATGGCGCCATTGCGCGAACGCGCTTCCTGGAGACGTCGCTGGTCACGATCTATGCCAATGACGAGAAGATCACCCAGCGGGTCACCGAGCTCGGCGACCTGATCAAGCAATACCGCGCCGCCTTCATCAAGCTGTCGGAGAACACCAAGCAACTGGCCAAGCTCGAGCAGGAGATGGCGGCCAACGGCACCGAGATCCTGTCGCTATCGAACGGCCTCAAGTCCGATGTTGCCGCCGACCAGCAGCGCATCGAGGCCGCCGCCAATGCCACGATCAGCGACATCGAGCGGCTGATTGCGATGCTCGCGATCGGCGGCCTCACGCTCGGCGCCGCGCTGGCGCTGATGCTCGGCAACGGCATTTCCAAGCCGATGATCTCGATGTGCAAGGCGATGCGCGAGCTCGCCTCGGGCAATTTCGACGTCAAGCTGCCCGGCCTCGGCCGCGCCGACGAGATCGGCGAGATGGCGGCCGCGGTGGAGGAGTTCAAGGTCCAGGCCGTCGCCAAGGCCGAACGCGACGCGGCGACGCAGGACGCCCAGAACAAGGCCGCCGGCGCCGCGCGCCGCGCCGAGCTGATTCGCTTCGCCGACGAATTCGAGGCCGCCGTGGGCTCGATCGTGTCCAACGTCTCGACCTCGGCGCAGCAGCTCGAGCACGCTGCCTCGACCCTGACGCGGACGGCCGAGACCACCCAGACGCTGGCCAGCCGGGTCAGCGGCACCTCCGATCAGGCCTCCGGGCGGATCCAATCGGTGGCAAGCGCCACCGACGAGCTGTCGGCGTCGGTCAACGAGATCGGCCGCCAGGTTCGCGAGTCCAACCGTATCGCGGAATCCGCGGTAGCGCAGGCCGAGGAGACCGACGGCCGCATCGGCAAGCTGTCGCGCGCCGCCCAAGAGATTGGTGACGTCGTCAAGCTGATTACCGCGATTGCCGAGCAGACCAACCTCTTGGCCCTCAACGCCACCATCGAGGCCGCCCGCGCCGGCGATGCTGGCCGCGGCTTCGCGGTGGTTGCCTCCGAGGTCAAGTCGCTAGCCGAGCAGACCGCCAAGGCGACCGACGACATCTCCAACCACATCTCCGGCATGCAGGCGGCGACCCAGGAGTCGGTTGCGGCGATCAAGCAGATCGGCGGCACCATCCGGCAGATATCGACCATCGCCTCGTCGATCGCCACTGCTGTCGAGCAGCAGGACGGGGCGACGCAGGAGATCGCGAAGAACGTGCAGGGCGTCGCCGCCGGCACGCAGGCCGCGGCGACCGATATTACCCAGGTCAATCGCGGCGCCACCCAGACCGGCGAAGCCTCGGAGGAAGTGCTGCGCTCCGCCCAGTCGCTGTCGTCAGAGAGCGCAAGGCTGCGCGAAGAGCTCAACCGCTTCATGGCGAACATCCGCGCCGCGTGAGGCGCGCTGCGCTCGGGTGTCTTCCCGGAGCTCGTGGCTGCAGAACGCGCCGCCAAATCCCCCGCTGTCATCCCGGCGAACGCCGGGATCCATACGCCGTGTCAGACTTGGGGCGGGTGGTATCAATCGCATGCCCTATTCGAGCACTAGGCGGTATGGGTCCCGGGTCGGCGCCCGCTGACGCTTTGCGTCATCGGGCTTGCCCGGGACGACAGCGGTGGGTGGAGCGGTACCGGGCTGAACCGCATGCGCGAGGCCGTCTCGTCCCGCAGCCAGCAGTTCGCAGCCGAGTTCCTTTCCCCGCCGTCGGAACCCCCAGCTCACCGAGACGTTGGGTCGCAGCGGCAGGACATCGCTGCCGCATTTGCTCCACCCTCTCCGGTCTAGCATGCGGTGCGACCCGCGCCGTCGCAGTGGGATTCCATGGCACCCCGGCAGGCATCGTTTCCGCATCTCCGTGTGATCACGTCAGAGCCGTCAAGCGAGGCGGCGCGGCTGCCGCCGGCGGACGATCGCGTCATCGAGACCAACATCCCAGCCCGCCTCGATGACCTCCGTTGGAGTCCATTCCACACCCGCGTCGTGCTCGCGCTCGGAATCACGTGGGTGCTCGACGGTCTCGAAGTCACGCTCGCCGGTGCGCTCTCCGGCGCGCTCAAGCAGAGCCCGAGCCTCCACTTCTCCAATCTCGACATCGGTCTCGCCAACAGCGCCTATCTCGCCGGCGCCGTGCTCGGCGCGCTCGGCTTCGGCTGGCTCACCGATCGCATCGGCCGCAGAAAACTGTTCTTCATCACGCTGGCGCTCTATCTCTCCGCCACCGCCGCGACGGCGCTGTCCTGGAATGTCGCGACCTACGCGCTGTTTCGTTTTCTCACCGGCGCCGGCATCGGCGGCGAATATACGGCGATCAATTCGACGATCCAGGAGCTGGTGCCGGCCCGCTATCGCGGCTGGACCGATCTGATGATCAACGGCAGCTTCTGGCTCGGCGCGGCCCTTGGCGCGGTCGGCGCCATCGTGCTGCTCGATCCCGCCTTCGCCGGGCCGGACGTCGGCTGGCGCCTCGCCTATGGCATCGGTGCCTGCCTCGGCCTGATCGTGCTGGTGATGCGGATGTGGATTCCGGAAAGCCCGCGCTGGCTGATGATTCACGGCCATCCCGAGGAGGCGCATGACATCGTCGCCTCGATCGAACGCGAGGTCACCGGCCATGACCGCGAGGAGCGCGCGAAAACGCTACCAAAGATCCGCCTGCGCATGCGTGACCACACGCCGCTTGGCGAGGTCGCGCGCACGCTGTTCTCGGTCTACCGCCAGCGCTCGCTGGTCGGCCTGACGTTGATGATCGCGCAGGCGTTCTTCTACAATGCGATCTTCTTCACCTTCGCACTGGTGCTGACCGATTTCTACGGCATCAAGTCCGACCATGTCGGATGGTACATCCTGCCGTTCGCGGCCGGCAACGTGCTCGGCCCGCTGCTGCTTGGCCGTCTGTTCGATACGCTCGGCCGCCGCGCGATGATCACCTTCACCTACGGCGTCTCGGGCGCGCTGCTCGCGCTCACCGGCTATCTGTTCTCGATCGGCGTCCTGAGCGCGCAGACGCAGACGGCGGCCTGGATGGTGATCTTCTTCTTCGCGTCGCCAGCCGCGAGCGCGGCCTATCTCACGGTGTCGGAGAATTTTCCGCTCGAGGTTCGCGCGCTCGCGATCGCGCTGTTCTATGCGATCGGGACCGGTATCGGCGGGGTCGCTGGACCTGCGCTGTTCGGCGCGCTGCTCGACTCGGGCGCGCGCGGCGCGGTGTTCGGCGGCTATTTGTTTGGCGCGGCGCTGATGGGGGTGGCCGCGCTGGTCGCCTGGCGCTATGCGATTGCAGCCGAGCGGAAGTCGCTCGAGGAGGTCGCGCGTCCGCTGGCCGTGATGGAGTAGGTGATGATGGCGGATAATTCCGATCTGATCGTATCCGGAGTCTCCGAGCCGGCCGAGGTCGTGCCGACGCCCCTGAGCCTCGTGCCGCATCTGCAAAACGTCGCGATCCTGCTCGACATCGACGGCACGTTGCTCGATCTCGCGCCCACGCCGCGCGAGGTCTGGGTGCCGCCGGGGCTGATGGAGACGCTGAACACTCTGCTGCAGCGAACCTCCGGCGCGCTGGCGCTGGTGTCGGGCCGGTCGCTCAACGATATCGATCTCATCTTCGCGCCGGAGGTCTATCCCGCGGTCGGCGGGCATGGCGCCGAGATGCGGCTGGCTGGTGGCAACGAAGCGGATTCCATCAAGGCGCCGCCGCTCGACAAGGAGCTCAAGCGCCGGCTCGCGGCGATCGCCAAGCTCAGTCCCGGCATTCTGCTCGAAGACAAAGGCTATTCGCTGGCGCTGCATTATCGCCTGGCGCCGCAGGCCGAGCAGGCAATCTATGAGGAGGTGTCGCGCATCCGCGCCGAGCTGCCGGGGGCGCCGATCGAGGTGCTGCCCGGCAAGAGTGTCTGCGAGATCAAGCATGCCGGATTCACCAAGGCGAGCGGCGTGCGCGAACTGATGCGGCGAGCGCCGTTCGAAGGACGCAAGCCGTTCTTCATCGGCGACGACGTCACCGATGAGACGGTGTTCGCGATCATGCCCGATTTTGCCGGCCTGTCGTTCTCGGTCGGCCGTCGCGCGCTCGGCGTCGATGGACATTTCGACGCTCCGGATGACGTGCGCACGTTCCTGGCCTGCCTTGCCGAAAGCGGAACTAATAAGATGTCGCGCTGAGCGCGGCGATCCCTCGAAGTTCCACTTGTTAGTTCCCCGTGCATGGCGTTTGCGACCGCTATGCATTGTCTTTGATTAGAAATGCTCTGACTTGATCCGCGCTTTGATTAGACCGCGCGGTCGCCTGAATTTGGTTTCAATTGGTTGAAAGGGTGGCCCGGAACCATATTGATGAACGGTTGTTAACCGACATAACCAACAGGAGGGGAGCTGTGAACCTCGTCGTGGTTTCGAATCGGGTGGCCCGTGGCAAAGCCAATGAGCCAATGACCGGCGGACTTGCGGCAGCTCTGCTGCCCGTTGTGGAGAATTCCGGGGCAGTTTGGGTGGGTTCCTCCGGCCGTGTGCGCGACGGCGCGCAGATGGAACCGATTGCGCAGATCGAACAACTGGGCAGCGGCGCACTGGCGCTGCTGGACCTGCCGGCCGCGCATTATGCGGGCTATTACGAAGGGTTCGCCAATTCGGCGCTGTGGCCCGCGCTGCATTCGCGCAGCGATCTGATCCGCGTCTCGCATGACGACTATCGCTCCTATCGCGAGGTCAACGCCTTCGTGGCGCGAGCGCTGCTGCGGTTCCAGAAGCCGGATACGCTGTTCTGGATTCAGGACTATCACTTCCTGTCGCTCGGCGCCGAACTGCGTACGCTCGGTGTCAAGAGCCCGATCGGCTTCTTCCTGCACACGCCGTGGCCCGCGCGCAGCGTCATCGACAGCGTGCCGAATCACCGCGATCTCGTCACCGCAATGCTCGCCTACGATCTCATCGGCTTCCAGACCGAGGACGATCGTGACAATTTCATCGCGTGCCTGCGCGCGGATCTCGGCTTGCAGGTGCGCGACGGCATCGTCAGGTCACTGCATGGCCGTACGCGCCTCGCCGTGTTTCCGATCGGCATCGATGCCGACAAGTTCGCGCAGCAGGCGGCGAAGGCAGCCTCGCATCCGGACGTGTCGCGGCTGCGCCGCAGCCTGCATGGCGAGAAGCTCGCGATCGGCGTCGACCGGCTCGACTATTCCAAGGGCCTCGTCAATCGCATCAACGCGTTCGACCGGATGTGGGCGATGCATCCGACCTTGTTGCGTGCGGCATCGTTGCTGCAGATCGCGACGCCGTCGCGCGAATCGATCGAGGCCTATGGCAATTTGCAGAGCGAGGTCGCCCGCCTCGTCAGCGAGGTCAATGGCCGCCACGGCGAGGTCGATTGGACGCCGATCCGCTACCTCAACAAGGGCTATGGCCAGGGCGTGCTGGCCGGACTCTATCGCAGTGCCCAGGTCGGCGTCGTGACGCCGCTGCATGACGGCATGAACCTCGTCGCCAAGGAGTATGTGGCGGCGCAGAGTCCGGCCGATCCCGGCGTGCTGGTGCTGTCGAAATTCGCGGGCGCCGCCAACGAGCTCGATGCGGCCTTGCTGGTCAATCCGCACGACATCGACGGCATGGCGCGGACGATCGCGATGGCGCTGTCGATGCCGCTCAACGAGCGTCGCATGCGCTACGAGATCATGATGACCAAGCTGCGGCGGCATTCGATTCAGCAATGGTTTGCGGATTTCCTCGAGGCGCTGCAGGACGGCGACGCGCAGGACGCCGCCGAGATCGAACCTCTGCCTGCCGCGCCGGCGGGCTTCCTCGGCAGCCGCTCGATATCGTCGACCGCCCGCTATCACTGAGGCGATACGGATCGCGGCGCGGCTAGCCGGCCGCGGTCGGCTCAATGGCAGTAGGCGACGCCGTCGAGCACGGCGCAACGCAGCTTGTTCGGCGAACTCGGATTGTCCATCGGCACCATGCCGTTGCCCTGGCCGACGAACACGCCGGGGCCAACGACCACCGACGCCTTGTTGCCGACGATGACGGACGGATGCGGCTTCAGGCTCGATTTGGTCCCGTCCGGCCACAGGATGGCGTCGCCCTGCCAGATCCCCTTGCGGCCGTCGTCGCAGGTCACGTCGACGCCCTGCCGGGCGCATTGATCCGCCCGGGCCGCGCCGATCGCCGCGAGGCTCAGCATGGCGGTCAGCAGGAGGCGGGCGAGGGCGGAGTGCGTCATGGCAGCGGTCCATCTTGGGGCGCGGCCGGAGCCGGCCGCAAATCAGTGGTCGTGGCATGGCGAGCGCCGGTTCACCCGCCACCCGGGGGCCGAGAGCGGCCTCCGAACGGGCTTCCAGCGCCGCCCAATTGGCGTTTTTTATCAGCGATTTGGGGGAAATTTAGCCCGAGAGCCTCCGCCCGGCTTGCAAAACGCCGCCGACCCCGCCAAGAGAGGGCCGCCGGAGAGATGGCCGAGTGGCTTAAGGCGCACGCTTGGAAAGCGTGTGTGCGGGAAACCGTACCGTGGGTTCGAATCCCACTCTCTCCGCCACTCCTCCGATGGAAGTAAAATCGTTTAGATTACAACGACTTAACCGGTGTCACGGTTGAAGCGTCCCCCATTGTGTACCTCAATGTGTCCCCCAGCCGAAGCTGGGCGCCCCGCAACGACTCACCCCGCCATTTTTGCGGCCTCACGTCAATTGGTCTCGGCGAAGTCCGGGCGTGCACCCGGGCCATCCGCTCCACGTTCCAATCTGTTGCTTGATCTAAGATCAAGAAAATAGTTGATCTAAGATCAATCGCCCGCTAATCTCTTGTCGCGTATCCAATGGAGGAAACTCGTCAATGGTGGATCAGCGTGAGGACCCCAGCCAAGTTGCGAAGGTTCGGCCGCAGGCGGCTGAACAGCCCGAAGCCGTATGGGTTCGGGAGTTTCTTGGCGTTGGTGGCACCGACAATGTCACGCGTTTCTGCATTGACGATCTAAATGGCGTCACCCTCGTTCGCGCCGTCGAGGCAGCGATGTGCGGCGACTTACTGTGGGCGGAAAAGTGCGACGGCGTGGGCACGCAGTGCATGTTTGATCACTCTTCCGATGATGACAGGGTGCAGGTTTTGATCTGGTTTTCGTCGAACGAGGCGAGGCTGGAGATTCGTAGAGCAGCGAGTGTGAAGGAGAACGATCGTGAACCAAATGCAGCATGACTTCCTGTCGGGTCCTGTTGCTCAGGACTACAGTGGAGTACTGGGGGCTCCGTTTCGGGTGTTTTTATCGGGGGGCGTGACAACCAAAGTTGACGAGGCGACAGGCAAGACCATGACAAGCATCGTGGACTTGGCTGGGCTTTTCGCCGAGATTCTGCGTTCGCGGGTGCTTCATCCGCGCAAGCTGTCCGGTGAGGACTTGAAGTTCATTCGATCGACGCTCCAGATGCGTTCGCATGAGGTTGCGTCGGTTCTTGAATTGACGCCGGAACACTACAGTCGTTGCGAGGGCGGGACGAAAACTCTGTCCGCCTCTTCTGAGAAACACTACCGGATGTTCGTCTTTCTGGAGGCGTCCTGTAGGAACAAGCATGTTCAAGACAAGCTGGCTAAGGACCTTGAAGAGAAAACCGCTGTTGACCCTAAGGAAGCGAAAAAGGCTGTTGCGGCTTTCCGCAGGGTCTTCGTCGAGATGAAAATCCAGCACATCTACCCGATCGGAGAAGAGTTGGAGTTTTGCTTCTCTCGTAGAGAATGCCCTCAATGTGAATGTGTGGAGGATGACGGAACGTGGCAAGACGAAGCCGATCGCGCTGCCGCCTGACACGCTGACATTGGATTTTTAGTTAAGGCCCCGTTAGCTTGTTGCTTTCGGGGCCTTTTTTATGTGGCTAGGTTCAATTGCATAGCTCTGCCTCGTTTCTTATCAGATCAATGTCGCCAGTCGTCTTCCGCGCCGTGTAGTAAGTCCCGGTGAGTCGATTTGGATTCGCGTCGTAGTCCATCTGCAGTAGGGCAACACCTTCATGCGGTGCGCTCCGGTGCTGGACCTGTGCGCGGGGAGTATTGTTGTACGAGTACCAAATACGGAAGAGCCGCTGCTCCGGGACCGATTCGAGCAGGCACCGGGACGAGTGGGATGTGCTTTCTCCGGTTTCAAGCTTGACGCTTGTCGCGAAGAGGCTTTGCCGAATGGTGATGGTCACGGGGCGTGGAGCAATACCTTGCTTGGTCTCCGGATCGATCCATGTTGAATGGAAGTTGCCCGTCCAAGAGCCGTTCAGGTCCGGGAAGGTGTTCTTCTCAATGATCGGGAAGCGCTTCCAAATGAACCTCCACGCCACATTTGCGGCTGTGGTGAGCACCGTTCCGACTATGAATGCAGCCAGCGACAGCCAATGTAGCAGGCTCGACGGACCGGCAACCAGCGAATACACGCCCTCTAATGCCCAGGCAGCAACGATTCCAAGACTCACCACTATGAGCACCTGGGTCTTGCGTGCCAGCAACGCCCACATTTAGGCGCCGCCAAGATGCACAAGCGCTGCGGCGACGAAGGACGTGGCGGTGGAATACGTCCATGCCTGCTCGCTGCCGAACAGAAGCTTTACGCCATTTATTTCACGTAGCCAGATCGGGGAGAGAGAATTTTTAAGAATAGCGTCCAGCCGCCGTAGAATGCGCTGGGTGCGACCGTAACGATCGTCGCCCTGTACCGTGAAATACTCGTCCTCCACGAGGTACACCAAACATTCAATAAGGAACGAGGGTACCTTAGTCGTATAGAGACCGCGCTCCGCCATGTCTGTCCGGAGTCGCTTAACGATACGAACCACGCGCTTGAATTGGAGACCGGTTCTCAGCCGCTTGGCGCGTCCATTGGCGATGTGCTGTTCTGGAAAGTTGTGCGTCCAATTGCCATCTTTCGACAGGATTGCTGTGCCGACGACGGTCGAGTAGCCGGACAACAACGTGCCCCTGATCTTGTGCAGAACAAACGCGGGGACGACATCAACCTCGCCTCGGCTCCCTTCCAATCCCTTGACGCGTATTGCCTTCTTCCCGCTCACATCGACGGACTTCCCGAATGTCCGTAGCAGCGTGGTCCCAAGGCGGGATCGCATAGCTTTCATGACATCATCGAAAGTCACGCCAGTGGAATAGTAGCCCCCAGCAGTCCAAGCTTGTGCCGCGTCAACGGTGGCGTCGTATTCCACCTTGAGCATTGGATGCTCAACTCGAAGGTCGATGTCTGCTTCCAATCGCGTGTTCGTCCGATTGGTGAAGCTGCCTTGCGGGACGATCTTGATGCCTTGGTCAGCGAACCAGCTGTCCAACTCCAATGCAGCATGAACCATGTCCCGCGCCCTCTCAATGCGCTTGGTCTCGCTATCACTCTCGCTTCGCTCCCAATGGGCAAATCTGGCGTTCCAGTCGATGCGAGAGCGATACGGGAGTGATTGGCCCAGGAACGTAGCCGGGAAGCTCTGCCCGAATGCCGCCTGCTGTAACCCCTGTCCAAAATGCGGGGTATGAGAAGATTGTCCGAGCGACGCCAACAACAACGGTGGAATGTACGAGTTGCCCATAAGCGACTCACCTCCGGTGCATCAATGCGCGAGTAGTATCACAAATCGACCAGTGCGTGCAGTGACGGTGGGGCGTTGCGGAGGTTTTCCCGGTCAATCCACCGAGAAAAACACTGATTGGAGCTGACCCGTCTGAACTTCGGACGCCTAGGCTGCCCAGCTTGCCAGTGCTGCTTCCGCGCCTTCCCGATCGTGCTTGATTCGGTAGATCGTCTGCCGGGTCAGTCCGGTGACCTCGGCGATGGCGCTGACGCCGGAAGACATGTCAAGCATGCTGCAAACCGTGTCGTACTGCTGCCGGGTAAAGCTCGGCTTGCGCCCAAGGTATTTCTTCTCTGGCGCATCTGGGCGCTTCGCGTATTCAATGCCGTTGCGGCGGGCTTCCTTGGTGGCTTCGGCCTGGGCTTGCGCCGTTGCAGCCATGAAGGCGATGAGCGCGTCCCTGACTGCCATCTGTATGGGGTCAGTGGTGGCTCCATCGAACGTCATGTTGTTAATGACCGTGCGGACGATGACACCACGTCGCATGAATTCCCGGATTGCGTCGCTCACATCATTGTAGTTCCTGCCCAGCCGGTCCACCCAGCGGACCACGAGCGTGTCACCGGCGCGGAGGATGTCGAACAGTCGCTTTCCCTCTGGGCGCTCAGCTAGGCGCGTACTTACGCCGGACACGCCGTGGTCAGCGATTTCCAGGTCGATCCTGAAGCCAGCGGCCTCGGCCTGGATGCGCTGATGTTCGAGGGTTTGATCCTTAGTAGAGACGCGGGAGTAGAGGACGGTGGTCATGGTGAGCTCTGTACGATAGGATTGTGTCCGTTGGATACGGTGTCCGTTGATGGAAGTCAATCTCAACGTACATCTTTTTTTGGAGCTACGGCGCCGTCCGCATGGCTAAACCCTATCGGACACGTCAATGACAGGTTCTCTCTCTCTCTGTGCCGACAGACCGAAAGCGACAGATAGCCCGCCGTCCCGGATGCCTTCATGGGCCGAGTACCCTGCCACACTCGACCGCGTCGCATCGCCGAGCGCCGCTTGGTCAAGCGTCAGCATCTATGGCGAAGGGGGTACGGGAAGCTGTCGCGAACCAGCTTCGGGCAGGGTACTCGGGAATTATGCCCGCCAGGCTGGCACACCCTCGGGCGCGAGGCCCGGTATGGGGGAAGTCAGCCTGTCAACCTCGTCGAGGTGCCCCTTCAGAGATTTTTCCCAGAACATTGGAAAGGCTAGCGATGGCCGAGGAGGGGCGGGGAGACAATCCACAGCTTATCCGGAGCGGCCAGGAACTGAGTCGCTCAGCGGGCTCCGCTGCGGCTCTGAGGGGCATTCTGAGTGCAACGCATTGAGAGCTTCAAGCGTCCCGAACACCCGACCCAGGTAAGCTCGCCGACATTGTTGGCACGGACTTTAAATTGGAGATGTCGTGATGAGCAATCGGCATGGTCGCCACTCCAGTAACAGACCAAGCGACGCAGTCGATGCACCTTAAGGCGATCGCCTCGGAGTATCCTAACTAGGATTGATTCTAGGTGGGGATGATGATCGGTGGCCACCTAAGGAACCAGCAAGACCATTCCCTAATACTACTGAGTCAAAAATCGACGAAATAACCGGCTGAGAATCAAGTATTTGTAGAGATTCAGACTTTCACGCGCGGG